>NZ_JAGXJJ010000002.1:0-161445 GCF_019091465.1 Microbacterium sp. GbtcB4
CGATTCTCCCAGCACCCCGCGCTATCCACCGGATTCACCCCGGCGCGTTAACGGAAGGATCTGACCCACGCACCTAGGCGGCGGCACCGACATCGCGGTCCGCGTCGGGGAGGGATGCAGGCGACCGCCCGCACCCCTCCCCCGGTCAGGCGGTGCGCTTCCGACGGCGCAGCGCGAGGACCCCGGTCGTGAGGAGCATCAACGCGAGCGCGGTGGCGGCCACCGGCAGGTCCGCTCCCGTCGCGGCCAGCCCCTCGCCCGCGGCGGTGACGCGCAGGTCGGCCCAGCCGAGGAGCGTCCCATCCGCCGCGTAGACCGCGATGCGGTGCGCGCCCAGTGGCGCGTCCACCGGAACGGTGACCGTGAGGGCACCCGTCGCCGAAAGCGTCCCGGCAGCCAGGCGGACCGGGACGGAGTACATCCAGACCTCCGCCCGCGCTCCCGCGGCATCCGCGCCGACCGTGACGGTGACCCGCTGCCCCGGTGCGGCCACCGCCGGATCGACGGTGACGCCGTGGCGGTTGCCGTCCACGAGCTCCGTGCCGGGAAGCGGCGGGTTCTCCGCACCAGGGTTCTCCCCACCAGGGTTCTCGCCGCCGGGGTTCTCCCCACCGGGGTTCTCGGCGCCTGTGCCGCCCGGCAGCGTGCCGGTGCGCAGCGCCTCCGAGGCGAAGCCATCGGCGAACCACCACACCGGACGCTGTCCGTCGACCGCGAGCGACGCGGGAGCCGTCGCGAAGCCCTCGTTGTTGATGTCGGGCATGCCGGCGGGCCGCGCGTAGTGAGCGATCCCGGGCCGGGCGGTCCCGTTCAAGGTGAGCTCTGCGGAGCGGCCCTGGCAGCCGTCGTCGCACACCGCCCACAGGGTGCCGCGGACGGCATCCCAGTCGAGCGCCATGACACCGGTGAGCCCGGGGGAGATCTCGGAGACGAGCGTGGCCGTGCCGTCCGCGGCGAGCGCGAAGGCGTAGACGTGCCCGTTGTCCTCCACCGCGACGAAGAAGAGGCCGTCGCCGTGTCCCGGATGCACGGCCGGGTCGTAGGCGGTCCCGGTGGTGTCGTCGAAGAGCTTTCCGTTCAGCGCACTGTCCGGCACCCACTGCACGGCCTCGATGCCGAGGTTCGCGCCGACCGCCGGGAGCATCGCCGTGAGATCCCATTCCCGCTGCGCCACGAGATCGCCGGCCGCCGCGTCCGGATCGACCTGCAGCAGCACGTTCTGGTTCACGCCCTTGGCGCTGTTGTCGCGCTCGGACGCCACGTAGACCAGGCCCCTCCCGTCGACCGTGATGCCTTCGGTGTCCGGCCCTGCGGCGCCCGGGTTCCCGGCGTCCCTGGCGAAGCGCACACGCTTGCCCTCGTCCCAGCCCGCGGCCTTCTCCACCGAGCCGTCCGCGTGGGCCTCGAGCTTCCAGATGCGCCCCTCGCCGTTGTCCACGGCCCAGAGGAATGCCCCGTCCGCGGTCTCCTGCACGTCGAGGCCGGAGCTGTCCTCGAGGAACGTCGGCACGTCGTCGAGCACCCGCACTTCGGCCGACCCCGGCCAGGTGCCGACGGCGACCTCGCCCGCGCACACGTTCGGCGCGCCCTTCGTCGGCGTCGCGGTCGCCGCGAAGGCTCCCGTGGTGTCAGGGCAGCGGCCCCAGGAGGTCGCCACGTGGCGCTCGCCCCAGGCGGTCTCGTCGATGAGCAGCTCACCGTCGAAGAGGCGGACGGCGTCGCCCGCGCCCAGCCCGAAGCCGAGGGCCGAACGCTCGATGACGAAGAAGCCTCCGGCCGGGATCGTCGTGCCGACGGGAACGGTGTAGGCATGGGCGTCGTCGTCGTCCTTCACGACGACGCCACCGATCTCGAGCGAGGCGCCGGTCGGGTTGACGAGCTCGATCCAGTCGTCCGGCGCGCCGCCGTCCGACTCGACCTCGTTGATCCGCACCGGGTTCCCGCAGGCGTTGCGCTGGCCCTTCGTCGCTGCCGGCGCGTCGACGAACGCGCCCGTCCCGTCGGCGCAGCGTGCCCAGACGCCGTCGGCGTGCGCGGAGTAGACGTGCTCGTCGATCATGAGTCCGTTCGCGTCCCGCAGCGTCACGGTGTCGCCGTTGCCCAGCCCGAAGACGAAGTCGGCGGGCTGATCGAAGACCCGGTATCTGCCCGGAGGCAGCAGCGTCCCCGCCGGCAGCGGCGTCGTCTCCGAGGCGTGTCCGACCGGATCGCCGTCCATGACGGTCCAGCCGGACAGGTCGACCGCGGTGCTGCCGGTGTTCACGACCTCGACCCAGTCGGTCGCGTCGCCGTTGGACTCGATCTCGTTGATCGCGACATCAGGGAGGACGCAGGAGTTCGCCGCTCCCGGGGTCGCGTACGCGAGCACGAAAGCGCCGGTACCGTCCGGGCAGCGCGCGAGCGTGGCGGCGGCGAAGTCCCCGTCGATGGCGGCGTGTCCCTCCCAGGGCTGCGTATCGTCGACGAGCGTGCCCGCGGTGTCGAAGAGGCGGATGCGGTCGGCGCTACCGATGCCGATCGGGTCGCGGAACGCCGCCTCCACGCCGTCGACGAGCCCGATCGTGCCCTCATCGACGACGAGGAACGCTTCTGGTTCGATCGTGGTGCCCGGCAGGAAGCGCCACCGGTGGTCATCGGAGTTATCGCGGATCTCGTACCCGGAGACATCGAGCGCCTCCGTCCCCGGGTTGTGGAACTCGACCCAGTCGGCCGGCTGCGAGTCGACCTCGTTGATGCGGATCGACCCCGCGACCGGCGCGACCTGACAGTCGTTGGGCGCGCCCGGTGTCGCCGCCGTGGCATGCGCCCAGTCGCCCGTCCCGTCGGGGCAGCGCGCCCAGACCGCCAGCGGCGCGGTGTTCGCGTAGGCGTAGGAATCGACCTCGACCCCCTCCGGGTCGTGGAGGACGACCTCGTCCCCCTTGCCCAGCCCGAAGGCGAAGTCCACGTCCTTCACCAGGACGAGGAACGCGCCCGGCGCGAGCACCGTCCCGGCCGGTGCCGCGCCGAAGCTGTCGCGCTTCTCGTCCGAGACCCGCCAGCCGGTCAGGTCGACGCTCGCCGAGCCCGCGTTGTAGATCTCGATCTGGTCGGCCAGCCCGGTCGCCGCGTCGTCGTAGACGATCTCGTTGAGGACGAGCCCTGCGTCGTCGGTCGGCGCAGGCTCGCCGGGAGGGATGGCACCGGAGGCGGCGACGGGGGCGGCGATCAGGGCGGCGGCGCTCAGCGCGCACGCCGCCGTGACGGCCGCCACGGAGTGCAGTCGGGGCATGGGGGCTCCTGGAAGATGGCTCGACTGAGCGCAGACGGGTACCCGTCCAGACCACCGCTGCCGCATGGCCGTCCGTCGACCCGTCGGTGGACGGCCGGTGAACGGTCGGTGGCGTCTTCCTCGGCCCCGCCGCTCAGGCGATCCGCGTGCCGGGCGGCAGCCGCCGCGCGGGCGTCCGGGTGCGAGCCCATGCTCCCGCGAACAGCGCTCCGGCGAGCACGACCTGCACGCCGAGCCCGACGAACCAGCTCGGCACGGTCTCGTCGATCACCTGTTCGGCCGTCTGCGAACCGCTCTCCGGATCGCAGTCGTCCCAGCGCTGCTCCAGCGGCGAGAGCTGCGCGCTGCGGACACCCCACTTGATCTGCCCGTACAGATCGACCGGGTAGCCGTCCTTGCTGAACTCGGTGGGGGTCGCGTCGGCGAGCACGACGAACGGGTTGGCGGCGAGCGCCCACCACACGAGGTCGAACCGCGGCGCCTCGTACCTGTACTCCTCCCAGCTCTCGCAGTCCACGTTGCCGTTGCTGTCGTAGGGGCGGCTGTAGCTCGTCGCCTCGCTGCGCACGGCCAGACCGCCGAGCGCGAAGACGATGATCGTGCCGATGACGAGCGCGGACACCACGAGGTAGGTGGACGCGACGGAGAAGAGCGGGCGGGCGATGAGTCCGCTCAGGCCGACGCCGATCGCGGCGACGATGATGATCTCGACGGCGAGGATGAGCAGCGCCACGAACAGCACGATTGGATCGGTCCCGCCCGCCAGCAGCGACGCCGCGAGGAAGGGAACCGCCACCAGGAGGAACGCGCCGCCCGTCGCGATCGCCGCGAGCAGCTTGCCCAGCATGATGTCGCCGGTCGACGCCGCGGTGACCTGGATCGGCGCGAGCGTGGCCGCCTCCCGGTCGCCGTTGATGGCGTTGCCGCTGAGGGTGGGAGAGACGAGCACGACGAGCAGCAGGACCACGTTGACGACGATGGACGACACGCCCGCCCCGACGTCCTCCCCCCAGGAGTACACGGCGAACGACAGGCCGGTGACGCCGAGGAGCACGAGCGCGAAGACGCCGAGGAGCACGTACCAGCCGACGCTCCGCAGCCGCTGGGTCAGTTCGAGGCGCGCGATGACGCCGATGTTCGCGAGGCTCATGCTCCCGCCTCCGTTCCGTGGGGCGCCGCAGGCGGCGGGGGCGGCGGGGTCGTCTCCGCGGGCGGCTGCGGGTGCCGGAGGGCGAGGAACGTGTGCTCCAGATCGCTCTGTGCAGGTGCGAACTCCGCGACCGGCAGCCCCGCCTCCACGAGGAGACGCAGCGACCGGGCGGCGGCATCCTCCCCGGGGAAGCCGACGAGGACGGCGCCGCGGTCCACGGCGAGAGACTCGGGCGCCAGCCCGAGAGTCGACGCGACCTGCCACGTGTCCGCGTTCAGGCGCTCCGCGGTCGCACCCGCGAGCCGCACCCGCCAGGCGCGGACCGTGCTCTGCGCCGGGGCGGCATCCACGACGGCCCCGCCGACGAGGAAGACCGCGTCGTCGACGACCTCTTCCAGCTCGGACAGCACGTGGCTGGAGATGAGGACCGTGCGTCCTTCGGCCGCGAAGCGGCGCAGCAGCACCCGCAACTGCACGCGGGCCTCGGGGTCGAGACCCGACGCCGGCTCGTCGAGGAGCAGCACCTGCGGGTCGTGGACGAGAGCGCGGGCGAGGCCGAGCTTCTGCTTCTGCCCGCGGGAGAGCACCTTCGCGGCGGAATCCGCGAGCTCTCCCAGGCCGACGAGACCGAGGAGGTGCTGCGCCCGCCGCTCCGCGTCCGCGCGGTCGATCCCGTAGAGGCGGGCCGTGGTCACGATCGTCTCGCGGGCCGTGAGCGAGGGCCAGGCGCCGAGGGCGTCCGGCATCCACCCCAGCACGCGACGGGCGGCGAGCGGGTCGGCTTCGGGGTCGATGCCGCCGATGCGGATCGAGCCGCTGTCGGGGGCGAGCAGCGAGGCGAGCATGAGGAGCAGCGTCGTCTTGCCCGCGCCGTTCGGGCCCACCAGTCCCGTCACCCTTCCCGCCTCTGCCCGCAGCGTGGCCCCTCGCACGGCCTGCACGTCCCCGAACGCCCTGCTGACGTCGTCCACCACTATTCCGGTCATGCGGTCAGTCTGGCATCGCCGGGCGCGAGCGCGGGGGACCTCCGGGCTGATGCCCAGCCGCGCCGCGCCGCGGGTGACACAATCGCTGTATGCGCACGATCCTCAACATCATCTGGGTCATCCTCGCGGGCTGGGCGCTCTTCCTCGGCTACGTGCTGGCCGGCCTGCTGCTGTGCATCCCGATCATCACGATCCCGTGGGCCATCGCGTCGTTCCGTATCGCCGCCTACGCCATCTGGCCGTTCGGGCGCGAGGTCGTCAGCAAGCCGACGGCCGGCGTCGGGTCGTTCCTCGGGAACGTGCTCTGGGTCATCCTCGCGGGGTGGTGGCTCGCGCTCGGCCACATCGTGTCGGGACTCGCGCTGTGCATCACCATCATCGGCATCCCGATGGGCATCGCCGACTTCAAGATGGTCCCGGTGTCGCTCATGCCGCTCGGCAAGGAGATCGTCTCCACCCGTCAGGGCGCGTTCGACCGCACGCTCTGACCCGACGGGTCAGCTGCGGAAGAACGCCACGCCGAGATCGGGGTGGTCGACGAAGACGCCGTCCACGCCCTGCCGGGCGATCACGCCCCACTCGGCCTCGTAGTGCCCGAACGCGCTCTTGCCTCCCGGACCGCGGTAGGGCGCCGCGAGGAAGGCGTTCTCCGGGCGGCAGGTCCACGTGAAGACGGTCAAGCCGCGGGCGTGCGCATCGGCGACCAGCGCCGTGCCCGGCACCAGGAGCATCTTCTTGTCGACGCTGATCCCGTCGACCCGACCGACCAGGCGGTCCAGACTCCCGGGGGTCACGGTCTCCGGGTAGCTCAGGGCCTTCGACCCCTCGGCGACGAGGAGGTCGTACGGCTGTCCCGCCGCCTCGATGAGGTAGACGAAGCTCGCGTCGACCCCCACGGCGCGGAGCTGTCCGAGCACGGTCGATTCGAAGCTCTCCACGATCAGCGGCAGCTCCCCCGCCGCCCACCCCGCATCCCGCAGCTCCTGCGCGATGAGGGGCGCGAGGTCGAGCCCGATGCTCGCGAAATGCGTGGCGTGCTTCACCTCGAGCACGACGCCGATCGGCCGGCCCTGCTCCTGCGCGGCCGCCCGTACGAGGTCCAGGACGTCGCGCAGGCGCAGGATGGGTTCTGTGCCGTCGAAGGAGGCGCTGGATGCCCGGAGCTTCGGCAGCCGTTCCCGGCAGCGCAGCGTGGACAGCTCCGCCCAGGTGAAGTCCTCCGTGAACCAGCCGGTCAGTGCGGCGCCGTCCACGCGCCGCGTCGTGCGGCGGTCGGCGAACTCGGGGTGATCGGCGACGTCCGTGGTGCCGGAGATCTCGTTCTCGTGCCGCACGACCAGGACGCCGTCCTGGGTGGCGACCACATCCGGCTCGACGGCGTCGACCCCCATCGCGAGGGCGAGCTCGTAGGACGAGCGGGTGTGCTCCGGTCGGTGGCCCGGGGCACCGCGGTGCCCGATGACGAGCGGGGATTTGCTGGGCACGCTCACAGCGTAAGGCACCCCGGGAGTGTCGCCTCACGGGTATCGTGGAGGAAAGCGACCTACGACCCCCCTTTTGGAGTGAGGCCCACCTGATGAGCAACTTCGCTTTCAACAATCCTGCTTTCCAGCAGCAGGACCCGCGCAACGTCGCGACCTACCCGGGTGCGCCCCAGGGCGCTCAGGGCGCGCAGGCCGCGTCGCTCCAGCACGGCGCGATGGATGCCGCCGCCAACGCGCAGCTCGAGGGCATGTACGCCGCTCCCGCCGCGGGCGCCCTCGAGACCGACCGGATGTCCGTCGAGGACACCGTGTGGAAGACCGCCGGCCTCTTCGGCATCCTCCTCGTCACCGCCGCCGTCGGCTGGGTGCTGACGCTCGGCGGCCTCGACGTGCCGCGCTACGACCCGTACAACCCCGCCGCCGTCAACGTGCTGCCCTGGGCCCTCGGGGCGCTCGGCGGTTTCGTGCTGGCGATGGTCATCACCTTCACCTCGCGCAAGAAGGTCCGCCCCGCGCTGATCTTCGCCTACGCGGCCTTCGAGGGCCTCTTCATCGGCGGCATCTCGGCGTTCTTCGAGGTCCGCTGGCCCGGCATCGTCTTCCAGGCGACGCTCGCGACCGTCTCGGTCGTCGGCGTGACCCTCGCCCTCTTCGCGAGCGGCAAGATCCGCGCGTCCAAGAAGGCCACGAAGATCTTCATGATCGCGATGATCGGCTACCTGGTCTTCTCGCTCCTGAACCTCGTCCTCATGTGGACCGGCGTCAACACCAACGCCTTCGGACTCTTCAGCCAGGAGATCATGGGCATCCCGCTCGGCCTCATCATCGGCGTCCTGGTCGTGATCATGGCGGCGTACTCCCTGGTGCTCGACTTCGACCAGATCCAGCAGGGCGTCCGCAACGGCGCTCCGCGCAAGTACGGCTGGCTCGGCGGCTTCGGCATCATGGTCACGGTCGTCTGGCTCTACGTCGAGATCCTCCGGATCATCGCGATCGCCCGCGGCAACAACTGACGCGATCCGTCGCGACAAGAGGCCCGTCTCCCTGGGAAGGCGGGCCTCTTGCCATATCCGGGAGGGAGCGCGCAAGGGGTTGGCACGCGATTCCGCGGCCGGGCACAGTAGGTGTCACGAAGCCCCGGCACCCCGGGGCTCCTGACCCAAGGAGCTGACCATGAGTTTTCTCGGCTTTCTTCTTCTCGGCCTCATCGCCGGAGCCATCGCGAAGCTGATCCTGCCCGGCAAGCAGGGTGGCGGATGGTTCATCACCCTGCTGCTCGGCGTCGTCGGCGCCCTGCTCGGCGGCTGGCTCGGCAGCCTGATCCTCAACCGTCCGCTCACCGAGTTCTGGGACCTCGGGACCTGGCTCCTCGCCATCGGCGGTTCGATCATCGTGCTGCTGATCTACGGCCTCATCGCCGGCCGCGGCCAGCGGGTCAACGACTGACGCAGACCCCACTCGACGCGCTCCGCGTCACCCACGCCCGTCCCTCACGGCTGCGAGAGCATCCGTGAGGGGCGGGTCTTTTCGTGCCGCGGCCGGTCAGCTCGCGGCGCCACGCGCCTTGCGCTCCAGGAGCTCGCGCTCACGGTCGTTGCCGGCCAGTCCCGCGGCCGCCGCGAACTCGCTGCGCGCCTCGCTCTCCCGCCCGAGTCGGCGCAGCAGCTCGCCGCGCGTGGCGGGAAGCAGGTGGTAGCCGTGCAGCGCCCCGGACGCCGCCAACTCATCTATCAGCCGCAGGGCGGAGGCGGGCCCGGTGGCCATGGCCACGGCGGCCGCGCGATTGAGCTCCACCACCGGGGACGGAGTGAGCCGGCTGAGCGCCTCGTAGAGGACGACGATGCGGTCCCACTCGGTCTCCTCTAGGGACGGCGCGACGGCATGGCATTCGGCGATGGCGGCCTGCAGACTGTAGGGGCCGCGTCCACGGCCGAGCCCGTCCGCCCGCGCCAGGGCCGCTCTCCCCCGCGCGATGCGGCTGCGGTCCCACCGCCGACGGTCCTGATCCGCGAGCAGCACCGGGTTCCCGTTCCGGTCGGTCCGCGCCGGGAAGCGTGCGGCGGTGAGCTCCAGGAGCGCGAGCAGGCCGTGAACCTCCGGTTCCCGAGGCTGCAGCGCGGCGAGCACCCTGGCGAGCCGGATGGCCTCGTCGCTCAGCTCCGGCCGCATCCACTCCGGACCGCTGCTGGCCGCGTGCGCCTCGTTGAAGATGAGATAGAGCACACCGAGGACCGCGCCGAGCCGCGCCGGCTGCTCTTCCCGCGGCGGCAACTCGAACGGCGCGTGCGCGGCCGCCAGCGTCTTCTTCGCGCGCACGATCCGTTGCTGCACGGTCGCCGTGGGGACGAGGAAGGCGCGGGCGATCTCCTCACTCGACAGACCACCCACGACCCGCAGCGTCAGCGCGACCTGCGCCTCCCGGGAGAGCACCGGGTGGCACGCGATGAAGAGGAGGCGCAGCACATCGTCGTCCACGGCATCCGGGTCCCAGGGCAGCTCGGGCCCCTGCGCCTTCTCCCGTTCGAGGTCGTGCGCGATCAGAGCGAGGCGGTCGTCCAGCCGCTCGCGGCGGCGCCACCCGTCCACCGCCTTCCGCTTCGCCACGGTCGTGAGCCACGCCGCGGCGTTGCGTGGCACCCCCTCAACGTGCCACTGCCGCAGCGCGGCGACCAGAGCCTCCTGCGCGAGGTCCTCCGCCAGACCGAAGTCGCCGACCATGCGCGTCAGTGTGCCGACGATGCGCGCGGACTCGATGCGCCACACCGCCGCGACGGCCCGCTCGGCCGCCTCCTGCGCGGAGGCGGCCGAGCTCGTCACGGGGTCGGGTGAGCGGTCCATCAGCGGAGCGGCGTCACGCCTGCTCGGCGCGGCGGGCCTGCTCCTCCCGCCAGCCCGCCTCCTTCTCGATCCACTCGTTGTCGGCGGGGAAGTCCTCCGGCCCGGTCACCCGGCGCACCTCGAGGAACGATCCCGGTCCGAGCGGCGCCCGGCTCGCCCATTCCGCGGCCTCCTCCCGCGAGGAGACCTCGATGATCCAGAAGCCGTTGAAAAGCTCCTTCGTCTCCCCATAGGGGCCGTCAGTGATGAGCGGCTTCTCGGCGCTGAAGTCGACGACGAAGCCCTCGGCCGCGTCGGTCAGCCCCTCGCCCGCGACGAGGACGCCCGCCTTCATCATGTACTCGTTGTACCGGCCCATGGCCTCGATGACCTGCTCGAAGGGCATCTCCTGATATGCCGCCACCGCGTCGTCGGTCGCGCGCATGATGAGCATGAACTTCATGATGTTCTCCTTGTTCCGAAGGGCCGTGTCTCGACCCTCTCATCACAGACGTCGAACGGGAACGGCGGAGATCGACATCGGGGGCGAAAGTTCTTTCCGCTCCCACGCCGGGCGCCCTGTTCGACATCGTCGGGGCCGGGGGCGCGGGAGCGCTACGGACCCGACGTACCGCGACGCCCCATCGGGACGGTCGCGTTTCAGCGGCGCCGTGACGGAGCCTGCACGACGGCTGAGATGGTCGCGGCCAGCGCCTCCATCGACCGCTCCGGACTCCACGCCGCAGCGACGGCCGGCGCCTCGGCACGCAGCGCCGTCAGACGCTCCGGGTCGGTCAGCAGTTCCCGCAGCGCAGCGCCCAGCGCAGCGATGTCTCCCGCGGGGACGAGAACGCCACCGCCCGCGCCGAGGACATCGCGGATGCCGTACCGCACGTCGTAGGACACCACCGGCGTGCCGTGCAGGAGCGCCTCCACGATGCCGAGCGGCTGTCCTTCGAACGCGGTGGAGGTGATCAGGACGGACGCACGATCGAGCACGGTGGCCGGGTCCGCGGTATAGCCGCAGAGCCGCACGCGGTCCGCGGCGTCGAGCTCGGCGATCAGTGCCGCCAGCTGCTCCTGCTCCGCTCCCGTGCCCCAGATCTCCATCCGGGAGCCCGGCACGTCCGCCTCGACGAAAGCGCGGATGGAATGGTCGATGCGCTTGCCGGCCGCGAGCCGACCCAGCACGACCACGAGACCCTCCTCGCGCAGGTCGTCACGACGCTCGACCGGCGCGATGGGATTCGGCACCACGACATGGTTGGCGGCCTCACCGAACCGCGCCACGACGTCGTCCCGCTGCGTAGCGGTCGGCCAGATGACCGCGTCGAAGCGGTCGGCCAGCCGGAACCAGCGCGTCCAGAGCGTGTTGAGGGTCGCGTCGGGCGTGTAGGGCGCCTCCACGTGCATGGTGTGGATGGGGTGCAGGATGCGCACGCGCGGGTCCCCCCAGTCGGCGACCAGTTCGCCGAGCTGACGGGATTCGCAGATCACGACGATCGGCCGGTCGCCCAGCGCCGCCGTGACGTGGTCGAGCCAGGCGCCGTAGAGCCCGCGGAAGCCGTGCAGCGCCCCGACGACCGCACCGCTCTCGTCGTGGACGGGGACGGGCTCGTCCGTGAGGTGCCAGTCCGGGTCGCCGGGGATCACCGGGAGGGCCACGAAGGGACGACCCTCCGGGTCCGCGAGCACCCGGTACTCCACATCGGGGTCGGCCGTCACCGCATCGTCTGCCGCGTCCCGCAGCCAGGCGGCGGCTCCGCCCTGCGGGGCGACGGCCTCGTCGAAGAGGTTCCGCAGACGATCCGGGTCCGCGAGCGCGCCGCGGTCGGCGAAGACGCGGCGGTGCTCGGCGTGATCCGCGCGCGTTCCCGGGTCGAACGTGAGGAGCTGCGGACCCCGGCCCTCACCGGCGCCCGCTCCAGCGAGCATCCTGGCGCGCGCGAGCGTCGCGATGGTGTACCCGCCGTCCAGACCCGGGATCAGGCGACTGGACAGCACCAGATACTCGGCGTCCGGGAGGACCGGTGCCGAGACCGGGGGCATCGTGCCCCCTACTCCCACTCGATCGTCCCCGGCGGCTTCGACGTGACGTCCAGCACGACGCGGTTGACGTCGCGGACGCCGTTCGTGATGCGGTTCGAGATCTTCGACAGTACGTCGTACGGCAGACGGGTCCAGTCGGCCGTCATGGCGTCTTCGCTGGAGACCGGACGCAGCACGATCGGGTGACCGTAGGTGCGGCCGTCGCCCTGCACGCCCACCGAGCGCACGTCAGCGAGGAGCACGACGGGGCACTGCCAGATCTCCTGGTCGAGTCCCGCCTTGGTCAGCTCCTCGCGGGCGATGGCGTCGGCCTCACGCAGAATCTCGAGACGGTCAGCGGTGACCTCACCGATGATCCGGATGCCGAGGCCGGGCCCCGGAAACGGCTGCCGTCCGACGATCGCCTCGGGGATGCCGAGCTCGCGGCCGATCGCGCGGACCTCGTCCTTGAAGAGGGCCCGCAGCGGCTCGATGAGCTCGAAGTCGAGGTCGTCCGGCAGCCCCCCCACGTTGTGGTGCGACTTGATGTTCGCGGTCCCCGCGCCGCCGCCCGACTCGACGACGTCCGGATAGAGCGTGCCCTGCACGAGGAACTTCACCGGGGCGCCGCCGTCGGCCTTCGCCTCCTCGACGAGGTCGAGCTGCACCTTCTCGAACGCGCGAATGAACTCGCGGCCGATGATCTTGCGCTTCTCCTCGGGGTCGGTCACGCCCTTCAGATGGCCGAGGAAGGTCTCCGCGGCGTCGACCGTGATGAGCCGCACACCGGTGGACTCGACGTAGTCCTTCTCGACCTGCTCGCGCTCGCCCTTGCGGAGGAGACCGTGGTCGACGAAGACGGCGGTGAGCTGGTCGCCGATGGCCTTGTGCACGAGAGCGGTCGAGACGGCGGAGTCCACGCCGCCGGACAGCGCGGAGATGACCCGGGCGTCGCCGACCTGCTCGCGGATGCGCTCGACCTGCTCGGCGATCACGTTGTCGGGGTTCCAGTCGGACGCGAGGCCCGCCCCCTTGTGGAGGAAGTTCTCCAGCACGCGCTGGCCGTGGTCGGAGTGCTTGACCTCCGGGTGCCACTGCACGCCGTAGAAGCCGCGCTCCTCGTTCGCGAACGCGGCGACCTTCGTGGCCTCCGTCGTCGCGAGCACCTCGAAGCCCTCCGGTGCCTTCGCGACCTGGTCGCCGTGGCTCATCCACACGTTCTGCTCGGTCGGCTGCCCGCTGAGCAGCGTGCCGCCGTCGCCGGAGATGACGGCATCCGTGGCGCCGTACTCGCGGAGGCCGGTGTGCGCGACCTCCCCGCCGAGGGTCTGGGCCATGTACTGGAAGCCGTAGCAGATGCCGAGCGTGGGGACGCCGAGGTCGAAGACCGACGGGTCGAGCTTCGGCGCGCCCTCCTCGTACACCGACGAAGGTCCGCCGGAGAGGATGATCGCGACGGGGTTCTTGGCGGCGATCTCCTCGGCCGTGGCGGTGTGCGGCACGATCTCGCTGTAGACGCCGGCCTCGCGGACGCGGCGGGCGATGAGCTGCGCGTACTGGGCGCCGAAGTCGACGACGAGCGCGGGGCGCTGCTGGGTCTCGGACTGTTCGGTCAACGGACACCTTCCGGAGCGATCGCGGAGGCCTCGGCGGCCTCCCGGGTGGCGAGATAGGTCTTGACTTCACGGGCGACGACCGCCTCCATGAAGAACGACAGCAGCGGCACGACGCCGCCGAGCGCGAGCAGGATGAACCGCGGGAAACGCCAGCGCATCAGGCTCCACATGCGGAAGCACGCGAAGAGGTAGACGACGTAGAACCAGCCGTGGGCGACGAGGATGAACAGCGAGATGTTGAAGCCGTCCCCGAGGGAGGTCATCTCGCACGAGTTCGTCCACGGCGCGAACAGCGACCACCACTGGCAGTCCGGCCCCGCGATGACGCCGGCGAACCAGAGCGGGCCGCCCGATCCTCCGGCGAAGAGCTCGAGGTGGATCGGGGTGTACTTCAGCACCATCTCGGCGAGCAGCAGGAGCAGCATGACTCCCGTGATGATCGACGCGATCTGGTAGAACTTCAGCGCACCGCGGATCGCCGGAAAGCTGGCGACTTTCGGTTCGGGCATGCCCCCAGTCTAGTCGGCAGCGGGCGACGCCCCGACCCCGCGGGAACGACGGAGGCCGCGGGTCTCCCCGACGGCCTCCGCCTCGTCATCCGCCGATCGGCATCAGAACCATCCGGTCAGGAGGTCCCACAGCCAGTCGACGATGTCCTTGATGATCCCGCCGATGCCGCCGGCGCGGTTGACGGTGACCGTGGCCGTGGCCTCGTCCCCATCGGCCTGCGCCACCGCGACGGTGTACTTGCCGGGCTGGGCGTTCTTCGGCACCGTCACCGAGGCGCTGAACGTGCCGTCCTGCCGGACCTGCACCGTGCCCACCTGGACGCCCTGCCCCTTCTTCGGCCGGAGCTCCACCGTGACGGTCTCGCCGGGCTGGTAGCCCTCGCCGGTGACGTCGAGCTTCTTACCCGCGGCCACCTTCGAGGAGCCGAGCGCGATGGTCCCCGCGAACTCCTCCTCGCCGGCGATCGTGAACGGCACCTGCACCGTCGTGCCCGTCGCCGGGACCTCGACCGTGAGCTGCTGCTCACCGAACACTCCGGACGGCACCGCGAAGGTGAGGGTGGCGCGGCCGCCCTCGTCGGTGGTGTCCACGATGGTCGGGTCGACCGTGCCGGCCGCGAGCTGGGTGTCTCCGAGCGACAGCGTGACCGCTCCCGGTGCCGCCTCGCCACCGCTGAAAGCCAGCGAGGAGAGCGAGACCGTCACCTGGTCGCCCGCGCGGTAGCCGTCGGCGTCCGCCGGACTGACGGTCACGCCGACCGCACGCTGGGCGAGGTCCGGCGAGGCCGTCTTGTTCGCGTCGAACCAGTCGACCATCGACTGGAGGTCGATCTTGCCGGTGTCCCGCTTGCCCGCGCCCTCCTTGAAGGTGGCGAAGTTGTCGCCGCCCGCAGCGAGGAAGGAGTTCGCCGCCACCGTGTACTCCCCGTTCGGGTCGATCGCGGTGCCGTTCAGCGTGATCGAGGTGATCCGCGAACCCGCGGCCGCCGTCGGGTCGTAGGTGTAGACCAGACCCTCGGAGACGCCGAGCTTGAGGAACGGTCGCGCCGATCCGGCCGGCTGCCACTGCTCCTCCAGCACGCCCTTCAGCTGCGTCCCGGTGAGGGTCAGCGTGACCAGGGTGTTCGCGAACGGCTGGACGGTCGCCGCCTCTCGGTAGGTGACGTTGCCGTTCGGGTCGGCGGCGTTGCTCGACGCGTAGGTCAGGTTGGCACGGATGCCACCCGGGTTCATGAGCGCGATGTCCGCACCCGTGGACCACTTCTGCACGTCGGCGACGAAGTTGCCGATGGTGGACTCGCCACCGCGGTTCTCCGAGCCGTTGGTCTGCCGCGCGCGGTTGAAGTCGGCGGTGATGTCGCCCACCTTCACCGCTCCCAGCACGTCGGCCTCCGCCTTCGCCTTGTCGACGATGGCCTGCACCTCCGGCACCGCCGGGTACAGCGGCTTGCCTGCGGACGTGAGGGGCTTGATCTCGTTGGTGATCGAGAGCAGCTCCTTCGTCTTCGGGTCGACCTGGATGTTCATGAGGCCGAGGTTCTCGCCGTACTGCCCCGCCGAGACGACCGGCCGGCCGTCGATGACGTGGTTGTAGGCGAGGTGCGTGTGCGCCGAGACGATCGCGTCCACGTCGTCGTCGACTCCGTAGACGATCTCGCCCAGCGGCGAGTCCTCGGTGATCGCGGACAGCGCGGTGCTCTCCGCACCCTCGTGCACGAGCAGGATCACGACGTCCGCCTCGCCGTTCGCGGGGTCCCCGTCGCGCAGGTCGTCGGCCACGGCGTTCACGGAGTCGACGATGCTGCGCACCTCGAGATCCGCGATGCCTTCAGGCGAGACGAGCGAGTCGAGGTCTTCGGTGACGGCGCCCACGAAGCCGACGCGCACCCCGTCGAGCTCCTTGACCCAGGCCGGGGCGAGCGCGGGCTCACCGGTCTCGGTGAGGAACACGTTCGAGGAGATGTACTCCCAGTCCGCGCGCTCCTGCACCCGGTCGCGCAGGTCTTCCCACCCCTGGTCGAACTCGTGGTTGCCCGCAGCGCTCACGTCCAGGCCGGCGGCGTTGAGCGCGTCGATCGTGGGGTTGTCATCGTTGATGAACGAGGTGAACGTCGAGGCCCCGATCAGGTCGCCGGCTCCGGCGAAGATCGTGTTCGGGTTCGCCGCGCGGAACTGCTGCACAGCGCCCGCGAGCACCGCGGCACCCGCCGCGGCCCCGTCGGCCTCGATACGGCCGTGGAAGTCGTTCACCGTCACGACGTCGATGTTCACCGGCGGGATCTCCGAGGAGACGCCGACGAGGATCGGGTCGTGGTCGCTGGACCGGTAAGGGGTGCCCTCCTCGGTGGCGCCGAACGCATAGCCGCGGTCGCTCCACTCCGGCGAGTTGATGCCCCACACACCGGCGCCCGTGATCGACGGGACGAGCGAGGGCGACGCGATCACGTGGTCGAGCGAGCCGAGCTCCCCGTCGAACGTGTACGTGTACTGTCCTGCGGCCTCGTCGGCGGCCACGTCGCTCCACCCCTGCGAGGTGAACACGTCGATCGGGTCTTCCTGCCCGTAGGCGTTGAAGTCGCCGATCAGCAGCATGTCGCTGCTGCCGCTGGTCTCGGCCAGCTCGTCCGTGAAGGCGAGGATGGCCTGCGCCTGCTTCACCCGGTCGGCGTTGAAGAAGCCCTGGCCGTCGGCCGGCTCCGCCCCGGCGCCCTGCGGCGGGGACTTCGACTTCAGGTGATTGGCGACGACGGTGACCACACGGCCGTCGATGTCGAACGCCTGCGCGATCGGCTCGCGGGCGTTGCCCCACACCGACTCGTCGGTGACGGTGGCGCTGTCGCCCACCGTGCTCACGGCGTCCTTCTTGAAGATGATCGCGTTGGTGATGTAGTCCGTCGTCGCCGGGTCCTGCAGGGCCTTCGGCGTGCGGACGTAGTCCCACACGTCCGAGCCCGCGTCGGCGTTGAGGCCGGCGACGAGGTCCTTCAGGGCGGTGTCGACGGGCTTGCCGAGCTTGACCGAGTTCTCGATCTCCATGAGCGCCACGATCTCGGCATCGAGGCCGTTGATGGCCGAGACGATCTTGGACTTCTGGATCGCGAACTGGGCGGCGTTCGCCGCGCCACGGGCGTCGGCGTTCTCGCTCTTCAGCGTCGTGAAGTAGTTGTAGACGTTGAACGACGCCACCTGCGCGTCACCGCCCACCTCCGGAGCCTTCTCGGGACGCGGGTTGGTCGCCTCGAAGGTGACCTTGCGCTCCGCGGGGGAGGCGTCGTCGATCGGGACGACCGGCTGCAGACGCCAGTCGTCGAAGCCCCACTGGAGCACGTAGCCGTTGGACCCGAAGTCGACGGTGTCGCCGTTGCGGACCACCGTGTCCTCCGTGAAGTACGGCTGCTGGCCCGGGTGGCCGTTGTTGGTCACCTGGATGGACCAGGCGTCGTCCAGCAGGATGCGGTTGGCGCGGTTCTCGGCCGCGATGGCGGCGGCGTCGGCCCCGGGACGCGTGGTCTCGGTGCTCTTGACGTTGAGGTCGTCGCCGGCGTTCAGCCACAGCGCCCCGTAGTTGTAGAGCTGGTGGCTCGACGCGAGCCGGTAGGTGCCTGTCGGGGCGACGTACATGTTCTCGTACTGCTCGCGGTCGGCACCGCGCACGGTGTCCGGGAGCGGCGTGAGGGCGGGCACGCCCACACCGGCGGTGACGACGGAGACGTCGGCCACCGCGGCGGGAGCGATCTGGGTCTGGCCGTAGTACTCGCTCACGGTGCCGGTCACCGAGACGAGGTCGCCGATCTCGAGCGTGGGCGCCAGCGCGTTCAGGAACACGAACACGCCATCCGAGGCGCCGGGGGTCGCGTCGGTCTCGCCGCCCGAGCCCTGCGTCTGGATCACGATGCCCTTGTAGCCGCCGGTGCGGTGATCGGCGGTGACGACACCCTCGACGCGGACGCGCTGTCCGGCCAGCGGCGAGACGTCGCCGGTGCCCTGGACCTCGGCGATCGTGGCGGTCTTGGGCTCCGTCCCCGGCTCCTCGCCCGGGTCGGTGCCGGGGTCGGTGCCACCGGAGTTCTGCGGGGTGATCGTCGCCGACAGCGCGAAGTCCGCCTTGTTGTCGTCCTTGTCGGCACCCGCGGTACGGTTCAGCGAGCGGACGTCGGTGTTGCTCGAGGGTGCGGCGGCGGCC
This sequence comes from Microbacterium sp. GbtcB4, assembly GCF_019091465.1. Classification (NCBI taxonomy): domain Bacteria; kingdom Bacillati; phylum Actinomycetota; class Actinomycetes; order Micrococcales; family Microbacteriaceae; genus Microbacterium; species Microbacterium sp. GbtcB4. The sequence continues at coordinate 18,045 of NZ_JAGXJJ010000002.1, forward strand.
GCCGTCTCGAAGGTGTTCGAAGTGCCGTAGCCCAGGAGATCGATCACGCCGTCCACGCCGACCGTCGAGCCGGGGGTCAGGGTGACCGCCGCGGTGCCCTCGACGAGGGCCAGCGTGCCGTTGGTGCCGCTCGGGCTCAGCGTCGTGGTGGCGTCGGGGGTCGGGAGGGCGGCGCCGTTGGTGCCGTTGCTGTTCCCCTGCACGAGGAAGTAGCCGCCCGCGGGGATCGTGCCCTTCAGCGGCGCGACGCCGTTGAAGGCGCCGGTCCCCGCCGCGGAGCGGTACTGCAGCGACAGGCCGTCGAGGGTGACGGGCGCCGTCGTCGAGTTGTACAGCTCCACGAACTTGTTCGTGAACGCCGCCCCCGCGCTTCCGCCGGACAGGTAGGCCTCGTTGATCACCACCCCGGTGCCCTCGGTGTTCGCCGACGCGGGCGCGGCCACCAGCGAGCCGAGGCTCAGGGCGGCGACGCACGTCGCGGCGAGGGCGCCCACGCGCCCTCGGATTCTGCGGTGCGAGACGGGGGTCAGGGTCTCCCCGTGCTCAGGAGCGGACATCATCGGTGCTGTCTCCTCGATCGTGTTCCGGCGCTGCTCAGGACGCTGTCATCGCACACATCGGGAACTCCCAGCGTGCGCACATGGAGCGAGCATACGGAGCGGTTCGGACATCCTCAACGGAGTTTTCCCATTGGTCATCCAGCGCTCACCGAATGGCCGCGACACCCCCTGACGAAGGTTCACACGGAGCCGTCTCGGCGCGCAGAAGCGCAGCGTCCGTCGCGCGGATGCGCAACAGCGGTCAGACGGCCGCGGACCCCTCGGCGTCCTCGAACTCCTCCAGCTCGCGCTCCCAGGCATCCTTCGCCAGGCGGTACCAGAGGTAGAACGCGAAGCCGGCGAAGATGACCCACTCGGCGGCGTAGAACACGTTGAGCCAGTTGACCGGCGACTGCTCGTCGGGCGCCGGGGAGGCGATGTCGGCGAGGCCTGCCGTCGCGGTCGTAGAGGCGAGGTACGGACGGTAGACGTCGAGCTGCTCGATGTCGTGCCAGCGGCTCAACAGAGCCGCCGGCGACATCCGGTCCAGCTGCTCCGGATCGGTGCGCGGCGGCACCGACGGACCCTCATCCGAGATGATGCGACCGGCGACGGGGACCACGCTGCCGTCCGCGTCGGCCTCGAGGCGCTCCACAGCGGCATCGGCGGCCTCCCGATCCGGTGCCCAGCCGATGGCCACCGCCAGCGAGACCCGCTCGTCGACGCGGAGCTGACCGGTGACCCAGTACCCCTCGACGCCGTCGTTGAAGCGGCTGCCCACGACGAGGAAATCCCCGGGGACCCAGACGCCCTCGGTCTCCACGCGCTGCCCGACCAGGGGCTCGGGGAGGTACTCCCCCGGCACTACGACGTCATCGAGCGGTCGGACCTGCTCGGTCGCCCCCGGCGCCGGAGGATCGGTCTCGATCGCCCGCTCCAGCTGCCACTGACCGAGCCAGGCGAACACCCCGGCGACGACGAGACACAGCAGCAGCATCGCGATCCAGCGTCCCCGCAGCATGACCTCACGGAGGGTCGGCGGGAAGGGAGCAGGTGCGGTCACGGTGATGCGGAGACCTCAGGCCTCGTACGGAGCCAGCACGACCTCCACCCGCTGGAACTCCTTGAGGTCGGAGTACCCGGTGGTGGCCATCGACTTGCGCAGCGCGCCGATGAGGTTCGCGGTGCCGTCGGCGACCGGAGCGGGGCCGTAGAGGATCTCCTCCAGCGTGCCGATGCCGCCCACCTCGACGCGTCGTCCACGCGGGAGCTTGGGGTGGTGCGCCTCGGGACCCCAGTGGAACCCCTGGCCGGGAGCGTCCGTCGCGCGAGCCAGGGCGACCCCGAGCATGACCGCGTCGGCGCCCATGGCGAGCGCCTTCACGATGTCGCCGGAGGTGCCGACGCCGCCGTCGGCGATCACGTGGACATAGCGCCCGCCGGACTCGTCGAGGTAGTCACGGCGAGCCGCGGCCACATCCGACACCGCGGTCGCCATGGGCGCGTGGATGCCGAGGGTGGCACGGGTGGTGGACGCCGCACCGCCGCCGAAGCCCACGAGCACGCCGGCCGCGCCGGTGCGCATGAGGTGGAGCGCCGCGGTGTAGGTCGCCGCTCCGCCCACGATCACCGGCACGTCGAGGTCGTAGATGAACTTCTTGAGGTTCAGCGGCTCCGCCACGCTCGACACGTGCTCCGCGGAGACGGTCGTGCCGCGGATGACGAACAGGTCGACCCCGGCCGCGGCGACGGTGTCGTAGAACTCCTGAGTGCGCTGCGGGGTGAGGGAGCCGGCGACGGTGACGCCCGCCTCCCGGATCTCGGCGAGGCGGCGGGTGATGAGCTCGGGCTTGATGGGCTCGGAGTAGAGCTCCTGCATGCGCACGGTCGCCCGGTCCTCCGCGAGGCCCGCGATCTCGGCGAGCAGCGGCTCCGGGTCCTCGTAGCGGGTCCAGAGCCCCTCCAGATCGAGCACCCCCAGACCGCCGAGCTGTCCGAGCATGATCGCGGTGCGCGGGCTGACGACCGAGTCCATCGGCGCCCCGAGCACCGGGATCTCGAAGCCGAAGGCGTCGATCGTCCACGCGGTGGACACGTCCTCCGGGTTGCGCGTGCGCCGCGAGGGCACCACCGCGATGTCGTCGAACGTGTACGCGCGACGCGCGCGCTTTCCTCGGCCGAGCTCGATCTCCATGGTCACCCGTCCAGCCTACCCGGCGCCCGGCGGCCTCCGCGGCGGTCAGCGCGCACGGGCCACCCGCCGCTCGTCCCACACCGGCTCGTCGGACTCGTAGACCTCGCCGTCCGTTCCGAACACGAGGAACCGGTCGAAGGAGCGCGCGAACCACCGGTCGTGCGTGACCGCCACCACGGTGCCCTCGAAGCGCCCGAGCGCCTCCTCCAGCGCCTCGGCCGACTCGAGGTCGAGGTTGTCGGTGGGCTCGTCGAGGAGCAGCAGCGTCGCGCCGGACAGCTCGAGCAGGAGCACCTGGAACCGCGCCTGCTGTCCGCCGGAGAGCGATTCGAACGGCTGCTGCGCCTGACGCACGAGGCCGTACCTGTCCAGGGCCGAGCTCGCCGCGTCGCGGGGTATCCCGTCTCGGAGGTCGTCCCCGCGGTGCAGGATCTCGAGCAGGGTGCGGCCGACGAACTCCGGATGCGCGTGGGTCTGTGCGAAGAGTCCTGGAACGACGCGGGCGCCGAGCACCGCGCGACCGGTGTGCGCGACCGGGCTGAGCTCCTCCGCGACCGCGGTCACGTGCCCGAGGGACGGATCCGGGTCGGTCCCGCCGCGGGCCAACAGCCGCATGAAGTGCGACTTGCCCGAGCCGTTGGAGCCGAGCACGCCGACGCGGTCGCCGTACCAGATCTCGGTGTCGAACGGACGCATGAGGCCGGTCAGCTCCAGCCGGTCCGCGACGACGGCCCGCTTGCCGGTCCTGGCCCCGCGGAGGCGCATGTCGAACTCCTGCGCCGGGGGCCGCTCCTCCGGCGGGCCCGCCTCCTCGAACTTCCGCAGCCGCGTCTGCGCCGCCTGGTAGCGGGACGCGAAGCCGTCGTTGGCGGACGCCTTGACCTTGAGGTTCGCGACGAGGACGCGGAGCTTCTCGTGCTGCTCGTCCCACCGCCGGCGCAGCTCGTCGAGCCGGTCCATCCGGTCGGTGCGCGCCTGGTGGTAGGTGGCGAAGCTCCCGCCGTGCACCCAGGCGGTCGACCCCGCCGCGCCGGGCTCCAGCGTGATCAGCCGATCGGCGGCCCTGGCGAGGAGCTCGCGGTCGTGCGAGACCAGCAGCACGGTCTTGTCGGTGGCGCGCAGCCGCTCCTCGAGCCACCGCTTGGTCGGCACGTCGAGGTAGTTGTCCGGCTCGTCGAGCAGGAGCACCTCGTCCGGGCCGCGCAGCAGCGCCTCCAGGGCGAGCCGCTTCTGCTCGCCGCCGGAGAGGGAGGTGAGCTCGCGGTAGCGCGCCCGCTCGAACGGCACGCCGAGCGCCGCCACGGTGCACTGATCCCACACGGTCTCGTGCTCGTAGCCGCCGGCGTCCGCGTACTCGGCGATCGCGGAGGCGTAGGCCATCTGGGTGTCGTGCTCGTCGCGGTCGATGAGGGCGTTCTCCGCCGCCTCCAGCGCCTGCGCGGCGAAACGGACGCGGGTGGGAGCCACCCGCACGAGCAGCTCGTGCACGGTCTGGCCCGGCTCGCCGTGTCCGACGAACTGGTCCATGACGCCGAGGCCGCCGTCGATCGTCACCACCCCGTCGTCGGCCGGCTGCTCGCCGCGGATGATCCGCAGCAGCGTCGTCTTGCCCGCCCCGTTCGGCCCGATGAGAGCACTCGTCGAGCCCGCCCCGACACGGAAAGACACCTCGTCGAGAAGCGGTCTGCCATCGGGAAGCGTCAGCGAGATCCCGGATGCGTCGATGTACCCCACAGGCGTGGCCGTCCTTCCGCCCGCGGACAGCGAGCCGACCAGGCTATCAGTCCGCGCGGCTGAGGGTCTGCAGCACCTCGGTCTTGGGTGCCGCCGGGAGGAAGAACCGGAACTCGGTGCCCACCCCCTCCTCGCTGGTCACGTCCATGGAGCCGCCGTGGGCCAGCACGATCGCCCGCGTGATCGTGAGACCCAGTCCCACGCCCGGCACGGCGTTGCGGGTGGCCGTCGAGGCCCGGAAGAACCGGGTGAAGAGCATGCGCTGCTCGTCCTGCGGGATCCCGACCCCGGTGTCCGCGATGGCGACCTGCACCCCGCCGTCGACGCGACGCACGGCGGCCGTCACCCGACCCCCGCGCGGGGTGAACTTGATGGCGTTCGAGAGGAGGTTGTCCACGGCCTGCCCGAGGCGTCCGGGATCGACGAGCAGCGGGATCGGCTCGTCGCCGACCTGCAGGTCCAGCTCGATCCCCTCGCGCTGCGCGTGCGGTCCCGCCGAGGCCACGGCCGAACGCACGAGCGCCGCGACGTCCGCCTCGTCCCGCTCCAAAGGGAAGCGCCCCGACTCCACCTGCGCCGTGAAGAGCAGGTCGCCGACGAGGTTCAGCAGGCGCTTCGCATTGCGCTCGATGATGCCGACGAACTCCTGCTGGTCCTCGGTCAGCGGCTGACCCGGATCGTTCTGCAGCAGGTCGAGGAAGCCGATGATCGCGCTCAGCGGCGTCCGCAGCTCATGGGAGATCATCCCCACGAACTCGTCCTTCATGCGCGCGACCTCGACGGCTCTCGTCTCATCGGTGAGCACGAACAGGTAGCCCTGCTGCGCGCCGGACGGATCCTTGTGCGGCGTCACGGTCACCCGGGCGGGTACCGTCGTGCCGCCCGCGGTCCTGACCTCGATGTCTCCGTCGACGGTATGCCCGGCGTCCGCCTGGGCGAAGAGCTCACAGAGGCCCTCCGAGACGCCGGTGCGCGCGGTCGGATCGCTCGCCGCCCCCGCATCCCCTTCGCGCGCGGCGGTGTCCTCGGCCAGCATGGCCAATGCCGACGACGAGAAGAAGCGGTCGACACGCACGTCGTCGAGAGCCTCGTCGTGAGAGAGCCCGAGCAGGCGGACGGCCCCGGGGTTCCACGCCGTGACGCGCCCCTCGCGATCGGTGCCGATCACGGCCTGCGCGGTGATCGACGCCCACAGGCCCTCGAACGAGTCGAGCAGCACGCGGTACTCGTGCTCCTTCTGTCGCAGCTGCACGATCATCGAGACGTTCTCGGACAGCGCCTTGGTCCGCTCCGTGACCAGCTCCTCCGCCTGCTGCACCCGCAGGCGCTGTTGCCGGGAGAGCTCGTTCACCACGGCCGCGACGGCCGCGAAGACGAGAGGACCGACGACGCCGCGGAGCCACACGACCGCGTTCGTCGGCGGTTCGATGACGTAGGGGATCAGCAGCGCGAGCGACGTGAACGCGCCGACGACGAAGACCCAGCGGATTCCTGGCGCCGCCGCGATCCAGATCACGGGGAGCAGCACGAGCGAGCTGAAGAGCGAGGCCGCGCCTCCCGTCCCGGCGCGGAAGAGCCCCAGCCCCAGGATGTCGACCATCGGGACCAGGAGCACGATCCAGCCCTCCCGGATGTGCAACGCGCTGAGCACTCCGGCGTGGAGCGTCGCGACGAGGACGATCGCGAGGCCGGCCAGGGCGAGGGCGACATCGGTGAACGGCAGGCTGGGGATGGCCCAGGTCATCACGCCTGCGATCGCGGCGGCGACGAGCGTCGGGATCTGCTTGACGATCGGGTTCGGGTTGTCGATGACCCGGTACCAGCGGTTCTCGGCGCGCTCCAGCGGTGTCGCCCTCATCGCGGAACCCGTTCCACGGCGCGATGCAGGTCGGCCCCGGTGATCGGCTTCGGCAGGGCCGCGTCCGCCGGCGGGTACTCGGCGACGTCCAGCACCGAGCTGACGATGAGGAAGCACTCCGGAAAGCGTTCGTGGATCAGCCGGCAGCAGGCCTGCCCGGAGATTCCGGGGAGCAGCAGGTCCAGGACGGCGACCCTGGGGTCGATGTCCGGGAAGGCGGCGATCGCAGACTCGGCGTCGGACGCGACGAACACGTCGAAGCCCTCGCGATCGAGGTACCGGCCCAGCAGGGTCGCCTGATCCGGAGCGTCCTCGACGACCAGGGCGAGCGGTCGTCCGGTCATCGCAGGAGCAGCTCTCGGACGACGACGATCACGACCACGACGGCGAGGGAGATGAGCGCCTGCGGGATGAGGCGGCGCTCCTTCCGGGCGTCGGCCGCGATCTCCTCCACCTCGGCGTCGTGCGATGGTGCGTCGGTCATGAGTCGACCCGTCCGATCTTCTCGGTCTTGATCCAGGAGGCGTCCGCGCGACGCCACTCCTTGAGGTACGAGTCGGCGGTGATCGCGCACAGCAGCGATCCGTAGCCGCAGATGTAGAGCAGCAGGCCCGCGAAGAAGCGTCCGGCCGGAAGCGGCTCGACCGCTCGCGCGAGCCAGATGCCGAGCATCGACACCGGCCCCCAGAGGGCGAACGCCAGCAGCCACAGCACACGCGTCTGCTCCGTCGACTCCTGCCCGGCCGCGCCGATCAGGCCGTCCAGGGCCCAGGGGAACAGCGCCAGGGCCATGAGGATCAGCGCCCCGAGTCCCGGGAACATGATCGCCTCGCGCCACGACTGCCGCCCGATGCGCGGATCGAGCTGGACGGAGTAGAGCATCGAGAAGATGTAGATGGCCGCCGCGGCGATCCACATGAACCGGAACACGAACTCCGCGACGTCGCTGTGCAGGAGCAGGAGGACGATCATCGCGGTGGCGGCGAGGAGCAGGAGCGCCGGCATCAGCAGGATCGTGAACCAGGCCAGCCCGAAGGGGATGCTGCCCAGGTTGTGGTCGCGACTCGGACGGAACCAGAGCCTCTTGTAGATCGAGGTGAGCTGCACGTTGCCGCGCGCCCAGCGCAGCCGCTGCTTCCAGAGACTGTCGATCGTCCGCGGCTCCTCGGCGAGCACCACGGCGTGCGGCTCGAACACCATCCGGCGTCCGTGGAGCTGACTCTCGAAGGTCGTCATGGTGTCCTCGGCGAGCGTGCCCGTCGGGATGCGTCCGCCGATCGCCTCGAGGTTCGCGCGGGAATGCAGCTGGGCGCCCCCGGCGAGGCAGGCGATCGCTCCCCCGACGTTCTGCGTGCGCCGTGCCGAGAGCTGGCCGATGACGTACTCGATCGCGATGAACCGGGTGAGGTAGTTGCGGTCCCTGCTGCCCTCCGCGATGTAGGCCGTGACGGCCCCGACCTCCTCGTCGGCGAGGTGCCGGGTGAGCTTGCGCAGGGAGTCCCGCGCGAAGATCACGTCGGCGTCCATGATGAGCACCGCTTCGGTCCACGGGTCGGCGAGCACGACGTCGAGGCCGTGGTTCAGCGTGTGTGCCTTGCCTTCCCCGCCCTTCTCGCGCCGCAGGTGGACGACCCGCCCCGGGTGGGTCGCCGCCTTCTGCTGCACGATCGCCGGGGTGTCGTCCGTGGACGCATCGTCGACCACGAAGACACGGAGGCGCTCGGCGGGGTACTCGAGCTGGAGCAGCCGCTCGATCGCGGGGCCGATCACCAGGCCCTCGTTCCACGCCGGGATGACCACAGCCACGTTCGGGTGGTACGGGGCAGCCTTGCCGTAGTGATTGCGGAAGGCGTGCAGCGGCAGCATGAGGAACTGCAGACCGGTGTTGACGACCGGCAGCGTGCCGATCAGCACGCACAGCAGGAGGATGACGACGACGACCGTCTCGATCCAGGTCAGTTCGGGCATCAGCGTCCTTCCGTCCCTGTGAGCAGCGGGACGATGCGGGAGTACCGGCCGACGTCTGCGGCCACGTGGCTGTCGGTGGAGGCCACGATGCCGGCGCCCGCGCGCTCCAGGGCGTTCAGCGCCTCCGCGCCGGGGCACACCCACTTCTCGTTGACCTCGACGAGCGTGTCCGTCTCCGCGGCGGCTCGCGCCCACGCGTCGAGGCGCTCGACCCCGAGCTCCTCCTCCGCGAGACCGATCTTCGGCAGGATCGAGAAGCAGTGCGCGAGCTGGTTGCCCGGATGGCGGCGCATGGTCGCGACGACGGCGTCCACGAACTGGTCGAGGACGTCGGCCGGCGCCCAGCCCGCGGCGATGCGCTCGCGGACCGCGGTGGGTCCGAGCGGCCCGTCCACACCGGGGAACTGATGATCGGCGATGAGGATCCGGTCGATGCCCGCCGGAAGCGCCGGGATGTCGAGCGCGCCCGAGGCGTCGAGGATCTTCGCCTCGACGCCGGTGAGCACCGTCAATCCGTCCGGGACGTCCAGCCGGCGGACGGCGGCGAGGTACTCCGGCACCCAGGTCGTGGTCTGCCGCACGTGGTCGACGAGACGGACGGTGTCGAGACCGACGGCCGCAGCCGCGGCGACGTTCTCCTCCAGCGTGGAGACCGCGTCGTCGGAGAACGTGGAGTGGACGTGGTGGTCTCCGCGCAGGGCGGGATGACTCACAGCTCCTCCTGGTGACCGGCGTGCGCCGACACGAGCACGTCGTCGACCTCGACGATCACGTCCTCCAGGAAGCGCACGGAGGCGACCTCCCGGAAGGGCACCTGCACCGGGATCTCCCGGCCGAGGAAGAGGTCGGCGACGAGCGAGGGGATGTCGACTCCGGCGGCGATCGTCAGCGGGAGCGCGCCGGGGAAGCGCGGGTTGACCTCGAGCAGCACGGCGCGCCCGTCGCGATCGCGGCGGAGCTGCACGTTGGCGACGCCGACCAGGCCGATCGCCCGCGCGATGGCGGCAGCGGTCTCCTCGAGCTCGGGGTCGCGGAGCGTGCGGCCGGCGATCGCGACCCCGGAGTCCACGCGGGCACGGGTGCGCGGCACCGCGGCGACCACGCCGCCGGAGGCGTCGGCGATCACATCGACCGAGTACTCCTCGCCCGGGAGGAAGTCCTGCACGATCAGCCCCTCATCCGTGGGGAGGGCGGCGAGCGCCTCCGCGTCGGGGACGAGGCGCACGCCGCGGCTGCCCGCGCCCTGCCGGGGCTTGGCGAACACGGGGAACTCCCACGCGACCTCCGCGGCGTCCGGGCCGGCGAGCACGGTGCGCGGCACACGACCGGTCGGCGCGCAGCGCTCCGCGAGGGCGAGCTTGTCGAGGGCGGTGTGCAGCGTGTCGGCGGGCGGCGCGGCGAGGACGGCCGGGGCCAGCTCGTCCCGGCGGTCCGCGAGCGCGATCAGCTCCACGTCGACGGTGGAGATCACGAGGTCGAGACCGTCCTCGGCGACCATCCGCGCGATCGCCGGCACGAAGTCCGCGTCCCGCCCCGGGGGAACCAGACGACGCTGCGCCGGCGGGACGAGGTAGAGGCCGCTCGCCCAGCCGTCCATGTCGGCCGCGAAGACCGTCAGATCGGACCGTCGCAGCAGGGAGCGGATCACCGCGACTCCGGCGGGGCCCCCGGCTCCGGTGACCAGTACGCGCTTCGTCATCAGCTCTCCCGTCGGGTCAGTTCATGGGCGCCGATGAACTCGGCGGTCTCGCGCACGACCTCCAGCGGCTCGACGGCCACGCCGCCGCCGAACCGCGACCAGTAGCGGGCGGTGGCCGTGACGAACTCCGGCGCGAGGTATTCCCGGTTCGCGGCGGCCTGGGACTGGAAGCACTCCAGCAGCCGCAGCTTGTCGTCGAGGAAGCGGTCGATGCGGACGAAGCGCGTGGGCCGGTAGTCGATGGTCGCGGAGGGGCTCTGGTAGCACGCGACCGTGCCGACGCGGCGCGTCGCGACGATCGTCGCCTCGTTCACCGCGCGGTGATCCTGGTGACGGTCGTGGTGCGAGTGCGTGTAGACGATGGTCGGCTGGATCTCCTGCACGACCTCCTCGATGAGGCGGACGGTCGACCCGCCGCCGGAGATCTCGGTGTCGACGAGGTCTTTCACGAACAGCCGGGCACCCAGTTGCTCGGCGGCGGCGAGGGACTCGTGCTGGCGGCTGTCGGCATCACCGCCGCGCGCTCCGCGGGAGAGCGTGAGGATGGTGATGCGATCGCCGGCGGCGGCATGGGCTGCGAGGATGCCGCCGACACCGATCTCGACGTCGTCCGGGTGCGCTCCGATCGCGAGGACGACCTCACCGGTCTTCGCCTCCGCCTTCCGGCGCCGGGACTCCTCGACGAGCCGGGTGACCGACTCCACGAGCCGGGCGTTGTCGAGCGGCTTGGTGAGGAACTCGTCGGCCTGCGCCCGGAGCGCGGACACCGCGTACTCGACCGACACGTGCGCCGTCATGACGATGACCGGCACGGTGGGCATGACGCGGCGCAGCTCCGCGAGCAACTCCAGACCACCGAGTCCCGGCATCTCGATGTCGGTGACGACCACGTCGGGTTTCACCGCCGCGGCCTTCTCGAGCGCCGAACGGCCGTCGTCCGCGAGATCGACGACGCAGCCCGCTCGCCGTTCCAGGACGGTCTTCACAAGCAGGGCGACGTCGTGGTCGTCGTCGACGACGAGGATGCGAGGGGGGACCTCAGCCATGTACAGCTCTCCTTGGGGAGATTCCCTGCCGAGGGGATTCGGCGGTGCGACCGCGGTGCCTTCATCACCGGGCCGCAGGGAAAGTCGAGCGGGGTACGTCGATTCTGGCACAGGGCTCCACCCCCGGCCCGCAGCGCTTCAGCCCGCGCGCGCCGCCCGCTTCTCCTCCTGGTAGAGCCGGATCGCCTCGTACCGCTCCGCCGATCGCGCCCGCCTCTTCGCCGCCTGCTCCTCGCGGTTCTTGGGCGGCGCCGCGGTCACGAGGTCATCGAGCAGCCGCCGCGTGGCCACGGCGATCTCGGCCACCGCGCGATCGAAGACCTCACGGTTCGCCCGCGACGGCGCCGTCGTCCCGGAGATCTTGCGGACGAACTGGAGCGCAGCCTCGCGGCACTCCTCGTCGGTGGCCGCGGGCTCGAGGTTGTTCAGAGGCACGATGTTCCGGCACATACCGGCACCGTACGCGCGGCCCGCGGGCCGCGAAAGGGGGATGGCATGCCCGGCCCGCCGTCGCTACGCTCTGGGCTACGACCGGAACCGAGGAGAGATCATGACCGATACACCGCCGCCCGACGCCCCGCCGCCGTACAACCCGCCACCTCCCGGCGGCACGCCCTCGCCGTATCCCGCCGCCTCCGCTCCCCCGCCCGGCACCCCCTACGCGCAGGACGTGCCGACGTCGCCCCCGGGACGGGTGCTGTCGATCATCGGCCTCGTGCTGGCGTTCCTGCTGCCGCCGGTCGGCCTCATCCTCAGCATCATCGCCGCCGTGCAGCTCGGCAAGGCGAAGGCTCCCAAGGGCATCGCGATCGCCGGCATCATCGTCGGCGCCGTCCTGACGATCTTCGCGATCATCGGCATCATCCTGCTGGCGACCGTGCTGGCCGGCGTGATCGGGACGTGCGCCGAGCTCGGCCCCGGGGTCTGGGACGTCGGCGGCGTCACCTACCGCTGCGGCTGACCGCACCGCGAACGACGAGGGGCCGGATGCAGCGCATCCGGCCCCTCGTGCGTCCCCCTGCGGGGGTCGCGGTCACTTCTTGTAGTTCGGCGCCTCGACGACGATCTGCACGTCGTGCGGGTGCGACTCCTTGAGCCCGGCCGAGGTGATGCGCACGAACTTGCCGCGCTGCTTGAGCTCCTCGATGGTGCGAGCGCCGACGTAGAACATCGACTGCCGCAGGCCGCCGACGAGCTGGTACGCGACGGCCGAGAGCGGGCCGCGGTAGGGCACCTGGCCCTCGATGCCCTCCGGGATCAGCTTGTCGTCGCTGGGCACGTCGGCCTGGAAGTAGCGGTCCTTCGAGTAGGAGGTCTGCTTGCCGCGCGTCTGCATGGCGCCGAGCGAGCCCATGCCGCGGTACTGCTTGAACTGCTTGCCCGACTGGAAGACGATCTCGCCCGGCGACTCGTCGGTGCCGGCGAGCAGCGAGCCGAGCATCACGGCGTCAGCACCGGCGACGAGCGCCTTCGCGATGTCGCCCGAGTACTGCAGGCCGCCGTCGGCGATCACCGGGACGCCGGCGGGGCGCGCCGCGAGCGATGCCTCGTAGACGGCCGTGACCTGCGGCACGCCGACACCGGCGACCACGCGGGTCGTGCAGATCGAGCCGGGACCCACGCCCACCTTGACCGCGTCCACGCCCGCGTCCACCAGCGCCTGCGCGCCCTCGCGGGTGGCGACGTTGCCGCCGATGACGTCGATGTGCGCGAACGACTCGTCGGCCTTGAGGCGCTTGACGAGGTCGATCACGCCCTGCGACTGCCCGTTGGCGGTGTCGACGACGAGCACGTCCACTCCGGCGTCGCGGAGGGCCTCGGCGCGCTCCCACGCGTCGCCGAAGAAGCCGATCGCCGCGCCCACCCGCAGGCGGCCCTGGTCGTCCTTGGTGGCGAGCGGATACTTCTCGCTCTTGTCGAAGTCCTTGATGGTGATGAGGCCGGCGAGCTTGCCGTCCTCGTCGATGAGGGGCAGCTTCTCGACGCGGTGCTTGGCGAACAGCGCGATGACCTCGCCCGCCGCGACGCCGACGGGGGCGGTGACGAGGTTCTCCCTCGTCATGACGTCCTTGACGAACGTGCTCTGACGCTCGAAGCCGGAGACGAAACGCATGTCGCGGTTCGTGATGATGCCCACCAGGCGACCCTCGTCGTCCACGACCGGGAGGCCGGAGATCCGGTACTTGGCGCACAGGGCGTCGACCTCCTCCACCGTCGCGTCCTGCGTCGTGGTGATGGGGTCGGTGATCATGCCGGACTCGCTGCGCTTCACGCGGTCGACGTGCGCGGCCTGGTCGGCGATCGAGAGGTTGCGGTGCAGGATGCCGATGCCGCCCTCCCGGGCCATGGCGATCGCCATGCGGGATTCGGTCACCGTGTCCATCGCGCTGGAGAGCAGCGGCGTCGCGACGGAGATCCGTCGGGTGATCCGGGACGACGTGTCGGCCTCACTGGGGATGACGTCGGTGTGCCCGGGGAGCAGCAGCACGTCATCGTAGGTCAGTCCGACGAAGCCGAAGGGATCGTGCTGGTCCATGGAATCTCCTCCTGCGCGAGTGGCGCGGATCCGGGTGCGAATGGGGGGTCGACGTCGGCCGGTGCGCGGGCGTGACCCGTATGGAGATTCTAAGCGAGACACGCCCGAGAACATTCCCAGGGCCCTGTCGTTACCGGACCGTTGGCCCGGACGATAGGTGATTCGCCGATCGCCCATTACGCTCAAGTGCGTCGTCCATCCCCGCGGTTCGACCCGAGCCCGCGGAGACAGCACTCACAGTGGAGGTTGCGTGGGACCCACAGCACTCGCCGGACCGCGAAAGCGCCCTTGGGCCTTCGCCTTCTTCGGAATCCTGATGGCGCTCGCGGCATCGCTCCTGCTCCCTCCCTCAGCGGCCTCCGCCGAGACCACGGACGACGGGCAGGAGGTCACCGACTTCTACTTCGCCGGGGTCGTCACCGACGGCGACGAGCCCGTCGAGGGCGTCGTGATGACGATCGAGGGCAACGGCTTCGACGCCGAGACCGAGACCGACGCCGAGGGCAAGTGGCGCCTGTACGTGCCGGAAAAGGAGACGTACACCCTCACGGTGGACGAGTCCACGCTTCCGGACGGCGTGATCGTCGACGCGACGCAGCTCCCCGAGGGGATCCAGCCCGTCTCGGGCACGACCGCCTCGTTCGAGCTGGAGTTCGGGCTCACCGGGACGAAGATCGTGAACCTCTTCCTCGGCGAGGGAGAGCGGGTGACCGTCTCCTTCCTCGACCAGCTCCTGTCGCGCCTGGTGGGCGGCCTGAACTTCGGGCTCCTGCTGGGTCTCGCCTCGATGGGCGCCGCGCTCATCTACGGCACGACCCGGCTGTCGAACTTCGCGCACGGCGAGATGGTGACGTGGGGCGCGGTGATCACCCTCGTCGTCACCTCCTTCTGGCAGCTCCCGCTGTGGGCCGGCATCATCGCCGCAGTCATCGGCGGCGCGGCGCTCGGCTGGGCGCTCGACGCCGGCATCTGGAAGCCGCTGCGTCGGCGCGGACTGGGCGTCGTCCAGCTCATGATCGTCAGCATCGGCCTCTCGCTGGCCCTGCGCTACGGCCTGCAGTACATCATCGGCGGCAGCACCTATCAGCTGCCCGGCGCGAGCCCGGAGCCGATCCGCCTCGGCCCGATCTCCCTGTCGTACATCGACATGATCGGCATGGCCACGAGCATCATCGTGATCCTCGGCGTCGCGTTCTTCCTCACCCGCACCCGCATCGGGAAGGCGACGAGGGCGATCTCGGACAACCCGCAGCTCGCCGCCGCCTCCGGCATCGACGTGGACAAGGTCATCCGCGTCGTCTGGATCCTCGCCGGCACCCTGGCCGCGATCTCCGGCATCCTCTGGGCGTACTTCCGCCCCGGCGTGAAGTGGGACATGGGCATGCAGATGCTGCTGCTGATGTTCTGCGCCATCACGCTCGGCGGTCTCGGCTCCGCGATCGGCGCGCTGATCGGCTCGATCATCGTCGGCCTCGCCGTCGAGGTCTCCACGCTCCTCGGAGTGCCGACCGACCTCAAGTACGCCAGCGCCCTCGTCGCGCTGATCATCATCCTGCTCGTGCGACCGCAGGGCATCCTCGGACGCAAGGAAAGGTTGGGCTGACGCATGGACTTCGGAAGCATCTTCGGCAACACCGCCTCCTACCTGTTCAGCCCGACGACGATCGCCTACGCGCTCGCGGCCACGGGCCTCGCGGTGCATTTCGGGTACACGGGTCTGCTCAACTTCGGCATGGCGGCGTTCATGGCGATCGGCGGCTACGGCTACGCGATCTCGATCCTCACCTTCGGATTCCCGTGGTGGCTGGGCGTGCTCGTCGGCATCACCGGCGGCGCGCTCTTCGCCCTGCTGCTGGGCATCCCGACGCTGCGGCTGCGCGCCGACTACCTGGCCATCGCGACCATCGCGGCCGCGGAGGTCGTGCGCCTGATGTTCGTCACCGAGCTCTTCAAGGACTGGACGAACTCCGCCGGCGGTCTCTCCGGCTACCACCAGAGCTTCCGCGACGCGAACCCCTTCCCCCCGGGGACCTACGGCTTCGGCCCGTGGACGTACAACGCCAACGACCTCTGGGTGCGGGTGTTCGGACTGCTCACCCTCGCTCTCACGATCCTCGTGGTCTGGGCGCTCATGCGCAGCCCCTGGGGTCGCGTGCTCAAGGGCATCCGCGAGGATGAGGACGCCGTGCGCTCGCTCGGCAAGAACGTCTTCGCCTACAAGATGCAGGCACTCGTGGTGGGTGGCGTGATCGGTGCACTGGGCGGAATCGTCTTCGTCCTGCCCTCGGCGGTCATCCCCGGCAGCTACTCGACGTCGCTGACCTTCTTCCTGTGGACGATCCTGCTCCTCGGCGGCGCGGCCACGGTGTTCGGCCCGACGCTCGGCGCCGTGCTGTTCTGGGTGGTGTTCGCCTTCCTCGGCGCGCTCCTCCCCGCGATGGCCACGGCCGGCTACCTGCCCATGACGAGCGCTCAGGCCGACGTGGTGCGCTACATCCTCATCGGCATCGTGCTGATGCTCATCGTCGTGTTCCGCCCGCAGGGCATCCTGGGGAACAAGAGGGAGATGACCTTTGTCAAATGAGAACGACGCGGCCGTCACGCCCGCGAAGAGCACTCCCCGCGCGAAGACCACCGGCCTCGCCGCGGGTCCCGCCGCCCCCGGAGTCAAGAAGGTCGACCCGATCCTCGTCGTGGACGCCGTGCAGCGGCGCTTCGGCGGCCTCACCGCGGTCGACGTCGATCACCTCGAGATCCCGCGCGGCGCCATCACGGCGCTCATCGGCCCCAACGGCGCCGGCAAGACCACGCTGTTCAACCTCCTGTGCGGCTTCGACAAGCCCAACAGCGGCACGTGGTCCTACGACGGCAAGAACCTGTCCGGCATCCCGTCGTTCAAGGTCGCCCGGATGGGACAGGTGCGCACCTTCCAGCTCACGAAGTCGCTGTCGCTGCTGACCGTGCTGGAGAACATGAAGCTCGGCGCGAAGGATCAGCGCGGCGAGGGCTTCTGGGCAGGCCTGTTCCCCTTCCTCTGGCGCAAGCAGGAGCAGGAGATCGAGCAGCGCGCCCACGAGCTCCTCGTGCGCTTCAAGCTCGATGCCAAGGAGCAGGACTTCGCGGCTTCGCTCTCCGGTGGTCAGCGCAAGCTGCTGGAGATGGCCAGGGCCCTCATGAGCGACCCGAGCCTGGTGATGCTCGACGAGCCGATGGCCGGGGTGAACCCCGCCCTCACCCAGTCGCTCCTCGATCACATCCTCGATCTCAAGGACCTCGGCATGACGGTGCTCTTCGTCGAGCACGACATGCACATGGTGCGTCACATCGCCGACTGGGTGGTCGTGATGGCCGAGGGGCGCGTGGTGGCCGAGGGGCCGCCGGAGACCGTCATGGAGGACCCCGCGGTGGTGGACGCCTACCTGGGTGCCCACCAGGACGTGGACCTGGGCGCCGTCACCGGCCGTCTCCCGGTGATCTCCGACGCCGATGCGGAGCGCATCCGCGAGCAGATCGAGACCGAGGTCGAGGCCGAGGTCGAGGCCGAGGACGTCGCCGAGGAGGACAAGGCATGAGCACCGCAACCCCCGCCGAAAGCGCCGCCCCGGCCGACGACGTGGTCGTCGAGCTGAAGGACGTGCACGCCGGCTACCTGCCGGGAGTGAACATCCTCAACGGCGCGAACCTCGTCGCCCGCCAGGGCGAGCTCATCGGCATCATCGGCCCGAACGGCGCCGGGAAGTCGACGCTCCTCAAGGCGATCTTCGGCATGGTCAACGTCCGCGAAGGCGACATCACGGTCAAAGGCGAGAGCATCGTCGGCCTCAAGGCCGACAAGCTCGTGCGCCGCGGTGTGGCCTTCGTGCCGCAGACGAACAACGTGTTCCCGTCGCTCACCATCCAGGAGAACCTGGAGATGGGTCTCTACCAGAACCCGAAGATCTTCGCGGAGCGGCTCGAGTTCGTCAGCAGCATCTTCGCGGAGATCGGCAAGCGTCTGAAGCAGCGTGCCGGCTCGCTCTCCGGCGGCGAGCGGCAGATGGTCGCCATGTCGCGGGCTCTCATGATGGACCCGTCGGTGCTGCTGCTCGACGAGCCGTCCGCCGGCCTCTCCCCCGTGCGGCAGGACGACGCCTTCATCCGCGTCTCCGACATCAACAAGGCGGGCGTCACGACGATCATGGTCGAGCAGAACGCCCGTCGGTGCCTGCAGATCTGCGACCGCGGATACGTGCTCGACCAGGGCAAGGACGCCTACGAGGGCACCGGCCGGGAGCTGTTGAACGACCCGAAGGTCATCGGCCTCTACCTGGGCACCCTCGGCACCGACGCCGCCTGAGGCCGGTTCCTGGTACGACGAAGGCCCCGGATGCCGAAGCATCCGGGGCCTTCGTCGTCGCTGCGTTACTTGATGCGCGAGGTGACGTTCTCGGCGTCGAACTCGTAGACGCCGATCGCGGCACCCTTCGGGTCGTTGTTCTCGTCGAACGTGATCTCGCCGGAGAGACCGTCGTAGTCCGGCGTGCCGCCGTCGTTGATGATCGCGGCGCAATCGGCGAAGTTGTCGCACTTCTCGCCGTCACCGTCACCGCCGGAGACGGTGATCATCTCGGCCGCGATGTCCGGGCCCTCGACCGAGCCGGCCTTCAGCGCCGCCAGGGCGATCAGCACCACAGCGTCGTACGCCTCGGCCGAGTAGGTCACGGCGTCGATCGGGTCGTTGCCCTCGGCCGTCCAGACCTCGTTCAGCTGGTCGAGGAAGTCCTGCGGCAGCTCAGCACCGGCACGGGTGCCCTTCGAGCCCTCGAGGCTGACCGAGACGTCCGAGCCCCAGTCCTTGAGGTTGCCGTCGACGAGGTACAGGGACCCGGTGTCGACCCCGGCGTTGCCGAGCAGCGGCGCGATGGTGGCGAACTGGTCGTAGGAGACGACCGCGACCGCGTCCGGGTTCGCCGCGGCGATCTCCGAGACCTGCGCGTTGAACTGACCGTCACCCTGGTTGTACGACGCGTCGGCGACGACCTCGCCGCCGGTGCTCTCGAAGGTGGCCTTGATCGCCTCGAACAGCCCCGTGCCGTACGGGTCGTTCTGGTAGATGATGCCCAGCGTCTTGTGGCCGTCCTCGGCGATCTCGTTGCCGAGGACCTCGCCCTGGAGGTTGTCGCTCGGCGCGGTCCGGAAGTACAGCGGATTGATGCCCGTGAAGTCCGGCGAGGTGTTCGACGGGGACACGGTGAGGATGTCCGCGCCCGCGTTGCCGTCGAGGATCAGCTTGGTGACGCTGGAGGACGCCGCGCCGATCATGGCGGTGATGTCGTCGTTGCGCAGGTTGTTGATGGAGGTCTCGTAGGCCTTGTTGTCGAGGTCGCCCTCGTCGGCCGTGCTGACGTCGATCGTGATGCCGGCGTCGGCCTCGTTGATCTGGTTGACGGCGAGCTGGACACCGGCCTCCATCGGCGCGCCCAGGAACGCGAGCGTGCCGGTGGCCGGCAGCAGCGAACCGAGCTTGAGCGTCAGGTCGGCGGCCGGCTTGTCGCCACCCCCGTCCGACGGCTCCGCGTTCGGCGTGCTGCTGCAGCCCGCGATGATGAGGGCGGAGGCGCTGACCAGCGCGATCCCGGCGAAGATCCTCGCGCTGCGCGAGCCCTTCAGTGCGTTCATGATGCTCCCTTGCGTAAACGAACGTGGATGGTGACCACAGTCGGGTGCTCTAACACTAGGGCGTGCGCCCCGCGCGCAGGAGGGGCAAGTATCTCGGTGCGTTAACGATCCAGGACCGCTGTTTCCGCCTGCGAGCGGGCGGGATCAGAACCCCGCGGCGGGGGTGTCCCGGCGGCCGCGCCGCGCGGCGAGGAGCAGATCGACGACGAAGACCGCGATCGCGATCCACACCAGGACGAACCCGATGCAGCGCTCCGGTGGCATCGGCTCCTGGAGCACGGCGACCCCGATCACGAACTGCAGGACGGGGGTGAGGAACTGCAGCATGCCGATCACGGCGAGGTCGACCCGACGCGTGCCGGCCGCGAAGAGCAGCAGGGGGACGGCTGTGGCCACACCCGCGAACGCCAGCAGCACGGCGTGCGACCAGCCCGCCGTTCCCATCGTCAGCCCGACGGGCGTCGTCGCCACGATCACGAGCTGCACCACCGCGATGGGGATCAGCCAGAACGACTCGAGCGTCAGCCCGCTGACCGCGTCGACGGCGGGGCCGATCTTCTTCTTGATGAGCCCGTACAGGCCGAAGGAGGCCGTGAGCGTCAAGGCGATCCAGGGGACGTGGCCGTACGCCACGACGATGACCACGACCGCGATGGCCGCGATCCCGACGGCCACCCACTGCAGCCGGCGGAGGCGCTCCTTGAGCACGAAGACGCCGAGCAGCACCGTCGTGATCGGGTTGATGAAGTAGCCGAGCGCCGTCTCCACCACGTTCCCGCTCAGCGTGCCGAGGACGAAGACCTGCCAGTTGACGTAGATGAGGAGGCCGGCCAGGGCCGTCCACCCCAGCAGTCGCGGACTCCGGACGATCGCGAGGAAGGCGGCCCATCCTCGGGTGACCGTGAGCAGCAGGAGACAGAAGACGAAGGAGAGCAGCACCCGCCAGGCCACGACCTCCCACGGACCGGTGGGCTGCAGCAGGAGGAAGTAGAGCGGCAGGACGCCCCACAGCAGGTAGGCGCTCCCGGCGTACGCGACGCCCGCCGTCCGGGTGGCGCGGCTCGTCTCGGGGGTCACCGCACAACCCTATGCCCGCGAGGACCGGGGCCGCGCCGCTCAGGATGCCGAAGAGGGCCCGGATGCCGAAGCATCCGGGCCCTCTTCGAACCGGGCTCCCATCCGGCGTGCGGAGGGAACCGGGTGTGCGATCAGCGGACGACGACCGCCAGGACGTCGCGAGCCGACAGGACGAGGAACTCGTCTGCACCGAACTTCACCTCGGTGCCGCCGTACTTGCTGTAGAGCACGCGGTCGCCGACGGCGACGTCGAGCGGAACGCGGTTGCCGTTGTCGTCGATACGGCCGGGGCCGACCGCCACGACCTCGCCCTCCTGGGGCTTCTCCTTGGCGGTGTCGGGGATGACCAGGCCACTCGCGGTGGTCTGCTCGGCCTCGACCTGCTTGATGACGATGCGGTCCTCGAGCGGCTTGATGGAAACCGACACGGTCTACCTCTTCTTTCTTGACGCTGACACGAAAGACTCGTTCGCACTCTCAACCCGAGAGTGCTAATGCCAGTGTAGGCGGTCGGCTGGCACTCATGCAATGCGAGTGCCAACCCGGGTCGGGGCGGCGAGCGCGCCGTAGGCTGGGAGGGTGGAGATGTCCGAGCTGCGCGCCCTGCTGACCCCCGCCGGCCTGGAGCTGCTCGATGCGCTCGGGCCGGTCACCTCCACCGCGGAGGCCGCAGCCGCCGTCTCCCGGCTGCGGGCTGCGGGACACTCCCGCGACCTCGTCTCCGCCGTCGTCGGGCAGGCGCACCTGCGCGCCAGGGCCACGGCGAAGTTCGGCCCCTTCGCCGCCCGCATGCTCTTCACCCGCGCGGGCCTCGAGCAGGCCACCCGCCTCGGCGTGGCCGCCCGCCACGCCCAGCGGATCCGCCGAGCCGGCCTCACGAGCGTCGCGGACCTCGGCTGCGGGATCGGCGGCGACGCCCTCGCGTTCGCCGGCGCGGGACTGGCGGTCCATGCGGTGGACGCCGACGAGGTGACCGCTGCCCTCGCCGCCTACAACCTCGCCCCGTTCGGCGACGACACCACGGTCCGGCACGCCACGGCGGAGGACGCGCTCGGAGAGCCGGTCCCCGGCCAGGCGATCTGGATGGATCCCGCCCGCCGCACCTCCGGACACAGCGAGACCCGGCGCGTCTCCGCCGACGACTACTCGCCTTCCCTCGACTGGGCGTTCGCCGTCGCCGCGCAGCGCCCCACCGGGATCAAGCTCGGCCCTGCCCACGACCGCGACGCCCTGCCCACGGACGCGGAGACGCAGTGGGTCAGCGCAGACGGGAGCGTCGTCGAGCTCGTGGTGTGGTCGCGCGAGCTGGCGAGGGAAGGGGTCCGGCGCTCCGCACTCGTCATCCGCGGCGAGCGCTCGCACGAGCTCACCGGCGCCGCAGACGCCGAGGACGCTCCCGTCCGTGCACTCGGGGCCTTCCTGCACGAGCCGGACGGCGCCGTCATCCGGGCGCGTCTCATCGGCGACGTCGCCCGCAGCCTGGACGCAGGGATGCTCGACGCGCGCATCGCCTACCTCACCTCCGATGCGGCCCTGACGAGCCCGTTCGTGCAGTCCTTCCGCGTCCGGGAGACGCTGCCGATCACGCCGAAGACGATCAACGCCGCCCTGAAGACCCACGGCATCGGCCGCATCGAGATCAAGAAGCGCGGGGTGGACGTCGATCCCGCGGCCTTCCGGCGCAAGCTGACCCTCCGCGGCGATGCTGAGGCGACCCTGATCCTCGCCCGATTCGGCGATCAGCGCCGCGCGATCCTCGCCGACCGGGTGCCCGCCGCGGACTGAGGACGGTCAGTCCTCCGACTCCCGGCCCGGGATGTCGACGCGGATCGGATCCCCGGGCGGCCCGGTGGTCACCAGGTACGACTCGCCCGTCGCTTCGTCGACCACGGCCGGGCCTGAGGTCACGGTGAGGTAGGGCGTCTGCCAGCGAGTGAAGTCCACCTCGATGACGGATGCCGACAGCAGCTCCCCGGTCTCCTGGTCGACGTCGAGCAGCTGTACGCGGAGCCCGGACTGCACCGCTTCGTCGATCGTGGCGCACTGGCGTGAGCCGTCGGCGTCGACGATCAGGCAGCGCTGGGAGGGCCCGCTCTCCGTGCTGCGGTCGCCGAGCCAGACCGGCTGCTCGCGGAAGGACCCGAGGACGGAGAGGTTGAGGTCGTAGCCGTCCCCGACGAGCTCCTCCGCCCTTGCGCGCTCCGCCTCGCCGAACTGGGCGACGAGCGTGGAGCTGCCTCCCCAGCGCTGGATGCTCACCATCGGCTCGTCCGTGGTAGAGAAGAGCATGACCGCCGTCACGCTGTCGAAGGAGAAGGAGTCCTCGGCGTCCGCTGCGGAGGACGGGACGGGGAGCGAGGCGTACAAGCCCGGTCCCGCCTCCTCCCCCGCCAGACAGGTCGACTGGGAGTCCGTGCCGACGTCGAGGATCAGACACCGGCTGGCCCCGTCGTCCTGCGTGGCGAACCAGGCGAGCGCGCCCTCCGCCTCCGCCACCGGACGCACGGAGCCGGGGTCGTAGCCCTCACCGGCGAGTGCGATGCGCCGGTCCTCCTGCGCCTCCGTCAGGCGAAACGCGTCCGACCGCGGGGCGAACAGCGCCCACCCGGCCCCCACGCCGATCGCGAGGAGAGCCGCCGACGCCACGAGCACCGGCACGAGACCGCGGCGGTTCACGGCCGACGCCTCCGTCCGGGAGACGTCGTCCGGGGTGGCCGGAGGGGTGTCCTCCGCGGCCGGCACGTCCTCCGGCGCCGGGCGAGCGGTCACGGACTCCGGCGCGTCATCGCCCACGGATGGCGATTCCATCGGCTCGTCCTGCGCGAAAGGGGTCAAGCGACGATGTTCCTCCTGAAGCTCCTGAAGCCGACGGGCCGCTGCGGCGTCGAGCCCGCCGTCGCGGCCGTACGCCGCGCGCTCCAGCGCCCGGCGCTCCGCTGCCGCGGCGTCCTCTCCGTCAGTCTCCGCCCGCACCGGCGTCGCTCCCCTCGCGGATGATCGTGAAGGACGGCACTCCCGCGCTGGTCGGCAGCTCGTACGTCGTCACCTGCCCGGTCGTCGCGTCCGTCACCTGCAACCGCAGCCGCCCGTCGTGCTCCGCCAGCGTCTCGGTCTCCTCGCAGGCCATCGGAGCGTCGGCCGTCGATCCGTCGTAGACGAGACAATGCCGCCCCGAATCCTGCGCGGAGGCCGTCCAGATGGGGACATCGTCGTCGTACCCGACGACCCAGATGGAGTTCGGGTCGAACCCTTCCTCGACCAGACGCGCGGCCGCGCGGGTCTCCGCCTCGTTCGCATAGGTGATGCCGCCGCCGTCACCGATACCGTACTCCGAGACGTCGACGCTCACCGCCGGTTCGCCGTCCGGCGTGAGGATCAGCTGAGCCATGATCTGGCGCGTGTAGTCGTCGTCGCGCTGCGTCGTCACCTCGCCCCACAGGCCTTCCTCCTGCACGGTCTCGCGCCGATTGCAGCTCGGCGTCGTGCTCTCCGCCGACCGGAGGACCAGGCAGATGCTCGCGCCGCCGTTCTGCGTCGCCGTCCAGACGACCGCGTCGTCCTCCGTGGCGAGCGCACGCACCGAGCCGGCGTCGTACCGTCCGGACGCGACGAGCTCGGACTGCCACTGCTGCTGCGTGGAGCTCAGGGCGACGGCTGCTCCGCCGGTCCGGCCGAAGGCCAACCAGCCGATGCCGACACCGAGCAGCAGCACCACCACCGCGGCGAGCACGCGCGTCCCGAGGAGACGGCCCTGCCCCGCCCGGAGAGTCGGGGAGTCGGTCCGGGCGGTCGCGACCTCCTCGGATTCCTCCTCCGGCATCGCGGAATCGCCGCCGGGGGCCGGAGGTTCGTCGTCGTGCGGACCGGACGAGGCCCCGGAGGATGGCGGAGGGCCGGGGGGCCGGGTCTCCTGGACGGGATCGGTCATCGACGCGGACGCGGGCGGCCCCGCCGAGCGTGTCCGATGGGAATCCTCGAGCGCGCGCAGCCGGGCGGCCTCCGCGGCGGTCAGCGCCCCGCCGGGCCCGTACGCCTTGCGCTGCAGGGCCCTGCGCTCCTCGACGTCGTCGTCGTCCGTCATGGCCACCCCGCCTAGCCGAGTCTCTCGAACTGCATGCCCGCCCAGACCAGCCATCCCAGGCTGTACACGGTCGCGCACAGACCCAGCACGAGCGCCCAGCGCGCGATCGCGCGGTTCTCGACGGGGCGGCGCAGCGACATGATCGCGGCGATCACGGCGACGACCGCGACCGGGATCCCCCACCCCACG
This sequence comes from Microbacterium sp. GbtcB4, assembly GCF_019091465.1. Taxonomy (NCBI): domain Bacteria; kingdom Bacillati; phylum Actinomycetota; class Actinomycetes; order Micrococcales; family Microbacteriaceae; genus Microbacterium; species Microbacterium sp. GbtcB4. The sequence continues at coordinate 42,624 of NZ_JAGXJJ010000002.1, forward strand.
AAGAACGATGCGCCGAGAGCGACGATCGCCGCGAGCAGCGCCCACGGGGCCAGGCGGGTGTCGTCGACGACGGCCGGCTCGACCGCAGGCTCCCACCCCTCGTCCTCCCCGTGGTCGAGGTCGGGTCCGCTGACGACCACCGGTTCGATGCCCACCGGACCCGTGGGGAGCTTCGTGTACCCCTCCCGCGGGGCTCCGGGAAGGCGCGCCGTCCCCGCCGGACGTTCGACCTGCCCGCTCGCGCGCTCGACCCGCGCACGGGGCGTGGCCCCGTCCGGCTCCGGTCCGCGCGCGAGCCCGCTCACGCCGGCACCGCCTCCGCGACCTGGATCTCGGTGACCGGCAGCGTCGAGTCGGCGCCGAAGCCGAGCGTCGAGGCGGGGCGCCCCGACGCGATGAGCTCAGCGGCGAGCGCGGCGATCATGGCGCCGTTGTCCGTGCAGAGGGAGAGCGGCGGGATGCGCACGGTGACCCCGGCCTCGGCGGCCCTGGCCAGCGCCACCTCGCGGAGCCGACGGTTCGCGATCACACCGCCGCCCAGGAGCAGCCGCGGCACCCCGAGGTCGGCGCACGCGTTGAGCGCCTTGGTGACGAGGACGTCGACGACGGCCTCCCGGAAGCTCGCGGCGATGTCGGCGATCGGCAGCTCGCGCGCGTCGGTGCCCGCGGCGGCGTTCTCGGCCTCGAAGCGCTCGATCCAGCGGGCGACGGCGGTCTTCAGCCCGGAGAACGAGAAGTCGTAGCGATGCTTCGCGAGGTCGGAGGCACGGGAGAGCCCGCGCGGGAAGCGGATCGCATCCGGGTCTCCGCCGACGGCGGCCCTGTCGATCTCGGGGCCGCCGGGATACGGCAGGGACAGCAGCCGGGCGACCTTGTCGAAGGCCTCGCCCGCGGCGTCGTCCACGGTCTCGCCGAGCAGCTCGACATCGGTCGTGAGGTCGCGCACGTGGAGCAGGGAGGTGTGGCCGCCGGAGACCAGCAGCGCGATCGTCGGGTACTCCAGCGGCGCCGCATCCGGGGTGAGGATGTCGGCGGCGATGTGGCCGACGAGGTGGTTGACCGCGTACAGGGGCTTGTCCAGGGCGACCGCGAGTCCCTTCGCCGCCCCCACGCCGACCATGAGCGCTCCCGCGAGGCCAGGGCCGCTCGTCACCGCCACCGCATCGAGGTCGGCGAGGCGGACGTCGGCCTCGGCGAGGGCGGCGTCGATGGCCGGCTGCAGCGCTTCGAGGTGTGCGCGGGCGGCGACCTCCGGCACGACGCCGCCGTACCGGGCATGCTCGTCCATGCTGGAGGCGATCGTGTTGGACAGCAGCGTGCGGCCCCGCACGATGCCGATGCCGGTCTCGTCGCAGCTCGTCTCGATGCCGAGCACCAGGGGCTCACTCATGCGGTCGCCTCCTCCGGCGTATCGGCGGGCGCCGGATGGCGGCGCAGGTCCAGACGCATCACGATCGCGTCGACGTCGTCCGGCTGATAGTAGCGGGGGCGCCTGCCGATCTCCTCGAAGCCCTCCGCGCGGTACAGGCCCTCGGCCGGCGGGTTGTCGGCGCGCACCTCGAGGAACACCTCGTGCGCACCCCGGGCCGCGGCCGTCCGCAGCAGGGCACGCAGCAGCGCCCGCCCGCGTCCCTGTCCCCGGACCTCGGCGAGGAGGGCGATGGTCTGGATGTCGGCGTCCGCGCCGCCCTGCAGGACCCTGACCCCGCCGTAGCCGACGATGGCCCCGCCCTGCTCGTCGACGAGGTAGCGGCCGTGCGGGCTCGCCAGCTCGCTCGCCATGGTGTCCCGGCTCCACGCGTCGGTCGGGAACGAGCGCTCCTCGATGGCCATGATCGCGTCGAGGTCGGCCGGCCTGGCGTCCCGGAGGGTCATGCGCCCACCTTCTTCGGGGCACCGGGCAGGGTGACGTCCGGGTGCCGCAGGTAGAGCGGCTCCTCGCCGGCGAGGACCCTGCCGGCGGCGAGCGCCCGTGCCCCCACCCGGGCGAGGTCGACCGCGGACAGCGTCGTCACGTCCACCCGGCGGAGGCCCGCGAGGTGCTCGTCGGCGTCGGCGGCCCGCACGAGCACGGTGTCGGCGATCGTGCGCGGGATCCCGTCCTCGTCCTGCCCGTCGAACACGGTGACGGCGACCTCGCGGCGGCGGGCGTCGGTGACGACGGCGAACGGTCCGGTCACGGTGGCCTGGATCGTGAGAGCGGCCGCCGTGTGGCTCGGGACCGGGACGACGGAGACGCCGCGGCCGAGGGCGAACGCCCGCGCGGTCGCGATGCCGATGCGCAAACCGGTGAACGGGCCGGGCCCCATGCCGGCCACGACGTGCGTGATGCCGTCGGATCCGCCCTCGCGGAGCACGTCGCGCACGAGGTCGCCGATCACCTCGGCGTGGCCCAGCGGATCGGCGGTACCGGCCTCGGCACGACGCGTCCCATCCGGGTCGATGAGGGCGACGGCGGTGCCAAGGGAGGTGTCGACGGCGAGGATCACCTCTCCAGGGTAGTCGTCACCCCGCCCGTCACGGCCGGCGCCCCGGCCCCGCACGGGTCAGCCCAGCGGCGCCCGCACGGGGTAGTCCTGGCCTTCGAGGATGACCTGCGTCGCCGCTCCCGTCGCCCGGTTCACGACGACCGGCGCCAGCAGGTTGACGCTGACACCCTCGGCGGCGGGGTGGGCGACCACGAGCACGAAGGCGTCGTCCGCCGAGGAGAGCGCGAGGTCGGCGACCTGCGCGTCCGTGAGGATCGGCGCATACTCCGTGAGGACGGTGTTCGGGTCGACCAGGTAGAGCCGCAGGGCCTCGTCCTCGACCGCCCGCATCGCGAAGAGCCCGTCCGCGCCCTCGACGGGCACGAGGGCGAAGTCCACGTGCGGAGCCAGGCCGGGCGGCGGGGCCGTGAAGGTGAGCGCGGCGGTCATCGCAGGAAGTCCATCAGCGACGGCTGCAGCACGCGCGCGTTCACCGCGAGCGCCGAGCGGTACACGAGCTCCTGCGCCTGCAGGCGGATGAGCACCTCGACCGAGTCGACGTCCTCGACCGCGGCGCGGCGGGACTCGAGGGACACGGAATTCTGCACTGCCGCCTCCTTGGCGCGTTCGATCTGGGCCTGTCTGGTGCCGACCGCGCCCTGCACGCCCAGCATCGCCGTGCGGCGGTCGTCGATCTCCGCGAGCCGTGGCCCGACGTTGGTGCCGGAGCGGAGGTCGGCGACGATGCGGTCGACGAGGGCGAACACCGAGTCGTCGCCCGTGCCGAACACCGCCGCCCCGTCGGTGTCGACGCGGACGGCCGCCGCATCGGACACGCGGCGCGTGACCTCGGAGCCGGCGACACCGCTGTACGAGTAGTCGGCGGCGAAGGCCGCCGTGTCCGAGGTACCGGCGAACACGGACCGCCCGAGCAGCCGGGTGTTCGCCTGCGAGAGCAGCTCGTCGCGGATGCCCTCCAGCTCCACCGCGAGGGCCTCCTTCGCCGCGGCGTCCAGCGCCCCGTCGTTCGCTCCCTGCGCGGTGAGGTCCCGCACCCGCGAGAGCAGGGAGGTGCTGGAGGTGATCGCCGTGTCGGCCGCGGTCACCCACGCCAGGCCGTCGTCGATGTTGCGCGCGTACTGCTCGGTGCGTCGCTGCTCGGCGTGCAGGGCGAGGGCGGCGGCGGCCGCGGCCGGGTCGTCCGAGGGGGCGGCGAACGCCTTCTGCGACGTCGCCTGCTCCTGCAGCCGGGCGAGCTCGGAGAGGTTGGACTGCAGCTGGCGCATCGCCGTCTGCGTCATGGTGGTCTGGGTCACGCGAGAGATCATGGAGCTTCTCCGATCAGCGTCCGACGACGCCCGTGCGGTTGATGAGGACGTCGAGGGCCTCGTCGACGGCGGTGAGCACGCGGGCCGCTGCCTGATAGGCGGTCTGGTAGGTGAGGAGGCTGATCGTCTCCTCGTCGCCGTCCACGGCCGCGACGGACTGCTGCGCGCCGACGGCGCCGACCGCCGCCGCATCCGAGACCTTCGCGCGCTGCACGTCGGCCGCGGTGGCCACGCCGAAGCGGGTCACCTGGTCGGTCCACAGCGCATCCGGAGAGGTCGCGCGTTGCCCGATCTGAGAGATGAGGTCGGCGTTGGTCGCGTCCTTGGAGCCGGCTCCGGGCGCGGCGAGAGCGAGCTCGGCCGCCGTGGTGACGGCCACCTGCAGCCCGAGCGCGGCGGAGCCGGTCGCCGGGAGGGTGAAGAAGTCGCCACCCGGCTGTCCGGATGCCGTCACACCGGCGCGGTGCTGCGCATTGAGCGACTCCGCGAGCGCCGTCGCCACCCGGTCGTAGGTGGCGGCGAGCTGTGCCAGCATCCCGCCGTCCGCCGCGGGGGCGAGCACCGCGAGCGAGCCGCCGAGCTCTCCGCCGTCGACGACGAGGGGCAGATCCGGCACCGACTCCCAGGCGACCCCGACGCGCGGAGCACCGTCGATCGTCGCCGAGCCGGTCAGCGCGAGGTGACGGGCGTCGCCGCCGGCGACCAGGGCGTTGCCGCCGAGGCGCACCGTGAGCGTGCCGTCCGTCTCCAGCGTCGCCGTCGCGCCGGCGAGCCGGGCCACGTCCTCCGCGAGCAGGTTGCGGCGGTCGGTGAGCTCGTTGGCCGAACGCCCCGAGGCCAGAGCCTCGCGGATCTCGCCGTTCAGCACCGCGATCTGGTCGGCCGCGGCGTTGACCTGGCTGACGGTGCGCTCGGCGGTCCCCCGGGCGGCCGTCCACTGCGCGGCGACCGTGCGATAGCCACCGGAGATGTGGGCGGCGAGCTCCTTCGCCGACTCCAGGATGCTCGCGGCCGCGGCACCGGAGTCCGGGGTGTTGGCGAGGTCCTGCCAGCCGGCCCAGAAGTTCGTCAGCCGGTTGGCGAGCCCCTTGTCCGTCGGCTCCGCGAGCGCCGACTCGGCGGTCGTCGCGGCGAGCGCGCGCGTGGCCCAGTAGCCGGAGGCGCCGAGGGTGTCGCGGACCCGGGCGTCCAGCAGGGCGTCGCCGAGGCGGGACACCCCGTCGATGGAGACGCCGTGTCCGGGGAGCGCGCCCATGCTGAAGCGCCCCGTCTGCGCGACGGCGGCGATGGAGGAGGTCTCGACGCGCTGCCGCGTGTACCCCTCGGTCTTCTGGTTGGCGATGTTCTGCCCCACCACATCCATGCCCCGCCGCGCGGCGGCGAGGCCGCTGGCGGCGGTGGTCAGTCCACTGAAGGTCGACATGAATCCCTCTCGGTCACATCTCGGTGTCGATGATGCGGGCGGCGTCCTCGCGGGCGCGGTCGCCGCGGGTGGTGTATTCGCCGCTCTCCTGGCCGAGAGCGGCGATCGTCTCCTGGGTGGCGCGAAGCACCCCGCTGAGCTGTTCCGCGGCGGCGTCGCGCATCTGCTCGACCTCCGCCGTCAGCTTCACCAGCGCGCGCATGTGGTCGGTGAAGACGTCGCCCCAGGCCCCGTCCGGAGCGTGCTCGATGAGCTGGCCGATCGTCGCGTCCTGAGGAGCCCCCCACTCCTCGGCGACACCGGCGACCTCGACGGCCCTGGCCAGGCTCGCGGCGCGCAGGCGGTCGAGCACCTGATCGATCTCCCTGGCCGCGAACTGGATCCAGTGCGACCGGCCGGCGGCGAGCAGCAGCTGTTGCTCGTCGAGCTTGAAAAGCAGCATCTCGAGCAGCTCGCGCTCGCGCCAGAGCTGCATCGATAGTTCGTTGGCTCCCATGATCCCCTTGTCCCCAGCGATCCCCCGCCCCACGCAGGTGCGATCGGCCCGCTTGTTAACGGTTCATAAATCTCTATCGGCCGCCGCGCCCCTAAGGTTACTATGTGGACTGGCGGCGGTTAGTGCTCCCCATGGACATATCCCGGACCTTGTGATATGACCATCTACCCCTCGCCATGGAGCTTCCGGAGTGCATCCAGAGAGGTGGATCATCCCCCATGTCGTCGCGCGCTGAGCGCAACCGCCTCGTCGAGGCCAACCTCCCCCTGGTCGGCTATCTCGCTGCAGACACCCATGCTCGGGCTACCCATATCCCCCGCGAAGAGCTCGCCGCCGTCGGCGCGCTCGCCCTCGTGACCGCCGCCGACGCCTACGACCCCGCGCTCGGCGTCCCGTTCGGCGCGTACGCCCGCCGCCGCATCCTCGGCGCCTTCGCCGACGAGATGCGCGCCATGGACTGGGCGTCCCGCGGCATCCGCAAGCGCATCAAGGAGACCGTCGCCGTCCGCGACACCCTCACCGCCGCCCTCGGTCGCACGGCGACCGCCACCGAGATCGCCACCGCCATGGGCTCCCCCAAGGAGGCGGTCGTGGAGGCCCTCGCCGACGCTGCACGCACGGTCGCCCCGCTCGACGACCCCGCCACCCGGGACCTCGTCGCCGACATCCCTCTCCCCGAGGAGTCCGCGCTGGTCGGCGAGCGTCGAGAGGTGCTCGAACACGCCATCACCGCTCTCCCCGAGCGCATGCGGCGCATCGTCGTGGCCGTCTACGTCGAGGAGCGCCCCGTCAAGGAGATCGCCGAGGAACTCGGCGTCACCCACTCCGCCGTCTCGCAGCAGCGGGCGGAGGCGGTGCGCCTGCTCCGCGACGCCCTCGACCGCTACTTCGCCGAGGGCGGCACGGAGACCACGACCACCACCCGGGTGTCGCCCGCCGCGCGGGATGCGTACTTCGGCCGCATCGCCGAGGCCGCCGGCGTCCGGATCGGCGACGTCTTCCGCGCCGCCGCCCCCGCCTAACGCGTCCGCATCCTCCGCCGATAGGTGAGGGCAGGAGACCACGGATGGTCTCCTGCACAACACATCACGGAGGAAACCCTCATGGGTATGCAGATCAACACCAACGTGGGCGCGCTCAACGCCTACCGCAACCTGTCCAACACGCAGAACGACCTGTCGAAGTCGCTCGAGAAGCTCTCGAGCGGTCTGCGCATCAACCGCGCCGCGGACGACGCCGCCGGCCTCGCGATCTCCGAGGGCCTGCGTTCGCAGGTCAACGGCCTGAACGTCGCGGCCCGCAACGCCCAGGACGGCATCTCGGTCATCCAGACCGCGGAAGGCGCCCTGACCGAGGTGCACTCCATCCTGCAGCGCGTTCGCGACCTGACCGCTCAGGGCGCGAACGACTCGAACAACGCGAAGTCGCGCGAGGCGATCCAGAAGGAGATCAACACCCTCGGTGACGAGCTCACCCGGGTCGCCGACAGCACGAACTTCAACGGCATCAAGCTGCTCTCGGGCGGCACGACGCTGACGTTCCAGGTCGGTGCGGGCTCGGTCGCCGCCGATGACCAGATCTCGGTCGCCCTGACCGATTTCGACACCCTCGGCGCCGACATCAAGACGCTCGCGGCCACGATGACCGACGCGGCATCGTACGGTGCGGCTCTGGCGGGCATCGACACGCAGATCCAGGCGGTCTCGACCGCACGTGCCGGCTACGGTGCGCTGCAGAACCGCTTCGAGTCGACCATCAACAGCCTCAACGTGTCGGCCGAGAACCTCGCCGCCGCCGAGAGCCGTATCCGCGACACCGACATGGCGTCCGAGATGGTCAAGTTCACGTCGGCGAACATCCTGTCGCAGGCGGGAACGGCCATGCTGGCCCAGGCCAACCAGGCCAACCAGGGCGTGCTCCAGCTGCTGCGCTGATCCGCGCCGCCGCACGGAATCACTCCGGGGGTCCGGGTGACGGCTTCGGCCGTCGCCCGGGCCCCGCCGCACACAGAAGGGAAGCCGCATGTCGCTCTCGCTCGACGGCCTCGTGTCGGGGCTCAAGACCACCGAGGTCATCAAGGCCCTGATGGACGTGCACGCCATCCCCCGCACGCTGCTCAAGGCCAAGATCGACGACAAGAACGTCGTCATGACGCAGCTGCGCACCCTCAACACGGCCGTGCAGAACCTCGCCGCCGCCGCCGAGAAGGCCGCAGCACCCGGTGGTCTCGACCGCTTCACCGGCAGCGCGTCGTCGGAATCGGTGAAGGTCGCCCTGCGCACCGGCGCGGCGCCCGTGTCGACCGACATCGTCGTCGACCGTCTCGCCCAGGCGCACACGGTGGTCTCCGCATCCGCGACCCGCTGGCCCGCGGACCCGCCCGTCCTGACACTCGAGGACTCCACGGGGAAGCGCGTCCAGGTGCAGGCCGACTCGACGTCGATGCAGGACATCGCCCAGGCCATCAACGACGCCGACACCGGTGTCCTCGCCACGGCCGTCCCCGCCGGCAAGGATGCCGACGGCACCCCCGTCTACCGCCTGCAGCTCCGGGCCGAGGAGTCCGGAGAGGCCGGGCGGTTCCGCGTCTACGCGGGCGACCTCGCCGCCGTGGCCGCCGGCACCGCCACGGACGTGTCCGCGGAGCCCGGCGCCGCCGTCATCGCCACGGGCACGGATGCGCAGCTGCGCCTCTGGGCCGGCACCGCGGCCGAACAGGTCATCACCTCGTCCGGCAACACGTTCACCGATCTCTTCGAGGGCGTCGACGTCACGGTCTCCACCGTCTCGACGACCCCCGTCACGGTCACCGTCGCCGTCGACGGCGAGGCCAGGACCAAGGCCTCCGGCGAGTTCATCGCCCTCCTCACCGACATCTTCACGCGCATCGACAACGGCTCGAAGGCGACGGTCGCCGCGGGACAGGGCGAGAAGACCACCCTCGGCGTCTTCACCGGCGACAGCACCATCCGCGGTCTGCGGACGGCCCTCGCCGATGCCGTGCAGCACCCCGTGGACGGCGTCTCGCCCTCCACGATCGGCATCTCGACCGACATGTACGGCAAGCTCACGTTCGACGAGGAGAAGTTCTCCGAGGCACTGGCGAAGGACCCCGCGGCCGTCGGCGCGCTCTTCTCCGCGGTCGCGGCACGCGTGGAGCAGACGGCGACGTCCTACTCGGACAAGTACGACGGCCTGCTCACCTCGCGGATCACGTGTCAGGAGAGCGAGGTCAAGAGCCTCGGCGAGCAGATGGAGCGCTGGGACGTGCGCCTCGCGCAGCGCAAGGCGTCGCTGGAGCGCACGTACGCGCGCCTCGAGGTCATGCTGTCGCAGATGCAGTCGCAGTCGTCGTACCTCGCCTCCCAGATCAACGCGCTGCCGAGCAGCCGCTCCGGGTCGGACTCGTGAGCATGAACGCCGCTCTGCGTGCCCAGCAGCGGTACCGCGAGGACGCCATCCTGTCCGCCTCGCCGGAGCGCCTGGTCACGATGCTCTACGACCGGCTCCTGCTCGACATCGAACGCGCCGAGACGGCACAGCGGGCTGCCGACTGGACCGAGGCCAACACCCAGCTCCAGCACGCGCAGGCGATCGTCGCCGAGCTGTCGTCGTCCCTCACCGACGACTGGAGCGGCAGCGCCGGGCTGCGCTCGCTGTACGTCTTCCTCTCGCAGACGCTGATCGGCGCCAACATCGGCCGCGATCCGGAGCGCACGCACGCCTGCCGCGAACTCGTCGTACCGCTGCGCGACGCCTGGCACGCCGCCGCCCTGGCCGTCGTGGAGGGCCGCGCATGACGGACGAGGACTGGGCCGCGCTGCTCGACCGGCTCGAAGCGGACGCCGACCGGATCCTCGCCGCGCCGGCGGGAGCCGTCGAGGTGCACGACATCGTCCCCTGGGCGCCGCCGTCCTCCCCGCTCCCCCCGCACCTGGCCGATCGCGCCCGCGCGGTGATCGACCGGCAGCACGCCGCCATGGAGCGCGCCCGCTCGGAGCTCGAGGGGCTGCGGCAGCACCTCGGTGCCGTCCGGCGGGTGCCGGCGCCCCGCTCTCCTGATGCCTCCGCGTACCTCGACGTGGACGGGTGAGCGACCCTCCTAACGAATCCGCACGGACGGCCGACAGTCTCCCGAGAGCACGGATCGCTCGCAAGACTCGGCCAGGGAACGGCCACTTCGCCCACACACGGGGAGCCGGTTCGTGTTCGACTCTGTGACCATCACCGCACTGACGAGTGCGCTGAACGGCCTCTCGCTGCGCCAGCGAGCCATCGCCGACAACATCGCCAACATCAACACCCCCGACTACCACGCCAAGCGCGTGCAGTTCGAGGCCGCGCTCGCCGACTCGATCGCCGCCGGCGACGGGGAGGTGTCCGCCACGGTCGGGACATCGCTCGAGCCGACACGGCTGAACGGCAACAACGTGAACCTCGACACCGAGACGCTCTCCAGCATCGACACCATGCTGCGCTACCAGTTCGCGACGCAGGCCGTGAACGGGTCGTTCTCCTCGATGCGCACCGCGATGAGGACGTCATGACCTTCGACGCCATCGGGATCGCCGGCACGGGACTGACCGTGCACCGGAAGTGGCTCGACGCCATCAGCGACAACATCGCCAACATCAACACCGCGACACCGACCGACGGCGCGGCGTTCCGAGCGCGCTACATCCTGGCGCAGACCAGCGACCAGTCCCCCGGGGTCTACGTCGCCGGCACCGTCCAGGGCGACGCGGAGGGCCGGCTCGTGCACCAGCCCGACCATCCACTCGCCGACGCCGACGGCTACGTGCGCTACCCCGACATCGACCTGGGAGACCAGATGAGCCAGCTGATCCTCGCGCAGCGCGGATACCAGGCGAGCGCGGCGATCGTGGACCGTGCCCGCAACTCCTACGAGGCGGCGCTGCAGATCGGACGGAACTCGTGAGCGCCGTGGCCGGCATCGAGGCCGTCGCCTCGTCCCTCGGCATGACCACTTCGCCCGTGACGGGCGCCAAGACCGGCGACGACGCGGCCTTCGCGAACAGTGTCACCGGGGCGATCGACGAGCTGCGCTCGCTGCAGTCCGAGTCCGACGCCCTGAAGGTCGCCGCCGTGACCGGCGACCTCGACGACATCCACGCCGCGATGATCGCCTCCTCGCGCGCTGCCGTCACCCTCGAGCTCGTCGCCGCCGTCCGCAACAAGGGCGTCGACGCGTTCAACGAGATCATGCGGATGCAGGCCTGATGCCCCCGGCAGTGACCGGGGCGTTCCAGCGGATGCGGCGGATGATCGCCGGATTCTCGCTCGCGCAGCGGACCATCGCCATCATCGGCATCGCCGTGCTCGCGCTCGGCATCATCGCCCTGTCCAGCTGGCTCAGCCGCCCGACCTACACGCCGCTGTTCTCCGGCCTGAACGCCTCCGACGCGAACGCCGTCGTGGAGCAGCTGCGCTCCGCCTCCGTTCCCTACGAGCTCGCCGACGGCGGCGCCACCGTGCTCGTCCCCGAGAAGGACGTCTACGACCAGCGGCTCGCCGCCGCCTCCGCCGGGCTGCCGAGCGCCGGATCCGCCGGATACTCGCTGCTCGACGACATGGGCGTCACCACGAGCGAGTTCCAGCAGTCGGTCACCTACAAGCGCGCGATCGAGGGCGAGCTGGCCGCCACGATCTCGGCCATCGACGGCGTCTCCGCGGCGTCCGTGCAGCTCGCGATCCCCGAGGAGAGCGTCTTCGTGTCGGAGACGGTCGACGCGACCGCCTCCGTGTTCGTGGAGACCGCCGGACGCACGACGCTCGACCAGAAGCAGGTCGAGGCGATCGTGCACCTCACCTCGGCTGCGGTCAGCGGCATGAAGCCGGAGAACGTGGCCGTCGTCGACCAGACCGGGCGCACGCTGTCGACTGTGGGTGGCGGAGCCACCGGCGGCCTCGACCAGCAGGCGAGCGACTACGAGGCCCGTGTGGCCGCGAGCGTGCAGCAGATGCTGGACACCGTGGTCGGCCCGGGGAACGCGACCGTGACCGTGGTCGCCGAGATCGACCGCTCCGTGAACGAACGCGTCGAGGAGACCTACACCCCGGCCGAGGGCACACCCCCGCTCACCGAAGAGGTCCGCGAGCAGAACAGCAACGGCTCCACCTCGGAGGCAGGCGTGCTCGGTCCGGACAACATCGCGGTTCCGAACGGGAACGGCGACGGCACCTACACGAACACGGAGGAGACGCGCACCAACGCCGTCAACAAGGCCACCGAGAGCACCTCCACCCCCGCCGGAAACCTGCTGCGGCAGTCGGTGTCGGTCGCCGTGGACGCCGGGGCCGGGGGCGATCTCAGCTCCGCCCAGCTCAGCGATCTCGTCGCCACCGCGGCCGGCATCGACCGCACCCGCGGCGACGAGCTCGCCGTCGAACTCGTCGCCTTCAGCCAGACCGATGCCGAGGCCGCCCAGGCCGCGCTGCAGGCGGCGAAGGAGGCCGAAGAGGGCGCCCGTCAGGCCGCGCTCCTGAACACCGTCATCATCGCCGCCGCCATCGCCATCCCCCTCATCGCCGCGATCGCCGCCCTCATCGTCCGTTCGCGGCGGAAGGCACGCGGTGTGGAGGAGTTCGACCAGCTCTTCGGCGACCGCCCCGCCGAGTTGTCCGCGCTCTCGGCCGACGCGCCGACGGCCGTGCTGGAGGCGCCGACCACACCGCTCGCCTTCCTCGAGCCGGTCCCCGACCTCGACCCCGAGCCGGACCCCGAACCCGCGCAGATCAGCCTGGAGCGCCGCCGCGCCGAGATCGCCGCCCTCACCCGTCAGGATCCGCAGCGCACCGCGGAGCTGCTGCGCACCCTCATCGACGACAGGTCGCGGGTATGAGCGGACTGACCGATCGGCAGACGGCCGCGATCGTCCTGATGAACCTCGACCGCGCACAGGCCGTCGAGGTCATGAAGCACCTCTCCGAAGCGGAGGCCGAGGCCGTCGCCGCCGAGATCATCGGACTGCAGGATCTCGACGCGGAGACGACGGTGCAGGCACTCGGGCAGTTCCATCGCATCGCCGCCGGGCACCTCCCGCCGGCGCGCGGCGGACGCGACATCGCCGCGGGCCTGTTGGAGGCGTCGTTCGGCTCCGAGCGGGCGGCGGCCGTGCTCGGCCGGGTCGGCTCGACCTCGATGAGCGCGTCCTTCGACTTCCTCGCCTCCGCCGATGCCGCCCATCTCGCCACGCTCCTCGACGGCGAGCTGCCGCAGACCGTCGCCCTCGTGCTCGCCCATCTCCCCGCCGATCAGGCCGCCGCGGTCCTCGCCGCGCTGCCCGATCCGGCCAGGACCGACGTGGCCCAGGCCATCGCCACCATGGGCACCGCCTCACAGGAGGCCATCACGATCGTCGCCGATGCCCTCAAGGCCCGCACCGGCAGCCTCGCCTCGCGGGACAGCCCCGAGGTGCTCGGCGGAGTCGAGCCGCTCGTGGAGATCATCGGGCGCTCCGGCGCGACGATCGAGAAGGCGCTGCTCGCCAGCATCGAGGACCGCGACAGTGCCCTCGCGGAGGACATCCGGTCACGCATGTTCACCTTCGCCGACATCGTCAAGCTCGACGACCGCGACACCCAGCGCGTGCTGCGGGGCATGGACATCCGCTCGCTGGCCCTGGCTCTCAAGGGCGCACAGCAGCCCATCGTCGACCTCATCCGCCGCAACGTGTCCGAGCGCAACCGCGAGAACCTCGACGAGGAGGCCAGGACGCTGGGTCCGGTGCGCGTCTCCCAGGTCGAGGAGGCGCGCGCCGAGATCGTCCGGACGATCCGTGCGCTGGAGGCCGCGGGAGACATCACCGTGCAGCGGGCCGACGAGGACGAATATGTCTACTGACGCGTTCGCGCCCGCCGCGTTCCCGCGACTCGGCGGATCCGACCACCGGGCCGAGCAGGAGCGTGCGCGCCGCCGCGGGTACGCGGAGGGGCACGCCGCCGGCTTCCGGGCGGGGGTGGCCGATGCCGAAGCTGCTCGACGAGAGGCCGAGGCCGCGCAGGCGGAGCGGGAGCGCATCCGGGCCGAGGACGTCTCGGCCGCCGTCGCCGCGCTGCACGCCGCGGCCCGGTCCCTGACCGCCCGAGAGACCGCGCTGGAGTCCGCCGCGACCGCGCAGGTGCTCTCGCACGCGATCGACCTCGCGGAGCTCATCCTCGCGGCCGAACTGGGCGACGCAGGATCGTCTGCGGCCGCCGCGGCTCGCCGCGCCCTGAACGCGACCGATGCAGCCGCCGTACGGCGTCTCCGCGTGCACCCGGAAGACCTCCGCATCCTCGCCGAGGAGGCAGGAGAGGGCATCTCCGAGATGGCACTGGTGGCCGACGACACCCTCGCCCGCGGCGACGCCGTGGCCGAGCTGGAGCACGGCCTGATCGACGCCAGGGTCGGGACGGCCCTCGCCCGCGCGCGCCGCGCTGTCCTGGAAGGCGCGCCGTGAGCTCCTGGGCCGCCGTGCTCGAGGCGGCGCGTCCGGAACGGATCGGCGAGGTCTCGCAGGTGCGCGGTCTCAGCGTGCAGGTCCGGGGCCTCGACGGCGCCGTCGGGGACGTGCTGACACTCGACGGCATCGACGCCGAGGTCGTGGCCACGGGCGAGGACGGCCTGCGGTGCATGCCCCTCGCCCCGGTCGCCGGGCTCACCGTCGGCGCCCCGGTTCGAGGGCGTGGCGGCCCGGTTCGGGTTCCCACCGGATCCGCGTTGCTCGGCCGGGTCCTGGACGGTCTCGGACGCCCCATCGACGGCAAGGGCCCCCTCGCAGCGCCGCACGTGAGCCTGGACCACGACACGCCTTCGATCATGGAGCGCGACCGCATCGACACCCCGCTCCCCCTCGGCGTGCGTGCGCTCGACACGCTGGTCAGCGTCGGCCGCGGACAGCGCGTCGGCCTGTTCGCGGGATCCGGGGTCGGGAAGTCGTCGCTGCTGTCGATGATCGCCCGCGGCACCGAAGCCGAGGTCACCGTCATCGCCCTCGTCGGCGAGCGCGGCCGCGAGGTGCGCGAGTTCATCGAGGACGACCTGGGCCCGGAGGGACTCGCGCGCTCCGTCGTCGTCGTCTCCACCTCGGATCAACCGGCGATGGCCCGCATCCGCGCCGCCTTCACAGCCACCCGCATCGCGGAGGCCTTCCGTGACGAGGGCGCACACGCCATCCTCATGATGGACTCGCTGACCAGGGTCGCGATGGCCCAGCGCGAGATCGGGCTCTCCGCAGGCGAGCCGCCGGCCACCCGCGGCTACCCGCCCTCCACCTTCTCCCTCCTCGCCGGGCTGCTGGAGCGCGCCGGCACCGACCGCACCGGCTCCATCACCGGCATCTACACCGTGCTCGTCGACGGCGACGACCACAACGAGCCCATCGCCGACACGGTCCGCTCGATCCTCGACGGCCACGTCGTGCTGGATCGCGCCCTCGCGCTCGCCGGTCATCACCCCGCGATCGACGTCCTCGGATCCGTCTCCCGCGTGGCCGGCAAGGTCACGAGCCGGGAGCGCCGCGACCACGCCGCCACCCTCCGTGCGGTGCTCGCGGCGCGACGCCGGGCGAACGACCTCATCGACATCGGCGCCTACCACGCCGGTGCCGACGCCCGCATCGACGCGGCGATCGCGCACGAGCGCGTCATCTCGGCGTTCCTCACCCAGCCGCTCGACGAGACGAGTCCGATCGAGGAGTCCTGGATGCGGCTGGAAAGCCTGGTCTCCGCCTTCGAGGGGGTCTCATGAGCAGAGGGTTCTCGCTCGCCGGTCTCCTGCGGGTGCGGGAGATCCAGGAACGCGCGGCGGCGCAGCGCCTGTCGCGCGCGGTCATCGACGCGCAGCACACCGAAGCCAGGGACCGGGTCCTGCGCGCACATCTGGCCGGCACCGATACGGAGGCCGTGGACGTGCGTGCGCTCGCCGCGCTCGCCGCAGCCCGCGTCTCCGGTCGCGCCCTGCTCGCCGATCTCACGGCGCTCGCCGACCTCCAACAGGAGACGGTCGCCGAGGCGCGCTCCGCGCACGCCGACGCCCGGCGCACTCTCCGCGGTCTCGAACGGCTCGCCGACGACCACGCGGAAGCAGTGCGGACGGCAGACCTGCGCGCAGAGCAGGCGGAACTGGACGAGATCGCCTCCCGATCGCGGACGGAGAACCCGGCATGACCGCCCTCGACCTCCTCGCGGCTCTGGACGTGCGCCCCGTGCGCCCCACAGCCCCGGTGCCCCGCGGCGCCCCCGGAGCCGCCACGTTCGCCGATGCCGTGCGTGATGCCGCGCGGGAGACGGAGCCGGCCGGCCCCGAGTCGCCCGAGGGGACCGCGGCCGACGCCGCCAGCGGCAGCGACGGCACCACGGCAGCCGTTCCCGCCGACGGTGCCATCGCCACGCCGCCTCCGCTCGCCGCCCCGTCGTCCTCCGGGTCCGCGATCGCTCCGCCAGCGGTGCTGCCTGTCGCTCCGTCGGACGCCGACTCGACCGCGGTCCCGACGCCGCCGCACGGAGAGGACGCCCCGGCTCCTCCGTCTCCCGCGGGTCCGGCCGGCCCCGGCATCGACGCGCTCGCACTGCCCGCCAGCAACGCGCCCACCCTGCCCGCCATCGACGCGGCCGCCCCTGCGGCGACGTCTCCTCGTGCGGATGCGGTGCCCGCGGCGGCCGGCAGGGCGCCGGACGCCGCACCGATCGAGGCCGAAGCGGTCCGGTCGGCAGCCGCTCTCCCGTCGTCGGCCCCGACGACGGCGCCTCCGACGATCGAAGCGGTCGTGCCGTCCCCGCCCGCCTCGTCCGTCGACGCAGCGGCGGGTGCGCGCGCCGGCGCCGACGGCGGGACGAGCACGGGGTCGGAAGGCCGGATGTCCCGCCTCGCCGGCCCGGCGCCGGACGGAGCGACGGCCACGCTCGAGCCCCCGACCGAGGCCACGACCGTCCCCGAGACCTCCTCCCAGCCCCCGACACCCTCGCCCCCGGCGCCGGTCACCGCCGCGCCGGCCGGCCCGACGAGCATCGACCCGGTCGCGGCCGGGTCCGCCACCACGCCGAGCCCGGTCGCCGCCACGGCCACCGCCCCCGTCGCGCCGCCGAGCACCGTCCCCGCGCCGGTCCGCCCGGCCCTGCTCCCCCAGGTGGCGGCCCCGGTGCTGTCCTTGGCCCAAGCCCCCGACGGCGACCACCGGATCACGCTCACCGTCTCGCCGGAGAACCTCGGTCCCGTCACCGTACGGGCCCACATCGCCGGCTCCACCCTCCGCATCGAGCTGCAGGCCCCGAGCGAGATCGGCAGGGACGCCCTCCGCGCTCTCCTCGTCGATCTCCGCCGGGACCTCGCGGTCGCCGCGCCGCACGCCACCCTCAGCCTCAGCACCGGGGACGGCTCGTCCTCCTCGCCTCAGCACGGCGCGACGACGCACGGCCAGACCGGGAACGGTGACCAGGACACCCCGCGCCCGCAGCCCGTCCCGCGTCCCCCGACCTCGGCGCCGGCCGCATCCCCGCCCCCGCCCGCACCGCCCGCCGCGCCCACCGGCGGCATCGACGTCTACGCCTGACCAGAGAGGACTCCATGACCACGGTCGACTCCATCACCGGCACCCTGCCCCCGGGTGCCACGCCGACGTCCGGTGTGCAGACCGGCAGCACGACGCCGGCGACCGAGCGCAAGAAGACCCTCGACTCCGAGGTGTTCCTCAAGCTGCTCGTGACCCAGCTCACCAACCAGGATCCGAGCTCGCCGATGAACACCAACGAGATGATCTCGCAGACCACGCAGCTGGCATCCATGGAGCAGCTGACGGCGCTCGCCTCGACGAGCACCGAGAGCTTCGCCCTCAGCATGCGGCAGACCGCCGCCGCCCTCCTTGGGCAGGAGGCCCAGTACGTCGACGCCGACGGCATCACCCAGAAGGGCATCGTCACCGCGGTCTCGTATGCGGGTGCCATCCCCACCGTGACTATCGGCGAGAAGTCGATCCCCCTCGACGCCGTCTCCGGCGTCTCCCTCGTCCCCGGCACCGCTGCCTGACCCCGCTCCCCAGAAAGGCACCACCATGCTCCGTTCGCTGTTCTCCGGAATCTCCGGACTCCGCTCGCACCAGACCATGCTCGACGTCACGGGCAACAACATCGCCAACGTCAACACGACCGGCTTCAAGGCGTCCTCCGTGCAGTTCCAGGACTCCCTCTCGCAGCTCCTGCGCAACTCGATGCTGCCGCAGCAGGCGACCGGCGGACAGAACCCCGCCCAGGTCGGGCTGGGTGTGCAGGTCGCCGGCATCAGCACTAACTTCGCCGGAGGCGCCCCGCAGCCGACCGGCGTGCCCACCGACCTGATGATCTCGGGCGACGGCTTCTTCGTCGTCCGCTCCGGCGGCGAGACCCTCTACACCCGCAACGGCGGCTTCACGTTCGATGCGAGCGGCCGTCTCGTCGGCGCCGGCGGGGCCCTCGTCCAGGGCTGGACCGCCCGCAACGGGGCCATCGTCCCCGGTCAGGGCATCGGCGACATCACCCTCCCCGTGGGCGCCCTCAGCCCGGCCGCCGCCACCACCACGGCACGGGCCACCGGCAACCTGCCCTCCGGCGCCGCGGTCGGCGAGACGCTCGTGCGCGACATCAAGACGTACGGCGCCGACGGCTCCGCGTCCACCCTGCGCCTGACGTTCACTCGCAGCGCGACCGGGTGGGACGTCACCGACGGGGCGGGTGCGAGCACCGCACTGACCTTCACCGACGGCGTGCAGAACGGCGCCGGCAGCATCGTGTCGGGCGGCGTCACCGTCGACCTGTCCGGTGTGACCGGCTTCGCCGACGTCAGCGACATCGCGATCAAGGAGCAGAACGGCAAGCCGGCCGGCACGCTGAGCTCCTACGCGCTGACCAACGACGGCAGCCTCGTCGGCACGTTCAGCAACGGCGACACCCAGGTGCTGGCCCGCATCGCGCTGGCCGGGTTCGTGAACCCCGGGGGCCTGGAGAAGGTCGGCTCCTCGCAGTTCCGTCCGAGCGGCAACTCCGGTCAGGCCGAGCTCGGACAGCCCGGCACCGGCGGTCTCGGGGGTATCATCAGTGGCGCACTCGAGATGTCGAACGTCGACCTCTCGCAGGAGTTCACCAACCTCATCGTCGCTCAGCGCGGCTTCCAGGCGAACGCCCGCATCATCACCACGAGCGACGAGGTTCTGCAGGAGCTCACGAACCTCAAGCGCTGAGCCCTTCCCGCGAGACCCCGTCTTCGCGTCGAGGCCCCGCCGTATTCACGTGGATACGGCGGGGCCTCGGCGCGTAACCGGGGTTTCGGCAGGGTCAGACGTAGATGCCGCGCTGCTCCATGAAGCGCACGGGGTTCGTGTACCCGCCGTTGATGTAGACCTCGAAATGCAGGTGGCAGCCGAACGAACGGCCGGTATCGCCGGCATACGCGATGACCTGACCCGCCCGCACCCACTGGCCGCTGCGCACATTGATGCCGCCCGGCTTGATGTGTGCGTACCCGGTGCTGATGCCGCCGCCGTGCTGGATGCGGATGTAGTTGCCGTAGTTCCCGTTCGGTCCCGCGTAGTCGACCGTGCCGGAGTTGGCGGCGTAGATGGCGGCACCACAGCCGTTGGCGAGATCCGCACCGTAATGGAAGCTCGACGAACATCCCTGAGGACCGCAGATGGGGGTGCGCGGGCCGTAGCTCGAGCTGCGTGCTCCGCCGTGCGGACGTACCCATCCGCCGCTGCCCGCTGAGCCGCCGCCACCGCCACCGCCACCACCGCCGCCGCCGCTCGTCCCCCGGCCGGCCGCTGCGGCAGCCGCGGCCGCCGCAGCGGCCTCGCGCTTGCGGCGGGCTTCCTCTTCCCGTCGGCGCTTCTCGACGCCCGCCTGGTACCCCGCGACCGTCTTCGTCGTGGTGTCCTTGAGCGCGGCCAGCTGGGCCTTGAGGGTCTCGAGGTTCGCCGCCTGCTCGTCGAGCGCCGCCTGCGCGGCGTCCGCCGCCTGCTGCGCCGCGACCATCTTCTGCTCGGCGACCTGCTGCAGGCGGTCACGCTCGTCCCGGGCGACGTCGGCCTGAGCGGTCAGCGCCTGGGCGGTGTCGCGCGCCGAGACGGCGTTGTCGTAGGTCGTCTGGTTGTACTCGAGGAATTTGTTCATCGTGCCGAGGCGCGACAGCAGCTCGTCGGCGTTGGCACCCGACCCCGCGAAGAACAGCTCCAGGGCGGTGTCGTCCCCGCCGCTGCGATAGAGCTGGGCGGCGATCTGACCGGCCTTCTTCGCGGTCTCGTCGGCGAGCGCCGCCTGCTCATCGGCCTGAGCCTGCAGCGTCTCCGCCTCCGTGATCGCCGCGAAGTACGCCTGCTGCGCCTCATAGAACTCATCCGACGCGACCTGCGCGGCCGCCTGCGTCTCGGCGACCTTGCGCTCGAGCGACTGGATCAGCCCCTGGATACGGGTGACTTCGCCGGCCTTGGCCGCCTCGTTGCTCTTCGCCCGCTGGACGTCGTCCCAGCTCGGGTAGGACGCGGCGTGCGCGGCGGTGACGCCCGAACCGACGCCGAAGGCAGCGAGCGCGACCACTCCCAGCGCGCCGATCCCGAAGGCATGGCGCCGGCTCACCGGCTGGTTCCACAGTGCGCCGCGCTCGGCAGCGGTCGGCGCGCAGCCGCACTCCTCGGCCGCCGTCGCCGCGGCCTTCTCCACGTTCCGATCCCGCACAAGGCTCCCTTCGCCCGCTGCTCATCGTCCCCCGCCCCTGGTCTCTATCGGCGACGACGCGCCCGCCGTGAGAAAGATCCCACCTGGTCCCGACCCCGCGCTAACGCGGCGCAGCGCCCGGCCGACAGTCCTCTCCGACAGCCCAGGACGGGCCGTCGGTTCCCTGCTCTCGGGCGGGGCGAGCTTTTTCCAGGATGGAGCCCATGATCGTCCTCACGCGCCTGAACCGTTCCCGGTTCGCGGTGAACCCCGACCTGATCGAACGTGTCCAGGCCACGCCCGACACGACGATCATGATGGTCGACGGCGCGACCTTCGTCGTCACCGAGACGATGGACGACGTGATCGCCCGCATCACCCGCTTCCGCGCCGGCGTCCTCGCGACCGCGGCCGCGCTGGTCGCCGCCGGCATCGAGGACACCCGACACGCCACTCCCGTCGCAGGAGGGGATTCCTGATGGATCCGTCCCTCATCCTCGGGCTCGTCCTCGCGTTCGGCGCCCTGATCGCCATGATCAACCTGGAGGGCGCGACGGTCGGGTCGCTCCTGCTGCCCGCGCCGATGGTGCTCGTCTTCGGCGCCACGATCGCGGTCGGCCTCGCCAGCGGCACGCTGCGCGACGCCCTGCACGCCGTGAAGTCCCTCCCGCGCGCTTTCCGCGGCGAGCGACGCACCGCCCAGAGCACGATCGACACCGTGGTCGGCTATGCGGAGAAGGCGCGCTCCGAGGGCCTGCTCGCGCTGGAGCAGGGTCTGGACGAGGAGAAGGATCCGTTCCTGCGGCAGGCCCTGCAGAGCATCGCCGACGGCACCGACGCGGAGGATCTGCGGGTACTCCTCGAGGACGAGCTCACCTCGACCGCCGCCCGGAACCGCACCGCCTCACGCTTCTACATGACCCTCGGCGGATTCGCCCCCACCGTCGGCATCATCGGCACCGTGGTCAGCCTCACCCATGTGCTGGAGAAGCTCGACAAGCCGGACACCCTCGGACCCATGATCGCCGCGGCCTTCGTCGCGACGC
The DNA here is from genome assembly GCF_019091465.1 of Microbacterium sp. GbtcB4. Classification (NCBI taxonomy): domain Bacteria; kingdom Bacillati; phylum Actinomycetota; class Actinomycetes; order Micrococcales; family Microbacteriaceae; genus Microbacterium; species Microbacterium sp. GbtcB4. Next base: position 64,064 of record NZ_JAGXJJ010000002.1, read on the forward strand.
TGTGGGGCCTGCTGTCGGCGAACTTCATCTGGCTGCCGATCGGCGGCCGGCTGCAGCGCCTCGGTGAGCTGGAGCTGGAGCGCATGACGGTGCTGATGGAGGGCATGCTCGCCGTCCAGGCCGGCGCCGCCCCCGCCCACGTCCGCGAACGTCTGAGCGCGCTCGTCTCCGACCGCTCCCCCGGCCGCTCCCGCCGGCGCGAGCAGCCCGCGGAGACGGAGGCGCACGAGGACCTCTTCTCATGAGCGTGCGCACCCGACGCCGTGTCCAGGAGTCCGAGCACAGCGGACCGGACGAGCGCTGGATGGCGTCGTACCTCGACATGGTGACGGTGCTCATGTGCATGTTCATCGTGCTGTTCGCGATGTCGACCGTGGACCAGGAGAAGTTCGAGGCCCTCAGCGCCTCGCTCGCGACGGGTTTCGGGCAGGAGCCGTCGGACGACGTCGACGTGACCAGCGGCGTGGTCGTACCTCCGGAACTCATCGACGATGAGGGCGAGGACTTCGCGGACACGGGTCTGGAGGCGGCGGAGCGCGAGTTCGACGAGCTGTCCGCGCTGCGCGAGCGGTTGCGCCAGGTCCTCGCCGAGCGCGGACTGGAGACCGACGTCACGTTCACCATCGACGAGCGCGGGCTGACGATCGGGCTCGTGAGCGCGGAGACGTTCTTCACCACCAACAGCACCGATCTCAGCCCGGCCGCGACGCAGGTGCTCGACGCCCTGGGGTCCGTCCTCGTCTCCGCCCCGAACGAGATCTCCGTGGAGGGGCACGCCGACGCCCGCGGATCGGTCGCACCGTTCCCCACCAACTGGGAGCTCTCCGCCGGACGCTCCACCCAGGTGCTGCGCTACCTCGTGGAAGCGGCCGGGCTGCCGCCGGCCCACCTCAAGTCCGTCGGCTTCGGCGACACCCGTCCGGTGGCCGCCGGAAGCACCCCCGAGCAACTCGCGGAGAACCGCCGCGTGGACATCGTCATCCTCTCCGACGCCAGCGAGGAGGTGCGAGCGCTGATCCCGGCTGCGGGTGCGGCGCAGACCTCCCCCTGACCCGCCCCTAACGCACGCCGATCACCGCCCGATAGTCGGGTTCGTGGTGATGGATGACGGCGTGCGCTCGCGAGTGCGCGCGGAGACGGCGACCGCCGACGTCGAGGTCTACGACTTCGGACGCGCGGCGACGCTGTCGCGCGAGCACGCCCGCACCCTCGAGCTCGCGTTCGAGACGTTCGCCCGTCAGTGGTCGGCCCAGCTCAGCGGCAAGATCCACGTGCGCGCGACCATCGCCGTCGAGCACGTCGGCATGCTCACGTACGGCGAGTACGCGCAGTCGCTGCCCACGACGACGACCATGATCGTGTGCGCGCTGCCGGACTCCGACGAGCGTCTGATCGTGCAGGTTCCGATCCCGACCGCGACGTCGTGGATCGTGCAGATGGTCGGCGGCAGGGTCACCACCACCGCCGAGGACCGCACGTTCACGCCGATCGAGCAGGCCCTGATCCGGTCGTTGATCGGCGACGCGATCGATCACCTCACCGGCAGCCTCGACGGTCTGCTGCCCGCCGGCGTCGCCGTCGCCGGCATCCAGTACAGCTCCCAGTTCGCGCAGGTGGCCGCCGCCGGGGAGCCGGTGATCGTGGCCCGGCTGTCGATGCGCCACGGCGGTCGGACGGTGCCTGCGAGCATCATGCTCCCCGCCTCGGTGCTCGCCGGGTTCGCGGTGCGGGCCTCCGACGCCGACCGATCCGAGACCCCTGGCCTCGTGCGCCGCCAGGTGGAGTCGACTCCGGTCGAGATCGCCCTCCGGCTGGCGCCGCGGAGCGTGCTCCCCCGCGAGGTGCTCGACCTCGCGGTCGGCGACCTGCTGCCCCTGCCGCACGCCGCCGACCGCCCGATGCTCCTCACCGTCGGTGACCAGACGGTCGCGACGGCGGCCGTCGGGAGCGCCGGTGCCCGCCTCGCCTGCGTCGTGACCGCCACCGTCCCCGAAACCGCCCCCGCTCAGGAGTCCGCGTGATCAGCACCACCGCCTACGAGTCCGCCGTCGCCGCCGCGTTCGCGGCGCGACTGCCCACCGCCGCACCGGTGACCGCCCGCGCCTCCCAGGTGTCCGGCGACACCGGCGAGGCGGTCGTGGCACAGTTCGTGGGCGAGGCGAGCGCTCAACTCGCCGTACAGCTCCTCGATGCCGACGTCCTCGTCGACGGCCTCGGGGACCGTCCCCTCACCGACCGGCTGCTGGATGCGCTCGAGGCCGCCGCGACCGCCCTCGGGCCCGGGCTGCTCGGCGAGGCCGCGGTCGGCGACGCCTCGGCCGTGTTCGCCGACCCGCAGACCCAGCTCTTCGACCTCGTCGACCACACCGAACGCACCATCGGCCGGCTCGCGGTCCGCATCACGCATCGACCGGCGCGTCCGACCGGAGCCGACGGCCGCCTGCATCGCATCGCGGGTGTCGAGATGGAGCTCACGGTCGAGATCGGGCGCACCCGCATGGCGGTCCGTGACGTGCTCGACCTCGAGCCCGGTCGCATCGTGGAGCTCGATCGCTCCGCGGGTGCCCCCGCCGACGTCAAGCTCAACGGCCGCACGATCGCGCACGGTGAGGTCGTCGTCGTCGACCAGGACTACGCGGTGCGGATCACCCGCATCCTCGAGAACGTCGAGGCCTGATCCTGGACGACCTCCTGCTCGCGCTGCGGGTCGGGCTGTCGCTCGCCGCCGTCCTCGGGCTGCTCTGGTTCCTGCAGCGCCGGGTCTCGAAGACCCAGGCGCGGCGCCGCGACGCCGAGGCGATCACGGTGCTCGGGCGGCAGGGCATCGGCCCCAAGGCTCAGCTCGTGGTCGTGCAGACCGATGACGCCCGCTACGTGCTCGGGGTCACCGAGCACGGTGTGAGCGTGGTCGACCGGCTGCCCCTGCGGCCGGAGCCCGCGGAGTCCGAGGAGGGGCGCCCGCCGGCCACCCGCACGGCCGACGACGCCGAGTTCGACCGCATCCTCGCTGCCGCCGCACTCACGAGCACGCCCCCGGCGGTCAGCCCGGCACCGGAGCTCCGTCGCCGCGTGCGGCACCGCAACGACCCGCTCCGCGGTTCCATCCTCTCCCCCGACACCTGGCGGCAGACCGCCGAGGCCCTCCGGCGCGCACGATGACCGCGACCCGTGCCGTCGATCGCGGTCGCGCCTCGCGGCTGCTCGTCCTCGTCGCGGTCGCGATCCTCCTCGCCGTCGTCCTCGTCGCCCTCACCGGAACCGCCGCCCACGCGGAGGTCACCCCGGACGACGGCGAGGGCGTGACGATCGACATCAACGGCATCGACGGCGGCCCGTCCGGCTCGATCCTCACCCTCCTGGGGATCACGCTGCTGTCGGTGGCCCCCGCGCTGCTGCTGATGATGACGTCGTTCACGAAGATTTTCGTCGTGCTCGCCATGACGAGGAACGCGCTGTCGCTCCCGACGATCCCGCCGAACCAGGTGCTCGCGGGCCTGTCGCTGTTCCTCTCGCTGTTCATCATGTGGCCCGTGCTGACCGAGATCAACACACTCGCCGTGCAGCCGTACATCGACGGCGCGCTCACGTTCACGCAGGCCGTCGACGTCGGGCAGGCTCCGCTGCGCGAGTGGATGCTGCACTACACGCGCGAGGAGGACCTCGCGCTGATGACCCGGATGGCCGGGCAGGACAACCCGGAGGACGCCGCGAGCGTGCCGATGTACACGCTCATCCCCGCGTTCATGATCTCGGAGCTGCGGGCGGCCTTCATCATCGGCTTCGTGATCTTCGTGCCGTTCCTCGTGATCGACCTCGTCGTGGCGGCGGCGCTGATGTCGATGGGCATGATGATGCTCCCGCCGGTCATGATCTCGCTGCCGTTCAAGATCCTGCTGTTCATCCTCGTCGACGGGTGGGGGCTCATCATCAAAGCGCTCCTGGAGAGCTACGGAGGTGTGGGATGAGTCCCGAAGCCGTCCTCGACATCGGCGCCCAGGGCCTGCTGATCGCCGCCAAGCTCGCCGCCCCGATGCTCATCACCGCGCTCGTGGTGGGCTTCGCGATCTCGCTGCTGCAGTCGATCACCCAGGTGCAGGAGGTGACGCTGTCGTTCGTGCCGAAGATCGTCGCGGTGGGCATCGCCCTGCTCATCGCGGGGAACTGGATGATCGCCGAGATCATCGCCTTCACGAACGAGATGTTCGCCCGCATCCCGTCGCTGCTGAGCGGATGAGCCCGTGTTCATCCCGATCGACTTCGCGTGGCTGGAGGCCACCCTGCTCGCCGCCGTGCGCATCACGGCGTTCATCATGATCGCGCCGCCGTTCTCGTACGGCGCGATCCCGGTGCGCGTGAAGGCGATGCTCTCGATCGGACTGTCGCTCGCGGTGGGCGCCGCCGTCGCGCCGGGGTACGAGAGCCTCGATACGGGCGCGTTCCTCGGTGCACTCGTGATCCAGCTCCTCACCGGCGCCCTGCTCGGGTTCCTCGTGCTGCTGTGCTTCTCCGCGGTGCAGGCCGCGGGCAGCCTGATCGACGTGTTCGGCGGATTCCAGCTCGCCCAGGCCTTCGATCCGGCGGCGATGGTCAATGGCGCGCAGTTCACCCGGCTCTTCCACCTCACTGCGCTGACGCTGCTCTTCGCCTCCGGCGGCTACCAGCTCATCCTCGCCGGGCTCGCCCGCAGCTTCGACGCGGTTCCGGTCGACGGCATCTTCCGTGTGGCGGGACCGACCGAGCTGCTCGTCGACGGGGTGTCCCAGATGGTGCTGGCCGCCGTGCAGATCGCGGGCCCGCTGGTCCTCGTGCTCTTCCTCGCCGACGTCGGGCTCGGGCTCATCACGCGCGTGGCGCCGGCGCTCAACGCCTTCGCGATGGGCTTCCCCGTCAAGATCCTCCTCACCCTCCTGCTCGCGGGCGCCGTGTACGTCGCGTTCCCCGGCATCGTCGACGCCCTCGCCACCCAGGCCTTCCGCATGATGCAGGGGGTGACGCCGTGAGCGGCTCGGACAGCGGCGAACGCAGCGAGAAGGCCACCGAGAAGCACCTCAGGGAGGCCAGGCAGAAGGGCCGGATCTCCCGCAGCCAGGACCTCACGGCGTGGCTCGGCATCGGCGCCGCCGCCGTCATGATGCCCGCCGCCATCGCCGCGGGAACCGCCGCCGGCACCGAGCAGCTCGTGACCCTCGCCGGGCTCATGCAGGCGCCCTCTCCGGAAGCCGCCCTCGCCGCCCTGGGGCGGGCCCTCGCCTCGGTGCTGCCCACGCTGGGCGCGCTGCTGGCCGCGGTCGCGATCGTGACGCTGTTCGGCGCGGTGGTGCAGGGCGGCGTGCACCTGCGGAAGCTGTCAGGGCGCTACGAGCAGTTCAACCTCGTCTCCGGAGTGCGGCGGGTGTTCGGCCTGCAGGCGCTGTGGGAGGGGGCGAAGGCGCTGCTGAAGACGGCCGCCATCGCCCTCGCCCTGTGGGTCGTCATCTCCGGGCTCATGCCCGTGCTCACGGCGAGCGGCGCCCATTCGGTCTCCCGGCTGCTCGGCACCGCGGCGGACGGCACCGCGGCACTGCTGCAGACCGCCATCGCCGTGGGTCTGGTGCTCGCCGCGATCGACCTGTTCGTCGTGATGCGCCGCAACCGCAAGCACACGCGCATGACCAAGCGCGAGGTGCGCGACGAGAACAAGAACTCCGAGGGCGACCCGCTCATCCGGCAGCAGCGCCGGTCGCGTCAGCTCGCGGTGAGCCGCAACCGCATGATCGCCGCGGTCGCCGGCTCCGACGTGGTGGTCGTCAACCCCACGCACATCGCCATCGCGCTCGAATACGACCCCGGCACGTCCGCCCCACGGGTCGTCGCGAAGGGCAGCGGCGTCATCGCCGAGCGGATCCGTGAGAAGGCGCTCGAGTCCGGCGTCCCCCTCGTCCGTGACATCACCCTCGCCCGCGCTCTGCACGCCGCGTGCGAGCTGGGTCAGGAGATCCCCGAAGACCTCTACAACGCCGTGGCACGGGTCCTCGTGTTCGTCGACGCGCTGCGGCGCCGAGGCGCCGCCCGCGGCATCCACTCGCTCCCCTACCGGAGGACCGTATGAAGAAGCTTTTCATCACGCTCGGAGTGCCGATCGGCGTCGTCGGCATCATCATGCTGCTCGTCGTCCCCGTGCCGCCGTTCCTGCTCGACGTGCTGATCATCCTCAACATCATGTTCGCGCTGGTCATCCTGCTGACGTCGATGTTCGTGAAGAAGCCGCTCGACTTCTCGGTGTTCCCGTCGCTGCTGCTCGTGGCGACGCTGTTCCGGCTGGGGCTGAACGTCGCCTCCACCCGCCTCGTCCTCGGTGAGGCGTACGCGGGACAGGTGATCGAGGCGTTCGGGGCGATCGCGATGGGCGGCTCGCTCATCATCGGCGCCGTGGTCTTCCTCATCCTCGTCGTCATCCAGTTCGTCGTGGTGACCAAGGGTGCCGAGCGCGTGGCCGAGGTGGGCGCCCGGTTCACGCTCGACGCGATGCCGGGCAAGCAGATGGCCATCGACGCCGATCTCAACGCCGGCCTCATCAGCGACACCGAGGCCAGGGAGCGCCGGGCGGAGGTGGCCGCCGAGTCCGACTTCTACGGCGCGATGGACGGCGCCTCGAAGTTCGTCAAGGGCGACGCGATCGCCGGACTCGTCATCATCATCATCAACCTCGTCGGCGGTATCGCGATCGGCCTCGTCCAGCACGGCATGTCGATCGACCAGGCCGTCAGCACGTACAGCCTGCTCACGATCGGCGACGGCCTCGTCACGCAGATCCCCGCCCTGCTCATGGCGGTCTCGACCGGCATGATCGTCACCCGCTCGACCGCCGAGGCCGAGATGGGATCGGCCGCGTCGACGCAGCTCGGCCAGTCGCGCAACGCCCTCATCATCGCGGGATGCGCGGCCATCGTCATGTCGCTCATCCCGCACATGCCGATGCTCCCCTTCCTGGTGATCGGCGCCCTGCTGCTCCTCATCGCGCAGCGCATCACCGCGACCCGCAAGCGCGAAGAGGCGGAGGCCGCACAGGCCCCCGCGCCGGTGCCCGCGGACCAGCCCGAGGAGCTCATCGAGCGTATGCGGGTGCACCCCCTCGAGATCCTCCTCGCCCCGGACATCGTGGACCTGGTGACCGGCGGCCCCGACGATCTCCTCGCGAGGGTCAAAGCACTGCGGCGCCGCATCGCGCTCGACCTCGGTCTGGTCACCCCGCCCGTGCGCACCAGGGACAGCATCGAACTCCCCCAGGCGACCTACGTCATCCGCATCGCCGGCGTCGAGACCGGGCGGGGCACCGCGCCGACCGGATCGGTGCTGGCTCTCGGACAGGGCCTGGACAGCTTGCCGGGGACCGCTGCCCTGGACCCGGTGTTCGGCCTCGAGGGCAAATGGATCCCGATGGAGATGCGGCACAGCGCGGAGTTCGCGGGAGCCACGGTGATCGACAGGGCGAGCGTCATCATCACGCACCTGTCGAGCGTGATCCAGACGCACGCCGCCCGGCTGCTCACCCGCGAGGACGTGCGGCAGCTCACCGACGCGCTCAAGCAGGTCTCGCCGTCGGCGGTCGAGGAGCTCACCCCCGCGCTGTTGTCGCTCGCGGAGGTGCAGCGCGTGCTGCAGGGGCTGCTCGCCGAACGTGTGCCGATCAACGACCTCAGCCGCATCTACGAAGCGCTCGCGCTGCGTGCCAAGGTCTCGACAGACCCGGAGGGACTGATCGAGGCCGCCCGTGCCGCGCTGGGGCCGGCCATCGCCTCCCGCTTCGCGGAGGACGGCACGCTCCGCGTCGTCATGATCGCGCCGCTGCTGGAACAGGCCATGCTGGAGAGCCTGCGTCCCGGCGACGAGGGCTCGCAGATCGTCTTCGACCCGCCGCGGATGGAAGCGGTGATCGCGTCGGTCAAGCAGACCGTGGCGACGCCGACGGACGGCGGTGAACCGGTGCTCGTGTGCGCGCCCTCGCTGCGTCCGGCTGTGCGGCGGCTCGTGTCGGCGCAGACCGACGGCCTCCCGGTCCTCTCCTACACCGAGGCGACGGCCGCATCGCTGACGATCGAGACGATCGGCGTGGTCCGCGACTCCGCCACCGCGTCGCTGGGGGCCGCCCCCTCCGCACCAGTAGGCTGAACGAATGCTGGTGTTGACGAGGCGGATCGGTGAGAGCGTGCGCATCGACGGCGAGATCGAGGTCACGCTGCTCGACATCAAGGGCGACAGCGTGCGCATCGGCGTCAAGGCCCCGCGCGAGACCCGCATCCAGCGCACCGAGATCATCGAGGCCGTCGTCGCCGAGAACGTGTCCGCCGCCGCCGACACCGACGCGAGCGCCGCGGATGCGATCTCCGCGGCACTCGCGCGGGGGCGCGAGAAGCAGACCCCCTAGACCTCGCGGGACGGCGTCGTCGCGGCGCGGCGCTCCGCCGCGTTCCGCACGGCGTGCAGGGTCGCCGCCAGCACGGAGCGGTCGCGGCCGGCCGCCCATCCCGAGCGCGCGCCGTCGCGGTACTCGATCAGCGTGAGCGCGTCGCTGTCCGGGCCCGTTCCGATGCTCGTCTGGTGCAGACTCAGGATCTCGACGGGCAGACCGATCTCCGCGAGCGCCGTACCCAGCGCCTCCACCGGACCGACGCCGTCGTGGCGGGTCCGCGTCTTGACGCCGTCGGCACGGAGCGTGATGGTCGTGCACCCTCCCGCGACGTCGGCATCCGCCCGCAGCCTCGACGGTCTCGTGTCCGCGCTCGCGAGGTAGGCGGCGTCGAAGATGTCCCACACCTCCGCGGCCGTGACCTCGCGTCCCGTCTGCTCGGTGCGCCGCTGGACGTGACGAGCGAGGTCGATCTGCAGGCGCCGCGGCAGCTCGATCCCATAGGCGTCTTCCAGCAGGTACGCGATGCCGCCCTTCCCGGACTGCGAGTTGACGCGGATCACGGCGTCGTAGCTGCGGCCGAGGTCCGCCGGGTCGATGGGCAGATACGGCACGCGCCATTCGATGTCACCCTCGGCGCGGCCCTCCTCCGCGGCACGGGCGCGATGCTCCGCGAACCCTTTCCGGATGGCGTCCTGATGGGTGCCCGAGAAGGCGGTGTGCACGAGGTCGCCGGCATACGGGTGCCGCGCATGGATGTCGATGCCGTTGCAGTGCGCGACGGTCCGGCGGATCTCGTCGATGTCGGAGAAGTCGATCATCGGATCGACGCCCTGCGCGTGGAGGTTGAGGGCGAGGGTCACGAGGTCGACGTTGCCGGTGCGCTCCCCGTTGCCGAAGAGGCACCCCTCGACCCGCTGCGCGCCGGCGAGGACGGCGAGCTCCGCGCAGGCGATACCGGTGCCGCGGTCGTTGTGCGGATGCACGGAGAGGATGACCCCGTCGCGACGCCCGAGGTTGCGGTGCATGTACTCGATCTGGTCCGCGTAGACGTTCGGGGTCGCGACCTCGACGGTCGCCGGCAGGTTCAGGATCACGGGACGCTCGGGGGTCGCGTCCCACAGGGTCGTCATCACCCCGCACACGTCGAGGACGAAGTCCGGCTCGGTGAGGGTGAACACCTCGGGAGAGAACTCGAAGCGGACGTTGTCGAGGTCTCCCGCCAAGCGGAGCACGTCCTGCCCGCCCGCGAGGATCAGCGCCCTCAGCCCCTCCCTGTCCTGGCCGAGGACGACATCGCGCCACGTCGGCGCCGTGGCGGTGTACATGTGGATGACGACGGGGTTCCGGATGCCGCGCACGGACTCGACGGTGCGCTCGATCAGGTCGCGCCGCGCGGGCGTGAACACCAGGATCGTCACGTCGGCAGGAGCGAGGTCGGTCTCGGCGAGGAGCCGGACGAAGTCGTAGTCCGTCCGGGAGGCCGAGGGGTATCCGACCTCGATCTCCTTGTAGCCCATCGCGACCATGAGCTCGAAGAAGCGCCGCTTGCGGGCCGGGTCCATCGGCTCGGCCAGCGCCTGGTTCCCGTCCCGGAGATCCACGGGGACCCAGAGGGGGGCCTGGGTCAGTCGCGCGCTCGGCCAGGTCCGCGTCTGCAGCGGCACGGCGACACGGGAGTACACGTCTCGATAGCGATGCGAGGGCATCTGCGAGGGCCGCTGCCTGTTCCAGTGCGGAGCGTCGTCGGGGAGGGCGCCGGACGGGGTGGCGAGGGTCGGGAAGGCGCGGAGAGGGGTCATGATCTGGTTCCTGTTCGGATCGCGGAGAGGGCGACCGGCGCGTCCTGCGCCCCCACGACGGGGAGCCGGTCTGACTAGACCCCGTCGTGGCGACGAAGGAGGAGGAACCCGGATGTGCGCATAGGGAGAACCTAGCACAACTCCTCAGACAAGCAGAGCAGTCGAGTCACCTGCGAGAATGGACCCATGACGACCGTGCGCCGCGAATCCCTCGCCGAACAGGCCGCCGAGCTGCTCCTCGCCCGGATCGGAGCCGGCGAATGGGAGGTCGGCGGGAAGCTGCCCGGCGAGACGACGCTCGCTCCGCAACTGGGGGTCGGAAGGTCGACGGCCAGGGAGGCGATCCGCATCCTGGCCGGGCGCGGTGTGCTCGCCACCCGCCAGGGCGCGGGCGTCTTCGTCACGGCCGTCGAGCCCGCCCCGACCTGGGATGCCGTCCTCGACCGCGCCGACATCATCGCGGTCCTCGAGGCCCGCACCGCGATCGAAGTCGAGGCCGCGGCGCTCGCTGCGGAGCGCCGGACCGCGGCCGACCTGGACGAGCTGAGGCGCACGCTCGCCGAACGCGACCGTCGACGCACGGACATCCGCGCGCACGTCGAGGCGGACATGGCCTTCCACCGGGCCGTCGTCGTCGCCTCCGGCAATCCCGTGCTGCGAGAGCTGTTCGACGGCTTCGCCCCACGCTCGCTGCAGGCCATGATCGACATGCTGCGCATCCGCGGCCATCACGGCGACGCCGCCGACCAGGACGCGCACGGGCGTATCGGCGATGCGATCGCCGCGCGCGACCCCCGGACAGCCGGCGCCCTGACCCGCGAGCACCTCGATACGGTGAAGAGGCTGTTCGGCTGACGCGGAACGCGAGCTCAGACGGCGGTCAGATCCGACTCCTGCGCCCGCTTCCACTGATCCCCGCCGGCGTCGCGCGCCCGTTCCGCCGCGGATGCCGCCGCCGCGACGAGTGTGCCGTAGTCGTATCCCGCGACGGCTGCCGTCGCCCAGCCGATGCTGGCGGAGGAGCGGATCCCGCTCGCCGGCGCCTCCAGATCGATGATCGACACGGATGCCAGGATCGCCCGCAGGTGGAACCGCACCGCCTCGTCGCTTCCGTGGATGATGACGATCGCGCGGTCGTCGGCGACCCGCTCCGCGTCGGCCGTCGCCGGCAGCGCTTCGCAGATGTCCGCGTGGAACCGATCGGCGATGCGGCGGAAGCCGGCACTGCTCGACGCCTCGCGGAGGTCGGTGGGATCATCCAGACGGATGTCGAGGATCGACCACGCCGGGTCTTTCTGCGCTGCCGCCTTGCGAAGCCGCTCCCTGGCGCGCTCCGCCGCGCCGTCCGTCCCGGGGGTCGCGCTCTCCACCCGCACGAGGAGCACGAGGGTGAAGGCCGCGCACGTGCTCACGACGATCGTCCCCACCGCGTTCATCCCGCGCAGCGCGCTGAGCTGTTCCTCCGTGCTCACTCCTCCCGATACGAGGGCGGAGCCGGCGCTGACGACGGCGACCACGACGAAGCCGCACGCGGCGAGCGCCAGAGGCAGCACGATGTCCCGCGACGCCGGCTGTCCTCGGAGCAGCTCCCAGGCGAGCAGGCCGGCGAAGACCGCCATCGCCAGGAAGACGACGTGGAAGACCGGGAGATACCAGCGGGTACCCGCGGTGAGGATCAGTGCCGCGGGCACGCCGACGAGCGCGAGGACGACCGGCAGCCAGGGCGCTGACCGTCCGAAGTGCATCCGCACCCCGATCCACACGAGCGGCACGAAGGAGACGACGATCGCGGAGGCGGCCGCACGGAGCACGGGGCTGCCGGTGTGGTGACCGGCCAACCAGAGGTAGGCGCCGAGCATCCCGATGCCGAAGGCGACGCCCCAGACGATGGTCGCCCTGCTCGGCCGCGCCAGGGTGGCGAGACCGACGACGATCGCGGTGAGCACGGTCACCACGGCCACCATGCTCGTGGTGACGTCGACGCTGACGGGCACGAGCGGCGTCATACAGGGTCCTCTCTCATTCGTCGGGGGAAACGGACGGTGACGGTGGTGCCGACGTCCACCTCGCTCGCCACGAGGATGGCGCCGCCGTGCGCGACCACGATGTCCCGCGCGATGCCCATGCCGAGACCGGTGCCGGCGATGCCGCCGCGCACGGCGCTGTCGGCGCGGAAGTAGGGCTCGAACAGCCGCGGCAGCTCCTCCTCGGCGATGCCGATCCCGGTGTCCGCCACGGTGACCTCGGCATGTCCGTCCGACTCCGTCAGCCGCACCGTGATGCGGCCACGGGCCGGCGTGTACTTGACGGCGTTGCCGAGCAGGTTGTCGAGCACCTGACGGAGCCGGAAGGCGTCGCCCGTGATCACCATCCGAGCGGCACCGTCGAGCACGAGCTCCTGCCGCGCGGCACCCATCAACGGTGCGAAGGACGCGGCGGACTCCTCCACGACGACGCGCAGGTCCACCGGCTCGAACGGATCGTGCGAGACCCGTCCTGTCTGGGCCTGCATGCTCGTGACGAGATCCTGCAACCGCTCCCCGGCGTCCGCGATGACCTCGATCTGCGCGGGCACCCGGCCGGGGAGGTCGTCGCGCTCGCGGAGGAGCTCGACGTGCCCGATGATCGCGGTGAGCGGGTTGCGCAGCTCGTGGGAGATCACGGCGGTCAGCGCCCGCCGCTCCTCGGCGGCCTCCAGGAGTGCGGTGACGTCGTCGATGACGACGAGGGTGATGCGCTCCCCCTCCCGCGCTCCGGCGATGGGCTGCGTGGTCACGGCCAGGGCGTGCCACTGCCCTGCCCCGTCGTAGAGCCACACCCGCTCCTCCCGCATCGACTCCCCCGCGGCCGCGCGCGCCAGCGTCGTACGCTCCGGGGTCAGAGCCGTCCCGCGCCGGGCGTCGTACTCGACGGACGCCGACGGGAGCGCCGTCCCGAAGCGGTCACGGCCGTAGAGGGTGCGGTACGCGTCGTTCATCTGCAGGATGCGGCCCGCGGAGGTGACCACCACCAGCGCGATGCGCAGCGCGTCGATGACCTGCGTGACGCGCTCCTGATTCGTCTCGGCCCGCTCCGCCGCCCGGTTCACCTGTTCCGAGCGGCGCTGCAGGAGCCGGCGCGCCGCGCCGGACCGCTGGGCGCCGATGCGGACTGTCACGCCCAGGAAGCTCAGGGTGATGACGACGGTGAGCACCCGCAGCAGCACGTCCTCCGGCGGGCCCGAGCGGTCCGCGAAGAACACCAGACAGCCACCGCTGAGCGCGATGCCGACGAACACCCAGGGCATCGAGAAGTAGGTCGCCAACCAGACCACCGGAAAGACCCAGAGGAAGCCGAGCCGGAGATCCGGCACGTTCGTCGTCAGTCCGACCCCGAGCACGTCGAGCAGCGGGAGGACCGTCACGGCCGAGCGCGGCAGTCGTCGCCACGGGACCATGAGCGCCACCAGGGTGGTGACGACGATGAGCCCGATTCCGCCGATGAACAGCGGGATCGCGAGGGTCTGCGGCTTGAAGCCCGCGACCATCACCACGATGGCCACGATGCTCGCGGTGAACACCAGCTGCCACCGCCAGATCGAGACCGTGCGGATCATCAAGGTCCGCCTCCCGGTCGATCCTCAGCATTCACGCAAGATTACTCAAAGATCGTCACTTCTCGCTCTTCAGGAGGCCTTCCCGTCCTACGATTCTGAGTGGGAGCCGACGCTGCGACTGGGGAATTCGCAGAAGCTGGGGCCGCGCGAGTGGGGATTCGCAGGCATCCGGGGCCGCGGTGGGGGAGCCGCGGCCTCGACCCCTTCTTTTCAGGCGGGTCGGTCGTCGGACGTGAGGCGGTACCCGACACCGCGCACTGTCTCGATATAGCGGGGGGCGGTGGGGCTGTCGCCGAGCTTCCGACGCAGATTGGCCATGTGCGTCTCTATCGCCCGCTTGTCGGGTTCGCTCACCCGGTCGAAGGCGTCGCCGGAGGCTCCGCGCAGTCCGAGCGCGAGGTCGGCTTTGCTGCAGACCCGGCGGCCGGCCTCGAGGAGCGCCGCGAGCAGGTCGAACTCGGTGGGGGTGAGCTCGACGGGGCGCTGGGCGACGAGCACGAGGCGCGTGTCGAGGTCGAGACTGAGGTCGCGGTGCACGAGCCCTCGCCACGTGGCCACGGTGGCATCCCCGGCGGCCACCATCGGGAGAGCGGGGATCGACGCGACGGAGGGTGCGGGGGCGGCGGACTGCGGCGACGGGGCGCTTGCGACCTCCGGCGTCCCCGTGGGTACCGCCGACGAGCGGTTGCGGCGGAGGAGCGCCTCGATCCGCGCCCGCAGCTCGCGTGGCCGGAAGGGCTTCACCAGGTACTCGTCGGCGCCGGAGGTGAGGCCGAGCACCACATCCGACTCGTCGGCCAGGGCGGACAACATGATGATGAACGTGTCGCTGACCTGACGGATGCGCCGCGCGACCTCGAAGCCGTCGATGCCCGGGAGGTTGATGTCCAGCGTGGTGATGATCGGATGGTGCGCCGCCACGGCTGCGAGACCCTCCGGGCCTGACCCCGCCTGCACGGTTCGGAAGCCCGCGGCGAGGAACACCTCATCCAGGAGCGAACGGACACCGGGGTCGTCTTCGATGATGACGGCGACCAGCGGCTCCCCCGCCGTCATGCGCGCTCCTCGCGGGCGATCGTGACGAAGCGCGGCGCGTCGGCATCCAGCTCCGAAGGATCGAGGTCGTCATCGTCCTCACCGGCTCCGACGGGTCGTTCGATCTCGATGTCCCACCAGGCGTCGGCGAGCTCCTCCGCCATGCCGCGACCCCACTCCACGACCACGACCGACCGCTCCAGGTCCAGGTCGAGGTCGTCGAGCTCGGCCGCGGAGCCGAGGCGGTACGCGTCCACGTGCACGAGGGGGGCGCGTCCGACGAGCGACGGATGGGTGCGGGCGATCACGAACGTCGGGCTCTGCACGGGTCCTCGGACCCCGAGGCCCTCGGCCAGGCCGCGCGTGAAAGTGGTCTTGCCGGCCCCCAGCGGACCGGTGAGGATGAGCAGGTCTCCCGGCTCGAGCTGCTCGCCGATGCGCAGCCCGAGCTGCTCCATCTCCTCGGACGTGGCGATCCGGCGTCGTCCGAGGAACGCCGGGTCCAGGCTCACGTCGTCCTCCGCGGCACCCGGTGACCGATGCGCGTGACGATCTCGTACCCGATGGTGCCGGCGGCCTCCGCCCAGTCCGCGGCCGATGGCACGCCGAGAGTCGGATCCCCGAAGAGCGTGACCTCGTCGCCGACGGCGACCGGGGCGTCTCCGACGTCCACGACGAACTGATCCATCGCGATCCGGCCCACGTTGGTGTAGCGGCGCCCGCCGATCGACACGGGCAGTCTCCCGGAGGCGCTGCGGGGCACTCCGTCCGCATATCCCAGCGGCACGAGCGCCAGGGTGGTCGCGCGGTCCGTGCGATGCACGTAGTCGTAGGAGACCCCGGTACCGGCGGGAACACGCCGGACGGCCGCCACGGCCCCGCGCAGGGTCATGGCCGGGCGCAGGCCCAGCTCCGCGGAGGAGCGGTCGTCGAAGGGCGAGAGGCCGTAGGTGCCGATGCCGATACGCACGGCGTCGAGTCGTGTCTCGGGCAGATCGATGGCGGCGGCGGTGGCGGCGATGTGGCGGATCTCCGGACGCACGCCGAGCGCAGCGGCCTGCGCCACGCCCTCCTCGAACCGGGCGAGCGCGGCGCGGTCGTCGGCCGGCGAGGCGTTGGAGAGGTGACTGAAGAGCCCCACGACCCTGACCCTTCCGATCCGCTCCAGGCGGGCGGCCTCGGCGAGCACCGTCGCCCAGTCGTCCGGAGCGATGCCGTTGCGCGACAGCCCCGTCTCGAGCTTCAGGTGCACCGCGACCGGGCGGTTCGCGGATGCGGCGGCAGCCACGGCCTGCAGCTGGTCGTACGACGAGATGCCGATCTCGACGCCCTCCGCTGCCGCCTCCAGGAACCGCTCCCCCGGCGCGTGCAGCCACGCCACCACCGGCGCGTGCACCCCTTGGCGCCTCAGCTCCAGCGCCTCCGGGATCTCGGCCACCCCGAGGCGGGTCGCACCGCCGGAGAGCGCGGCCACGGCGGTCGCGGCGGCTCCGTGCCCGTACGCGTTCGCCTTCACCACGGCCAGCACCTCCACGCCGGTGAGGCGACGGAAGTGCCGGACGTTGTCGGCGATCGCATCGAGATCGATCGTGGCCTCGCGGAACGGGACGGTCACAGCGGGGCTCCTTCGGCGACGACGAACGCGGCGGCGAGGCCGGCATCGTGGGTGAGGGTGAGGTGCAGCGTCAGGATCCCCCGTGCCTCGACCACCGCGGCCGTGGATCCGGACAGGACGAAATGCGGTCTCCCTGAAGGCTCGGAGGCGATCTCGATCTCGGTCCAGTGCACCCCGTCGGAGCCGCCGAGCGCCTTGATCAGCGCTTCCTTCGCGGCATATCGCGCGGCCAGAGAGGGCAGCCGGAGTTCACGTTCCGACGGGGCGAACAGCCGCTCCCGCAGTCGAGGCGTCCGGGTCATCGTGCGCTCGAACCTCGGGATGTCCACGAGGTCGATGCCGGTGCCGATGATCACGCGTTCAGCCTACTCGGGCTTCCCCACCCACCCCGCTACGAACGCCCCACCCCTCTGCGTGCGTACTCAGAGGGGTGGGGCGAACAGAAGGGGGTGGGTCGGCGGTCACTCCACCGTGACGGACTTCGCGAGGTTCCGCGGCTGGTCCACGTCGAGGCCCTTCGCGGTCGCCAGCGCCATCGCGAAGATCTGCAGCGGGACGACGGCCAGCAGCGGCTCGAACATGGGGCCGGCGAGCGGGATGTGGATGACCTCGTCCGCGAAGGGCAGCACGGCGGCGTCACCTTCCTCGGCCACCACGATCACGCGGGCACCGCGGGCGCGGATCTCCTGGATGTTGGAGACGACCTTGGAGTGCACGAGCGCGGAGTGCCGCGGCGACGGCACGAGCACGAACACCGGCTGCCCCGGCTCGATCAGCGCGATCGGACCGTGCTTGAGCTCGCCCGCGGCGAAGCCCTCGGCGTGGATGTAGGAGATCTCCTTGAGCTTCAGCGCGCCCTCGAGAGCGATCGGGTAGCCCACGTGACGGCCGAGGAACAGCACCGAACGGGTGTCGGCCATCCAGCCGGCGAGCTGGGTGACGTGCTCGTGCTCGCTCTCCAGCACCTTGGCGACCTTCTCCGGCAGCGCGGCGAGCTCCTCGACATCGGTCGAGGCGTCGGCCACCACACCGCGGACCCGTCCCATGTGCAGGCCGAGCAGCAGCAGGGCCGTGATCTGGGCGGAGAACGCCTTGGTCGAGGCGACGGCGACCTCGGGCCCGGCGTGCGTGTAGACGACGGCGTCCGACTCCCGCGGGATCGTCGCGCCCTGCGTGTTGCAGACCGACAGCGTGCGGGCGCCGCGCTCGCGGGCGTACTTCACGGCCATCAGGGTGTCCATGGTCTCGCCGGACTGGCTGATGGAGACCACGAGGGTGTCGGCGCCGATGACCGGGTCGCGGTAGCGGAACTCATGGGCGAGCTCGACGTCGACCGCCACCCGGGCCCACTGCTCGATCGCGTACTTGCCGACGAGCGCGGCATACGAGGCCGTGCCGCACGCGGTGATGATGACGCGGTTGATGCCGACGAACAGGTCGTCGAGACCGTCGAGCTCCGGGATCACGACCTGGCCGTCGCGGATGCGGCCGCGGATCGTGTTGGCGACGGCCTCCGGCTGCTCGGCGACCTCCTTGGCCATGAAGCTCGACCATCCGCCCTTCTCGGCGGCGGCGGCGTCCCACGACACGTCGAACGGCTCGGCGGTGACGGGGGTGCCGGCGAAGTCGGTCACGGTCACCGCGTCGGGGGTGATCGACACGATCTGATCCTGACCGATCGCGAGGGCCTTGCGGGTGTGCTCGACGAAGGCGGCGACGTCGGAACCGAGGAAGTTCTCGCCCTCACCCAGACCGATCACGAGCGGCGAGTTGCGGCGAGCGCCGACGACGAGTCCGGGGTGGTCCTGGTGCATCGCGAGGAGGGTGAAGGCGCCCTCGAGGCGGTTGACGACAGCACGGAACGCGAGGGCGAGGTCGCCCCCGTTGCCGGCGTACTCGCGGCCGAGGAGCGCCGCAGCCACCTCGGTGTCCGTCTCGCTGCGGAAGGAGACACCGTCGGCGAGGAGCTCGTCGCGCAGAGCCGCGAAGTTCTCGATGATGCCGTTGTGGATCACCGCGAGCTTGTCGTCGTCGGCGAGGTGGGGGTGCGCGTTGACGTCGGTCGGGCCGCCGTGCGTCGCCCACCGCGTGTGCCCGATGCCGGTCGTGCCGTCGGCGAGGGGCGCATCACCGAGCGAGTCGCGCAGCATGGCGAGCTTGCCCGCCTTCTTGCGCATGCCCAGCGTTCCCTCGCCATCGATCACGGCGATGCCCGCGGAGTCATAGCCGCGGTACTCGAGCCGGGCGAGGCCGGCGAGAAGGATGTCCTGGCTGGGCCGCGGGCCCACGTATCCGACGATTCCACACATGGGGATAAGGGTAAGCGGGATTTTTTGCGAGTCGTCCGAACAATAGAGGGCTGCAGGAGGGGCTCAGAGCTTGCGCAGGAGCACGCTCTCCACGTCGTGATCCGCGCCCTTCCGCAGGACCAGCCGCGCGCGGTGCCGGGTGGGCATCACGTTCTCGACGAGGTTCGGCATGTTGATCTCGTTCCAATATCCCAGTGCGGTCGTGATCGCCTCCTCGTCGGTGAGGTGCGCGAACACGTTGAAGTAGGACGACGGGTTGCTGAAGGCTCCCTGCCGCAAAGCGAGGAACCGGTCGACGTACCACTTCTCGATGTGCGTGGTGTCGGCGTCCACGAAGATCGAGAAGTCGAAGAGGTCGCTGACCGCGACGTCGTTCGGGGCCGGCGGGGGCTGCAGGACGTTGAGCCCTTCGACGATGACGACATCGGGGCGGCGCACCACGACGTGCGCGTCGGGGACGATGTCGTAGCGCATGTGGGAGTAGAACGGCGCCCGCACCTCAGGGGCTCCGCTCTTGACCTCCGTGAGGAACTCGATCAGCGCCCGGCGGTCGTACGACTCCGGGAAGCCCTTGCGATCCATGAGACCGCGACGCTCGAGCTCGGCATTCGGGTAGAGGAAGCCGTCCGTCGTCACCAGCTCCACCCGCGGCGTCCCCGGCCATCGGCTCATCAGCTCGCGGAGGAGCCGGGCGATGGTCGACTTGCCCACGGCCACGGAGCCGGCGACACCGACGACGAACGGCGTGGTCGTGTCGTCCTCCTGGAGGAACGACGAGGTGGCCGCGCCGAGCTGCTTCGTCGCGCTCGCGTATAGGCTCAGCAATCGGCTCAGCGGGAGGTAGACCTCGCGGACCTCGGTGAGGTCGAGGCGGTCGCCGATACCTCGTAGCTCCACGACCTCGGTCTCGGTCAGGGGCTGGTCGAGTCCGGCGGCGAGACGCGCCCATTCCGCGCGCCCGATCTCCCGGTACGGCGACAGCGGCAGCGTGGGGTCGGCGGTGGTCACGTCGTCCATCGTAACCGCGCGCGAGTATCCTCATCCCGTGCGCCTGGGAGTCCTCGACATCGGATCCAACACCGTCCACATGCTCGCCGCCGATGTGCGGCCGGGCGGACGACCACTCGCCACCACGAGCGACCGGACCGTGCTGCGCCTCATGCGCTACCTCACACCGGACGGGGCGATCGCGGAGCAGGGCGTGCAGGCCCTGGAAACGGCCGTCGCGCAGGCGCGCCGGGTGGCGGAGGAGGAACGCGTGGACGCGCTCCTCGCCACGGCCACGAGCGCCGTCCGCGATGCCCGCAACGGGGCCGAGGTGATCGCCCGCATCGAGGCCGTCCTCGGCCAGCCGCTCCAGGTGCTCGACGGGGAGACCGAGGCCGCGCTCACGTTTCTCGCCGTGCGGCGCTGGTTCGGGTGGTCTGCCGGCCAGCTGCTGCTCCTCGACATCGGCGGTGGCTCCCTGGAGATCGCCGCCGGTGCCGAGGAGGTGCCGGACGTCGCCGCGTCCGTCCCCCTCGGAGCCGGGCGCATGACCGTGCAGTTCCTTCCGCAGGACCCTCCGGGTGAGGACGACGTGGAGCGCCTCCGGGCGCACGCCCTGACGACGCTCGACGGGGTCACCTCGCGGTTCCGCAGCCTCCCCCGTCCGGACCACGTCGTGGGCTCCTCCAAGGCGATCCGCTCACTGGCCCGGCTCGTCGGCTACCCCGTCCCCGGCTGGTCGGGCATCGAGCGGATGCTGCTCCCCCGCGACGCCCTCGGGTCGTGGATCCCGCGTCTCGCGCGCCTCCCCGCCTCGGCACGGCAGGAGCTCCCGGGGATCACGCCCGACCGGACCTTCCAGATCGTGGCGGCGGCGGTGTCGCTGCATGCCGCCATGAGCGCGCTGGATGTGGAGGAGCTGGAGGTGTCGCCGTGGGCGCTGCGCGAAGGCGTGCTGCTGCGGTACATCGAACAGCTCGGCGGCTGACCGCCCCGGCCCGGAGACGACGAACCGGCCGGCCGCCGAGGCGACCGACCGGTTCGGAGACGACGGGCTCAGAGCGCGAGGCGCTCCTGCACGACCGCCGCGAGACGTTCGGCGTAGGTGCGGGCCGACTCGGAGTCGGCGGCTTCGACCATGACGCGCACGAGCGGCTCGGTCCCGGACTTGCGCAGCAGCACGCGCCCGGTGTCGCCCAGTTCGGCCTCCACGTCGCGGACGGCCTGCTGCACGACCTCGTCGTCGGCGACGCGATCCTTGTCGACGTCGCGGACGTTGATCAGCAGCTGCGGGTAGACCGTCATGACCGAGGCGAGCTCGGCGAGGGACTTGCCCTGCCGCGCCATCTCGGCCACGAGGTGGAGTCCGGTGAGCAGGCCGTCGCCCGTGGTCGCGTACTCGCTCATGATGACGTGGCCGGACTGCTCGCCGCCGAGCGCGTACCCGCCCTCGTTCATGTCCTCGAGCACGTAACGGTCGCCGACGGCGGTCTGGCGCACCGTGATGCCGTGCTCGCGCATCGCGACGTGCAGACCGAGGTTGCTCATGACCGTCGCGACGAGCGTGTCGTCGGTGAGGCGTCCGCGCTCCTTCATCGACAGGGCCAGGATCGCCATGATCTGATCGCCGTCCACGACGTTGCCCTGCGCGTCGACCGCGAGACAGCGATCAGCGTCGCCGTCGTGCGCGATGCCCACATCAGCGCCGAGCCGGACGACGGCTTCGGCGAGCTTGTCGAGGTGCGTGGAGCCGACGCCGTCGTTGATGTTCCACCCGTCGGGGTCGGCACCGATCACGGTGACCTCCGCGCCGGCGTCGCGGAACGTCTCGGGAGAGACTCCGGAGGCGGCACCATGGGCGCAGTCGAGCACGACGTGGACGCCCTCGAGCCGGTGCGGCAGCGAGCCGAGCAGGTGGACCACGTAGCGGTCCTCCGCGTCGGAGAAGCGGTCGATGCGACCGACGCCGGCGCCGGTCGGGCGCAGCATCTCGCCGTGCATGGCCTCTTCGATGCGCTGCTCTACCACGTCGGGGAGCTTGCGTCCGCCGCGGGCGAAGATCTTGATCCCGTTGTCGGGCGCCGCGTTGTGCGATGCCGAGATCATCACGCCGAAGTCCGCATCGCGATCCGCGACGAGGAATGCCAGAGCGGGCGTGGGGATGACCCCTGCCTCGAGGACATCGACGCCCGAGGAGGCAAGGCCCGCGGCGACGGCAGCGGTCAGGAAGTGCCCGGAGACCCGCGGGTCACGGGCGACGACGGCGGTGAGTCGCTTGCCTTCGGCCTTGCGAGCCTCCGCCGTACGGCCCTGGCCCAGGACGACAGCAGTCGCCTGGGCCAGGGTGAGCGCCAGGTCGGCGGTGAGGATGCCATTGGCGAGTCCTCGCACGCCGTCCGTGCCAAAGATCGGCATCGGAGCAGTGGACCTTAACGCTTCGAGTACTGAGGCGCCTTACGGGCCTTCTTGAGTCCGGCCTTCTTGCGCTCCTTGACGCGAGCGTCGCGCGAGAGGAAGCCGGCCTTCTTCAGGGTCGGACGGTTGTTCTCCGCGTCGATGCCGTTGAGGGCACGCGCGATGCCGAGACGCAGGGCGCCGGCCTGGCCGGAGTCGCCACCACCCGAGATGCGGGCGATCACGTCGTAGGCACCGGCGAGGTTCAGCGCGGTGAACGGGTCGTTGATGAGCTGCTGGTGCAGCTTGTTCGGGAAGTAGTCCTCGAGCGTACGGCCGTTGACCGTGATGGTGCCCGAGCCGGGAACCAGACGCACGCGGGCGATGGCCTGCTTGCGACGGCCGACAGCGGCGCCGGGGACGCTCAGCACGGGGCGGGGAGCCGCCTCGACCGCGTCGGTCTCCGGGGTCGACGTCGAGAAGTTCTGGAGGTTTTCGGTGGAGTCCTGGATGTCAGCCACGAGTATGTCCTTAGTCTGTACGGCGCTTACTGGGCGACCTGGTCGAGGGTGTACGGCTGGGGCTGCTGCGCGGCGTGCGGGTGCTCGGCACCGGCGTACACCTTCAGCTTCGACAGCTGCTGGCGGCCCAGGCTGTTCTTCGGGAGCATGCCACGGATGGCCTTCTCCACGGCGCGGACCGGGTTCTTCTCGAGGAGCTCGGCGTAGCTGACGGCCTTGAGGCCACCCGGGTAGCCGGAGTGGCGGTACGCCATCTTCTTCTGGAGCTTCTGACCGGTGAGCGCGACCTTGTCGGCGTTCACGATGATGACGAAGTCACCCGAGTCGATGTGGTTGGCGAAGGTCGGCTTGTGCTTGCCACGCAGGAGCGTCGCCGCGTGCGAAGCCAGACGGCCGAGAACGACGTCGGTGGCGTCGATGACGACCCAGTCGCGCTGGACTTCGCCAGCCTTGGGGGTGTAAGTGCGCGTCACGATAGTGCTGCTTTCTTGTCGAACGGAGGTGTTCGTGAATCCCACTCCGGGGTGGTTCTTCCCGACGGGGAGGAACACGCCAGTGGAGGGCTCACGTTCGGATGTGCATCTTCCCCGCAGGCAGGGAAGGGCACCAAAGAGTCAGCATACGCCACCGGAACGGCATTCCCAAACCGGCTCGGACCGGCGGCGTCAGTTCGGGCGGACGGTCACGAGGATCGGGCGGTGATCGCTGGAACGCTGCGGGAGCGTGGTGATGCGCTCGATCTCGAAGCCGGACGAGGTCGCGAAGTCGTAGTGCCCACGGAAGACCCGGTAGCGGGTGTACGTGTGGTCATCGCTGAGGGACAGGGCGTAGCCCTGGTCGCGGACCGCCTGCCCGAGGTTCTCCTTGAACACGGGGTAGTTGTAGTCCCCCACCATGAGCTGCGGCAGCCCCTCGCCCAGCGTCGCGAGCTCGGCGAGCGCGGCGCGGATCTGGTGCCGGCGGAGTGAGTTCAACGCCGTCAGGGGCGCGGCGTGGAAGGACGCCACGATGAACTCTCCGCCGTCGTCGATGTCACGCAGGCGGGCGCCGAGCACGCGCTCGTGCGCCGGCTTCGCGATGCGATCGTGCAGCGACTTCTTCAGGCCGAGGGTGCGGATGCCCTGCAGACGGTAGGTGCTCTCGCGATAGAAGAGCGCGAGCCCGAGGCGGTTGCCCTGCGTCGCATCCGCCAGCACGAGACCGCCGATCCGGTCCGGAAGCTCCGGGACGTCGCACTCCTGGAGGCAGAGGATGTCGGGATCATGCTCATCGACGAGCGCCGCGAGCTCGCCGGCGGCGCGGTGCTTGCGCAGGTTGTAGGAGATGACCTTCATGATCGTCCCCACGCTACCCGCCCCATCTGTGCCCCGGCTCCCGATCCCGGCGATCAGTCGCTCTCGCGGTCGCGTCGGGCCCTGGTCTGCGCGGCCCTGGCCGCCAGCAGCTCGTCGGCCGGATACCCGACCTCGGTGAGCGTGAGACCGCGGGCGGCGAGGACCTTGAACTCGCTCGTCCGCGTCAACGCATCGCGGAGCACGACGAGGTCGTCCACATCGAGTCGCCCCTCCCCCACCGCCGCGCAGGCGCCGACCAGCGCCCGCACCATGCTGTGGCAGAACGCGTCCGCCTTCACCTCGGCCACGAGCACGCCCTCCGCATCCCGCTGCCACCGGTAGTCGAGCAGCGTCCGGATGGTGGTGGCCTCCTCGCGCGGCTTGCAGTAGGCCGCGAAGTCGTGCAGGCCGATGAGGGTCCGGGAGGCGGCGTCCATGGCCTCCGCGTCCAACCGGCCCCGGATGGCGGTGGTGTCGAGCCGCCGCAGAGGGTCGTAGCCGGCCAGGTCGTCGGCGAGCCGGTAGCGATAGCGTCGCCAGACCGCGGAGAAGCGCGCGTCGAAGCCCTCGGGGGCGAGGGAGGAGCGCACGACCGTCACGTCGGGGTAGGCGCCGAGCACACCACGCATCCGCGCGGCGATGCTGCCCGCCGGGTCCTGCGCTGCACGGCCGTGACGCGCCTGGATCCGCGCCCACTGCGCCTCGTCGAGATCCACGTGCGCGACCTGTCCGCTCGCGTGCACGCCGGCGTCCGTCCGCCCGGCGACGACGAACCGCACGTCGGAGCCGACGATCCGGGCGAGCGCCGCCTCCAGCGTCCCCTGGACCGTGCGGAGTGTGGGCTGCGTGGCCCACCCGCGGAAATGGGTGCCGTCGTAGGCGATGTCGAGCCGGATGCGCACGAGGCCAGCCTAGGACAGCCGCGCGCGCACCCTGCGCCTCAGATGCCGCCGTCGACCGAGCGGATCATCGCGCCCGGCTCCTCCGGCACCATCACCTCGGTCTCCCGGTTCAGGCTCTCGCCCCGGAAGAACCGCTTCGACCGCGGGAACAGGTACCAGAGGAACATCAGGACGAGGCCGATCGCGAGCGACCCGATGCCGATCACGAACGTGCCGCCGATGCCGAAGAGCACGGTGTAGCCGTAGTCGACGTCCCACATGTCGATCGCCGACTGCACGAACGCGCCGGTCAGCAGCAGCGCTCCGAGCAGCGGGAAGATGCCCTTGAAGAACAGGTCGCGGGTCGAGCGGCGCAGGTCGGCGCGGAAGTACCAGACGCAGGCGAACCCGGTGATGGCGTAGTAGAACGCGATCGCGAGGCCCAGGGAGAGGATCGAGTCCTGCAGGATGTTGTCGCTGATCAGGGTCATGCCGACGTAGTAGAGGGAAGCCACCACGCCCATGACGATGGTCGAGAACGACGGCGTCTTGTAGACCGGGTGCACGTCCTTGAACTTCGCCGGGAGCGCCCGGTACACGCCCATCGCGAGCGTGCCGCGGGCGGTCGGGAGGATGGTCGTCTGGGTGGACGAGATCGCCGAGATGATGACCGCGACCACGAGCACCCAGCCGAACGGACCGAGCAGCCCATCCTTGATGGCCAGGAAGAAGTCGTCGGCGTTGGCCTCGTTGCCGAGGCCCGTGCCGTCCTCGCCGAGTCCGGCGTACATCATCGCGGCGATCGTCACCGCGACGTACGTCACCAGCAGGATGACGCAGGTGAGCACCGCGGCGCGGCCGGGGATGCGCTTCGGATCCTTCGTCTCCTCGTTGAGGGCGAGGCAGGTGTCCCATCCCCAGTAGATGAAGAGCGCGAGGAGGATCGCCTCCGTGAAGCCCGACCAGTCGGTGAAGCCGAACGGGTTCAGCCACTCCCACGAGAACGGGGTGGCGTCGGGGGCGTCGCCCGTGAAGAACTGCCAGAGGGCGGCCACGATGAAGATCGCCAGCGCGAGGTACTGGATCGCGAGGAGCACGTTCTGGATGCGCTCGCCGATCTCGACCCCGCGCCAGCTCACCCAGGTCATGGCCGCGATGAAGAGCACCGCCACGACGACGACGCGCCAGTCGTTGTTCTCGAGGTCCTGCCCGATCAGCGACCAGAAGTACACGGAGGCGATCTGGGCGAGGTTCGCGAGCACGACCATGCCGGCGACCGCGACGCCCCAGCCGCCCATCCAGCCCACCCACGGCCCGAAGGCCTTGGTGCCCCAGGTGAACGTGGTGCCGCAGTCGGGGACGGCGTTGTTGAGCTCGCGATAGGCGAAGGCGATCAGGAGCATCGGCACGAAGGCGATGATGAAGGCGATCGGCGCCTGCGCGCCGACGGCGAGCACGACGAAGCCGAGCGTCGCGACGAGCGAGTAGACGGGGGCCGTGGAGGCGAGCCCGATGACAGTGGAGCCCCACAGGCCGAGGGTGCCTGCGGCCAGGCCCTTGCCGTCGGGACGTTCGAGGTGGATGGGCGTCGTTGCCATGTCCTGAACAGTACGGCGCGCCGCGGTATCCCGTCAATCCTTTTGTTTCTGCAACGGAATCCATGCGTCGCGTTCAGATACGCGAAGGATTCCGTGGGTCAGTCGCGACCGAGCATCCCGTCGGCGTGCGCCGCGACCCACTCCATCAGAGGAAGCATCCGCTCCATGAGGTCACGCCCGAGCGGCGTGAGGCTGTACTCGACGTGCGGGGGCACGGTCGGCAGCGACTCCCGGTGCACCAGGCCGTCATCGGTGAGGGTCCGCAGGGTCGAGGCGAGCATCTTCTCGCTGATGCCGTCCACCTCCCGACGCAGCTCACCCCAGCGCCGCGTGCCGTCGGAGAGGCAGGAGAGCACGAGCACACCCCACTTGCTCATGATGTGGTCGAGGATGACGCGCGTGCCGCATCCCTGGTCGAAGAGAGCAGGCTGCGAATCGCGGATCTGCGCAAAACTCACCGTCATGTGGGTACCTTACCGAAAAGTGGGTACCTGCCGAAAGGAATGCGGAGCACGGCTGCGGGGGTTGTCCGGGGAGTCAGCAACGAAAGGACTCCCATGACCATCCTCGTCACCGGTTCGACCGGTCACCTCGGCCGCCTCATCGTCGCCGCCCTGCTCGCGCGCGGCGTCGACCCGCAGGCGATCCGCGCCGGTGCGCGCGACATCGCCAAGGGTGCCGACCTCGGCGTGCCCGTCGTCCGTCTCGACTACACCGACCAGGAATCGGTCGCCGCGGCGCTCGACGGCGTGGACACGGTCGTGCTCGTGTCGGGCTCGGAGGTGGGCCAGCGCGTCGCGCAGCATCGGGCGGTCATCGACGCCGCAAAGGATGCCGGGGTGTCGAAGTTCGTCTACACGAGCGCCCCGAAGGCCACCACGAGCTCCCTCGTTCTGGCCCCCGAACACAAGGCCACCGAGGAGCTCATCGCGGCCGCAGGCCTTCCCGCGGTGATCCTCCGCAACAACTGGTACACCGAGAACTATGCCGCCGACCTCGCTCGTGCAGCGGAGACCGGCACCCTCAGCGCCGGCACCGGAGAGGGCCGCGTCGCCTCCGCCAGCCGGAAGGACTACGCCGAGGCCGCCGCCGTCGTCGCCACCGAGGACGGACACCTCGGTGCGGTCTACGAGCTCGGCGGGGACGTCGCATGGACCTACGCCGACCTCGCCGCCGCGATGACCGAGGTGACGGGCCGCGAGGTCGTGTTCGTCCCGCTGTCGGCGGACGAGCAGCTCGCGGCGCTCCGAGCGGCCGGTCTCGATGAGGGCACCGCCGGGTTCGTCGTCGCCCTCGACGCCGGCATCCGCGATGGCGCCCTCGCGGACACCGACGGCACCCTCCGCCGCCTCATCGGCCGCCCGACGACGCCGCTCGTCGAGGGCCTCCGCGCGCTGGTGTGACGCGAGGAGCGCCGCCGGCCCCCGTCACGGGCGGCGGCGCTCCCCCGGCGCCGGCTCCACGGCGCTCTGCACGTAGGCGACGGTCAGCGTGATGCTGCCACGGCGCAGGCCCTCCGCACGCAGCACCGCGTCCACGGCGTCACGAGCGTGCCGCAGTGTCGCGACACTGCGAACCCGCCCGTCGACGCCGATCGCCGCCTCCACCGCCACGCCCTCCGCTCCGGCGGCGACGGACACGATCGGTTCGGCTCCGCGCTCGTTCCCCCACGCCGACGCGCCCGCACGCAGGAGGTTGGAGACGAGGGAGCCCGATCGGTACACGCCGCGCACCCCGGAGCAGGCGCGCAGCGCCGCCTCGATCCGGAGCGCGAGACCCGCGCGCTCCTCCTTCGACAGCTCGGTGCCGGTCATCATGCTCCCTCCCTGACGTCGGTGATCGCGACATCGATCGCCGCGACCCGCAGGTCGGTATGACGACGCAGCCGGTCCTCCACCTCCGCGCGCAGGCGGTCGGCGACGCGGCGGAGCGGGTCGCCGAGGCGCACGCTCACATCGATCGCCACGCGCACGGGCACTCCGGGCTCGGTGACGTCGCCGTCCAGCCGGCACCGGCCGACCAGCACGCCGGGCACGGCCTCCTCCGCGGCACGGACCAGTCCGCGCACGGCGCCTTCCGTGATGGCCAAGTCCACGTCCGGATCGTCGGAGGCGAAGGGGATGCGGCGTCCCGCCTGAGCGTCCATGGCGATGCCGCTGAGGATCCGGTCCACCCACCTCTCGTCCACGGGCGGTGCGGACGCGGCCTCCTCGTCCATCAGCGCGGTGCCGAGACCCCGCAGTCTCTCCAGGGCGTCGAGGGCGAGCTGGCACCCCGGAGACTCCTCGATCGCAGGGATCGTCGGAGTTCGTCCCGCGTCCAGGTAGTCACCGAGCTCCTCGATCGTGTGCCCGTCGAGGTCGGCGGGCTCCAGGCCGAGGCGGCGCAGCTGGTCGTCCTCGTGGTGATCGGTCATCGCCACGCCTCCATCCGTGTGATCAGGAACCGTCGCGCGCGGGACAGCAGTCCGCGCACCGTGCTGACGGGGATGCCGAGCTCCTCGGCGATCTCGTCGTAGCTGTAGCCGGCCAGCTCCCGCAGCACCCAGCATTCGCGCTGGGCCTCCGGGAGTTCGCGCAGGGCCGCGCCGAGGGCCTCGACGCCCGCTCTCGCCTCGACGACCGCATGGGGCGATGCCTGCGGCGGCGCCGGTCGGTCGATCTCGTCCACGTCGAGCGCGGGACGCGTCCGGCGCAGCCGATCCACCGCCTTGCGGCTCACGATCCGCATGAGCCAGCTCTTGACCTTCGCGGGGTCCTCCAGCTCACCGAACCGCTGCCATGCCGTCACGAATGCGTCCTGCACGATGTCGTCGACCTCCGCCGACGCGTTGAGCATCCGCTGCGTGTAGGCCCTCATCATCGGCGTGTACCTGCGCACGAGCACCGCGAACGCGGCGACGTCGCCGTCCATCGCGCGGCCGGCGACGATACGGTCCCCGGCCTGCTCCAGCGCCTCACCCCAGTGATCGGCTGCCATTCCCCCACCCCTCGTTCACGGTTCCCCGGACGTTCGGAGCCCGCGCCGCATCGGATCGGATCGACCCTCTGCGCGCGGGCGGAGGAGACGCCCCTCCGGGCGCCTCCTCCCCTTCCGTCACTTGGTGAACGTGTCCTTGACATCCTCGGCCGCGTTCCTGACATCGCCCTTGGCCTGCTCGGCCTTGCCCTCGGCGACGAGCTTGTCGTTGTTCGTGACCTCGCCGACGACCTCCTTGGCCTTGCCTGCGACCTTCTCGGCTGCGGCCTTGATCTTGTCCTCCGCGCTCATGGCGCCTCCTTTCCTCACACGACCCCGACGGTCGGGGTCGATGTCTGTGTGCTGTGCGGCTCACGCGCCGCCGTGCTCTGTCCGGCCACCAGCGAACGGCGCATCCGCTGTCGGGAGCGGAAGAGCTCCCGCCAGCCGCGGTCCGCGATGTGCACGACGACCGGCATCCGCGTCCCGGTGACGGCGTCCCACTCCTGCACGACCGCATCCGCGGCGGCGAGCACCTGCCCCAGGGCCGCGCCGGGGCGTGGAGTGACCACGAGGCCGAGAGCGATCTCGCGGCCGGCCTTCCGGCTCGTCACCCGGGCGGCCAGCACGTCCGCTCGATCGGCGAGGGGGGCTGCGAGCAGCTGCTCCGCCACACTCCGGTCGACGGTGGTCGTGCCGCCCTCACCGGCGAGCCGGAGAAGGGTGCGTTCCCGCCGCGGCCTGCGGGTGAGCAGGAACGCGAGGAGGAGGACGACGAGCAGCACCGCGGCGGCGAGCCCCGCGAGCGCCCACAGCGGCACGAAGCCCGCACCGGGGATGTCGAGGCCCCAGGCCCCCGACCACGCCACGACACCGTCGGCCTCGGCGAGCACATCCTCGGCGGGAGCCGGAAGCGCCCCCGCGCCCCGCAGTCCCGCAGCGAGGAGGACGACGCCCCCGCCCAGAAGCATCGCGGCTCCTCCGAGGAGGACGATCCGGTTCGCGACGGTCCCTGCCGACGTCATGCGATCACTCCTTCCCGCGCCACCTGCACCCGCGGCGAGAGCCGGAATCCGGTCTCGTCCAGCACGCGCAGGGCCGCGTCTCGCGCGGCGGCCGCATCCACCGGGACCCCGCTCGTGGGCGTGACCCGGATCAGCACCGTGCGTCGTCCCACGGTCACGCGCATCTGGCCGCGCGGCACGCCGATCCGGCGCGCGGTGCCGTCGGCGATGGCGTCGGCGAGCACCCCGTCGTCGATCACGAGCGCCGCCCGCGCGGCGAGCCGCGTGCGACGGGCGCGACGGCCGGGAAGCACGGCGAGTCCGAGGAGGAGCAGCGCCACCACCACGAGCACGGTCCCGGCGGCGATCATCACCGCAGGCGCCGCGGCGGAAGCCGTGACGGGCGTGAGCCATCCGGTGATCTGCGCGCGGAGCCCCGCGTCGAGAGTCCCGGCGACCACCGCGCCCAGCAGAGCGACGAGGAGCACCGCGAGGACGACCGCGAGCGCGATCGCCGGACCCCGGCGGGTCGCCCTCGCCTCTCGACGAAGCAGGCGCCGCGATGTCGTCGTGTTCGCCGTCATGCCACTCTCCTCCCGTCCTCACGTCGAACTCCGGTGAAACGCACGTCCACCGCTCCCACGCGGCGCGCCGCGAGATCCCGCATACCGCCCACCACGGCGTCGCGGACGGCGTCCGCCCGTGCGCCCACGGTGTCGGCGCCGCGGGGCCCGCGCACGACCGGAACCTCCACGGACACGCGCAGGTCGCCGCGGCGGTCCGCGAGCTGCACGCTCACGTCTCCGGCGCCGACCCGCACGACGTCCCGGACGATTCCGACCGCGAGGCGGTGCAGCGCCCGGGCCTCGACGACCGTGGCCCCCGCCACGGTCGTCGGCCCGTCCGTCACTGCGACGCTCATGAGGACGATCGCCGCCCGCGCACCACGTCGGCGAGCGCCCGCACGTCCAGGCGACCGTCGACGATGCGGCCGACGACCGCGCCGACGAGCATCGCGAGGGTGACGAGCAGGAACGCCCAGAACCCCCAGACGATCCAGGTCAGCGCGAGCACCGTCGCCGCAGCTCCGCCGATCACCGAGGCGTTCACTGGACTCGCGCCTCCGGAGCCTCGTCGTCGTCCTCGGACGGGATGTGCACGTCGTTGACGGTCACGTTCACCTCGGCGACCTCCATGCCCACCAGCTCCACCATGGCCCGGTGGATCGCGGCCCGCACCTGGTCGGCCACCTTCTGCAGGGACACGGGGTACTCCGCCACGATCGTCACGTCGACGGCCACCTGCGTCTCGCCCACCTCGACGCTGATCCCCTGCGCGAGGTCGGTCGTGTTGAGGGCGTCGCGAATGGCGCCCATCATGCGTGCGGCGCCGCCGCCGAGTGCGTAGACCCCGTCCACCTCTCGCGCCGCGATGCCGGCGATCTTCGCGACCACCGCGTCCTCGATCGTGGTCTTCCCCGCCGCCCCCTGCGAGGCCGGAACGACCTGAGCCTTGGGCTGGGTGCCCCCAGTCACGTTCGCCATCTCGAGCTCCTTCATCCGTGTGACCACGCGGTTCCCGCGCGGGCCGTGTTCTCACGACACCACTAAGACGGTCGGGGAGCACAGAATGTCACAAACTTCTCCGAATGGATTTCGTCTCGCCTCTCGGCGGCGACTCTCAGTGCACTCCAAGGTTCAGAGTGCAAAGTTGCACTTTATGGAGAACAGTGCAGAATCTACGCGGGAGCAGCGCAAGCGTCGAACCACGCGCGCGCTCACCGAGGCCGCGCGCCGCTTGACCACCGAGCGAGGCTTCGCCGGCTTCACCGTCGAGGAGCTGTGCGCCGACGCCGGGGTCTCCCGGCGCACGTTCTTCAACTACTTCGAGAGCAAGGAGAACGCCGTCTTCGGCTTCGCCGTCATCGACTCCCGCCAGGAGGAGCTCGAAGCGGCCTTCCTCGACCGCGAGGGCGATCTCCTGGACGACTTCGTGCAGCTCACCGTCGAGCGCTTCGCCCTCTTCGATCCCATCGAGCACGCCGCGGAGCTGTTCGCGGTCATCGAGCAGGAGCCGCGGCTGCTGCGGGCCGCCTTCGAGCAGCAGGAGAAGCACGAGCGCCGCGACATCGCCCTCGTCGCCCGCCGCCTCGACACGGAGCCGGACGCGGAGCTGCGCGCCGAGGTGCTCGTCCACTCCGTCGGCGCGCTCGTGCGGTTGTGTATGGAGCAGCTGCTGCACCATCACTCCACCGAGCCGTTCGCCGACCTCATCACCCGCCGGCTGCGCCTCGCGCGCGACCTCTACACCCCTGCACAGAAAGACCACTGATGTCCGCCACCGCCACCGCGGATGCGCCCTTCCTCCTCACGAAGCGCCGCATCTGGATCATCTTCAGCGCCCTGATCGCGGGCATGCTGCTCGCGAGCCTCGACCAGACCATCGTGTCGACCGCGATGCCGACCATCGTCGGCCAGCTCGGCGGCGTCGACCATCAGGTCTGGATCACCACGGCCTACCTGCTCGCCACCACCATCGTCATGCCCATCTACGGCAAATTCGGCGACGTGCTGGGCCGGCGGTCGTTGTTCCTCGTCGCCATCGCGCTGTTCACGCTCGCCTCGGTCGGCTGCGCGTTCGCGTCGGACTTCTGGATGTTCGTGGTGTTCCGCGCCCTCCAGGGTCTCGGCGGCGGCGGCCTCATGATCCTCTCGCAGGCGATCATCGCCGACATCGTGCCCGCCAACGAGCGCGGCAAGTACATGGGTCCGCTCGGTGCGGTGTTCGGCCTCTCCGCCGTCGCCGGACCGCTCCTCGGCGGCTTCTTCGTCGATCACATGACCTGGCAGTGGGCGTTCTACATCAATATCCCGGTCGGCATCGCCGCGTTCCTCATCGCCCTCGTGACCCTGAAGCTCCCCAGCAAGAAGGCGGAGAAGCCGATCGACATCCTCGGCGTGCTCTTCCTGTCCGCCGCCACGACCTGCCTCATCTTCTTCACCGACTTCGGCGGCGACGCGGCGTTCGGCTGGGATTCCCTGGCGACCTGGGCCTGGGGCGCCGGGCTCGTGGTGTCGGCGACGGCGTTCGTCATCACCGAGTCCCGGGTGCAGGACCCGATCATCCCGCTCAGCCTCTTCCGCAATCCGATCTTCGTGAACGCCACCGCCATCGGCCTCGTCCTCGGCATCGGCATGTTCGCCGCGATCGGCTTCGTCCCGACGTTCCTGCAGATGTCCTCCGGCACATCCGCCGCCGCATCGGGTCTGCTGATGATCCCGATGATGGTGGGCCTCATGGGGACCTCGATCTTCTCCGGCATCGCGATCTCGAAGACCGGGAAGTACAAGATCTACCCGATCCTCGGCACGATCATCACCGGCATCGCGATGGTCGCCATGACCACCCTGTCGGCGGAGACGCCGATCTGGCTGATCTGCGCGTTCCTGTTCGTCTTCGGCGCCGGGCTCGGCCTCATCATGCAGGTCGTCGTGCTCGTCGTGCAGAACGCCGTCCCGGCGGGCGAGATCGGCACCGCCACCAGCACGAACAACTACTTCCGCGAGGTGGGCGCCTCGCTGGGGACCGCGGTGTTCGGCACGATCTTCACCACGCGGCTGACCGAGAACCTCCTCGGCGTGTTCGCCGGCGCCGGAGCGTCGCCCGAGGCCGCATCCGAGGCCGCGTCCACGATCGACCCCGCCACGCTGAACAGCCTCCCGGACGAGGTGCGCGACGGCATCGTCACGGCGTACGCGGACGCGCTCGCCCCGGTGTTCTGGTACCTCGTGCCCTTCATCGCACTCGCGCTCATCCTGTCGCTGTTCCTCAAGCAGATCCCGCTGTCGGATCAGGCCGGGCTCGTGGCCCGCGGTGAGGCGATCAGCGGCGAGGAGGCCGAGCGTCTGGAGGCGGAGCTCCGCACCGGAGGGCGGGTCGACGCCGCACGCGCGGACGCCGAGCCGGGAGAGACCGGCTCGGCGCCCACAGGCAAGTAGCCCGCGCTAGGGGAGGTCGGCGACGTCGACGTCGTCGTCGTCCTCCCCGCCGCCCGTCGCCGGAAGCTCGTCGGGCTCGGGGTCGTGGTCGGTGGTGACGAAGTCGGGGTCGACGCCGATGGCCTCGATCTCCTCCTGGTTGTCCTGGCTGTTCGACGTGTCGGACATGGCGCCTCCTGACGTTGGGGATCCGGACGGCCAGTCTGGGCGGGCGGCCTCCCGGGGCCGAGGGGGTTGACACGGCGTGTCGTCCGGCGCTTTCGTCGGGTCCGGCTCGGAACCACCAGACTTGAGCCGTCCGCCCCTTCCCCCCACCGAGGAGCACCCATGACCGACGCCGCACCGCACCGTTCCGCCTGGCAGCGCTTCTGGGATCGCGGAGGCTGGTGGCGCGCCCTCCTGCTCGCCGCCGTGTACTACGGGCTCTATCAGCTGCTCTCGCTGGCCTTCCTCCCGCTGGCCGCGCAGGTGGACGACCCGGCGAGTGCGGCCGGCGTCCTCGTCTACGACGTCCTGCCGATCCTCGTCGGGGGTCTCCTGCTCGTCGGGTTCATCGCCTCGGTCGGGTGGTGGCGCCCCGTGTTCGGGCGCCAGCCGATCCGGGGAGCGGGATGGATGTGGATCGCGATCGTCGCCGTCCTGCTGTTCAACGTCCTCCGCTTCCTCACGATCGAGGACGGCAGCGTCGGGGTGGATGTCGTGGCGACCTGGTTGCTCGCCGGCCTCGCCATCGGCTTCGCGGAGGAGGTCCTCACGCGCGGCCTCGTCGTGAAGATGATGCGGGACGCGGGGGCGCGCGAGCTCGTCGTCGCGGTGATCTCCGCCGCGATCTTCGCCGGGCTGCACGCGGGCAACCTCCTGACCGGCCAGGATCTGCTCCCGACCCTCTTCCAGCTCGTCTACACCTTCGCCTTCGGCATCTGCATGTACCTCGCGCTCCGCGTCACCCGGACCATCGTGGCCCCGATCCTCCTCCACGCCAGCACCGACCCGAGCATCTTCCTTCAGACGCTGCACCCCGCCGAGGGTGGGCTGACGGCGCTCGCGGCTCTGGGGAACATCGTCGTGGTCGTCGTGGGCCTCGTGCTGATGGTCTTCATCCGCGGGCGGGTCGAAACCTCCGTACCCCGCACCTTCGCCCCTCGGCGCTGACAGCGCGCGTCACGCCGCACGCCAGACGGCGTGGGTGCCGACCGCCGCCATCGCGAAGACCAGCACAGCCACCCGGTGCGCGTCGCCGGCGGACAGGGCCGCGTCGGAGGCGCCGATGAGGTCGTCGGCGACGCCCGCCACCATCGTCCGCGACACGACGGCGTCGTCCATCTCGGCCACGCCGTCCGCGAGCCACCCCATGACGAGCCGGAGGGATCGCGGCCCGAGCTCGACCCCGAGAGGGACCTCAGGACAGCTCAGCACGTCGGCGACGGTCACGCCGTGCCGCAGCAGCCCGCCGAGCGCCCCGGCGAGGGCACCGGTCAGTAGGGCGCGCCCGTAGCCTTCGGCGACCAGCACGTCCCAGGACTCCTGCGGCGCGAGCGTTTCGAGCCCGAGGCAATGACCGCGCCCGTCCGCGACGGCGTCCTCCAGGGCTCGCCGGGCGTCCCGGAACACGGTGCTCGCACGGCGATCGGGTGCAGACACGGCAGACCTCGTCCCTCGATGCCCGCCATCTCGGTGCCGACTGTGGGGCCGACGCGTCACACACTCTAGGACGCTCCGCGCGGGGTGAGGACGGTATCCCGGCACGGAGGTCGGAGACGACAAAACCCCCGGAAGGTTCCGGGGGTTTCATTCTGTAGCAGGAGCGGGGCTTGAACCCGCGACCTCACGATTATGAGTCGTGCGCTCTCACCAACTGAGCTACCCTGCCGCACGGCATCCGCATCGCAGATGCGAACTCCGAGCCCCGAGTCAGGATTGAACTGACGACCCCTTCCTTACCATGGAAGTGCTCTGCCACTGAGCTATCGGGGCGTGCTGCCCCTCGCGGGGCAACCACACGAGAATACCATCACTGTGGCGTCCTCATGAAATCGAGACGGTCACTCCTCCGAGGTGAGTGACGTGCGTCCGGCGTTCTTCTTGAGCCACGGCATCGGGTCGATGGTCGTCCCGTTCACGATGAGCTCGAAGTGCAGGTGCGCCCCGTAGGAGCGGCCGGTGTTACCGGTCTTGCCGACGATGTCGCCGACCTTGACCTTGTCGCCCGCCTTGACCTGCAGCGAGCCGTACTGCATGTGCGAGTAGTGGCTCGTGATGACCGAGCCGTCGATGACGTGGTCGATGTAGACCGTGACACCGTAGGCGGCACCCTGCTCGGTCGCGATGCGGACGCTGCCGTCGGCGATGGCCTGGATGGGCGCACCGTTGCCCGGGACGAAGTCGATGCCCTCGTGGAGGCGGCCGCTGCGCATGCCGTAGCCGTAGCTCATGCCCACGCCGACGAGGAACGGCCACTGGATGGCGGCATCCGGGTCGTTCGTGAAGATCTCACCGGAGTAGTTGATGCCCTGCTCGGCGGCGACCTCGACGAGCGAGACCGTGCTGAAGTTGTCGGCGCGCGAGAGCGGCTCGTTCTGCACGCCGGACGGCGCGACGAAGGCCTGGATCTCGTCGTCCGCCGAGCCTGCCGCGTCAGCGGCGGCCGCGGTGACGAGGGACGTCGAGGCGAGCGATCCGCCCTGGGCGGCCGCGACGGCCTCCGCCGGCAGGGTCATGGACACGGCCAGGAGTCCGGCGAGCCCCATCGCGCCGACGGTGGCACCGGCGGCGAGGGTCTTGCGGATGCGGCGGGTGCGGCGAGGACCGACGGCGGCGAGGCCGGCGGTGTCGATCTTCGGCGCAGCCTGCGATGCGGCGTTCGCGACGAAAGCCGAACGGCGGGACGCCGACGACGTCGGGATGGAGCCGGTCTCGCGGAAGGCGCGGGAGGCGCGCTCGAACGCGTCGCCCTCGGCGTCAGCCTCGGCGACGAAGGGCTCGGACGCCGGGGCGATGTCCTCGACCGGGACCGTGTCCTCTGACTTCTCGACGATCTCGGCGACGACGGGCACCGCGGGGACATCGGCGATGACGGGCGCAGCCGCGGCGATGAAGGGCTCCTCAGGTGCGACCGGCACCGGGGGTACCTCGGCCTGGCGCTGACGCGCGGCGCGACGGGAGAGCGGGATGACAGCAGCGAGGGCGATCACGGTCTCCGCGTCAGCGAGGGGTGCCGTCGACCCGCTCGCCGAGGCCTCGGAGGCCGCAGTGCGAGGGCGGCTGGACCGGCGCGTGGGCGCAGCGGCAGCCTGGGGGTTCTCGAAGGGCAAAGCTAATCTCTCGGTCGTTCGTGATGCTCGGGGGCGCAATGACAACTCTCACCTTCGGGTGGTGAAAGTAACGATCGGGTAAACACTACCCCGATCCTCCTGTGAAAGCCATGGATCGGTCAGGGTTTCTCCTCATCGAGGATATCCCGGAGTCGGTCGTGCACGGTCACGCCACCCGCGATCAGGAAGGGCCGCGGCGATTCCCGGTCGATCCGGCTCACCCGCCCGCCCGCTTCCTGGACGAGCAGGGCACCCGCCGCGTGATCCCACGGTTTGAGGCCGCGCTCGAAGTATCCGTCCAGTCGGCCGGCCGCCACGTAGGCCAGGTCCAGGGCCGCCGATCCCATACGGCGGAGGTCGCGCGCGATCGGCATCACCCGCCGAACCGTCGCGATGTCGCCGTCGTGGGTCGCCGGGTCGTAGCCGAATCCGGTCGCCAGGAGCGCGCCGGCGTCGGTCACCGCGGTCACCGCTAGTCGGACGCCGTCCGACCAGGCACCGTGGCCGCGTGCCGCTGTGAACGTCTCCCCTACAGCGGGCGCGTGCACGGCTGCGGCCACCGCCTCCCAGGCGTCAGGCTCCGGAGGACCGCTGACGGCCGCGATGCTCACGTTGTACGCCGGGATGCCGTAGGCGTAGTTCACCGTGCCGTCGATGGGGTCGACCACCCACGTGATGCCGCTGTCGCCGGCGGCCGCACCCGACTCCTCACCGAGGAAACCGTCCGCCGGCCGGGCCGCGCGCAGTCGCTCGCGGATGAGCGCCTCGACCTCGCGGTCGGCCTCGGTCACGATGTCGGCGAGCGTCGACTTGGTCGCCGCGAGCCGGACGCCCTCCCGACGTCGGGTACGGGCGAGCGCACCCGCCTCCTCGGCGATCTCGGTCGCCAGCGCGCTGAGCTCGAGAGCGTCGATCACGGCGCCGGGTGCGAGGGTGCGGGCGGCGGCGGAGGGAAGGCCGGGGGCTCACTCTGGGTGGGCGGAGCGGGCTGCGGCGGTGCCGGCTGCGCAGGTGCCGCCGAGGGCGACGCCGGCTGCGCAGGTGCCGCCGAGGGCGACGCCGGCTGCGGCGGCGCCGGCAGGTCGGGCGCGGGAGGCACAGGGCCAGGAGCGGGAGGCGCCGCGAAGTCGGGAAGGGCCGGAGCCGTGGGCGCCAGGGGCGGCGTCGCCACGGGGAACGCCGCGGCGGGCGCCTGACCCAGGGCCTGGGGAGCCGCCGAGGGGTAGCCCGTGTAGAACGCATTCCAGTCCGGGCTCCCGTCCGGAAGGACCGGGAGGGGCGTGATGCCATCGGCGTAGGTCGGCCAGGACGGCGCGGAGGCGATGGGCCGGGCGGCAGGAGCCTTCTTCGGCGCGAACAGGGCGTTCAGCAGCGGGATGAGCGTCGTGCCGACGGCGACGAGGATCGTGAGGGCGACGACGATGCGCCAGTACAGCTCGGTGTAGTCGAAGGTGTTGGGGAACGCGAGGAAGAACACCAGCAGTGCGACGAGGGCGCCGAGGAAGACGATCGTCACGATGTGGATCACCTTCGTGAAAGTCGTGACATGGCGCTGCGCGGCACGGGTGAAGAGCCGCACATGGAGCAGTGCGAGCTGCAGGATCCCGATCACGAACAGCAGTTGGAAGAAGCGCTCCGCGCCGAAGTAGAACCCGTCTTCCGGGAGCCAGATCTTCACGAGGCCGACGAGGAGCGCGACGACCCAGGTGACCATGCTCGCGAGCTGGAGCCAGTCCGGCCGGTTCGGCGCGAGGCCCGCCTCGAGGATGGCGATCCCGGCGAAGGCGGCGAGCAGGAGGATCGTGAGGAAGGCGCGACCGATGAGGCCGTTCTGATCACCGACCAGGATCCATACGACGCAGACCAGAGCCGCGGCGATGAGGGCGCCGATCGCGACCCACAGCGAGCCCCTGATGAGCAGCGACATGTTCTTCTTGTCACCCTGCGGCTGCAGCCGGGCGGTGTCCGGATGGGACATGGGGATCCTCTCGTCGAGCGGCGATGCCTTCATCCTGCCACGCGCGGGCCCGCTTGTTCCGGCTTCCCTCGAGCGCGAAGGAGATCAGGGACCGCCCGTGCTCTGGGGAGGAAGGGTCAGCCGGCCTTCCTCGCGGAGGCCGCCGCGAACGCCGCGACCCGCGCCTGCGCGTCCGGGGTCTCCAGGGCGGCACCGATCGACCGCGCCTCCTCGCTCAGCTGCTCGGCGAACGTGCGCTCCGGCTGCGACCGCACCAGCCGCTTGGCCTGCCCGTACGCGTCCGCCGCCCCGGCGAGCCAGAACCGCGCGATCTCCTCGGCTCGCGCACGGACCCGGTCGGCTTCCGTCCTGCCGTCCTCGCCCTCCACGACCTCGGCCACCAGGCCCCAGTCGAGGGCCTCCGCGGCGGTGAGCAGCCGGTCCTGCAGCACGAGCTGGAGGGCACGGCGCTGACCCACGGCCCGCGCGAGCTGCGCAGACACGGAAAGGTCGGGGGTGAGGCCGATGTTCGCGTACAGGCTCCCGAGCTGCGACCGCGAGCCCACCACCGCGTAGTCCGTGGCGAGCAGGATGCCGAGTCCGCCGCCGGCCGTCGTCCCGTGCGCCGCGGCGACCACCGGCACGCTCGACTCCGCGAGCGCGCGGATCCCGGTGTTGATGACCTCCGCCAGCGCGGTGATCTCCGCCCCGGACGACCCCATGGTCGTCGCCATGTCGATCACGTCACCGCCCGCGCAGAACGCCGGTCCCGCCGCATCGATGAGGATGGCCTGCACGTCATCCCGCGACGTCGCCTCGACGGTCGCGTCCCTCCAGGCGTAGGCCAGGTCGGCGTTGAAGGCGTTGAGGCGGGTCGGGCGGTTCAGCGTGAGCCGCGCCATCCCCTCGTCGACGGCGAACAGGATGGCATCACTCATGGCTTCTCCTTCGAGCACAGGCGGATGCCTCCAGGCTAGTCGCGCTCAGGAGCCGTCCCAGACGCGAGCGACGAACCGCTCCATGCGCCGCCGGGTGCCGTCGAGCCGGAAGTCGACCTGTCCCGCCGCCCGGATCTCGTTGGGTGCCAGCGGATGCGCCAGGCGCACGTTCTCGTGGCAGGACAGATCGGCGCAGATGTACGTGCCGACCGAGTCGCCGCGCTCCCCCGCCTCTCCCGTGCGTCGCGCCGCGAACAGCGCCACCTGGTTGCCCGGCTGCATCGTGTGGCAGATGTTGCACATGCCGGAGCGCCCACGCCCGGGTTCCGATGCCCGCAGCACCACGCCGACCACGCGCCCCTCGTGCGGGATGAGGACGTAGCCGCGCTTGCCGGCACTCGGGTCACGCCAGGCGAAGAAGTCGAGGTAGTCCCAGTCCACGAGGAGGAAGTCGTGCGGCATCTCCATGACGCGCAGCTCATCGGCGTCCGCGTTCACGAACGAGGCCCGGACGTCGGCTTCGGTGAGAGGTCGCATCGCTCCAGTCTAGGAACTCGGCGCGGAGGTGAGGCCGGGAACGGGAGAAGCCCCCGCGAGCGGGGGCTTCCGTGGTGGCGAGTGAGGGATTCGAACCCCCGAAGTCGAAGACGGCTGATTTACAGTCAGATCCCTTTGGCCACTTGGGTAACTCGCCAGAGCGCACCCGTCCGACTTGAACAGCCAACCGGGGGCACGAAGAACAATCATACCTGTCGGATGCGGGCGCGAGAAATCGAGGCGTCAGCTTCCGTACACGCCGCGGTCGGCGGCGGCCAGCGACTCCGGTGTGCGCAGCAGCCCGCCCTCGGCGCGGCAGGTCGCAGCGGCCACATCCATCGCGCGCGTGAGCAGGGCCGTCCACTCGTCGGCCGCCTCGGGGGCCCCGTCCACCAGTCCGGCGGCGACGGCGGCCAGCGTCGCGTCCCCCGCGCCCACGGTGTCGACCACGCGACCCGGCAGCGCCGAGATGGGCGCCGAGACCGACCCGGCGTCCGACTCGAGCACGGCGCCGTCCGCTCCGGCCGTCGCCAGCACCGCCGTGACGCCGAGGCTCCGGAGCCGCGCGCGCAGGGCGTCGAGGTCGCCGTCGTAGAGCACGGCGGCATCGTCGGCGCCGACCTTCACCAGATCCGCCCGCGCCGCCAGCCGCTCGAAGCCGCGGACGAACTCCTCGCGGTCGGACAGCATGCCGGTGCGCGGGTTCGGGTCGATCGCCAGCCGCGCGCCCTCCACCGCGGCGGCGAGGGCCTCGACCTCGGCCGGGACATCGAAGGGGAAGCAGCTCACCGCGACGATGTCCGCGCCGGCGATGGCAGCCCTCGCCTCGTCCGAGTACCCGACGGTCCGCTCCTGGGCCGCGCGGTTGAAGGCGTAGCTCGGCTCGCCGTTCGCGGCCCGGGTCACGACCGCCCGCGATGATCCGTGCGGCGCCGCGCTCGCGATCAGCCGCACGCCGTGATCGGCCAGATACTCGCGGATGTGCGCGCCGGCGATGTCCTCCCCCACCATCGCGATGAGCGTCGTAGGGATTCCGAGCCGGCGCAGCCCCACCGCCACGTTCAGGGCGGCCCCGCCGACGAACTCGCGGACGCCGCTGTCATCCCGGATCTCGTCGATCAGGGCGTCTCCGATGACGACGGCCGCGCCGCCGGGGGAAGTCTCAGTGCTCACTCGCCGACCCTACCGTGCCGCCCGCGCCCCGAAGCAGCGCCGAACCGCGTGCACAACTCAGGAGACCTGGGCCTCCATGCCGTCACGAGCAGCCCACGGCGGCCTGCCGTCCCCGGATCTCCTGAGTTGTGGACACCCGACCGGGCCGAGGGAGGGACGACGAAGGCCCCGGGGAGAACCCCGGGGCCTTCGTTCACTCACTCACACCTCAGTTGTAGGTACCGGGGGTGATGTCGTCCGTCGAGAACGCGTCGAAGTCGACGTAGCCGAAGTCGCCGTCCGCGTACGCGCCGTCGGATGCGAAGATCCGGTTCGGGTAGCGCTCGCTCTTGGCTTCCTCGGTGGCCTCGACCGTGACGTCGCGGTACTTCGAGAGACCGGTTCCGGCGGGGATGAGCTTTCCGATGATGACGTTCTCCTTGAGACCGACCAGCGGGTCGCGCTTGCCCTCCATGGCGGCCTGCGTGAGCACGCGGGTCGTCTCCTGGAAGGACGCAGCGGACAGCCACGACTCGGTCGCGAGCGACGCCTTCGTGATACCCATCAGCTCCGGGCGACCGGACGCGGGGCGCTTGCCCTCGGCCACGGCCTCGCGGTTGATCTGCTGGTAGCGCTTCAGGTCGACCATCTCACCCGGCAGCAGGGTCGTGTCGGCGTGGTCGACGACGGTGACCTTGCGGAGCATCTGGCGGACGATGACCTCGATGTGCTTGTCGTGGATCGGCACGCCCTGCGAGCGGTAGACGCCCTGGACGCCGCCGACGAGGTACTTCTGCACCTCGCGGGCACCCATGACGCGCATGACCTCCTTGGGGTCGAGCGTGCCGACCTGCAGGGGCTGACCGACCGAGACGTGCTGGCCGTCCTCGACGAGGAGGGTCGCACGCTTCAGCACCGGGTAGACGACGGGCTCGTCGCCGTTGTCGGGCGTGAGGATGACCTTCTTGGCCTTCTCGGTCTCGTCGATCGTGATGCGGCCGTCGGCCTCCGCGATCGGCGATGCACCCTTGGGGGTACGCGCCTCGAACAGCTCCTGCACACGGGGCAGACCCTGCGTGATGTCATCCGCCGACGCCGAACCACCGGTGTGGAAGGTACGCATCGTCAGCTGGGTACCGGGCTCACCGATCGACTGGGCCGCGATGATGCCGACGGCCTCGCCGATGTCGACGGTCTTGCCGGTCGCGAGCGAACGGCCGTAGCACTGCG
This sequence comes from Microbacterium sp. GbtcB4, assembly GCF_019091465.1. Taxonomy (NCBI): domain Bacteria; kingdom Bacillati; phylum Actinomycetota; class Actinomycetes; order Micrococcales; family Microbacteriaceae; genus Microbacterium; species Microbacterium sp. GbtcB4. The sequence continues at coordinate 107,606 of NZ_JAGXJJ010000002.1, forward strand.
CGCACACGCCGACGGCGGAGTCGCAGGTCAGGACCGAGCGGACCTTGATGGTCTCGACGCCCGCGGCGACCAGCTTGTCGATGAGCACGTCGCCCACGTCGTCGCCGGCCGCGGCCAGGACCTCGCCCGACGCGTTCACCACGTCGGAGGCCAGCGTGCGGGCGAACACCGAGTTCTCGACGTTCGCGTCGCGCACCAGCTCACCCTGCGAGTTCGGAGCGGCGATCGGGAGCTCGAGGCCCTTCGACGTGCCGCAGTCCTCTTCGCGGATGATGACGTCCTGCGAGACGTCCACCAGACGACGGGTCAGGTAACCCGAGTCGGCGGTACGCAGAGCGGTGTCGGCCAGACCCTTACGGGTACCGTGCGTCGCGATGAAGTACTCCGCCACCGACAGACCCTCGCGGTACGAGGAGATGATCGGACGCGGGATGATCTCACCCTTGGGGTTGTTCACCAGACCACGCATACCGGCGATGTTCCGGATCTGCAGCCAGTTACCACGGGCGCCGGAGGACACCATGCGGTTGATGGTGTTGTCCTCCGGGAAGTGCGCCTTCATCGCGGCCTGCACCTCGTCGGTCGCCTCGGTCCAGATCTTGATGAGCTCCTGACGACGCTCGGCGTCGGTCGTGAGGCCCTTCTCGTACTGGGACTGGACCTTCGCGGCCTGCTTCTCGTAGCCCGCGACGATCTCCGCCTTGTTCGGCGGGGTGAGGATGTCGCTCAGCGCGACGGTCACACCCGAACGGGTCGCCCAGTAGAAACCGGCATCCTTGATGCGGTCCAGCGTGGCGGCCGTCTCGACCTTGGGGTACTCCTCGGCCAGCTTGTTGACGATCTGCGACAGCTTGCCCTTGTCGGCCTGCTCGCGCACGAACGGGTAGCCCTTCGGCAGCGCGTCGTTGAAGATCGCCTGACCCAGCGAAGCGTCGACCAGGCCGTGCTTCTCGTAGCCCTCGGGAGCCTCGCCCTCGAGGAAGGCCAGACCCGGGATGCGGATGCGGACCTTCGCCTGCAGGTCGAGCGTGCCCTCGTCGTACGCGAGCTGCGCCTCGCCGACGGAGCCGAACGCACGGCCCTCGCCCTTGGCGCCGGCCTTGACCGTGGTCAGGTGGTGCAGACCGATGATCATGTCCTGCGAGGGGAGGGTGACCGGACGGCCGTCCGACGGCTTCAGGATGTTGTTCGACGCGAGCATGAGCACGCGGGCCTCGGCCTGAGCCTCGACCGACAGCGGCAGGTGCACAGCCATCTGGTCACCGTCGAAGTCGGCGTTGAACGCCGCGCAGACGAGCGGGTGCAGCTGGATGGCCTTGCCCTCGACGAGCTGCGGCTCGAACGCCTGGATGCCGAGACGGTGCAGGGTGGGTGCACGGTTCAGCAGCACCGGACGCTCGCGGATGATCTCCTCGAGCACGTCCCAGACCTCGGGACGGGTGCGCTCGACGGCGCGCTTGGCGGCCTTGATGTTCTGCGAGTGACCGAGGTCGATCAGGCGCTTGATGACGAACGGCTTGAAGAGCTCGAGCGCCATCTGCTTGGGCAGACCGCACTGGTGCAGCTTGAGCTGCGGGCCGACGACGATGACCGAACGGCCCGAGTAGTCGACGCGCTTGCCGAGCAGGTTCTGGCGGAAGCGACCCTGCTTTCCCTTGAGCATGTCGCTCAGGGACTTCAGGGCGCGGTTGCCGGTACCGGTGACGGGGCGACCGCGGCGACCGTTGTCGAACAGCGCGTCGACGGCCTCCTGCAGCATCCGCTTCTCGTTGTTGACGATGATCTCGGGGGCACCGAGGTCGATCAGGCGACGGAGACGGTTGTTGCGGTTGATCACGCGGCGGTACAGGTCGTTCAGGTCGGAGGTCGCGAAGCGGCCACCGTCGAGCTGGACCATCGGACGCAGCTCCGGCGGGATCACCGGGACGACGTCGAGCACCATCGCGGCCGGGCTCATCCCGGTCTCGAGGAACGAGTTGACGACCTTGAGGCGCTTGATCGCACGGATCTTGCGCTGGCCCTTGCCCTCCGAGATCTGCAGGTGCAGGCTCTCGGCCTCGGCGGCCAGGTCGAACGCGGCCAGGCGACGCTGGATCGCCTCGGCACCCATGTAGGCCTCGAAGTACTGGCCGAAGCGGTCCTGCAGCTCGTGGAAGACGTCGTCCTCCGGACGCAGAGCACCGACCTCGAGCGTACGGAAGTCCTCCCACACGCGCTCCAGCTTCAGGATCGCCTCGTCGGCACCCTTGCGGATGAGCGACATCTCCTTCTCGGCGGCGTCCTTGACCTTCTTCTTGGCGTCGGCCTTGGCACCCTCGGCCTCGAGGGCCGCGAGCTCCTCCTCCAGCTTCGCCAGGCGCTCCGCGATCTTGGAGTCGCGGCGGTCGCCGAGCGTCTTCAGCTCGAGGCGGATGTTGTTCTCCTGGGTCCCCAGGTCGCGGTGACGGGCCTCCTCGTCGACCGAGATGACCATGTACGCGGCGAAGTAGATGACCTTCTCGAGGTCCTTCGGCGCCATGTCCAGCAGGTAGCCGAGGCGCGACGGCACGCCCTTGAAGTACCAGATGTGGGTGACGGGAGCGGCAAGCTCGATGTGACCCATGCGCTCACGACGGACGGAGCTCTTGGTGACCTCCACGCCGCAGCGCTCGCAGACGATGCCCTTGAAGCGGACGCGCTTGTACTTGCCGCACGCGCACTCCCAGTCACGGGACGGGCCGAAGATCTGCTCTCCGAAGAGACCGTCCTTCTCCGGCTTGAGGGTGCGGTAGTTGATGGTTTCGGGCTTCTTGACCTCGCCGTAGGACCACGCGCGGATGTGGTCTGCGGTCGCCAGGCCGATGCGAAGCTCATCGAAGGTTGTGGACTCGAGCACTAGTTCTCCTGTGTCGGAAATTCTTTTTGAGAAGTCTGGGCTTCGACCGGCTCAGCCGTCGCGGGGACGGCTGAGCCCGTCGAAGGATTAGATCTCGTCGATCGAGGCGGCCTCGAAGCGGCTGGAGATGTTGATACCGAGTTCCTCTGCGGCGCGGAACGCCTCGTCGTCGGTGTCGCGGAGGTTGACCAGCGTGCCGTCGGCCGAGAGGACCTCGACGTTCAGGCAGAGCGACTGCATCTCCTTCATGAGCACCTTGAACGACTCGGGGATGCCGGGCTCCTGGATGTTCTCGCCCTTGACGATGGCCTCGTACACCTTGACGCGACCGAGGATGTCGTCGGACTTGATCGTGAGGAGCTCCTGGAGGGCGTACGCCGCACCGTAGGCCTCGAGGGCCCACACCTCCATCTCACCGAAGCGCTGTCCACCGAACTGCGCCTTACCACCGAGCGGCTGCTGGGTGATCATCGAGTACGGACCGGTGGAGCGGGCGTGGATCTTGTCGTCCACCAGGTGGTGGAGCTTCAGGATGTACATGTAGCCCACGGAGATCGGCGCCGGGAACGGCTCGCCGGAGCGGCCGTCGAACAGCTGCGTCTTGCCGCTCGAGTCGATCAGGCGGAGGCCGTCACGGGTCGGGAGCGTCGAGTCGAGCAGACCGGAGATCTCCTCCTCGCTGGCACCGTCGAACACCGGGGTGGCGACCTTGGTGCCGGGTGCGGCCTCGAACGCCTGCTGCGGCAGCTTGGCGGCCCACTCCGGGGTGCCCTCGACCTTCCAGCCCTGCTTCGCGATCCACCCGAGGTGGGTCTCGAGGACCTGGCCGAAGTTCATTCGACCCGGGATGCCGAGCGGGTTGAGGACGATGTCCACCGGGGTGCCGTCCGCGAGGAACGGCATGTCCTCGACGGGCAGGATCTTCGCGATGACACCCTTGTTGCCGTGGCGGCCGGCGAGCTTGTCGCCCTCGGTGATCTTGCGCTTCTGGGCGATGTAGACCACGACGCGGCGGTTCACGCCGGAGCCGAGCTCGTCGTCGCCGTCCTCGGCGTTGAACTCCTTGACCGCGATGATCGTGCCCTGCTCACCGTGGGGCACCTTCAGCGACGTGTCGCGGACCTCGCGGCTCTTCTCGTTGAAGATCGCGCGGAGCAGACGCTCCTCGGCCGACAGCTCGGTCTCACCCTTCGGCGTGACCTTGCCGACGAGGATGTCGCCGGGGCGGACCTCGGCGCCGATGCGGATGATGCCGCGCTCGTCGAGGTCCTTCAGGAGCTCCGGGCTGACGTTGGGGAGATCACGGGTGATCTCCTCCTTGCCGAGCTTCGTGTCGCGGGCGTCGACCTCGTACTCCTCGATGTGGATCGACGAGAGGGTGTCGTCCTTCACCAGGTCCTGGCTCAGGATGATGGCGTCCTCGAAGTTGTAGCCCTCCCACGTCATGAACGCGACGAGGAGGTTCTTCCCGAGGGCCAGCTCGCCGTTCTCGGTGGCGGGGCCATCGGCGATGACCTCACCGACCTCGACGCGCTCACCGGCCGAGACGACGACCTTCTGGTTGTAGGAGGTGCCCTGGTTCGAACGGTCGAACTTGCGCAGGTGGTACTCCTGCGTGCCGCCCTCGTCGAGCATGACGACGACGCGGTCCGCGGAGACCTCGGAGACGACACCGGCCTTCTCGGCGGTGATCACGTCACCGGCGTCGATGGCCGTGTAGCCCTCCATACCGGTTCCGACGAGCGGCGAGTCGCTGCGGAGCAGCGGCACGGCCTGACGCTGCATGTTGGCGCCCATGAGCGCGCGCTGCGCGTCGTCGTGCTCGAGGAAGGGCACGAGCGAGGTCGCGACCGAGACCATCTGGCGCGGCGAGACGTCGATGTAGCCGATCTCCTCCGGGAGGAACAGGTCGACCTCACCGCTGCCGCCCTTGGGGCGCGCGAGCACGTGGCTCTCGCGGAAGCGACCCTTCGCATCGAGCGGCGCGTTGGCCTGCGCGATGTTGAAGTCGACCTCCTCGGAGGCGGTCAGGTAGTCGATCTGGTCGGTCACGACACCGTCGACGACCTTGCGGTACGGGGTCTCGATGAAGCCGAACGAGTTGATGCGCGCGAAGGTCGCGAGCGCACCGATCAGACCGATGTTCGGGCCTTCCGGCGTCTCGATCGGGCACATGCGGCCGTAGTGCGAGGGGTGGACGTCACGGACCTCGACGCCGGCGCGGTCGCGGCTCAGACCACCGGGGCCCAGAGCCGACAGACGGCGCTTGTTGGTCAGACCCGCGAGCGGGTTGTTCTGGTCCATGAACTGCGACAGCTGCGAGGTTCCGAAGAACTCCTTGATCGCGGCGACGACCGGGCGCACGTTGATCAGGGTCTGCGGCGTGATGGCCTCGATGTCCTGCGTGGTCATGCGCTCGCGGACGACGCGCTCCATGCGGGACAGACCCGTGCGGACCTGGTTCTGGATCAGCTCGCCGACCGCGCGGATGCGACGGTTGCCGAAGTTGTCGATGTCGTCGGTCGCGAGGCGGATCTCGGTCTTCTTGCCGCCGCGGATGCCCTCGAAGGTCTCCTCGGTGCCCGCGTGCAGACGCACGAGGTACTTGATCGTGGCGACGATGTCCTGCACCGTCAGCACCGACTCCGTCAGCGGGGTGTCGAGACCCAGCTTGTGGTTGATCTTGTACCGGCCGACCTTGGCGAGGTCGTAGCGCTTCGGGTTGAAGTAGAAGTTGTCGAGCAGCGCGCGGGCGGCCTCGGCGGCCACCTGCTCGCCCGGACGCAGCTTGCGGTAGATGTCGCGCAGCGCGTCTTCCTTGGTGACGATCGTGTCCTTCGCGAGCGTCTCCTCGATGGAGGTGTAGCCGGCGAACTCCTCGAGGATCTCCTCGCTGGTCATGCCCAGCGCCTTGAGGAAGACCGTCACGGACTGCTTGCGCTTGCGGTCGACGCGGACGCCGACCTGGTCGCGCTTGTCGATCTCGAACTCGAGCCAGGCACCACGGCTCGGGATGACGCGCGCCGAGACGATGTCCTTGTCACTCGTCTTGTCGGGGGTCTTGTCGAAGTAGACACCCGGCGAGCGCACGAGCTGCGAGACGACGACGCGCTCGGAGCCGTTGATGATGAACGTGCCCTTGTCGGTCTGCAGCGGGAAGTCGCCCATGAAGACCGTCTGGGTCTTGATCTCACCCGTGAGGTGGTTCATGAACTCGGCCTCGACGTAGAGCGGGGCCGCGTAGGTCTTGCCACGCTCCTTGCACTCCTCGATGGAGTACTTCTCGGGCTCGAGGTACGGGTTCGTGAACGACAGCTGCATCGTCTCGCCGAGGTCCTCGATCGGGGAGATCTCCTCGAAGATCTCGCCCAGACCGCTGTTCTCGTTCACGTCGGTGCGACCGGCGGCCTTGGCCTCGGCCACGCGCGCCTTCCAGGCGTCGTTGCCGACCAGCCAACCGAAGGACTCGGTCTGCAGGGCGAGAAGGTCGGGGACCGTCAGCGTGTCGGAGATCTTGGCGAACGAGAGACGGGAAGCTCCGCGTCCGTTCTTGGTGGTGGTGGATGTGGATGCGTTGGGAGCAGCAGCCAAGGGAATAACCTCCGTGAGCCCCGCAGGGCTTCTCGATTCCTTTGTCGTCAGGTGGAGTGCGCTCAGAAGCTCACGAGATGCCGACCACCATATGAGGGCAGGGAGAAGCGAGCGCAACTACCAACTATAGACGCGATCTCGCGACATGGCAAGCGCAATCCTTGACCAATCTTCGATGCTGCGGTAATGGGACCGCCGAGACCCCGCCTGCGCGCCGAAACCCCGCCCTCGCCGCGGAGGCAGGGCGGGGTTTCGACGTGAAACCGGGGTCTCGGGTCAGGTCGGCTCGGCGACGGTCAGGAGGCGATGTTGAGCTCGTTGCCGGGGATCGAGGCGAGGAGGCGGCGCGTGTAGGTGTCACGGGGGTTCGTGAAGATCTCCTCCGACGACGCGGCCTCCACGAGCTTCCCGTCCTTCATCACGCACACGTAGTCGCTGATGAGCCGCACCACCGCGAGGTCGTGCGAGATGAACAGGTAGCTCAGCCCGTACTCGCGCTGGAGGTCGCCGAGCAGCCGCAGGATCTGATCCTGCACGAGCACGTCCAGCGCCGACACGGGCTCGTCGCACACGATGAGATCCGGCGAGAGGGCCAGGGCCCGCGCGATCGCCACCCGCTGACGCTGCCCGCCGGACAGCTCGGACGGGTAGCGCCGCAGCATCGACTGCGGCAGCGCGACGTCGTCCAGGAGCTGTCGCACGCGCTTGCGCCGGTCCGCCCCGCTCCCCCGCTTGTAGAACTCCAGCGGCTCCGCGATCAGGCGCTCGATCGTGAACATGGGGTTCAGGCTGGAGTACGGATCCTGGAAGATCGGCTGCACCCGCTGCCGGAAGTCCTTCGTCTCCGCACGGCTCAGCGTCGAGATGTCCTTGCCCTCGTAGCGGATGAGGCCGCTCGTGGGCTCGATCACCTTGAGCAGCATGCGCGCGGTCGTGGTCTTGCCCGATCCGGACTCCCCCACGATCGCGACGGTCTCCCCGCGCGGGATCGCGAGCGAGACGTCGTCGACGGCCACGAAGTCCTCGTGCTTGCCACGCACGGGGTACACCTTCGTGAGGTTCTCGATCTCGACGATGTTGCCCTTCGACGAGCTCAGGGACCCAGGCCCCTCGTGGGTCGCTGAGCCTGTCGAAGCGCCGGACTGGGTCGCTGAGCCTGTCGAAGCGCCCGCTGAGCCTGTCGAAGCGTCCCGCACGAAGGCCTCCGGACGGAGCCGCGCCACCGCCACCGACGGCGCCGCCTTCACCAGCGACTGGGTGTACGGGTGCTGCGGGTCCTCGAGGATCCGCCGCGCGGGGCCCTGCTCCACGACCTTGCCGCGGTGCATCACGATCACCCGCTCGGCCCGCTCGGCGGCGAGCCCGAGGTCGTGCGTGATGAGGAGCACGGCCGTGCCCAGCTCCCTCGTCATCTCGCCGATCTGGTCGAGGATGGTCTGCTGCACCGTCACGTCCAGGGCGCTGGTGGGCTCGTCGGCGATGAGCAGCCGCGGCTTGCACGCCAGCCCGATGGCGATGAGCGCCCGCTGGCGCATGCCGCCGGAGAACTCGTGCGGGTACTGCTTGGCCCGACGCTCCGGATCAGGAAGACCGGCGGCGGTCAGCGCCTCGACGACCTTGGCCTGCACGTTCTGCCGGGTGGCGAGGCCGTGGGCGAGAAGCGTCTCGGCGACCTGGGTGCCGATCTTCGCGACCGGGTTGAGGTTCGACATGGGGTCCTGCGGCACCAGGCCGATGTCCCGTCCTCGGATCGATCGCAGCTCGTTCTCGGAGGCACGGGAGATGTCGCGCCCGTCGAGCTTGATGCTGCCGGCGGCCACCTTCCCCCCGCCCGCGAGCAGCCCGATGATCGCCATCGCGGTGGTCGACTTGCCGGAACCGGACTCGCCGACGATCGCCACGGTCTCCCCCGGGCGGATCTCGAGGTCGACGCCCTCGACGGCGTGCACGACGCCGTCCATGGTGGCGAAGTCCACCGCCAGCCCCTCGACCGACAGCAGGGGCTGGTCCGCCATGCCGTTCTCCTTCGCGGCGCGCACGGCGCCCTCGTCGCGGATGTTCATCGTGCCCTCGTCCTCGGGTCCATGGCCTCACGCAGCGCCTCACCGAGCAGGGTGAAGCCGAGCGCGGTGACGGCGATGCAGATGCCGGGGAGGAACGCCAGCCACGGGGCGATCGCCAGCTCCGCCTGCGCGTACGTGAGCATGCGGCCCCACTCGGCCGTCGCGGGGCCGCCGCCGCCGAGACCGAGGAACGACAGCGCCGCCGCATCGATCACGGCGGTCGCGAGGGTCAGGGTGCCCTGCACGATCACGGGCCCGATCGCGTTCGGGAGGACGTGCGACATCGTGATCCGGCCGCGGCCGAGACCGAGCGTCTGCGCCGAGAGCACGTAGTCGCTGGAGCGCTGCTGGAGCATGGACGCCCGCAGCAGGCGCGCGAAGATCGGCACCTGGGAGGCCCCGATGGCGATCATCACGGCGTACGGCGTCTGTCCGAGGATCGCGGCGATCGACACCGCCAGCAGGAGGTTCGGCACCGAGAGGATGATGTCGACGACGCGCATGATGACGGTGTCGACCCAGCCGCCGAACGTGCCGGCGAGGAGCCCGAGGATCATGCCGCCGACGAGACCCATCGCGGTGGAGACCACGCCGATCAGCAGCGACGCCTGGGCGCCCCAGATGAGCTTGGACAGCACGTCGCCGCCGAACCGATCCAGACCGAGGGGGAACTGCGGCAGCTCCCCCGGGCCGGGGATGTGCGTCGGCGTGATCTCCTTCGCCCCGGGGAGCGCGGTCTCCGGGTACGGGGCGAGGACCGGCGCGAGCACCGCGACGAGGAGGAAGAGGAGCACGATGACGGCGCCGATCCACGCCGTCGGATTGCGGCGGAGCCGGCGGAACACGTCCCGCCAGAACCCGCCGCCGCTCTCCTTGAGGTCGGCCTGGGCGATGGCGACGGTGTCGATGCTGCCGCCGCTCTCGGCGGACGGCCCCTGTGCGGGAGGGAGGGCGATGCTCATGCGAGCGCCTCCTTTCGGATGAGGGAGGAGGACATCACTGCACTCTCACTCTCGGATCGATGAAGCTGTACGACACGTCCACGGCCAGGTTGATGAGGGCGTAGGCGATCGCGATGAAGATGATGAACCCCTGCAGCACCGGGAAGTCGCGCGTGAAGATGGCCCGCGCCAGGAACGACCCGATGCCGGGGAAGGCGAAGACCGTCTCGGTGAGCACCGCCCCGGAGATGAGCAGTCCGGTCTGCAGGCCGATCGTCGTGATGACGGGGAGCATGGCGTTGCGGAGGATGAACCGGCTGCGCAGCGTCGCCGAGCCCACGCCCTTCGCCCGTCCCGTGCGCACGTAGTCGGCGTTCTGCACCTCCAGCACGCTCGCCCTGGTGATGCGGACGATGATCGCGAGCGGGATGGTGCCGAGGGCGAGCGCCGGGAGGATCAGATGGAGGATCGCATCCCACGCGGCGTCGAACTCCCCCGTGATGATGCCGTCCCAGACGTAGAACCCGGTGGGATGGGTGGCATCGATCCGCGGATCCTGCCGACCGTCCGAGGGCAGCCACCCCAGCTGCACGGCGAAGACGTACTTGAGGATGAAGGCAAGGAAGAAGACCGGGATCGTGATGCCGATGAGGCTCAGCACGACCGACGCGTGATCGGTGAACTTGCCGTGGCGACGGGCAGCCCAGTATCCGAGCGGGATCCCGACGCCGATCGCGAAGATGAGCGCCGCGACGCTCAGCTCGATCGTCGCGGGGAAGCGGCGGAGGAACTCCTCCGTGACCGGCCGGTTGGTCTGGATGGACGTGCCGAAGTCGCCCTGCAGCAGCCGGGTGACCCAGATGAAGTACTGCTCGATGAGGGGCTTGTTGAAGCCGTAGAGCTCGTTGACCCTGGCGATGGCCTCCGGGGTGGCCTTCTCGCCGAGGAGGGCGACCGCGGGGCCGCCGGGGAGGGCCCTGACCCAGGCGAACAGCAGGATGCTGAGCCCGAACAGGGTGGGGATGAGGAACAGCAGTCGCCTGCCGATGGTGCGCAGCACAGAGTTCTCCGTCGATCAGAAGGTACGCCGTGCCCCAGTCCCGCGAGAGCGGAACCGGGGCTCGGCATATCAAATGGTCAGGCCTACTTCGTGAGGACGATGTCCGTGAAGACCTCGTCGTTCACCGGGCTGGCGGGGTAGCTCTCGACGCGCGGGTCGAAGGCGAGCGTCGGCGCGGGGTGCGCGAGCGGGACACCGGGGATGAACTCCGCGACCATCTCGTTGATGTCCTCGTAGAGCGCCGTCTGGTCGTCGAGGTTGGAGACCCCGCGCGCCTCGGTCAGCGCCTGGAACAGCTCCGGGTTGTCGAAGCCCCACTCGGAGCTCTTCTGGCCGAAGAACACGCCGACGAAGTTGTCGGTGTCGTTGTAGTCGCCGGTCCAGCCCAGCAGGTGAATGCCGTGGTCGGAAGTGCCGGTGGTGCGGTCGAGGTACTCGACCCACTCCTCGGAGACCGGGGTGGTCTCCACGCCGACCTCGGAGAGCTGCGACGACAGGACGGTATAGATCTGCTCGGGGTCCGGCATGTACGGCCGCGAGACGTTGACCGGGTAGTTGAAGTCCAGCGCCAGCGGGTTGGCCTCGTCGTAGCCGGCCTCCGCGAGCAGCTCCTTGGCCTTCTCCGGGTCGTAGTCGTAGGTCGTGACCTCGTCGTTGTAGCCGTTGACCACCGGCGGGACGAACTGCGTCGCCTTCTCGGTGCCCTCGGGGAGGACCTGGCTGATCAGGGCGTCCTTGTCGATCGCGTAGGACAGCGCCTCACGCACCTTCGGGTCCTGCAGCTCCGGGATGGCCTGGTTGAAGGCGAGGTAGAGGATCGTGAACGGGGGACGCGACACCATGGTGAAGTCGTCCTCCTCCAGGGCCTTCGTGTCGGCGGGGCCCACGAGGTCGTAGCCGTCGATGGAGCCCGACTCGAGCGCCTGGCGACGCGCCGTCGGGTCGTCGATGGTGCGGAAGATGATCTCGTCGATCTGTCCGGCCTCGCCCCAGTAGTCGTCGTAGGCCTTGAGCTTGACCTGCTCGCCCGGCGCCCACTCCTCGAACTGGTAGGGACCCGTGCCGACCGGGTGGCCCATGGCGTACTCGGACAGCTGCGGGGCCTCGGCGGTGCCGCCGACCTCGTCCGCGCCGAACTCCTGCATGGCCGAGGGGCTCTGCATGCCGAAGGCCGGGAGCGAGAGCGAGGCGATGAAGCCGGCGAACGGCTTGTTCAGCTCGATCGTGACGGAGTTCTCGCCGTCGGGCGTGCAGGACTTGTAGACCGCGTCCTCCGGGTTGGAGGCGTAGCCCTTGAAGAGCTTGTTGTAGTAGTAGCCGAAGGCCTCGGAGGCGGCGAGACCGGTCCAGTTGTACCAGCGGTCGAAGTTGGCGCAGACGGCCTCGGCGTTGAACGGCGTGCCGTCCTGGAAGGTCACGCCCTCCTTCAGCGCGAAGGTGTGGGACATGCCGTCCTCGGACGACTCCCACGACTCCGCCAGCAGCGGCGCCGGGTCGGCCGTGCCGGGCTCCGTGCCCACCAGACCCTCGAAGATCTGGCGGGAGACGCGGAAGGTCTCGCCGTCCTGCGCGAACGCCGGGTCGAGGCTCGCGGGATCCGACGAGGCGGCGAAGACGAAGGTGCCGTCGACGTCACCCGATCCTTCCGACCCGTTGTCCCCGCGCTCGCTGGCGACGCATCCGGCGAGTGCGAGAGCGGCGATGGTCGCTCCGGTGACGGCGGCGAGTCCTCGCCGAGGCATGGCTGACTGGTGCATGTGTGTATGACCTTCCCTGTCGGGCGCTTCCTTGCGCGTCTCCGGGCATCGTCGCCGCGGAGACGGTGATTCCTCGAAGGTACCCAGCGGTCCGGCGGATGCCAAGAGTCCGAGGTTGCGATCCGGTATCGACGCGGGGCCGCTCCTGATCCGGTAATGTCCAGAACGTGCCGGACACCACTCCCCGCGTCGTGTGCCTGGGCGAGGGCCTGGTCGCCCTCGTCGCCGCCACCGCCGGACCGCTCGAGACCTGCCGCACGTTCCACCGCTCCCTCGCCGGGGCCGAGTGGAACACCGCCATCGCGCTGGCCTCCGCGGGCATCCGCACCGCGGTCGTGTCCCGCGTCGGCGACGACGGCTTCGGACGCTTCCTCACCGCCGAGCTCCGTGCGCACGGCGTGGACGATCGGGCCGTGGAGGTCGACCCCGTCGCACCGACGGGGATCTACGTCAAGGAGCTCTCACCCCGGGCGGACGGGGCCGTGGAGGGGACGATGCACTACTACCGCGCCGGATCGGCCGCGGCGGCGCTGTCGCCGGCGTCGCTGGAGTCGTCCGTGGCAGTGGACCTGCTCGCCGCGGCGGCCCTCGTGCACACCTCCGGCATCACGCCCGCACTCTCGCCCTCCGCACGCGCCGCCCAGGAGGCCCTGGTCGCAGCCCCGCGACCAGGTCGTCTCGTCAGCTTCGATCTGAACTGGCGCCCCGCGCTGTGGCGGGGCCGGGAGGACGAGGGACGTGCCGTCCTCACCGATCTCGCCCACCGCGCCGACGTGCTGTTCTGCACCCGCCCCGACGCCGAGGCCGTGTTCGGGACGAGCGCGCCGGACGACCTGCGCACGCTGTTCCCCGAGCCGCGGTACCTGGTCGTGACCGACCCCTCCGGCGCCGTGGCGTTCGACGGCGCCGACCGTGCCGCGAGCGATGCCCTCGATACGCCGGTCGTGGAGACGATCGGGGCGGGCGACGCGTTCGCCGCCGGCTTCCTCGCCGGCGTCCTCACCGGCCTGACGCTGCACGGAAGCCTGGCCCGCGCCCACCGCATCGCGACGCGCGCGATCGCCAGCACGCGCGACCACGTCGACTGAGCAGGCGGCGGCTCAGTCCGCGGGGTGCCCGCGCCGTGGCGGGACCGCATCGTGCGTGCGCTGCAAGGACACCGCGACGTGCTCGCCCCGGTGCTGCACGATGCGCACGAAGAGCACGTCGATGAGCGCGAGCTGCGCGATCCGGCTCGACATGGCGGCCATCCGGAACGGCGATTCCTGGGCTTGGCTGAGGAGCACGACGTCGGCGAGGGCCGCGAGCGGGGAGTCGGCCGCGCTCGTCACGGCCACTGCAAGGGCGCCCGCGGCCCGGGCGACCTCCAGGGCGCGGACCGTCTCGGCCGTCTCGCCGCCGTGCGAGAAGGCGATCGCCACATCCGCGGAGGACCGCAATGCAGCCGCGGTGACCGCGAGATGCGGATCGGCCGAGTGGGTCACGGAGCAGCCGATCCGGGAGAGCTTGAGCTGGAGATCCTGCGCCGTCAGCGACGAGGCCGCCTGCCCGAACAGGTCGATGTGCCGGGCGACGACCACCGCCCGCGCCACCCGGTCGAGGGCGTCCGCATCCAGGGCCCTGGCCGTCTTCTCGATCGCGTCGATCTCCTGCGCAGCGAGCTTCGCGGCGATCGCGGCCGGGCCGTCGTCGCGGTCGATCGCCGTGGAGTCGAGTCCGAATCGGGCCTGCTGCGCCTGGGCCAGGGTGACCGCCCGCGCCACGGCGACCCTCAGCTCCCGGTAGCCGCTGTAGCCGAGCGACTGCGCGAAGCGGGCGACGGTCGACAGCGAGGTCTGGCAGAGCTGCGCGAGATCGTTGATCGCGAGGTCCACCACGAGGGTGGGGTCTCCGAGGATCCTCTCGGCGACGCGTCCCTCCGCCGCGCTGAGCTTGGGGAGGGAGCGCCGCACCACGGCCAGAACGTCGTCGTCCATGCGCTGATCCCGTCTCAACCGGTGGCGGTCGTCCTCTGTCGTGGCCGGAACCGGCCGAGGATCGCGTCCCGCGCGGTCTGAGCACCGAGTCGGCTGGCAGCACCGACCTCGACGGTCGGCAGCGGCAGCGGCTCCTGCACGGGCAGGCCGACGTTCACGACGACCGCACTCGGGTCTCGGAGCGCGGTCCGCTCGATCAGCGCCCGCTGCGCCGGCTCGGCATCCGGTCGATCCACGAGGACGACCGTCGTGCCGGTCGCCGCGGCGACCTCGTCGATCACGGCGTCCTGCTCGGCCACGGGACGTGCGGCCACGTCGAGCCGCACCCGGATGCCGTCGCCCGCGAGCGCCTCCGCGACGTACGAGGCGGCGCTGTCCACCGCGAGCGTCGAGCGACGTCGGGCATCGATCACCGCCAGGGCCTCCGCGGCCTCGGGGACGGCGCCGGCGAGCGACACGGACCGACGGACGATCTCGGCGGCGTCGAACGCGGCGGCCTCCTCGTCCGAGGTCGCGCTCGCGCGCAACCGGGTGGCGAGGGCCGACACCCGCGCGGCGGCCTCCTCGACGCGCTCCCGGGAGAGCGAGCCGTCCCGCAGCGCGGCGACGATCCCGTCACGGGCGGCGAGGAAGTCGCGCCGGTCCTGGTCGGGAAGAGCGGCCTCGCCGGGGTTGGTCGGGTTGCCGATGCACAGCAGGTCGGCGCCGGCGGCCAGAGCGAGGGCGGCGCCCCCGCCGAGTCCGACGGTCTCGCGGATCGCGGCCATGTCCAGCGCGTCGGTGATGATGACGCCCCGGAAGCCCCACTCCCGAAGCATGCCGAGCACGCGCGGGTTGAGGGTGGCCGGCTGCGCGCCCCACGCGGGGACGACGATGTGCGCGGTCATGATCGCGTCCACCCCCGCCTCCACGGCGGCGCGGAACGGCTCGAGGTGCACGCGCTCGTACTCGGCGACGTCGAGCGCGATCTCGGGCAGTGCGTGGTGGGAGTCGAGGTGGGTGTCGCCATGGCCGGGGAAGTGCTTGACGCACGCAGCCACCCCGCCGTCCTGGATGCCGTCGACCGTGGCGACGACGTGTCGCGTCACCAGCGCTTCCTCGGAGCCGAACGAGCGCACGCCGATGACGGGGTTGCGCGGGTCGGTGTTGACGTCGGCGACCGGACCGAGCACGACGTTCGCCCCGACGGCGCGCACGCGGCGGGCGAGTTCCGACCCGGTCCGCTCCGATGCGACGACGTCGTCGAGGGCGCCGAGCTGCGCGGCACCGGGGAGGGTGGAGCCGCTCCCGGACTCCAGGCGCGTGACGCTGCCGCCCTCCTCATCCACACCGATCAGGGCATCCGGGTTGGCGTCGAGGATCTGCGCGCTCAGCGCGGGCAGTCCCTCGCCGACGTTCTGGCCGAAGTACACGACGCCGGCCAGGCCCTCGCGCAGCTCCTCCACGAGCCAGGCGGGGGCCGTGGTGCCGAGGAATCCGGGCCAGAGCACGCCGTTCGCGAGGCGCTCGAGCTCGTCGGTCATCCCTTCACCGCCCCCGCGACCATGCCGGCGGAGAGCCGGCGCTGCACGATGACGAAGAAGATCATGACGGGAACGGTGATGATCGTCGAGGCGGCCATGATGCTGCCCCAGTCGTTGGAGTACAGGCCGAAGAACGACTTGAGGCCGATCGAGACCGTGTACTGGTCGGTCTGCGCGCCGAGGATCGTCATGGCGAAGATGAACTCGTTCCACGCCGTGATGAAGCTGAAGATGCTCGTCGCGACGAGACCGGGCATCACGAGCGGCAGCAGGATCGAGCGGAACATCCGCCACCAGCTCGCGCCGTCGATGTAGGCGGCCTCCTCGAGCTCGACGGGGACGGCCGCGACGAAGCCGCGCAGCATCCAGATGCCGAACGCGAGCGACAGCGCCACGTAGACGACCATGAGGCCGATGATGCTGTTGAGCAGACCGAGGCTCTTGACCTGGAGGAACAGCGGGATGACGAGCGCCTCGAGCGGCACCATCTGCACCACGAGGATCATCATCAGGACCGTGGTGCGGAACTTGAAGCGGAAGCGCGCGACGGCGACCGCCGCGAGCAGGCAGACGATGGCGCTGACGAGCACCGTGACGAGGGCGACGATCGCCGAGTTGCGCAGGTACGTGCCGAAGCCGCCCTCGGTGAGCACGAAGGCGAAGTTGTCCCACGTGAACTCCTGCGGGAGGAGCGACTGCCCGCCGCTGGATGCCTTGGCGTCGAACGCGCTGGAGACCATCCAGTAGACGGGGAACAGGGTGAAGACGAGGACGGCGGCGACGCCGATGCCGAGTCCGATTCGCGACCGGAGCCTGGGGCGGGGGTTCACAGCTCGTCCTCCTTCATGAGGGAGCGGATGTAGACGATCGTGATGCCGATCAGCACGAGGGTCAGCAGCACGGCCAGCGCGGCGCCGAATCCGTAGCGGTTCTGACCGAACGACTCCACGTACGACCACACGCCGAGGTTGAGCACCTGGCGGTTGCCGCCGCTGCCGCCGGGCATGAGGTAGACCTGCGCGAAGACCTTGAAGTCCCAGATCGTCGACAGGATGATGACGACGGAGAAGACGGGCTTGAGCGTCGGGAAGATGATCTTCCAGAAGCGGCGCCATGCGCCGGCCCCGTCGAGCGCCGCCGCCTCGAGCATCTCCTTCGAGACGCCCAGGAGCCCGGCGAGCACGGTGATGGCCACGAACGGGAAGCCGTGGTGGACGACGTTCAGCAGCACGATCGCGTAGAACGACCACTGGTTGGTGAACCAGTTGACCTGGCCGTCGATGAGGCCGAGGTCCTGCAGGACGCTGTTGAAGATGCCGCGGTCGGCATCGAAGATGAAGGTCCAGACGTACGTGCCGGTCACGGCGGGCATCGCCCACGCGACCATGATGCAGCTGGAGACGATGGTGCGCCAGACGGTACCCAGGCGCGCCAGCAGCAGCGCCACGAGGGTTCCGAGTGCGACGGTGGTGAACACCGCGACGGCCGCGAAGCCGACCGTGTTGGGGAGCACCACCGTCCACAGGGTCGGATTGGTGAGCGCCTCGGCGTAGTTGGCCAGCCCGATCCAGTTGCTCTCACCGGTGTTGATCTCGCGCAGACCGTAGTCCTGCAGCGAGTAGAGGAACACCTGCACGAGCGGCCAGAGCATGAGCCCCGCGAGGATGATCAGCCCGGGGGCGAGGAGGAGCCAGGGGCGGGCCGTGACGATCGAGAGACCGCGACGCTTCCGGCCGCCGGCCACGGAGGCGGAGGAGGGCTCCGCCTTCGTGGCCGGCAGTGGCGCTTGCACCATCGACATGGAAGGAATGGTTCCTTACTGGTTGAGCAGTTCGGTCATCTCGGCGGCGGCGTCCTTCGTCGCGGTCGCGACGTCCTTCTGCCCGCTGAGGATGGCCTGGATCATGGCGTTGGTGGTCTTCTTCGCCTGCACGGCGCCGAAGTTCGGCGTGACCGGGACGGACGCGCCGCCGTCGACCATCTGCTCGGCGAACGGAGCGACGAGCGGGTCGGTCGAGGCGAGGGCCTCCTCCATCGCGGACTGGACGCCCGGGAAGTAGCCGGTCTCGTCGGACCACTGCTCGGCGAACTCACCGGTGGTCATGAGCTTGACGAACTCCCACGCGAGGTCGGCGTTCTTCGTGGTGTTGAACACCGACAGGTGCGAGCCGCCGAGCACGGACGGAGCGATGCCGCCGTCCTGGCCGGGGATCACGGCGGCGCCGATCTTGCCCTCAAGCTCGGGGTTGGCCTCGATGAGGGCGTTCGGCGTCCAGGAGCCGGAGAGCATCATCGCGACGTTGCCCTGCGTGAAGGCGTCCCGGAGGTCGGTCTCCTTCCACGTGGTCGCACCGGCCGACGAGAAGCCGTGCTCGGTGGCCAGGCCCGTGTAGAACTCGATGCCGGCCTGCGACTCGGCGCTGTCGAGCTCGCTGGTCCAGGTGTCGCCGTCCTTCGTGGCGATCTCGCCGCCGGCGCCCCAGACCCAGGGGTAGACCTGGAACTCGGCGTCACCCGCGACGGGGAAGGGCAGCATGTCGGGCTTGGCGGCCTTGATGGCCTCGCCCGCGGCGACGATGTCGTCCCAGGTCTTCGGGGCCTCGAGACCCAGCTCCTCGAAGACGTCGGTGCGGTAGACGATGGAGCGGACACCCGCGTACCACGGCATGCCGTACAGCTCGTCCTCGTAGGTGCCGGCGACGGCGAGGCCCTCGACGAGGTCGTCACGCAGGCCGTCCTCGGCGTCGACGTACTCGTCGAGCGGCTCGAGCGCGCCGGCGTCGGCGAACTCCGCGGTCCAGGTGGTGCCGGTCTCGGCGATGTCCGGAGTGGTGCCACCGGCGATCGAGGTGACGAAGCGGTCGTGGGCGTCGGCCCACTGGATCTCCTCGATGGTGACCTTCGCGCCGGTCTCCTCCTCGAAGGCGTCCGAGACCTTGTCGTAGAACGCGGTCGCGTCGGGGTTGGTCCCCTTCATGATCCAGACCGTCAGCTCCTGGCCCTCGCCATTGGTCGAGCCGTTGTCGCCGCTGCCGCCGGCGCAGCCGGCCAGAGCGATCGTGGCAGCGGCGCCGAGCGCCACCGCCGGAAGAATGCGCTTGTGCATGGGGGATCTCCTCTTTGAAAGTCCAGGTGTGCATCGGGTGCGTACCGGGGATAGGAAAAAGTATTCACGACTAACTAATTCCCTGCAAGTTCCTCCCAGAATCGTCATACCCCCGTAACATCAGGCCTCCGGGGTAGGCTCCCCGCATGCCCCGCCGTGGATCAGACGCCGACCGCCCTCCGCTCCCCCGGCACGCACCGCCGTCGACGCGCGGCCGGACCTCCCGGGTCCTGCGGGGCCTCGCGATCGGGCTCGCCGTCGCTCTCGTCTCCACCGCGGCGGTCGCGGGATTCCTCGTCTGGGACGTGTTCAACCGCGTGGGCGACGGGGCCGTCACCCTGGAGGGCGCCCCGCAGGTCGACCCGCCCACCCTCGGCGCGTATCCCGACGACAAGGCCTTCAGCCTCCTCATCGTGGGGACGGACGAGTGCGGCCCGAAGGCCACCGCACTCTTCGACGAGCGCTGCGCCGAGGCGGACGGACTCAGCCGGAACGACGTGAACCTCCTCGTGCACGTCTCCGCCGCACCCCGGAACGTGACCGTCGTCTCGCTCCCCCGCGACCTCGGCGTCCCCGTACCGGAGTGCACCCGTGAGGACGGCTCCGTCGCATCCGCGATGGAGAAGGCATCGATGAACTCGCTGTTCGAGCACGCCGGCCTCTCCTGCATCGCGAAGACCGTGAGCGAACTGGGTGACATCCCCGTGGAGTTCGCCGCCAAGATCAGCTTCGACGGTGTCATGGCCGTCACCGACGCGATCGGCGGCGTCGAGGTCTGCATCGCCGGCGACGGCATCCGCGATCGTCACACCGGCATCGACTGGCCGGCGGGCCTGCGGACGGTCTCGGGCGTGGAGGCCCTCCAGTTCATCCGCACCCGGCACGGCGTGGGGGACGAGAGCGACCTCGCGCGCATCTCCAACCAGCAGCAGTACATGTCACGGCTGGCCAAGAAGGTGCTCAGCGAGGACACTCTGACCGACATCCCCAAGGTGCTTCGCCTGACGAACGCCATCGCCGACAACATCGATCCCAGCGACGAGCTCGCCGACCCGCTGCGCCTTGCCCAGCTCGCACTCGCCCTCAAGGATGTGAACTTCAGCGACTTCGTGTTCGTGCAGTACCCGAACGTCGTCGATCCGTTCGACGACGACAAGGTCGTGCCGGACGAGGAGGCCGCGGCCGCGCTGTGGGACGCGGTGCGCGCCGGCCGCCCCCTGCAGCTCACCGGCGACGTGACGACCCATCGCGGCGTGGAATTGGTCACCCCCGCACCCACGGCGCCGGAGACGCCGGAGACGCCGGAGACGGAATCCACTCCCGAGGCGAGCGCCACGCCGGACGCGCGCGCGACGCTCCCGCCGGAGGTGTCGGGTCAGACCCTCGAGCAGGAGACCTGCGCGGTGGGCAACCAGCGCTGACCACCGCGCCCGCGGCGTAGGCTCGACAGCATGGGACGGACGCGAGCACGGGACGCCGAGCACCCGCAGGCCCGCCTCGACCACGGTGGTCTCGCCCGCATCGTCCCCTCGGAGTTCACGAGCGGCTTCGAGCTCGTCGTGGACGACACCCCGCAGTCGCACGTCGACCTCGACGATCCCACGCACCTGCACTTCGAGTACATCGTGCGGATGGGGGCGGTGATCGACCAGCTCCGCCCCGGTCCGCTCACCGCGGTGCACCTCGGCGCCGGGGCCCTCACCATCCCTCGGTACATCGACGCGACCCGCCCCGGGTCACGCCAGCAGGTCATCGAGCTGGAGGCCCCGCTGGTGCAGCTCGTCCGCGAGCACCTCCCGCTGCCCAAGGGGGCGGCCATCCGGTTGCGCATCGGCGATGCGAGGGAGGGGGTCCGTAAGCTTCCGGCGGCCCTGCACAGCGCCTGCGACCTCGTCGTCTCGGATGTGTACTCGGGCGCGCAGACGCCCGCTCACCTCACGAGCGTGGAGTTCTACCGGGAGCTCGCCGCGCTGCTCGCGCCGGGCGGCGTCCTGCTCGTCAACGTCGCCGACGGTCCCGGTCTCGCGTTCGCCCGCCGACAGGCCGCGACCATCGCCGAGGTCCTTCCCGAGATCGGGATCCTCGCCGACACCCAGGTGCTCAAGGGCCGCCGCTTCGGCAACCTCGTGGTGGCGGCCTCCGCCGCCCCTCTCCCGACGGAGTGGCTGCCGCGGATGCTCGCCGCGGGTCCGCATCCGGCGAAGATCGCCCAGGGGGACGAGGCCCGCGCCTTCCTCCAGGGCGCCCGGATCGTCACGGACGCCGACGCCGTCGCGTCCCCGCGACCCGATGCGTCGCTGTTCCTCCGCTGACGTGGCGCGCCGCCCCGAGGAGCGCGGAAGCGGCAGGCAGACTGGACGGGGACAGGTGCGGGGACGCGCGGAAGGAGAGCAATGAGTTTGATCCGGGGATACGACCGGGAGAGCCTCCGCGAACAGGTCGATCTCGACGAGTGCGCGGCACGCCTGGCCGAGATCGAGGAGCAGCGCAGCCTTCCCGCCCTGCTGGAGCGGGTCTGGCTGCTGAAGGTGCTGGGACGCCTCGACGACGCCCTCGCGCTCGCCGACGAAGCCGTGCGGCAGGCCCGGATGGCCGGCACCCGCAAGGACGTGCTCCGCGCCCGTGTGCTGCACGCGACGATCCTGCAGTACCGGGGCGCATACGCCGCGGCCGAGCAGGAGCTGGCGACCTGCGCCGCGGAGGCGGAGGGGCAGCGCTGGCTGTCGATCGCCGCTTTCGCCTATCAGCACCACGGCAAGAACGCCTACGACGCCGAGGACTACGAGACCGCGCGGGAGAGCTTCAAGCAGTCGCTGTTCCTGCGGCGCGAGTCCGGCGCGGAGGACCGGGAGCTGGAGACCGTGCTCCTCGCCATCGAGGCCGTGGAGCGCCGTCGTCCGGCACAGCTCGTCGCCGGCTGACGTCGTTGCGCCCGAGTGTCCGCGGCATGCCTTAGCCTGAGCGCATGGCGGAACTTGACCGCGTGCGCGTCTGGGGCGAGGCACTGATCCGGTTGCATCTCGACGACAGCTGGTCGTTCGACTTCGACCATGCCAAGCGTCGCGCCGGCCAGTGCGACTACACACGCAAGCGCATCACCGTATCGCGGTATCTCGCCGCCCGCTTCGAGGACGACGAGATCCATCAGGTGCTCCTGCACGAGGTGGCCCACGCCCTCGCCGGGCACCAGGCCGCCCACGGCCCCACCTGGAAGCGCGTGGCCCGCGACCTGGGCTATGTCGGCGGCACGACGCACCGCGGGGAGACCGCCGTCGAGCTCGCTCCGTGGGTGGGCCGCTGCCCGGCCGGTCATGTCACGTATCGACACCGCCGCCCGAGCCGGGCCACGTCCTGCGCCCGCTGCTCCCGCACGTTCGATGCCCAGCACCTGTTCGCCTGGACGCGTCGCGAGATCACGACCGACGCCCGCCTCGCCGCGCAGGCCCCGCGCTGAGGGCCGAGGGAGCGGGGCCGCCGCTCCCGCTTCAGTCGGAGGAGCTGCCGGAATGCGGCTTTTCCTCGGAAGCGGAGGTGTCCCCCTCGGCAGGCGTGGCGTCCTCCGCGTCCGCGTCAGCGGCCGTCGGAGCAGGCTCCGCGGCTGCGTCCGGGTCCGCCGCGGAGTCGACAGCCGCGGGAAGTCCTGTTCCGCTCTCGGTCTCGGTCTCGCGAGGGCTGCGGCGTCGACGGACGAGCGCGGCGAGACCACGCCAGCCGAGCAGGAACGCGCCGAGCACGAGCGTGGCGACGATGATGAAGGGCAGCTCCGCGGTGTCGCCGCTGACCAGCCGCAGCAGCATCCCGCCGACGACCGTCACCGCCCAGACCACCGCGCCCCACGGCAGCGACCACGGCCGACGCGGCCGTCCAGGGAGCAGCAGCGCGGCGGCGTGTCCCAGCAGCAGGGCCACGAGGAAGGGCCAGGCCGTGAGGAGGAACCCTGCCGGGTCCTCCTGGTGGGAAGCGCGGCCGATGGCGGCGAAGACGAGGACGAGGACGGCATCGACGAGGAGAGCGGGGAGGAACCTCATTCCTCGACCCTACGCGGATCGCGTGCTCACTCGAAGCGCGTGAACCGCCCGTCGCGCAGAACGGGGACCGCGTCCACCGCATCCAGGACGGCCGCGTCGGCGGTGCTCGTCGGCACCAGTCCGGCGGCCCGGATCCGGTCCGTCGCGGAGACCCCGGCCTGCAGCTCGCGTCCGGAGCCCGTCGCCCCGATCAGGTGCTTCAGCGCACGCCGCAGGGCGCGGAAGCCCTCTGCGGCCACCGCGGCGTCCGGGGCCGTGTGGTCGATGCCGAGATCGGTGAGCGCCGCGGCGATCGCTCCGGCCCCGAGCTGGTCCTCCACGGCGACGCGCAGCTCGCCCGCGGCATCGAGCTCGCCGGCCGGGATCAGCGCCACCGAGGTGCGACCCTGGCGGCGTTCCTGCTCCACCTGCACGGCCCTGGCCACGGCACCGGCGTTGCGGATCGCTCCCAACAGCACCGTGGCGCCGGTCGGGGCGGCGGCCGCCACCACCGCCCCGTTCCGCGACCAGTCGAGCGCTCCGGCCAGCTCGACCTCCGCTCCCGCGGCCACCGCATCGGCGACCGTCGAGGAGAACCGGAGGACGTCGATCACCACGACGACATCGGCCGGGGCGAGACGGGCGAGCCCGGACACCCCCCAGTCGAGTCGGACCTGATACGGGGACTGATCGAACGGCGACGGCATCCGTCCAGCCTAGAGCCGTCAGTCGGCCGCGAGCGCCTCGACGGGAGCCACCCTGGTCGCCAGTCGCGTCGGCGTCGCGGCGGCCACGAGCGTGAGCAGCGCGGTCGCGGCGACGATGATCACCACGGGGAGCCACGGCACCTGCGGGGCGAGCAACCCGGCGGGCGTGAACTCCGGAAGGACGGGCACGGAGCCGAGCAGCGACTGCGCCGCGATCCACCCGTACAGCACCCCGAGCACGAGACCGGTGAGGGTCGCCGCCACCGTGATGTGCGTCGCCTCCAGCAGCACCATGCGGCGCACCTGGCGGTTGGACAGACCGATCGAGCGCAGCAGTCCGAGCTCGCGGCGCCGCTGCACGACGCCGATGGTCAGGAGGTTGACGAGGCCGACGGCCGCGATCACGGCCGACACCGCGACGAGCACCATCATGATGGCCGCGAAGGCGTCGTACGGCGCGAAGAACTCGGCCGGGATCTCCTCCGTGGTCTGGCTGGTCATCAGGCGCTTCGACGACTCCAGCGCCACCGCGAACATGGTCACCAGGGTCACGCCCATGACGACGCCGATGGCCATCCGCGACGACCGCTCCGGGTACCGCAGAGCGTTCTCGGCCGCGAGACGCGCGGTCGCGCTCGAGCCGAAGAGGCGCCCCACAAGCCGGAGCACCGGCGGCATGAACAGCACGGACCCCAGGGCGAGTCCGGTGAAGGAGAGGATGCCGCCGAAGAACGCGACCACGACACCGAGCGGTGTGACGAGTCCGAGGACGACGCCGCCGGCGAGCAGAGCCGCGCCGGAGATCAGCAGCACCCAGGCCCCGACATGGCGGCCCTTCCGCCCGGAGACCTCGTCGCGCGTGCGCTCCACCGCGCCGCCCAGAGCCTGCAGCGGCGTCACCGCGAGCACGCGACGCGAACCCACCCAGGCGGCCGCCCAGGTGGTGAGCGCGACACCGATCGCCGGGAGGGCGAGAGCGGGCTGGGCGAGCGAGAAGGACGACGGTGAGGTGGCGACGAGCTGTCCGCCGAGCTGGACGGCCGCCGCAGAGAGGAGCAATCCGCCGAGAAGGCCGAGCCCTGCGCCGAGGAGCCCGACGACGAGGCCCTGCCGGCCGACCTCCGCCCGCTGCGCACGCGCCGTCGCCCCGATGAGACGCATGAGCGCGATCTGCCGGGTGCGTCCCGCGATGATCGTCGAGAAGGTGTTCGCCGTGACGATCGCGGCCACGTACATCGCGACGGCGGTGAGCAGCACCGACAGGATCGCGACGACGACCGCGAGCGTGCCGCTGTCGCCGATGAACGGATCGGCCTGGAGGACGGCGCCGATGTAGGCCGTGATCTCGACGAGGAAGACGCCGAACGCCGAGGACAGCGCCGCGACGAGGACGCTCGCGCCCATGCCGCGGTCACGGAGCCAGGCCAGCCGGGGTCCGGTCGTCCGCGTCTCCGGGACGACCGTGGCGAGCGCGGTCATGCCGACACCTCCGCGGCGAGCATGTAGGCCGAGATCTGCTCCGCGGTCTGCCGCGGGTGATCCGCCACGATCCGGCCGTCGCCGAGGTAGAGCACCCGGTCGGCGTGGCTCGCCGCGATCGCGTCATGCGTGACCATCGCGATGGACTGGCCATGCTCCCGGCTGGCGGACGCGAGCAGGCGCAGCACCTCCCGTCCGGTCTGGGAGTCGAGGTTGCCCGTGGGCTCGTCCGCGAACACGAGGTCGGGGGCGGTGGCGAGGGCTCTGGCGATGGCGACGCGCTGCTGCTGTCCGCCCGAGAGCTGGTGCGGCCGGTGGCCGAGGCGCTTGCCGAGGCCGAGCGTCTCGATGAGGCCGTCGATCCGTGCCCGCTCGATGGCGCTGGGGCGGCGGCCGTCGAGCTCGAACGGCAGCAGGATGTTGCCGAGGGCGTCGAGCGTGGGGACGAGGTTGAACGCCTGGAAGATGAACCCGACGCGGCGGCGGCGCAGGATGGTGAGGTCGAGGTCGCCGAGACCCGTGATCTCGGTGTCGCCGATCCACGCCCGCCCCTCCGTCGGACTGTCGAGGCCGGCCATGATGTGCATGAGGGTGGATTTGCCGGATCCGGACGGACCCATGATGGCGGTGAACTGTCCGCGGCGGATGCCGACGCTCACATCGTCGAGCGCGCGGACGGTGCCCTCGCCCGAACCGTAGGTCTTCTTCAGGTGCTGGACGCGGGCGGCGAGCCCGAGGTCGGTGGTCGTGATCTCCATGTCCACGACGCTATTTCCGCGCCCCCGGCCCCCGCGTCGCCCGCCGGGAGCATCCCGCTACATCGGGAGGATGATCCCGCGTCCTCCCGACCCACCCCCTTGCGCGCCTCCCACCCCTCTACGGGCCGCCGCAAGGGGCCGGGTCGAACGGAAGGGGGTGGGTCGGCGTCAGGCGAGGCCGTGCTCGAACGCGAACACGACGAGTTGCACGCGGTCGCGGAGCGCGAGCTTCGTGAGGATGCGGCTGATGTGGGTCTTCACCGTGGCCTCGCTGAGGAACTCCCGCGCGGCGATCTCGGCGTTCGAGAGTCCCCGGGCGGCGAGCGCGAAGATCTCCCGCTCGCGCTCCGTCAGCTCGGCGTACTGCGGCGGCACGGGCTTCGGAGCCTCCGCGAAGTGCTCGAACAGTTCCCGGGTCGCCGAGGCCGCGATCACACTCGATCCCGCGTGCACGGTGCGGATCGCGGCGAGCAGGAACTCCGGATCGGCGTCCTTGAGGAGGAAGCCGCTCGCCCCCTGCCGGATCGCCCGGGCCGCCGCCTCGTCGAGGTCGAACGTGGTGAGCATGACGATGCGCGGGGGCTCCGGACGGGACAGGATCTCGGCGGTCGCGGTCAGCCCGTCCATGACCGGCATCCGGATGTCCATGAGGACCACGTCGGGCCGGGTCGCGGCGACCACGGCGAGCGCCTCCTGCCCGTTCCCCGCCTCCCCCACGACCTCGAGGTCCGGCTGGGAGGCCACGAGCATGCGGATCCCGGCCCGGAACAGCGCCTGGTCGTCCACCAGCACGACTCTGATCACTGCGGGGCTCCGATCGGAAGGCTGCTCTGGACGACGAACTGCGCACCACGGCGCTCGGCTTGCAGACTACCGCCCACGAGCTGCGCCCGCTCGCGCATGCCGATGAGGCCGTGTCCTCCGGGGGTCCCCGGCGTCGACTCCGGCGAGACGGTGTTGCGGACCTCGATGTCGACGCGATCGGGGAGCCATGCGAGATGCACGTCCACCGCGCCGTCGCCGTGGCGGATCGCGTTGGTCAGCGCCTCCTGGAGGATCCGGTAGACCGCGAGCTGGATGGCCCCCGGCGGCTCCCCCGGGGGCATGGGGTCGACGGTGACCCGCGGCTCGATGCCGGCCTGGCGCACCTGGGCGAACAGCGTCTCGAGGTCGGCGAGGGTCGGCTGCGGACCGTCCCCCTGCCGATGACGGAGCTGGGTGAGGAGCATCCGCACGTCGCTCAGGGCTCCGCGGGCGGTCTGCGCGATCGTGCCGAGGGCCTCCGTCGCGATCTCCGGCTTCACCGCCGCGGCATAGCGGGCACCGTCAGCCTGGGCGATGACGACCGCGAGCGAGTGGGCCACGACATCATGCATGTCCCGCGCAATGCGGACCCGTTCCTGCTCCTCGGCGGCCAGGGCCTCGGCCTGCAGCTGCGCCGAACGCGTGCGCCGGTTGCGCAGCACGACCCGCCAGAGGAGACCGCACACCCACGCGAACCCCAGCGCCATGATGGAGGCCGCGACGAGCAGGGTGCCGCCGGTCACGAGCTCCCATCCGCTGCCGGAGCCGAACATGACGCCCCCGACGACGACCATGTACAGCGCGGCGACGATGCCGCCGACGATCACCGATCCGAACCCCCACCAGAGCACGCGGCGGGTGCCCCACGCGGAGGTCGCGTACAGCACGAGGAGGATCGCGAAGTCGGTCGGCAGCGGCCCGAACCCGGCGAGCATCTGCACGATGGCGCCGGCCCAGGCCGCGGCGAGCGCAAGACCGGGGGCCAGGCGTCCGATCGCGACACCGCCGAACAGGAACACCGACGACGAGATCAGACCGATGACGTTGACCGCGGAGGACCCGGCCAGGTCCGGTTGGGGCGCATAGAACACGACCCCGAGCGGCGTCAGAAGCGCGAACAGCAGCACCGCCCCGACGATGTCGAGGACGAGGCCGGTACGGGACAGCGGACGGATCACTCCCCCACGCTACGCGAGCGCGCGGGGACTGGCATCCGTCGCGGGATGTATCCGTCAGGCGCGGGCGAGGATCTCCCCGTGCGGCACGAGGAACCAGCCGTCGCCGTCGTCGGACCAGCGCTTCCAGGCGTCGCTGATCTCCTGCAGGTCGGCGGCGGAGGCCATCTCCTGGTCCACGAGCTGCCGCGCGAGCGCCGACTCCAGGATGCGGTCGGCCCACATCCCGCCCCACCAGGCGCGCTCGGACGGCGTCGCGTAGCACCAGGTCGACGCGGTCGCCGAAACGTCCTCGAAGCCCGCCGCCCGCGCCCAGGCCAGGAGGCGGCGGCCGGCATCCGGTTCTCCGCCGTTCGCCCGGGCGGCGGCGCGGTACAGCGCGAGCCAGCGGTCGATTTCCGGGAGCACCGGGAACCACAGGAAGCCCGCGTAGTCGGCGTCGCGGGCGGCGATGAGCCCCCCGGGCTTCGCGACCCGGCGCATCTCCCGCAGCGCCTGCACCGGATCGGCGACGTGCTGCAGCACCTGGTGCGCGTGCACGACGTCGAAGGAGTCGTCGGCGAAGCTCAGCGCGTGCACGTCCTCGACGGAGAAGGCGATGTTCGTGACGCCTCGCGCGGCGGCGAGGTCGCGGGAGAGGGACAGCGCAGCATCGTCGATCTCGGTCGCCGTGACGTGCGCGACCACACCCGCGAAGTCCACCGTGATCGACCCGGGTCCCGCTCCCACGTCGAGGAGCCGGGTTTCTGCCGTGAGGTGCGGTCGAAGGTAGGCCGCCGAGTTCGCGATGTCCCGCACACTGTGCGAGCGGAGGACGGATTCGTGGTGTCCATGCGTGTACGAGGCCATGCCCTCAGTCTGGCACTCCCGCCGACCCACCCCTTTCCGTGTGTCCCGGCCCCTTGCGGCCGTCCGGAAGGGGCCGGGTCGGCGCGAAAGGGGTGGGTCGACGGGCTAGAGGGAGGCGACCATGCGGCGGATCGCCTCGCGGTCGGGTTTGCCGGAGGAGAGGACGTCGAGCTCGTCCACGAGGATCAGGCGGGACGGACGGGCGTGGGCGCCGATCTCGCCGGCCACCGCCTCCCTGGCCTGGGCGAGCTGCTCGGACTCGCTGCGCCGCAGGGCCTCCCCGCGCGCCGCGACGATGACCGAGGCCTCCCCCCAGCGGTCATCCGACACCGCCACGACCACGGCCTGATGCAGCCCGGGCACGGCGCGCACGATGCGCTCCACCCGGTCGAGCGAGATGTTGATGCCGCCCGACACGATCACGTTGTCCGCGCGACCGTGCACGCGCACGACCCCGTCCTCGAGGAGCCCGAGGTCGCCGGTGCGGTACCAGCGGATGCCGTGCTCGTCCCTGACGAACGTGCGCGCGGTCAGTGCCGGGTCGCCCAGATAGCACTCCGCGAGCATGGGGCCGGCGATCCGCAGCTCGCCGTCGACCGCCCGGACGTTCACGGTGTCGAGCGGGACGCCGTCGTACACGCAGCCGCCGCTGGTCTCCGTCGAGCCGTAGGTCCGCACGAGACGCACTCCGAGGTCGGCCGCCCGCTCCCGCAGCGGCTCTGGCAGCGCCTGGCCCCCGACGAGGATGGCTTCGTAAGCTTGCAGCGCCGCGAGCACCCCCGGCTCGGTACTCGCGTCGAGCAGCGTCGCGATCTGCGCCGGGACGAGGGAGGTGTAGAGGGCGGGGAAGACGCCCGCGGTCGTGACGTGCCGCATGCTCCGCGTGGCCTCGGCGAACGCCCGCGGGGTGAACCGCCCCTCGATCCGGGTCGGCTCGGTGCCGGCGAGGATCGACCGCACCATCACCTGCAGCCCCGCGACGTAGCCGGCCGGGAGAGCGAGCAGCCAGCGACCGCTGCCGATCCGGGCGGCGGTGGCCTCCGCACTCGCCCGCAGGGCCTCGCCGCTCAGCGCCACCCGCTTCGGGACGCCGCTGGATCCGGAGGTCGCGATGACCGCGGCGATGCCGTCGTCCACCTCCGCCGGAGCATCGGCGAGCATGCCGAAGCCGAGAGCCGGCCCCTCGTCGAGAGCCCGGAGCAGCGCCTCCCGCAGGAGCCCGGTGTCTTCGGCGTCGGTCGGGATGAGGGCGGTCACGATCGTCCCTCCGGCTCAGTAGTGCCAGGGGAACGAGGACCAGTCGGGGGCGCGCTTCTCGAGGAACGAATCCCGCCCCTCCACCGCCTCGTCGGTGCCGTAGGCGAGACGCGTGGCCTCGCCGGCGAACACCTGCTGCCCTACGAGCCCGTCATCGACGGCGTTGAAGGCGAACTTCAGCATCCGGATCGCGGTCGGCGACTTCGTCAGCACGGTGCGCGCCATCTTCAGCGCCTCGCGCTCGAGCTCGGCGTGCGGCACGACGCGGTTCACGGCGCCCGCCTCGTAGGCCCTCTGCGCCGAGTACTCCTCGGCGAGGAAGAACACCTCCCGCGCGAACTTCTGCCCCGTCTGCCGGGCCATGTAGGCGGAGCCGTACCCGGCATCGAAGCTGCCGACGTCGGCGTCCGTCTGCTTGAAGCGCGCGTGCTCGGCCGACGCGATGGTCAGGTCGCACACCACGTGCAGCGAGTGCCCGCCGCCGGCCGCCCACCCGGGGACCACGGCGATGACGACCTTCGGCATGAACCGAATGAGCCGCTGCACCTCGAGGATGTGCAGCCGCCCGACAGCGGGGGCGGCTCCTTCCCCCTGGGTTGCTGTGCCATCCCCCTGGGTTGCTGAGCCTGTCGAAGCATACTTGTACCCGTCGCGCCCGCGGATGCGCTGATCACCGCCGGAGCAGAACGCCCACCCGCCGTCCTTCGGGCTCGGTCCGTTGCCGGTCAGCAGCACCGCGCCGATACGCGCGTCCTGTCGCGCGATGTCGAGCGCCCGGTAGAGCTCGTCGACCGTGTGCGGGCGGAAGGCGTTGCGCACCTCCGGCCGGTGGAAGGCGATGCGGGCGACCCCGCCGTCGCGGCTCACGTGCGCCGTGATGTCGGTGTAGTGCTCGGCGCCGGGCGCCAGCTCCCACTCGGCGGGATCGAACAGGTCGGAGACGAAGGCATCGGTCACGATCTTCAGCCTATTCCCCGGGCACGCGCCGTCTTCATCCACCCGTCGACGATGTCCCAGGCCGGGAAGGCCACGAGGCAGACCCCGGTGATCACCGTGAGCACGCGCATGGTGTCGGCATCCACCCCGTCGTCCGTGAACACGAACTCCAGGAAGGCCGGGTTGAGGAGCTCGCCCTGCAGGAGCAGGGTGAGGGCCCACACGGCGAAGGCGACGGCGAGGACGGTGTTCACGACGGCCGCGGCGACGGTCCACCGCCGACGCGCGTACACGGCGACGGCCAGGACGGCCTCCGCGATCATGAGCGCGAGGAGGATGCCGATGCCCACCGGCCAGAGCGCGGGCGCCAGGATCGGGATGGGGTCGCCGCCGGTCGGGAAGAATCCGAGCGTCGCGTCCCACACGATCGCGCCGATGCCGGCGAGGAGGAACACGAGCGAGGCGATCACGTCGGCGCGGGCGGCCCCGTGCTCCGTCGGCTCGGGAAGCTGGTCCACGTTCCAGCGCACGCCGGTGTCGGCGCCGGTGCGCTCCAGCACGACGAAGACGAGCGTGACCCAGAAGCACAGGTGCACGATCACCGACAGCGTGACCGAGACGACCGCGCCGATCACCTCTCCGGGTCCGCCGCCGTTGATCAGCTGCCCGATCGCGACGCCCACCGCGGCGAACGGCGGCACGATGAACAGGAGCAGCTTCAGCAGCCGCCACCAGGTGAGGTAGTACCGAGGACCGATGAGGTGGAGCGGTCGGTCGGCGTATCCGGCGGCGAGGATGCCCGGGTCGCCGAGGTCGGTGAGGACGGCGCGCTCCGCCTCCTCCGGGCTCTCGCCCTGTTCCCGCCGCGCGTCGACGGCGTCGGCGATGGCCGCTTCGAGTTCGGCGCGGACCTCGCCCTGCGCCTCCGGCGCGAGGCTGCGGATCGTGGCGCTGATGTAGCGCTCGGTGAGCGTGCTCGTGGGGGTCATGTCAGTTCTCCTCGGGGGTGAGAGAGGCGATCGCGGCGGTCAGCGCGCGCCACTCGTCGGTGAGGGTGTCGGCGAGCCGGGCCCCGGCTTCCGAGGTGCGGTAGAACTTGCGAGGCCGGGCCTCGTCGGTGTTCCACTCGCTCGTGAGGTACTCCTGCTTCTCCAGACGACGGAGCAGCGGGTAGAGCGTGTTCGCATCGGTGGCGAAGCCCCGACTCTCGAGCTGCTCGAGCAGCGCATACCCGTACTCCGACGTGCGCAGCAGCTGCAGGCAGGCGAGCACCACGGTGCCGCGGCGCAGTTCCTGCAGATGCGTGTCGAGCGTCTCGTTCATGTCGATCACAGTAGTGTGCGTCACACACCATTGTCAACGGCACATATACGCGCGACATCCTGTCGAGGGTCGTGGCGCACAATGGGGTCATGATCCCCGCCGTCACGGAGCTCCTCGATTCCGCCCGCGTCGTCGCCCTGCCGATGCAGACCCGCTTCCGCGGCGTCGACACCCGCGAGGCCCTGCTGTTCGAAGGGCCGGAGGGCTGGGCCGAGTTCTCCCCGTTCGTCGAGTACGACGACGCCGAGGCCGCGACCTGGCTGGCGGCCGCGATCGACTACGCGTACGCCCCCCAACCCGCACCGCTGCGCGACCGCGTCGGCGTGAACGCCACCGTGCCCGCCGTCGACGCCACCCGCGTGCCCGAGGTCCTCGGGCGTTTCGCCGGATGCCGGACCGCGAAGGTCAAGGTCGCCGAGCCGGGACAGGTACTGGCGGACGACGTCGCCCGGGTCCGCGCTGTCCGGGAGACGCTCGGGCCGGAGGGCCGCATCCGGATCGACGCGAACGGCCTCTGGAACGTCGATGAGGCCGAGCACGCCGTGCACGCCCTCGCCGTCTTCGACCTGGAGTACATCGAGCAGCCCTGCGCCTCCGTGCCCGAGCTCGTCGAGCTGCGCCGGCGCATCGCCTACATGGGGATCCCGGTCGCCGCGGACGAGAGCATCCGGAAGTCCGGCGACCCCCTCGCCGTCGCCCGCGCGGGCGCGGCGGACATCGTCGTCATCAAGGCGCAGCCCCTGGGCGGCCTGACCCATGCCCTGCAGATCGTCACCGCGGCCGGCCTTCCCGCGGTCGTCTCCAGCGCCCTGGACACCGCGATCGGCCTGTCGCAGGGGGCCGCGCTGGCCGCCGCGCTCCCCACCCTCGACTACGACTGCGGTCTGGGCACGGCCTCCCTGTTCCAGGACGACGTCGCCGACCTCCGCCCCGTGGACGGCGCGATCCCGGTGGGACGCCTGTCCCCCGACCCGGCAGCGCTCACCCGGCTCGCCGCCGCGGACGAGCGTCGGGAATGGTGGCTGGCCCGACTGGCCCGCTGCCACCACGAGCTGCTTGCAGCCCGCAGCGCCTAGGACTCGACGAGGAGTTCCACGAGCCGCCCCAGCTCCTCGCCGCCGGAGTGCCGCAGGGCCGCGTCGTCACGACCGGCCATCGCACCGCGGACGGTCATGCCCTCCCAGAGGATCATGAGCATGCGCGCCGCATCGGTCGCGGGTAGCCGAAGACGCAGCGTGCCCGCCGCCTCCACGATGTCCTCCACGATGCGCGCGATGCTCGCCACCATCTCGCGCTCCTGGGCGAGGTAGGCCTCGCCGAACTGCGGGTCGCGGAGGGCGCGGATGCGGATCTCGCTCATGAGCATCACGCCCAGGCGGTCGTCGCTGCCGAGCTCCATGATCTGCTGGACGAGATCCTTCGGGTCGCAGTCGTCGGCGAGCTCGCCGTCCGCCCGCATCTGCTCCACGCGAGTCCGCACGGCTGCCACCCTCGCGTCGGCAACCCCGGCCGCGAGGGTCAGGAACAGCTCGTCCTTCGAGTCGAAGTTCGAGTAGAACGCCCCGCGCGTGAAGCCGGCGCGCTCGCAGACCGCCTCGACCGAGGCCCCGTCCAGGCCGACCTCGGCGAACACCTGCGCGGCGGCCTCCAGCAGACGCGCTTTCGTGTTCTCCCGGCTGCGGGTGGCGGGTGACGACATCGGAACCTCCTGGCCTTCCCTCTCGACGATTCACACCCGGTGCACAGACTCCGGATGGCGGATGACCTTACGATACATCTATGTATCGGATACACCTGTGTATCCACCCGGCACCCCACGGAGATTCGCGTGTCCACACTCCTCTCGTCCCTCGGACGCTGGTCCTTCCGTCACCCGTGGCGCGTCCTCGTCTCCTGGCTCCTCGCCCTCGGCATCGCCGGAGCCGGAGCCGTGGTCCTCGGCGCCGGCACCGACAACACGTTCTCCATCCCCGGGACCGAGTCCCAGGCCGGCCTCGAGCAGCTCTCCCGCTCCTTCCCGCAGGTGAGCGGCACGAATGCGCAGTTCATCGTCGTGGCCGCCGACGGCGACGAGATCACCGATGACGAGTACCGCGAGCCGATCGAGGATGCCGTGTCGGAGCTCGGCGACCTCGACGAGGTCCTCGCCGCCACCTCGCCGTACGACGAGATGGTCAACGGCATGATCAACGACGACGGCACGGCGGCCATCGTGCGCCTGCAGTTCGACGGTGAGTCCACCGACGTCTCCGAGGAGACCAAGGACGCCCTGCGCTCCACCGTCGGCGAGCTCGCGGCAGAGCTCCCCGACGGTGCGCAGGCCTCTCTCGGCGGCGACCTCTTCGCGATCTCGATCCCCGGCGTCACCCTCACCGAGGCGGTGGGCCTGCTCATCGCGCTCCTCGTGCTCATCGTCACGTTCCGGTCGTTCGTGGTCGCCGGACTCCCCCTGCTCACCGCGATCCTCGGTGTCGGCATCTCCATGGCCGGGATCTTCACGGCGACCGCCTTCGCGACCGTCTCCTCCACCACGCCGCTGCTCGCCCTGATGCTCGGACTCGCGGTGGGGATCGACTACGCGCTCTTCATCGTCGCGCGCCACCAGGACCAGGTCAGGGACGGCGTGGAACCCGAGGAGTCGGCCGCACGGGCCGTGGGCACGGCCGGGTCGGCGGTCGTCTTCGCCGGCGTCACCGTGCTCATCGCGCTGATCGGCCTGGGCTTCGCGGGCATCCCGTTCCTCACCACCATGGGCGTCGCGGCGTCCGTGGCCGTCGCGGTCGCCGTGGCGATCGCGGTGACACTGACCCCGGCCCTGCTCGGATTCCTCAAGGGCCGCGTGGCCGGACGACCGAAGCGCGCGAAGGCCCCGAAGAAGGCGCCCGCGAAGGACGCCGTCACGAAGCCCCGCGGCAGCCGTCGGTGGGTGGAGGGCGTGACGAAGCACCCCGTCCTCGTCTCCCTCGCGGTCGTCCTCGGCCTCGGCATCGTCGCCGTCCCCGCTCTCAGCCTCGACCTCGCCCTGCCGAACGCCGGCGTCCTGCCGAAGGACTCCGAGGCGCGACAGAACTACGACCTCGTCGGCGAGCAGTTCGGCCCCGGGTTCAACGGCCCCCTCATCCTCACCGGCACCATCGTCACCTCCACCGATCCGCTCGGTCTCATGGAGGACCTCGGAGACGCAGTGGCCGAGGTTCCCGGCGTGAAGGAGGTCGCCCTCGCGACGCCGAACGAGACCGCCGACACCGGCATCGTCCAGATCATCCCGGAGACGGCTCCCGACGACCCCGCGACGGCCGATCTCGTGCGCGAGCTCCGCAGCCACCACGACGAGTGGCTGGACGAGTTCGGCATCGACCTCAAGGTCACCGGTTTCACCGCCGTCGGCATCGACATCTCGGATCAGCTCGGGGCGGCTCTGCTGCCGTTCGGGATCTTCGTGATCGGTCTCTCGCTGATCCTCCTCACCATCGTGTTCCGCTCCCTCTGGGTGCCGATCACCGCCGCGGCGGGCTACCTGCTGTCGATCGTCGCCGCCTTCGGCGTCGTCGGGGCGGTCTTCGAGTGGGGCTGGTTCGCCGACCTCCTGCACGTCGCGAAGGTCGGCCCGATCATCAGCTTCATGCCGATCATCCTCATGGGCGTGCTCTTCGGCCTGGCGATGGACTACCAGGTGTTCCTCGTGTCGCGGATGCGCGAGGACTTCGTGCACGATCCCGACCTCCGCGAGGGTGCGGGATCGGTGAACCGCGCCACCCGACGGGCCGCAGCTCTGCGCGCGGTACGGAGCGGGTTCACCGGTTCGGCGAAGGTCGTCACGGCGGCCGGCCTCATCATGTTCGCGGTGTTCGTCGCCTTCGTGCCGGAGGGCGACTCCTCCCTCAAGCCCATCGCCCTCGGACTCGCCGCCGGCATCGCCTTCGACGCCTTCCTCGTGCGCATGACGCTGATCCCGGCGCTCATGGCGATCCTCGGGGAGCGCGCGTGGGAGATCCCGTCGTGGCTCGAGCGGATCCTCCCCCGGGTGGACATCGAGGGCGAGGCGGTGGAACGCGAACGGCACCTCGAGGCGTGGCCGGGCGACGGGTCGCTCGTCGCAGCCGATGACCTGGAGCTCGGCGCGGGCCCCGCGGCGACGGAGGGACTGTCGCTGCGGCTCGCACCCGGCGCGGCCCTGGTCGCGAGCGGCGCGGACGCCGGGACGCTGCGGGCCCTCGCGCTCACGGTCGGCGCCCGCATCGCTCCGGCCGACGGACGCCTCCGCGTCGCCGGGCACCTGCTCCCCGGTCGGGCGGCCTGGGTCCGTTCCCACGTGGGCTGCGTGCTCCCGGGTGACGACGCCCCGGTGCTCGCCGACCTCCGCGAAGCCCTCCGCGGCCGTTCCGAGCTCGTGGTGATCGACGGCGCGGACCGGCTCCGCGGCGGCGAGCGCGACCAGGTCGCCGCGATGCTGCGCGACGCGAGGTCGCGCCGAGAGCTCGCCGTCTTCGCCACGGCCGCCGACCCCGACGCGGCCCGCTCCCTCCTCGCGGACGCCGGATGGCCGTCCGCCGACGTACTCGACACGCGCGCGCCCCGCCCGAGCGCCGCAGAAACGACCGAGGTGCCCGCATGACCCTCCCCCTCGAGCGTGCCCGCTCACGCAAGCCCATCACCTGGCTCACCGTCCTCGGCGTCCTGCTGCTGCCCGCCGCGATCGGCGGCATCCTCATGGCGGCGCTCTACAACCCGACCGAGCGCCTCGACTCCATGACCGCGGCGATCGTGAACCTCGACGAACCCGTCGAGATCGACGGCCAGACCGCTCCCCTCGGGCGACAGCTCGCGTCCGGCCTCGTCGAGGGGTCGGACGATCTCGACTCGAACCTCACGTGGGTCATCTCCAACGAGGAGGACGCCGCCGACGGGCTCGCCGACGGCACCTACCAGGCCGTCATCACGATCCCCGAGGACTTCTCGGCCGCGGCGACCTCCGCGGGTCAGGCGGTCGCGGACGGCGGCGGGGACGCGGAGCAGGCGACGATCCAGGTGACGACGCCCGACGACGGCCTCGTGGCGGACGACCTCATCACCGGGCAGATCGCCGACGTGGCGGCCTCGACGCTCGGCACCACCCTGTCCGAGGCCACGACCGAGAACATCCTCGTCGGCTTCACCACCATCGGCGACCAGATCGGCGATGCGGCGGACGGGGCCCTGAAGCTGGCGCAGGGTGCCCGTGACGCGGCGACCGGCGCCGCGGCCCTCCCGGAGGGCGCGACGCAACTCGCCGCGGGTGCCGGAGAGCTGGGCAGCGGTGCCTCGACGCTCGCGTCCGGCCTCGACACGATCGCGGGGCAGACGCGGCAGGCGGCAACCGGCGCAGGGACGATCGGCGCGGGACTCACCTCCGCGGCGACTGAGCTGCAGGGCCGGGTCGCCGGCGTCCAGAAGCTCACCGGTAGCATCCAGTCGGCGGGCGCGTCGGCGAAGTCGGCCGCGACGGACTCGGCCACGGTCGCACAGGGTCTCGGGACGATGGCGGCCACGGCGTGCGCCGCCGACCCGGACTCGGCGGAGTGCGGGCAGCTCTCGGACCTCGCCTCGAAGGCGGCGGCAGCGGCGAAGTCGGCGGGGACCGCCTCCGGCATCCTCAACAGCCCCCAGGTCGCGGGTGGAATCGCCGCGCTTCCCGCGTCCTTCTCCACGCTCGCCACCCAGCTCGGCGAGGCGGGCGCCGGGGCGACCGAGCTCGCCGGCGGGCTCAACCGCCTCGCGACAGAGGGCGTGGATCAGTCGGCCGCGGGAGCGCGGGCGCTGTCGTCGGGCGCGACGCAGCTCGCCGACGGCGCGACCCAGCTCGCCGACGGCAGCACGGAGCTCGCCACCGGTCTCGACACCCTCGCGACCGGCACCGGCGATCTCGCGGGCGGACTGCGCACCGCGGCCGACTCCCTCCC
Organism: Microbacterium sp. GbtcB4; assembly: GCF_019091465.1. Classification (NCBI taxonomy): domain Bacteria; kingdom Bacillati; phylum Actinomycetota; class Actinomycetes; order Micrococcales; family Microbacteriaceae; genus Microbacterium; species Microbacterium sp. GbtcB4. Next base: position 145,732 of record NZ_JAGXJJ010000002.1, read on the forward strand.
GTCCTTCAGCGACGAGGAGTCGACGTCGCTGGCGTCGGTGATCGCCGACCCCGTGGCGACCGACTCCTCGATGGGCTCGCTCTTCGGCCCCACCGCGATCCCGCTGCTCACCGCGGTGGTGCTGTGGTTCGGCGGTCTCGCGTCCTTCCTCGTGCTCCGTGCCCACACGGCGCGCACCCTCACCTCACGACGCTCCTCCGCCTCCCTCACCGTCCGCGCGTTCTGGCCGGCCGCGGCGATCGGCGCGGCGCAGGGTCTGCTCGTCTCGCTCATCGTGCAGATCGTGGCCGACTACGACGTCGCGGAGTGGTGGGCGTTCGCGGGGACCGCCGTCCTCGCCGGGGTGGTGTTCGCCGCGGTGAACCAGGCCCTCGTCGCGGTGTTCGGCGGCGTCGGACGCTGGATCGCCGCACTGATCGGGGTCATCGCCGTGGCGACGGGACTCATCTCGACCGTGCCCGACTGGCTCGCGAGCATCGGGGCCGCCCTCCCGACCGCACCGGCCTTCGCGGGTCTCGTGGAGGCGAGCGGGGCCGCCGTCGCCGCCCTCGTCGTCTGGGGCGTGCTCTCGCTCGTCGCCACGACGGTTGTCGTCGCGGTCCGCCGCACGACCACGGCGCGCGCCGTCGTCACCGCCTGACCCCGGGCACGACTTCGGAGATCACGCACGACACGCCGCCGGACAGCCCGCTCCGGCGGCGTGTCGGGTCCGATCTCCGAGACTGTGCCCGGACACGACGGCGATACCCCGTACCCTCGTGCCATGCGCCGACCGTTCATGGACACTCCGGACCAGCTCGCGGGCCTCGACGGGCAGCAGTATCTCGTCCTCCGGCCGAAGGGGGCCGTCGCCGTGGAATACCGGGCGATCCAGGAGGCTGCGCTCGGTCGTCTGGACACACCGCTGCGGCATCCGCACACGGAGCACGTGACGCTTCGAGGCTTCTTCGAGCCGGAGCGTCGGGAGGAGCTGCGAGCCGTGATCCGCGCCTGGGCCACGGAACAGAGTCCTCTCGAGCTCACCGCCGACGCCGTGGACGTCTTCCCCGCGCCGTGGCAGATCGTGATCCTGCGCCTCGCCCGCACGCCCGCCCTCGTGCACGCATACGCCTCACTGACGGAGGTGCTCCGGCCGACGGACTTCCGTCGCCTCGACGAGCTCTCCGTCGAGGACTGGACCTTCCACCTCTCGGTGCTCTACGGCAAGACGCTGGATCCCGAGACATGGCAGCAGCTCGCCGCTACCCAGGTCCGTCCGCTCTCACCCGTCCCGACGGAGGTCGTCACCGAGGCCGAGTTCGTCTGGTACGAGGGCGGCGTCGAGCACGCCGAGGTCATCCCCCTCGGCGCCTGAGCCCTGCTCCGGCGGGCACGACTTCGGAGATGGCGGACGACACGCCGTGACCGAGCCCCGCCCGGCGGCGTGTCCCTCGCGACCTCCGAAGCTGTGCTCGGCGCCCTCAGCTCAGGCCGGAGTAGGCGTGCAGGCCCTTGAAGAAGACGTTGACGATGGTGAAGTTGAAGATCACGGCGGTGAAGCCGACGATCGAGAGCCAGGCCGAGGGGTTGCCGCGCCAGCCGCGCGTCGCCCTGGCGTGGATGTACCCGGCGTAGAGCACCCAGATCACGAAGGTCCAGGTCTCCTTCACGTCGAAGCCCCAGAAGCGGCTCCACGCGTAGTACGCCCAGATGGATCCGGCGATGAGCGTGAAGGTCCAGAGGATGAAGCCGATGATCGTGAACAGGTACGCCAGGCTCTCCAGCCGCTCCGCCGGCGGGAAGGTCCGCAGGAAGCCGGGGCCGGTCTTCGCCGCCCCCTCGCCGAGCAGCCGCTCGCGTCGCGCCTGCATGAGCTGGATCACCGAGAGCGCGAAGGCGAGGGCGAAGAACGCGGTCGCGAGCGAGGCGACGAACACGTGGATGATGAGCCACACGCTCTTCAGCGGGTCCATCAGCGGCGAGACCTCGACGTAGAAGTTCGTCGCGCCGAGGCCCAGGAGGACGACCACGAGGCCCGTGATGAAGGTGCCGAGGAAGCGCAGGTCGAGGCGGGTGAGCACCACGAGGTAGACGGCGATGATGAGCAGCGTCCCCACCATCGCGAACTCGTACAGGTTCGCCCAGGGCACCCGTCCCGCGGCGATACCGCGGGTGAGGGTCGCCGCGAGGTGGAACACGAAGCCGAGCACGGTGAGCGAGGTGCCGATGCGGGCCATGACGAACCGCTGCGGCGCCGCCGTCGGGGCTCCGGTCGCATCGAGCGGAGCGGAGACGGCACCACCGGAACGACCGGCGGCCACGAGCTCGCCCTCACGGACGGTGTGGGCGTCGGCGGTCGCCTGCGAGCGACGCGCGAGATCGAAGGCATAGGCCACGAAGGCCGCCGCGTAGATCGCGATCGCCGTCCAGAGCAGGACCGGCGAGATCACGTTGAGCTCGAGCATGGTGTCAGTCTACTTTCCGGGTGCCGGGGCCGCGGGGTCCGCGGCGGCGTCCGCGGCGTCCTCGTCGGCGTCTTCAGGGGTGCGGGCGATCGTGCCGCCCGCGGCGTCGAGCAGCCGGGCGTGACCGGCGCGGAGGTCGTCCACGGCGCGGGCGAGCGTGGGGTCCTCCCCTCGGGCCAGGGCCGCGTACTCGAGGTCGACGGCGCCCTCCGCCGCGGTGGCCTTCACCCACACGCGCCGACGCGGCACGAACAGGGCGAGCATGAGGCCGCCGAGCGCCAGCAGTGCGAACCCGAGCACGAACACCCCGGACTCGTCGCGGTGGATCTGCAGGGAGGCGAAGCGCTTGACGGACTCCGAGGAGTCGGTGGCGCCCTCCGGCGACTCGTCGTCGAAGGTGACCGAGCCCAGGCCGTTCGGCAGCTGCGCGGTCTCACCCGGTGACAGCTCGATCGACTCGACGTCGGTGCTGCGTCCGGTGAGCTTGGTCATGTCGGAGGTGTCGAGCACGTACACCGAGCGCGGCACGCCGTCGTTGATCCCGAGGTCGCCCGTGTACACGTCGAGCGTGAGTGTCGGGTTGGTGAGGTCGGGGTAGGCGGAGAAGAAGGCGCCCGTGTCGAGCACGCCGGTGGTCGGGTAGAAGAAGCCGACGAGGCCCACCTGCTCGGCCAGGCCGTCCGGCACCTTGAGCACGCCGAGCGAGGTCATGTTGTTGTCCTGCGGGAGGAACGGCGTGCTGTTATGGAACACCACGTTGCCCTCGGGGTCGCGCACGGTGACCGTCGGGGCGTACCCGTTGCCGAGCAGGAACACGTCGTCGTCGGCCACGCCCAGCGGCTCGTTGACCTTGACGGCGCCCTCGCGCTCCTCGCCGTTCTCCTGGATGGTCATGTTCGCGGAGAAGTTCCCGGCCTGGCCGGAGCCGGGCTCACCGAACGGCTGATACGTGACGTCGAAGGAGTCCAGCCGCATCGAGTACGGCGCGAAGGAGTCGTCGGCCACGAAGCGCCCGCGGTTCATGGAGTCGTAGTCGAGCAGCGTGTTCGCGAAGGTCTCCCCCTCGACGAGCACGCGCTGGCCCGTGTACGCGAAGCCGCCGCCGACGCCGATCGTCACGAGCACACCGACGAGGGCGAGGTGGAAGAGCAGGTTGCCCGTCTCCCGCCAGTAGCCGCGCTCGGCCGACACCGAGTACGTGTGCCCGCGGTCGTAGCGCTCCACGCGGTAGCCGAGTGCCTTGAGCTGCTTCGTGGCGACGTCGATCGAGGCGGCGGCCTCCGCGGCGGCGTCCCCCGTGCGCGTGCCGGAGTCGGCGACGGTGTCGCGGGTGACGGCGCGGTAGTCCTCCAGACGTCGCAGCCGCGCGGGCGTGCGCGGCGGGCGGGCCTGCAACGCCTTGGCGTGGTGCTTGATGCGCGGGATGACGCAGCCGACGAGCGAGGTGAACAGCAGCAGGTAGATCGCCGAGAACCAGGGCGACAGGTACACGTCGAAGAGCTTGAGCCCGTCGAGCACCGGGAACAGATCGGGGTTGTCGCGCTCCCACTGCGTCACGCCGTTCGGGTCGGCCATCCGCTGCGGGAAGATCGATCCGGGGATCGCCGCGATCGCCAGAACGAGCAGCAGGACGAGCGCCGTGCGCATCGAGGTGAGCTGACGCCACCCCCACCGCAGCCAGCCGACGAAGCCGAGCCGCGGCTGGGTGATGGTGTCGTCGCCGTCGACGTGGTCGGACGGGCGGAGCGGATCGCTGGAGTCGTTGGTCACGGCACTCTTGTTCTTCGTCATGGTCGTCTCGGAGCGGTCAGAGCGGGAGGATGACACTGCCGATCACCGCCGTCAGCCGCGACATGATGTCGGTCCACAGGCCGGTGACCATCAGGACACCGAGCAGGATCAGCAGCACGCCGCCCAGGATGTTCACGACCCGGATGTGGCGGCGCAGGAACCCGATGGCCTTGGTCGCCCAGCCGAATCCGAGCGCCACGAGCAGGAACGGGATGCCGAGGCCGAGGGAGTACGCGAGGCCGAGGAAGCCCGCACGGACGGGGTCGCCGGCGTTGAAGGAGAGCGCCAGGATGGCGGCGAGCGTGGGGCCCATGCAGGGCGCCCAGCCGATGCCGAGCGCGACGCCGAGGAGCGGGGCACCGACCATGCCGGCCTTTGAGTCGACATGGAAGCGGAGCTCCTTCTGCGCGAACCCGAAGAGCCCGAGGAAGACCAGGCCCATCGCGATGATGACGACGCCGAGGATGCGGGTGATGAGGTCGCCCCACTGGAGCAGGAACACGCCGGCGGTGCCGCCGAGCACCGTGTAGAGGATGAAGACCACGGTGAAGCCGAGGATGAACAGCAGCACGCCGAGGACGAGGCGGCTGCGCGTCGCCGTCTGCGTGGTACCGCCGCCGGTCGTCGAGGTGTTCCGCGGCGTGACGGCTCCCCCGAGGAAGCCGAGGTACCCCGGAACGAGCGGGAGCACGCACGGCGAGAGGAACGAGACGAGTCCGGCGAGCATCGCCACCGGGACCGCGATCCAGAGGGCTCCGGATCCGATGATCGCGTCGGGGTTCACGACGACCTCGCGGACATCAGGAGTCCTCCGCCAGCGCGTCCTTGACGAGCGTGGAGAGCACGGAGGTGCCGTCGATCGGACCGATGATCTTCGCGGCGACGCGGCCCTGCTTGTCGAGCACGAGCGTGGTGGGGGTGGCCGAGATCGGCACGACCTTCGCGAAGGCGAGCTTGGCCTGGGCGGTGTCCACGTCGATGAGGCTCGGGTAGGTGATCCCGAACTCGTCGGCGAACGCGACAGCCGTGTCCGCCTGGTCGCGCGTGTTGATGCCGATGAACTGCACGTCCGCGTCCTGGTGCTCCTGCCAGACGGCCTCCAGGTCAGGGGCCTCGACGCGGCACGGGGCGCAGCCGGCGTACCAGAAGTTCACGACCGCGACCTTCCCGGCGATGTCGGCGCTGTCGAAGTCCTCGCCGTGCTCGGTGACCCCGGCGAACTCGACCGGCTCGCCGCGTTCGGCGACGGGGATCTCGACGATCGCGCCGTCGGCCGCGACATAGCCGGTGTTCTCGCCGTTCAGGAACGACTCGCTCACGGCGTCGGGAGCGCAGGCGCTCAGACCGACGGCGAGCACCGCAGCGAGCGCGGCTCCGCCCAGGCGGCCGAGGGGCCGAAGACGGGAGGGGCGGCCGTTGCGGATCGGGTGAATCCTGGAAGCGCGGGACACGTCTCCGAGTTTACGCAGAGCTTCCTATGCATCGGCCGGGTACCCCCGGGGGGAGTCAGAAGCGCGCGAGCACGTCGTCCACCCCGGCGCGGAACCGCGGACAGGTCGCGATGTCGTGCGCCCGGCACCCCATGGCGTGCTCGGTCATCTCCCGCGATCGCCGCATCTCCTCCATCCGCCGGTCGAGGTCGTCGAGATGTTGCTGCAGCACCTGATGCCGCCCGGCGCTGCCGTCGTCGAGGAGCACGGCGATCTGGTCGAGGCTCATCCCGGCGGCCTTGCTGCGCTGGATGACGGCGATGCGCACGACCTCGTCCTCGCCGTACCGACGCCGGCCCGCCGGGTCGCGGGGCGGCCGGAGCAGTCCGACGGTCTCCCAGTGCCGCAGCACGTTCGTCGGCAGGTCGAACCGCGCGGCGACCTCGCCGACGGACCAGGGGTGCGGGTCGCTTGACTTCATGTTGACATGAAGTCACAGACTGGTGCCGAACGCAAGACGCGAGAAGGGAACCCCCATGTACGACGCGATCGTGATCGGTGCCGGCCCTGCCGGACTCCAGGCGGCGCTCACCCTCGGACGGATGCACCGGCCCGTGCTCCTGCTGGACTCCGGCGAGTACCGCAACGGCACCGTGCGACACATGCACAACATGATCGGCGCCGACGGGAAGGCCCCGGCGGACCTCCGCGCCGAGGCCCGCACGGAGCTCGCGGCCTATGCGGACGTCGAGACGCGGGACGTCGCGGCGCAGCGGATCTCGGGCGACGCGGAGACGGGCTTCTCGGTGAGCCTCGCCGACGGGTCGGTGGCCGACGCCCGACGGGTGATCCTGGCGACCGGCGTCGCGGACGACCTGCCGCCGGTGCCGGGTCTCGCCGAACTGTGGGGCGTCCGGGTCTTCAGCTGCCCGTTCTGCGACGGACACGAGCACGCCGGGAAGCCGATCGCGATCCTCGGGGCGGCTCCCCGGGCGGCCCATCTGATCGGGTTGCTCGGCCGTATCGTCGGCGAGATCACGTTGGTCCCGGTGGGCGAGCCATTCGCCGCGGAGGACCGTGTCGCGCTGGAGGAGCTCGGGGTACGGGTGGCCTCCGCTCCGGTCGAGGCTGTCGCCGCAGACGGAGACGGGGTGCGGGTGCGCAGCGCAGAGGGCGACCTCGACGTCGCGGGGGTGTTCGTGGCCTCCGGCACGATGCGGCACCGGGCGCCCTTCGCCATGGACCTCGGGCTCCGACTCCTGGAGTCGGGGTCCATCGAGATCGACGAGTTCGGACGGACGTCGCTTCCGGGGGTCTTCGCCGCGGGCGACCTCGCCCATCGCGCGACCCTCCCCGGCCCGATGGCCTCGGTCCTCCTCGCCGCCGCCGCGGGACAGCTCGCCGCGGTGGGGGTGCTCCAGTCCCTCTGACTTCGAATCGCCCGACCGGTCCCATCTCCGGGCCGGATGGGGCCATTCAGGCGATTCGAACGGGGATCAGACAGCCCCGACGTCGACAGCACCGCCGGTCGCGGCGGGCTCGGCGTACGAGACCTCGCGCCAGACGTCGCCCACGCGTGCGAACGAGGTCACACTCGACAGGGCGCAACGGCGGGTCCGCGGATCGTGCTGCAGCGGGAGGCCGGCCACGCGGAGGTGCGTGATCCAGATCGGCGCCTGATGCGACACCATCACGATGTCCCCCGCGGTCGGGATCTCGGCGGCGGCCGTCCACGCCTCGTCCATCACGCCGAGCATGCGCTCTGCGATCGAGGCGTACGGCTCCCCCCAGCTCGGCAGCGACGGCTGACGCAGGTGCCACCAGTTCATCGGGTTCATCAGCGACCGCCGCATCCGGGTGCCCTCGAACACGTTCGTCGGCTCGATCAGGCGGATGTCCGTCTCGGGCTCGAGGTCGAACACCTCCGCGAACGGGGCGGCCGACTCCTGCGCACGCTCCAGCGGCGACGCGAACAGCGCGGTCACCGGATCGCCGAGCCCCGCCACGTGCTCCGCCGCCGCCTGGGCCATCTCCTCCCCTGCGGTGCTGAGGTGATAATCGGGCAGCCGTCCGTAGAGCACGCGGGACGGGTTGTGCACCTCACCGTGGCGAACGAGGTGCAGAAGTGATGCCGCCACGTCAGACCTCGCGGTACCGGGAGTCGCCGAACCCGAGGATCAGATAGCCGATGTAGGGGAACAGGAACAGCAGGAAGAACGAGAACACCCCGCCCTTGCCGAAGCGCGCGCCGAGCTTGAACGCGACGATGACCCCGAGGACGAAGTTCGCGATCGGCACGAGGTAGAGCAGGGCGAACCAGCCCGACATCCCGGCGATCTTCACGAGGAACACGACGTTGACGATCGGGATGATCGCGAGGATGCCGGGGTACCCCGCCTTCGTGAAGACCTTCCACAGGCCGACCACGACGAGGATGTAGAAGATGAGGGCGATGAGTCCCGTCGTGCCGGAGAAGATCGCGCCGAACAGGTCGGGAAGGCCGTTGCCATCCGAGATGGAGAGGTGCATGGGGGTCCGCCTTTCGTCGTGGCGATCCTACTGAGGTGCCGCTGCTCCGCGCTGGCGACCCGGCCGGGAAGGGCCGGGACGCCCGCGTAGACTGGGCGGGTTCATCTTTCCCCGGATCAGGAGGAATCCTCCGTGCTGCGCACCCACTCCGCAGGCTCCCTGCGCGCCGAGAACATCGGTCAGACCGTCACCCTCACCGGGTGGGTCGATCGTCGTCGTGACCACGGAGGCGTCGCTTTCATCGATCTGCGGGACGGGTCGGGCATCGCCCAGGTCGTCATCCGCGACGAGGAGATCGCCCACCCGCTGCGCAACGAGTTCGTCCTCAAGGTCACCGGCGAGGTGTCGCGGCGCCCCGAGGGCAACGCGAACCCGAACCTCCCCTCCGGCGAGATCGAGGTCATCGCGGCCGACGTCGAGGTGCTGAACGAGTCGGCCCCGCTGCCGTTCCAGGTCTCGACCGCACTGGCCGACACCGAGACCGTCGGCGAGGAGGCGCGCCTGAAGTATCGCTACCTCGATCTCCGCCGCCCGGCCGCCGCCTCCGCGCTGCGCCTGCGGTCCGACGTCTACAAGGCGATCCGGGACGTGCTGCACGCCGAGGACTTCACCGAGGTCGAGACCCCGACCCTCACCCGTTCCACGCCGGAGGGCGCCCGCGACTTCGTCGTCCCGGCCCGTCTGCACCCGGGCAGCTGGTACGCCCTCCCCCAGTCCCCGCAGCTCTTCAAGCAGCTGCTGATGGTCGGCGGTGTCGAGAAGTACTTCCAGATCGCCCGCTGCTACCGCGACGAGGACTTCCGCGCCGACCGTCAGCCCGAGTTCACGCAGCTCGACATCGAAATGAGCTTCGTCGACCAGGAGGACGTGATCGCCCTCATGGAGTCGCTCATCGTGGCGATGTGGAAGACGATCGGCGTCGAGGTGCAGACCCCGCTGCCGCGGATGACGTACGCCGACGCCATGGCGAAGTACGGCTCCGACAAGCCCGACCTCCGCTTCGGACTCGAGCTCGTCGAGGCGACGGACTACTTCAAGGACACCCCGTTCCGCGTGTTCCAGGCCGAGTACGTCGGTGCGGTGCGCATGCCCGGCGGTGCCAGCCAGCCGCGCAAGCAGCTCGACGCCTGGCAGGACTGGGCCAAGCAGCGCGGCGCCCGTGGTCTCGCCTACGTGCTGTTCAACGAGGACGGCACCCTGGGCGGCCCCGCCGCGAAGAACCTGTCCGAGGCCGAGCAGGCGGGCCTGGCGGAGTTCGTCGGCGCCGAGCCGGGCGACTGCGTGTTCTTCGCCGCCGGTGCCACCAAGGAGAGCCGGGCGCTGCTCGGCGCCGCGCGGGTCGAGATCGGCCGTCGCCTCGGGTACCTGAACCCGGACGAGTTCGCCTTCACCTGGGTCGTCGACGCCCCCATGTTCGAGCCGGCCGCCGACGCGGTGGCCTCCGGTGACGTCGCGGTGGGCGCGGGTGCGTGGACGGCCGTGCACCACGCGTTCACGGGTCCGAAGCCCGAGTTCGAGGACACGTTCGACACCGACCCCGGCTCGGCCCTCGCCTACGCGTACGACATCGTGTGCAACGGCTCGGAGCTCGGCGGCGGGTCCATCCGCATCCACCGCGAGGACATCCAGAAGCGGGTCTTCGAGGTCATGGGCATCAGCGACGAGGTCGCGCAGGAGCAGTTCGGCTTCCTCCTCGACGCGTTCAAGTTCGGCGCTCCCCCGCACGGCGGCATCGCGCTGGGCATGGACCGCGTGCTCCAGCACCTGACGAAGACCGAGTCGATCCGCGACGTCATCGCCTTCCCGAAGTCCGGGAACGGTTTCGATCCCCTCACCTCCGCTCCCGCGCCGATCACCCCCGAGCAGCGCGCCGAGGCCGGTGTGGACTTCACCCCCGAGGACGAGGCCTGACCCGCCGAGACCCCGTCTTTCCGCCGAGACCCCGGGACGCTGCCGCCGGCAGCCCGGGGTCTCGTCGCGTACCCGGGGTCTCGGCGAAGAGAGGAAGAAGGGGAATCAGGCGAAGAGGGGGGCGAGGTTCTCGTTCCACACGTCGACGCCGAGCTTCGCGATGAGAGCCACCACGACGACGAGGAACACCACGCGGATGAACGTCGTGCCGCGGGAGATGGCCATCCGCGAGCCCAGGTAGCTGCCCCCGACGTTCGCGACCGCGAGGATGCCCCCGAGCAGCCACAGCACCGAGCCGTGCGGGATGAAGAGGAGCAGCGCCCCCGCGTTCGTCGCGAGATTCACGATCTTGGCCTTCGCGCTCGCCTGCAGGAAGTCGTAGCCCAGCAGCGCGACGAGGGTGATCACGAGGAAGGTGCCCGTCCCCGGACCGATCATCCCGTCGTAGAACCCGATGCCGAGCCCGGCGAGCCCCGCCATGATGTGGTGCTTGTGCCCGTGGAAGCGCAGCTGCGTCGCGGCCCCGAGCTGCGGCCGGAGCGCCGTGAACAGGGCCACCGCCAGCAGCGCGATCACGATGATGGGCTTGAAGGCGGCCGGGGGCAGCACCGTGGCGACCGCCGCGCCCCCGAACGAGCCGATCAACGCGATCACCGCCATCGGCAGGGCCGTACGGAGGTCGGGCTTGGCCCGGCGGTAGTAGGTGATGCTGCTGGTCGCGGTCCCGAACACGGAGGCGAGCTTGTTCGTCGCGAGCGCCTGGACCGGGGCGATGCCGGGGATGAGGAGGAGCGCCGGGAGCTGCAGCAGCCCTCCGCCGCCGACGACCGCGTCGATCCACCCGGCGCTGAACGCCGCCACGATGATGAGGATCAGCATCCCCCAGGTGAGCTGCTCGAGTCCGAGGAGGCTGCCGATATCCACTCCGCCATGATTCCAGACCCGCGGGCGCCGTCCCGCATCCTCCGCTGGCAGACTGGGCTCATGCTCGCCGCTCTCCCGCTTCCGCATCCGTTCGCGTCGAGGAGCGGGGACGCCGTGCTCCGGCGGGCGACCGAGGCCGATGCCGACGCCGTCATCGCGCTGCTCGCCGACGATCCGATCAGCGCCGCCCGCGGCGACGTGGCGTCCGACGAGGACCGTCCGGCGTACGAGCGCGGCCTCCGCGAGATCCTGGCCGATCCCTCCAACGACCTCCTCGTGGTCGAGCTCGACGGCGCGGTGGTCGGCACCCTTCAGCTCACGTCGATCCCGGGCATGGCACGCCGCGGCGCCCGGCGGCTGCTCGTCGAAGCGGTCCGGGTGCGCAGCGACCTGCGCTCGTCCGGCATCGGCTCCGCGGTCATGCGCTGGGTCGGCGACGCGGCGGCGCCCGCGCTCGGTGCGGCCATGGTGCAGCTCACCTCCGACGCCGCCCGCACCGACGCCCACCGGTTCTACGAGCGCCTCGGCTACGTGGGCTCGCACCGCGGCTTCAAGTACACCGTCCCGCAGCGGTGAATCCGCGGCGCATCGCCGCGCCACCCGCCCGACACCGACCGTTCACCCGCACCGCTCCGTGTGGCTACCTCGGACTCGTAGTGTCCTCTCGCAACCCGACACCGGCTCACAGCGCCGGACACCGAGAGGACACTCATGGCACGCTCCATCCGCCGCGCACGCATCGGCGCCGGCATCGCCCTGGCCACCGCGGCCGTCATCGCTCTGACCTCCTGCGCCTCCGCGACCGACACCCCGGCCGCCGGTGACGACGCCGTGGACGCGGCGAGCGCGACCTCCGTCGAGGACTTCGGCTCGTTCGCCGATCTGGAGGCGGCCGCGAAGGAGGAGGGTCAGCTCAATGTCATCGCCCTCCCTCGCGACTGGGCGAACTACGGCGAGATCCTCGACCTGTTCGCGGAGAAGTACCCCGAGATCACCATCAACGAGGCCTCGCCCGACGTCTCCAGCGCCGAGGAGATCCAGGCGGCCGAGACGAACAAGGGCCTCGACACCGCCCCCGACGTCTTCGACCTCGGCCTCACCGTCGCTCTGCAGAACACCGATGCCTTCGCTCCTTACAAGGTCCAGACCTGGGACGACATCCCCGAGGAGCTGAAGGAGCCCACCGGCCTCTTTGTCGGCGACTACGGCGGCTACATGTCGATCGGCTACGACTCCTCGAAGTTCGAGGCGCCGGCTGAGCTGTCCGACCTGCTCTCCGCCGACTACAAGGGTGCCGTGGCCATCAACGGCGACCCGACGCAGGCCGGCGCCGCCTTCGCCGCCGTGGGCCTGGCGACGGTGCAGTCGGACGGCACGCTCGACGACTTCCAGCCGGGCATCGACTTCTTCGCCGACCTGCAGAAGGCAGGGAACCTCCTCAAGGTCGACGTCACGACCGCGACCGTCGCCAGCGGCGAGACCCCCGTGGTCTTCGACTGGGACTACCTGAACGCGGCCCACACGGCCGACAACCCGGACTGGAAGGTCGTGGTCTTCGACGGCACCGGCTACGCGGGCTACTACAACCAGGCCATCAACGTCGACGCCCCGAACCCGGCCGCCGCGCGTCTGTGGCAGGAGTTCCTCTACAGCGACGAGGTGCAGAACCTGTGGCTGAAGGGCGGCGCCCGTCCGGTGCGCATGGAGGCGATGACCGAGGCCGGCACGATCGACGAGAAGCTCGCGGCCGCTCTCCCCGAGGCCCCGGAGGAGACCGTCGTGCCGACCGAGGAGCAGTCCGAGAACGCCGGCACGCTGCTCGGCGAGAAGTGGGCAGCGGCGGTCCAGTGACCACCGTCGTCGCACCGGGGGTGGACGCCGCGGCGTCCGCCCCCGGCACCGCCGCCGGACCCGCGTCGCACACGCGGGCCCGGCGGTCGGTGCCATCCGTGGCGTGGCTGGGGCTCGTACCGTTCGCCGCCTACGTGCTGCTCTTCCTCGCCGTGCCGACCGTGCTCGCGATCGGCTCCGGGTTCTTCGACGGCGACGGTGCTTTCACCTGGGCGAACGTCGCCGCCCTCGGCGACCCGGTCGTGCTGACGACCTTCGCGAACTCGGCGGGGCTGTCCCTGCTCACCGCGGCGGTCGGCGCCACCGTCGGCGCCCTGGTCTCCTATGCGTTGCTCGGCATGAACCCGGACGGCGTCGTGCGGCGATCCGTGGACGCGGCAGCCGGGGTCCTCGCGCAGTTCGGCGGCGTCATGCTCGCCTTCGCCTTCATCGCCATGATCGGCATCCAGGGCGTGGTCACCGTCCTCCTCCGCGACACGTTCGGCATCGATATCTTCGCCGAGGGGACCTGGCTGTACGAGCTGCCCGGCCTCATCCTCCCGTACATCTACTTCCAGGTGCCGCTCATGGTCATCACCTTCCTCCCCGCCCTCGCCGCCCTGAAGCCGCAGTGGGTCGAGGCGAACCTCACCCTCGGGGGCAGCAGGACGAGCTTCTGGCTGCGGGTCGGCCTCCCGGTGCTGGCGCCGTCGTTCCTCGCGAGCCTGCTGCTGCTCTTCGCGAACGCGTTCTCCTCCTACGCCACGGCCGCGGCGCTCGCGAGTCAGGGCTCGCAGATCGTCCCGCTGCAGATCCGCACGGCGCTCACGAGCGAGACCCTGCTCGGCCGGGAGAATCTCGCGGGCGCTCTCGCCCTCGGCATGATCGTCGTGGTCGGCGTCGTGATGGCGCTGTACTCGGTCATCCAGCGACGCGCCGCGCGGTGGCAGGCATGAACGGCCTCGCCCCGTCCCGCGCGACCCGTGCGGTGATCGGCATCGTGGTCGGCGCGTTCTTCGCTGTGCCTCTCGTGTCGACGTTCCTCTTCACGCTGCGCGGCACGGACGGCCTCTCCTTCGCGCACTGGGCCGCCCTCTTCGACCCCGCGGCGTCGGCGACCCTCAAGCCCATCTGGACGGGGCTCGGCAACTCGCTGATCCTCGCAGTGGTGACCGTGGCGATCGTGCTGTTCCTCCTGGCCCCCACGATGATCCTCGTGAACCTGCGCTTCCCCAGACTGAAGGCGGCCTTCGAGTTCGTCGCGCTCCTCCCGATCTCGATCCCCGCGATCGTCCTCGTGGTGGGCCTCGCGCCGATCTACCTGCAGATCGGTCGCACCGTCGGCACCGGCACCTGGACCCTCGCCTTCGCCTACGGCGTCACCGTCCTCCCCTTCGCGTTCCGCTCGATCCAGGCATCCATCGATGCCGCCGATCTGCGCACGCTGTCCGAGGCAGCACGCTCGCTCGGGGCGGGGTGGACGACGGTCGTGCTCCGTGTCCTCGCGCCGAACCTCCGACAGGGCCTGCTCGCCGCCGCGCTGATCTCCATCGCGGTGGTGCTCGGGGAGTTCACGATCGCGTCCCTCCTCAACCGGCAGGTCTTCCAGACGGCGATGGTCGTGGTGCAGAAGCAGGACCCGTTCGCGCCCGCGATCTTCACGCTGCTCGCCCTGCTGTTCGTCTTCCTCCTGCTCCTGCTCATCGGCCGCGTCGCCCGCGGTCCGCGAAAGGCCCGCTCATGACCCTCGATCACGCACTCCCGCGCACCAAGGACAACCTGCTGCTCGCCCAGGCCGGCGAGGGCACGCGGGTCGAGCTGCACGGCATCGTGAAGAGCTACGGCGGCACGAGGGTGCTGCACGGCGTCGACCTCGACATCGCTCCCGGGGAGTTCGTCTCGCTGCTCGGCCCGTCCGGCTGCGGGAAGACCACCCTGCTCCGCGTGCTCGCCGGACTCGAGGGCGCCGACGAGGGGACTGTCCTCCTCGGCGGCGGAGATGTCTCGCGGGTGCCGACCAACCGGCGCGACATCGGGATGGTGTTCCAGTCGTACTCGCTGTTCCCGCACCTCCGCGTCGTCGACAACACGGCCTTCGGGCTCCGTCGTCGGGGTGTCGGCAAGGGTGAGGCGGCGCGACGGGCCCTCGACGCGCTCGCCCTCGTGGGTCTGGCCGACCTGGCCGACCGTTTCCCGCATCAGCTCTCCGGCGGGCAGCAGCAGCGGGTGGCCCTGGCTCGCGCCCTCGTCACGGAGCCTCGGGTGCTGCTGCTCGACGAGCCGCTGTCGGCACTCGACGCGAAGGTGCGCGTGCAGCTCCGTGACGAGATCCGGCGCATTCAGCTGCGGCTCGGCATCACGACCGTGTTCGTCACGCACGATCAGGAGGAGGCCCTCGCGGTGTCCGACCGGATCGCGGTCATGAACGCGGGTCGCATCGAGCAGATCGGCTCCCCGGAAGAGCTGTACACGACTCCCGCGACCGCCGAGGTCGCCGCATTCGTGGGCCTCTCCAGCGTCGTGTCCGGCGTCGCGGACGGCGAGCACGTCGTCGTGTGGGGGCAGCGTCTCCCGTTGCAGACCCCCGCCGACGGCCCCGTCGACGTGTACCTCCGTCCGGAGAACGTCCGCTTCACCTCCGCGGAGGACGCCGCCACCGATGCGCTCGTGGAGGAGAGCACGTTCCTCGGCAGCATGCGGCGGACCCTCGTGCGCACGGAGTCGGGTGAGCTCGTCCGCGTGCAGCACGATCCCGCCGTGCACCCGTCGTTCGGCGACCGCGTCCGCATCGCGGTGGCCCCCGCCCCGGTGGTCGCGCGTCCCCGCGGCTGACCCGTGGCCCCCGGTTCACGTCG
>NZ_JAGXJJ010000002.1:161455-406609 GCF_019091465.1 Microbacterium sp. GbtcB4
CGGGGGGGCCGGCCCCCCCGGCGCCCGCCCGGGCCCCGGGGGCCCCCCGCGCCCCCCCCGGCCCGGGGTCGCCGCCGCCGGGGGGTCCCGGCGAATGCCCGGGGTCTCGGCGACACCGGGGCGAGAACTACAGGACGCGGGAGAGGAAGTCCTTCGTGCGCTGGTGCTGCGGATTCGCCAGCACCTCGCGGGGGTCGCCCTCCTCGACGATGTGTCCGCCGTCCATGAAGATCAGCCGCGAACCGACCTCGCGCGCGAAGCCCATCTCATGCGTGACGACGAGCATCGTCATGCCCTCGTCGGCCAGCGACCGCATGACCTGCAGCACCTCGCCGACGAGCTCCGGGTCGAGGGCCGACGTCGGCTCGTCGAACAGCATCATGTCGGGGTTCATGCACAGCGCCCGGGCGATGGCCACGCGCTGCTGCTGCCCGCCCGAGAGGTGCCCGGGGTACGCGTCGGCCTTCTCCGCGAGACCGACGCGCTCGAGCATGGCGCGGGCCACCTTCTCGGCTTCCGCCTTCGAGCGCTTCTTCACCCGCTGCTGCGCGATCGTGAGGTTGCCGAGCACGCTGAGGTGCGGAAAGAGGTTGAAGCTCTGGAACACCATCCCGATACGGGTGCGCACGCGGTCGATGTCGATGTCGGGATCGGTGATGTCGATGCCCTCGATGAGCACCTTGCCGCCCGTGGGCTCCTCCAACAGGTTCACCGAGCGGAGCAGCGTCGACTTCCCGGATCCGGACGGGCCGATCACGCAGACGACCTCGCCGGCGAGCACCGTCAGGTCGATGCCCTTGAGCACCTCGTTGTCGCCGAAGCTCTTGTGCAGGTCCTGGATCGCGATCGCCGGGGCCTGCACGTCGATCAGGTCGGTGCTCATCGTGTCCTCGCCATCCGACGCTCGAGCCACGCGCTGAGACGCGTGAGCGGGATCGTCACGATCAGGTAGAGGATCGCCGCCATGATCAGCGGCGTTCCGTTGGCGTTCTGCGTCGCTGCGTCACGAGCGAAGTTCGTGAGCTCCTTCGACCAGATGAAGGAGCCCGCGACGAACAGCAGCGACGTGTCCTTCAGCAGCAGCACGAACTCGTTCGTCAGCGGCGGGATGATGATCCGGAAGCCCTGCGGGACCACGATCCAGAAGGTCGTCTTCATGGGCGACATGCCGAGCGAACGCGCCGCCTCGGTCTGTCCCTTCGGGACTGCCTGGATTCCGGCCCGGATCGTCTCTGCCATGTAGGCGGAGGCCACGAGGATCAGACCGATCAGGCCCAGGACCACCGGCCCGCCGAGGCGGGTCGCCGGCACACCGAGACCGATCGGCAGGATGAACGCGATCGCGAAGATCGTGAGGATCGCGGGCAGACCGCGGAACAGCTCGATCCACGCCGTCGCGATCCACCGGAACGGCGCGATCACCGAGAGCTTCATCAGCGCCAGCAGGATGCCGAGCAGCAAGCCGCCTGCGAACGCCACCGCCGTGAACCACAGGGTGTTGACGAGCGCCGTGGTGATGATGCCCGGGAGCATCTTCGCCGCGACCTCGGGGTTGAAGTAGAGCTGCGCGATCCGCGCCCAGTCGGTGCTGACGATCGCCCAGACGACGATCGCGAGCAGCACCGCGTAGATCGAGTACCGGTACAGCTTCTGTTTCGTGGTGCGCCTCAACGCCATTGTCAAGGTCCTCCCGACCGACTCAGCTCTCGACTCAGTTGGCCGTGAAGTACTCGTTGTAGATGGTGTCGTACTCGCCGTTGTCCCGGAGCTCCTGCAGAGCCTCGTTCACGGCCTCGCGGAGTTCGTCCTTCTCCCCCTTGGCGAAGGCGAAGCCGTAGGACTCGTCGGTCTCGTACGTCTCGACGATCTTGTAGGCGGAGTCGGCCTTCTCGTGCTCGAGGTTGACGGGCTGATCCTGCAGGATGGCGTCGATCTGCCCGGCCTGCATCGCGGGCCACAGTTCGCCGTCGGACGGGTACTGCACGAGCTGCGCGCCCTTCGCGTTCTCCGTGGCGTAGGCCTCGCCGGTCGTGCCCTGCTGAACGCCGACGTTCTTGCCGTCGAGGTCGTCGATGGACTTGATCCCCGAGTCGGTGCGCACGAGGAGCGACTGCAGCGAGTCGTAGTACGGGTCCGAGAAGTCGATGTTGGCCTTGCGCTCGTCGGTGATCGTCATGGCCGAGGCACCGATGTCGCACTGGCCGGCGGCGAGAGTCGTGCCGGACTGCAGCGCATCGAAGCCCACATCCTGCACGGAGAGCTCGAGGTCGAGCTGCTCGGCGATCGCACCGAGGAGGTCGATGTCGAAGCCGGTGTACTCACCGTTGTCACCCTCGAACTCGAACGGCGGGTAGGGGATGTCGGAGCAGACGGTCAGCTTGCCCGCCTCGATGAGTCCGTAGTCGTCACCGGCAGCGGACTCGCCGCCGCTGCCCGCGTCGGAGGAGCCGGTGGCGCATCCGGCGAGTGCGAGGGTGGCGGTGGCCGCGATCGCGAGGCCGGCGAAGAGGTTACGACGGGACATGTCGGCTCCTGGGAGTCGGGGGGCGGGTGAGCCCACGGACGGGTAGGAGTTCATCTAAACATGCGGCTCGTCGCGTGACCAATGACATCCCCTCGCGCCGCATTACGTTTGTGTTTCGGTGCCGCGGGGACGACGCTCGACGCTCAGAGCTCGGCGTCGACCGCCACACGGCCGGAGACGACCGAGCGGATGTACCCGGCGACCTCCTCGTGCGCAGGGTGCACCTGGTACTGCTCGAGGTCGGCGACGGAGTCGAAGTCCGCGACCAGCGTCACGTCCCAGTTCGCGTCCGGGTAGACGTCGTTCGCACCGGCCCAGATGCTGCGCAGCTGCGGCACGACGCCGTCGAGGGCGTTGAGCCGACGGGCGACCTCGGCCGCCTGGGCCTGTCGCTCCCCCGCGTCCTCCGCGGCGAGCTTCCAGGTCACGACATGGCGGATGGTCATCGCAGCTCCTTCTGGTCGGCGCGGGCCTCCGCGTCGACGGCTTCTTCCAGCGCCTCGCGCAGTCGGTCGGGGGACACCCGCCAGTGCGCATGCATTCGCCCGTCGATGAGGACGACGGGGATCTTCTCCCACCACTGCTCGTACAGGGCGGGGTCGTCCTGGATCGACGCCTCGACGATCTGGATGCGCTCCGCGGCGGCGTCCGGCAGTTCGGCGACGACCGCGTCGACGACCTCGGAGGCCACGGCGCACAGATGGCAGTCGGGCTTGCCGATGAGGGTCAGCGTCGTCACGACGACGGGACCTCGACCTCGCGTCCCTGCGCGATCCACTCGCCGGTACCGCCCTCGACGTTGGTGGCGTCGTAACCGCGGGCCTCGAGCGCCTCGACCACGCGGGCCGAGCGGCCGCCGGCCTGGCAGATCACGTCGAACGACTCGGCGGGGAGCTCGTCCAGGCGGTTGCCGATCTCCGACATCGGGATGTTCACGGCGCCGGGAACGTGGCCCGCCTGGAACTCGTTCACCTCCCGGACATCGATGAGGGGCGTGCCGGAGCGCTCGGCGAGTTCGGCGACGGTGATCGACTTCATGACATCCTCTCGGCGGTGCGGAACGGCGCGCAGAGACACAAAGCGCCCGTCCGAAGACAGGCGCTCGGTGTCTGGCCGCTTACTTCTTGTTGCGGCGCTGGTGGCGAGTCTTGCGAAGCAGCTTGCGGTGCTTCTTCTTCGCCATGCGCTTGCGGCGCTTCTTGATGACAGAACCCACGGAAACCTCACTAAGTCAGGGGCTGGGTGTCGCCGGAATCGGACACCCGGGTACGAGCACGAAAAATGCCTCGGATCATCCTAGCAAACTCAGAAGGGTGCCCCGCGCCCTCCGTCAGCCGGCGTCGGCGATGGGCCGCTGCAGAGCCTCCGCGACGGCGGACTCCGGCACGCGGTAGCTCCGTCCGAATCGGATGGCGGGGAGGTCGCCGGCGTGCACGAGCCGGTACACGGTCATCTTGGACACGCGCATAAGCTCGGCGACTTCGGCCACCGTCAGGAATCGGACGTCTGGAACCTCGGGCATCCCACGTACCCCTTTCTCGATGAGCACACTCTATGGGGTCGCTGGGACGCGTGTAAACCCGCGTGGCTGTTGTGATCAGTGGGATGTCGGCACGGTCGCGAACGCCCGGACCGGGAACGTCCCGAACCCGTGGATCGCCGGAGGCGCCGCGGTGAACCGCGCCCCGCGCGCGGGGAGGCGATCCAGAGCGGTGAGGTGCTCGACGACATGCACGCCCGCCGCGAGGAGGATGCTGTGCGCCGGCCGCTCCCCGCCGCTCTCCGTGTCGTCGATGTTGAGCGCGTCGATGCCGACCAGGCGCACCCCCGCGTCCACGAGGAAGCGCGCCGCGTCCTCGGTGAGGAAGGGCGAGCCGGTGCCGTATGCGGGCGTGCCGAACAGCCGGCTCCAGCCGGTGTCCAGGAGCACCGCGCTGTCGCGGAGCTCACGATCCGCGAGCGTCGCCGCCTTGATGCCGCGCCGATCGGGCGTCCACGCGTCGCGGAGGTGGAAGACCTCGGCGGGCAGGTCCACGAGGGTGTCGAGGTCGAGCGACGCCAGGTCCGCCCCGTCCGCATAGCGGTGGAACGGCGCGTCGAGATAGGTGCCCGTGTTGCCGATCATCGTGATCACGTCCATCGCGAACTCCGTCCCCGGCGCGTAGCGCTCGCGCGAGGCCGCGCGGGTGAGGTGCGGGGTGATGGTCGGCGCCGGCAGCCCGGGATAGGTGACCATGCCCTCCGCGATCGGGTGGCTCAGGTCCACGACCCGTTCGGTGCGGTCTCCACGAGCCGGAGCCGCGACGCCACGGCTGCCACGGTGCGGCTCGGCGACGATCTGCAGGTCGCGGAGCTCGACCTCGCCCACGAGTGCCAGACCGAGGTGCGACACGAGCAGCCCGGAGATCTCCTCGACCGTCATGTCTCTCGTCGGCAGATCGAGTCGGAACCCCTGCCCCTGCAACCCGCCGCCGTTGGCGAAGGTGATCGCGAAGTCGAAATGCGCGCGGTACTCGTCCGTCATGGGCCCATCCTGCCGGAGACAGCCGACACCGTGATGTGCGCGCCCGCCCTGCTCGAACCGGCACACCGACGTCCAGCCCGCGCATAGCCCGCATTGCCCGATCGCTCAGACAGCCCTGCCAGTGTCGGTGCGGGACCCGTGCCGGCACCTGCCGAGTCCGCGCGGATCTGGGGTCCGCACACCGCCCCCGACGGCATCCCCCCTGCCGTCGGGGGCGGTTCCCGTCCGTGCAGGGCCGCGCGGGATCAGGCGCCGAGGCGCTTCAGCGCGTTCGTGACCACGTGCTTGGCGGACGCGGCCGCACGCCCGACGACCTCGGCCGCGTGCGCAGCGCTGTCGGGGATCGGGGCGCCGGGGTACGCGATGTCCGGGGCGGCATCGCCGAACGCGTCGACGAGGAAGGGGACCAGCCAGTCGTCGACGGCCTCCAGCGGCGCGACGGACAGGCTGTAGAAGCGACGCTGCCCGTCTTCGCGGACGGTGACGAGCTCGGCGTCGCGGAGCACCTTGAGGTGCTTGGAGACCGTGGGCTGGCTGATGCCGAGGTCGGCCACGATCTGGCTCACGCTCGTGCCGGACTCTCCTTCGGACGTGCGTCGGAGCAGGAGCTGGAGGATGTCGCGCCTCGTACCGTCTGCGATCACGTCGAAGATGTCCGTCATGTGATCAGGGTAGTGCGCCCCGGCACGGAGTACCATGACGAAGGCTCGGCGAGAGGCGCCGCGCCGCCGCCGGGGAACGGACGGCGCAGAAGAAGGGGGCAGCGATGTCGGGCATCGTTTCGGCGTCGTCTCCTCGCACCGGTCTCCCCGGAGCCGCCGGCCGGGTCAAGCACCTCATCACCTCGTCGCCGTCCCGGTTCGCCATCGCGGTCTTCGCGCTGCTGATCCTCGTGTTCACGGTGCTGTTCTCGCTGCCGATCGCGTCCGCCAGCGGCACGGTGACACCGCTCAGCGACGCGCTCTTCACCGCCGTCTCCACGATCTGCGTGACGGGCCTCGCGACCGTCGACATGGCCAACCACTGGTCGCCGTTCGGGCACGTCGTCGTGTTCATCGGCGTCAACATCGGCGCCCTCGGCGTGCTGACCCTCGCCTCCCTCATGGGGATGCTCATCTCGAAGCGCCTCGGGCTGCGCGCGAAGCTCATGGCGGCGGGCGACACGAACCCGCTCCGGGCGCACGGCGGCGTGGTCAACGAGAGCCAGACCGTGCGCCTCGGCGAGGTGGGCCAGCTGCTCACCACGGTCGCCCTCTCCGCCCTCTTCATCGAAGCGGCCCTCGCGGCCCTCCTGTATCCGGCGCTGGTGATGGCGGGGGTCGACCCGATCGCCGCGCTCTGGGAGGCCCCGTACTTCTCGGCGATGGCGTTCACCAACACCGGCTTCGCCCCGAACGACGGCGGAGTGGCCGTCTTCGCCGACGACTACCTCGTGCTGTCGCTGCTCATGGTCGGCGTGTTCCTCGGGAGCATCGGCTTCCCGGTGATCTACACGCTCGCGAAGCACGTCTGGCACGTCAAGCGGTGGTCGCTGCACTCGAAGCTGACCATCGTCACCACGGTGCTGCTCTTCATCCTCGGCGCGGCCGCCTTCCTCATCCTCGAGTACGACAACCCCAAGACCTTCGGGTCGATGGACGCCGCGGACACGACCTTCCAGGCGTTCTTCCTCTCCGCGATGACCCGCTCCGGCGGCTTCAACGTCATCGAGATGGACGACCTCAACGGCTCGTCGCTGCTCGCCGCCAGCATGCTCATGTTCGTCGGCGGCGGGTCGGCGTCGACGGCGGGCGGCATCAAGGTGACCACGCTCGCGGTCCTCGCGATCGCCGTCTGGTCCGAGGCGAAGGGCCGCCAGTCCGTCGAGGCGTTCGGCCGCCGCATCCCCAGCGACGTGCAGCGCGTCGCGCTCAGCGTCGTCGCCTGGGGCGCGACCATCGTGGCCCTGTCGACCATCGTGATCGCGCAGATCACCAAGGCGGACATCAGCCATGTGCTCTTCGACGTCATCTCCGCGTTCGGCACGGTCGGGCTCTCGACGGGCCTCACCGGGGAGCTTCCGGATTCCGCCTCGTACGTCATGGCCGCGACGATCTTCATGGGCCGCGTTGGTACAGTGACTCTCGCTGCGGCAGTCGCCGCGACATCGCGCACGCAGTACTACTCACTGCCCGTGGAAAGGCCGATCGTTGGTTGAAGTCCTTCGGGGGGACGCTCCCGTCCTCGTCATCGGTCTCGGCCGGTTCGGTGCCGCCTGCGCCGGCGAGCTCGACCGCCTCGACCGCGAGGTCCTCGCGATCGACGACAACCTCGAGCTCGTGCAGAAGTGGTCGGACCGCGTCACGCACACCGTGCAGGCCGACGCCCGCAACATCGACGCCCTCCGCCAGATCGGCGCCCAGGACTTCCAGGTCGCGGTCGTCGCCGTCGGCTCCTCGATCGAGGCGTCCGTGCTTATCACGGCGAACCTCGTCGACCTCAAGGTGCCGCAGATCTGGGCGAAGGCGGTCTCGCAGTCGCACGGCAAGATCCTGGCCCGCGTGGGCGCCAACCACGTCATCTACCCCGAGCGTGAGGCCGGCGAGCGGGTCGCCCACCTCGTGAGCGGGCGCATGCTCGACTTCATCCGCTTCGACGACGACTTCGTCCTGGCCAAGATGTACCCGCCGAAGTTCATCCGCGGCGTCGGCCTGAACGAGTCCGGTGTGCGCTCGAAGTACAAGGTCACGGTCGTCGGCGTGAAGAGCCCTGGCAAGCCGTTCCGCTACGCGGAGGCCAACACGATCGTGACCAACCACGACCTCATCATCGTCTCCGGGACGAACAGCGACATCGAGCGCTTCGCCGCCCTCGACCGCTGAGCCGGGTCCTCCCCGCGGCGGATGCGCCGGTCGCGGCAGGCGTGGTGGGATGGGGGCATGAGCGATCACGCCCCCGCACCGCCCGTCCTCGCCCTCCGCGGGCTCCGCAAGCAGTTCGGCCAGAAGGTCGCCGTCGACGCGCTGTCGCTGGACGTCCCCGCGGGCTCGATGCTGGGGCTGCTCGGCCCGAACGGTGCGGGCAAGACGACGACGCTCGCCATGACCACGGGGCTCCTGCGCCCGGACGCCGGGACGGCCTGGGTGCTCGGCACCGACGTCTGGCAGGATCCGGCCGCCGCGAAGGCGCGGATGGGCGTGCTTCCCGACGGCATCCGGATGCTCGACCGGCTCAGCGGCGCCGAGCTGCTGCGGTACACCGGCCTGCTGCGCGGGATGCCGGAGGCGGAGGTCGTCTCCCGCTCCGGTGAGCTGCTGGACGCGCTCGGCCTGACGGAGGCCCGCGACACGCTCGTCGTCGACTACTCGGCCGGCATGAAGAAGAAGATCGGCCTGGCCTGCGCGCTCATCCACGCGCCGCGGCTGCTGATCCTCGACGAACCGCTCGAGGCGGTGGACCCGGTCTCCGGACAGACGATCCGGCAGATCCTCCGCTCCTTCGTGGACGACGGCGGCACGGTCGTCCTCTCCAGCCACGTCATGGAGCTCGTCGAGTCGCTGTGCGACCGCGTCGCCATCGTCGCCGAGGGGCGTCTGCTCGCCCACGGCGCCCTCGACGAGGTGCGGGCCGGACTCACGCTGCAGGAGCGCTTCCTCAGTCTCGTCGGCGCCCACGACCTCGGAACGGAGACCCTCGCGTGGTTGCGCTCCTCGTAGGTCTGCGGCTGCGACAGCTCGGGCATCAGCTCTCCCGCAACCCCTGGATGATCGTGACCCTCGTGATCGTGGGTCTCATCGCGCTGAGCATGCTGGGACTGCTGACCGTGGGGCTGATCGCGCTGCGGGTGGGCGCTCCGGACGCCGCCGTGACCGCGATGGTGCTCACCGGCGCCGTCATCGTGCTCGGGTGGTGGATCGGGTCGATCCTGGTCAGTGCGGACGACTCGCTGGCGCCCGAGCGCTTCGCCCTGCTCCCGGTGACCGCCCGCACCCTCCTCCCCGGTCTCGTCGTGGCGGGGATGACGACGATCGGCGGCATCGGCACCGCCCTGGCCCTGCTACTGATGCTCGTGGGATGGTCGGTCAGCGCTCCGGCCCTCCTCGTCGCGGTGCTCATGGTCCCCGTAGCCCTCGCGACCTGCGTGCTGGGCGCCCGAGTCGTGAGTGGACTGCTCGCGGGGTGGCTCGCCCGCCGGCGGACGCGCGACCTCGTCCTCACCCTCGGCGTGGTGCTGCTGGCCTCCTCCGGCCTCCTCCTCAACATCGGGCTGCAGGCACTGTCGACCGTGCGCGACGTCGGCGGCGCCTTCACCGCGGTCGCCGAGATCGCCGCGTGGACGCCGGTGGCGGCCGTGTTCGGGGTCCCGGCCGCGGTGGCACAGGGCGACGTGCTCACCGCCCTCCTGCGACTGCTCGTCGCCGCCGGCACCCTCGTCGTCTTCTGGGTCGCCGCGCGCCGGATGCTCGCTGCGCGCCTCGTCGCCCCCCTGCAGTCGAGCGGGGGCGGACGCGTGCGCTCGGGAGGCGTGCTCGACCGTATCCTTCCCGCGGGGCCCGTCGGCGCCATCGCGGGACGGACGCTCCGCTACTTCCGCCGCGACCCGCGTCAGGTCGTCAACATCGTGATGCTCCTGCTGCTCCCCGCGATCTTCCTCGGGCTCGCGCTCATGAATGGACTGCAGCAGGACAGTGCCGGCTTCGCTCCCGCGATCACCCTCATCCCCGCGATCAACGCCCTGCTCGCCGGGAGCATCGTGCAGATGGCGATCGCCTACGACAACGACGCCGTCGCGCTGCACATCCTCACCGGGGTGAGCGGGACCGCCGACCGCCTCGGACGCCTGCTCGGGTTCGCGCTGGTGGCAGTGCCGATCACGATCCTCCTGTGCGTCGTGACCTGTCTGCTGGCCGGGCGCCCGGATCTGCTTCCGGGCAGCCTGGGCGCTGCTCTCGGACTCATGGCGGTGTCGGCGGGCGCGGGCTCCTGGGTGGGCGCGTTCCTGCCCGGGCGAGCTCCGGCTCCCGAGGCCAACCCGTTCGGACGCGGCTCCTCCGGCGGCGCGCAGTCCTTCCTCGCGATGCTCATCATGTCGCCGATCACGCTGCTGCTCGGCGGCCCCGCCCTCGGCTTCGCGATCGCGTCGATCTGGATCCCGCTGCTGGGCTGGGCGAGCCTCACGGCCGCCGTCGTCCTCGGTGGTGTCGCGCTGTGGGGCGGCACGGTGCTCGGCGGTCGCACCCTGCAGCGGCGCTGGCCCGAGGTGCTCGCCGAGGTCGCCAGCGAGGCCTAGCCGCACCTCGCCGCAACAGGCACTCGCGCGCGTTCAGGCTCCAGGAGCACTGGCTGCCTGAACTCGCGTGATCGCCTGTTCTCGCGGGGTGGAGGCGCGCGAGAACAGGCAGGGATCAGGCGCCGGCGGCGAGCTCCTTCGCGCGGGCGAGAGCGGCGGCAGCGGCGGCGGCGAAGGTGTCGGACAGGTGCGCGTCCTGGAGCACGGCGACCGCGCGCTCCGTCGTCCCCTTCGGGCTCGTCACCCGGCGGCGCAGCTCGGCGGGGTCCTCCCCCGTCGAGTCCAGCAGCGCGGTCGCGCCGATGAAGGTCTGCTCGGCCAGCAGCCGGGCGTCCGCGTCGGCGAAACCCATCTCCCGCGCGGCTGCGGTGAACTGCTCGATGAGGAGGAAGACGTAGGCGGGACCGGAGCCCGAGATCGTCGAGAGCGCATCGATCTGCGCCTCCGGGACCTCCACCACCGCCCCCACCGTCTCGAACAGACGACGCACGAGCGCGACGTCGTCGGGGGTCGCCGCGGCGCCGGCCGCGAGGCCCGTGACCCCCTTGCGGATCGTCGACGGGGTGTTCGGCATGGAGCGGATGACGCGGGCCTCCGGGCCGAGGACATCCGCGAACGTCTGCAGCGTGACTCCCGCGGCGAGGCTCACCACGACGGTCTCGGGGCTGAGGTGCGGCGCGATCTCGCGGAGCAGGTCGGGGACCATCGCCGGCTTCACCCCGACCAGGACCACTCGTGCGCCGGCCACGGCGTCGGCATTGCCCTCCGGCCGCTCGGACAGCGCGATGCTGGTGACGCCGTCCAGGCCCGCGAACGCCTCCGCCTTCTCCGGCGTGCGGTTCGTCGCGGTGATCCCTCCGTCCACAGGGACCCCCGAGGCGAGCACACCGCGGAGGATCGCTCCTCCCATGGATCCGGCACCGAGGAACGCGAGAGACGGGAGCGCATCAGCCATGTCGTCATCCTACGGCGGGCGCTCCTGTGCCGCTCGGGCTCCCGTCCTAGACTCGTCGCATGAGTGCATCCGGAGGCAGCAAGGCCATCGTCGCGGCGTTCCTGGCGAACCTGGGCATCGCTCTCGCGAAGTTCCTCGCGTGGGCCCTCTCGGGCTCGGCCTCGATGCTCGCCGAGGCGATCCACTCCGTCGCCGACTCGGGGAACCAGCTGCTGCTGATGCTCGGCGGCCGCAAGGCGAAGCGCCACGCGGACCGCTCGCACCCGTTCGGCTACGGCCGCGAACGCTACGTCTACGCGTTCGTCGTGTCGATCATCCTCTTCTCCGTCGGCGGGCTTTTCGCGATCTACGAGGGCGTGGAGAAGCTCACCCACCCGCATGAGATCGACCAGACCTGGTGGTGGCTCCCGCTCGTCGTGCTGTTCATCGCGATCGGCCTGGAGTCGTTCTCGCTGCGGACCGCCGTGCGCGAGAGCAACGTCGTCCGCGAGAAAGGCCAGTCCTGGTTCTCCTTCGTCCGGCGGTCCAAGGCGCCGGAGCTCCCCGTGGTCCTCCTGGAAGACGTCGGGGCCCTCACCGGCCTCACCTTCGCCCTGCTCGGCGTCGGCCTCACGCTCCTCACCGGCAACCCTGTGTTCGACGCCCTCGGCACAGTGATGATCGGCGTCCTGCTCGTGCTCATCGCGATCGTGCTGGGCGTGGAGACCAAGAGCCTGCTCGTCGGCGAGGGCGCGACCCCCGCCGATTACGACCGCATCGTGGACGCGATCAACGACGGTCCGGAGATCGAGAAGATCATCCACATGAAGACCCTCTACCTCGGGCCGGACGAGCTGATGGTCGCCGCGAAGATCGCGCTCAACGCCGACAAGCCGCTGCGCGAGGTCGCCGACGACATCGACGAGATCGAGGCCCGCATCCGCGCCGCCGTGCCGGTCGCCCGGGTCGTCTACATCGAGCCGGACGTCTACCGTCCCGCGATCGATCCGGAGCCCTCGACGGACGTGTTCGTCCTCAAGTCCTCGGACTGAGCGTTCAGCGACGGTCCTCGAAGAAGGCACGCAACAGAGCGATGGACGCGTGCTCGTCCACGCCGCCGATCACCTCCGCGCGATAGGGCAGGCGGCGGTCACGCAGCACGTCGTACATCGAGCCGGCCGCTCCCGCCTTGTCGTCCCACGCGCCGAAGACCACGCGGCCGATGCGTGCCTGAAGGATCGCGCCGGCGCACATCACGCAGGGCTCGAGGGTGACGACGAGTGTGCAGCCGTCGAGGTTCCACGACCCGCGGACCGATGCCGCGCTGCGGATCGCCTCGATCTCGGCGTGCCCGGTCGGGTCGTGCGTGGCCTCGCGGGTGTTGCGCCCTTCGGCCACGACAAGGCCGTCCGCGTCGAGCACGACGGCACCGACGGGGATCTCCGCGGCGGCGGCGGCCTCGGCGGCGAGCTCGAGCGCACGCTGCATCGCGAGGCGGTCGGCGGCGGTCATGCCCCGAGCCTACGGCAGCGCGGGGCGGCCGCCACGGCACCCGATGTCGTGCGCGGACGCGGCGCGCATTAGCCTGTATCCATGCGTGTTCACGTCGCCGACCACCCTCTCATCACCCACAAGCTCTCGGTGCTGCGCGACGCGCGCACCCCGTCGCCGGTCTTCCGCCAGCTGACCGAAGAACTCGTGACGCTCCTCGCGTACGAGGCGACGCGGAATGTGAAGGTCACGCCCATCGAGATCACGACGCCGGTCACCACGACCACGGGTGTGAAGATCTCCGAGCCGCGACCCATCGTCGTCCCCATCCTGCGCGCCGGTCTCGGCATGCTCGAAGGCCTCGTCAAGCTCCTCCCCACCGCGGAGGTCGGGTTCCTCGGCATGGTCCGCGACGAGGAGACCTTCGAGCCCACCACCTACGCAGAGCGGCTTCCGGACGATCTCTCCGACCGCCAGTGCTTCGCGATCGACCCGATGCTCGCGACCGGCGGCTCTCTCGCCGCGGCCATCCAGTTCCTGTTCGACCGCGGCGCGAAGGACGTCACCGCGATCTGTCTGCTGGGCACCCCGGAAGGCGTGGCCGCGATCGAGGCAATGGCCGGCGACCGCGATGTGACCCTCGTCCTCGGAGCTCTCGACGAGCGCCTCGACGAGAAGGGCTACATCGTGCCCGGCCTCGGCGATGCGGGCGACCGCCTCTACGGCACCGTCTGACCTCGCTCGCGCTCTCGACTCAGAGGGTCAGGCGATAGCCGCGCTCCTCGCCGTAACGCGTGAAGCCGGCCCTCGCGAGGATCGGCGCCGAGGTCGAGACGCGGCCCTTGACGAGCGCCGTTGCGGCCCCGCGCGCGGCGCTCTCTCGCAGGCGCTCCGCGAGGACCGCCCGATACACGCCGCGCCCGCGGTCGGTTTCGAGTGTCGCGGCTCCCCACAGGCGGGTGAACCCGTCGACGATCGTGCAGCCGCCGGTGCTCACCGCGCGGCCGTCGATGCGGCCGAGCACCCGGAAGCCCTCCCCCGTGGACAGGGATGCGGTGAGTTCGGCGAACTCGGCGGCCAGACCGTCCTCATCCAGCGGCTGCTGCTCCC
Source organism: Microbacterium sp. GbtcB4 (assembly GCF_019091465.1). Lineage (NCBI taxonomy): Bacteria > Bacillati > Actinomycetota > Actinomycetes > Micrococcales > Microbacteriaceae > Microbacterium > Microbacterium sp. GbtcB4. The sequence continues at coordinate 175,308 of NZ_JAGXJJ010000002.1, forward strand.
AGACGGGGACGTTGATCGCGTCGACCTCGCGGAGCTGGTCCCTCGTGCGCACGACCTCGGCGGTGACCCCGGGCGGCACGTCGACCGCGGCTCCGATTGTCGGACGCGCGAACACCGTGACAGTGTCGACATGCACCGCACCGCGGCGCTGGAGCTCGTCCTCGAGGTCCGGGGCGTCCGCGGGGTTGGTCCAGAATGTGAAGACGTTCTCGCCCCAGGCTCTGGTGCGTTCCAGTGCCCCGTCCAGCACCTCAGCGGCGGGCCGCGTCGACGTCACCTGGGAGCCGCGGACGCCGCCCCCGAACCGCTCCGGGTAGCGCACGAGCAGCAGGTCGTCGCGGACGTCCTCGCTGCCGCGAGGAAACCACGCCCATGCGGCGGCGGCGCGCAGGATCTCGTCGACCGTCGGCGTCTCGACGGAAGCGGACCCGGGGACGGACGACATCATGATCCCTCCTCTTCCGCCGCCCCCACCAGGCGGGCGAAGGCACTGAGCCTCGCGACCCCTTCGGGCGTATACGGCAGGTCGTCGAGCAGCGCCGGCGAGTGGATGAGGTAGGCCACGACCTGCGCGCGGGAGATCGCCACGTTGAGCCGGTTCTGCAGCAGCAGGAACTCCGGGCCGCGCGGGGCATCCCGACCGCTCGAGGCGGCGAGCGTCGTGATGGAGACGACCGCCTCCTTGCCCTGGAAGTTGTCGACGGTGCCCACCGGGACTCCGCCGAATCCCGCCGCCGCGAGCGCATCGTGCACGAGCTGCCGCTGCGCGTTGTACGGCGCCACCACGATGATGTCCTCCGGCGTCAGCGGGCGGACGGTGCCCTCGGCGTCGTTGTCGTGGAAGGTGCGGCCGACGAGATCGCCGACGATACGCACCACCTCTGCGGCTTCCTCCGGCGACTGGGTCGCGTTGCCGCGGTGCCGCAGGGGCACCACGTGCAGCCCCGGGTCGATGCCCTCCACTGCGCGTCGCTCCGTTCCGGGAGCGGAGGCGAGCTTCCCGGCATAGGCGAGCTTCGACACCGGAGCAGCGACATACGGGTGCATCCGCCAGGAACGGGCGAGGAAGTAGCCGTACTCCGGACGAACGACGGGATCGCCGTCCATCACCCAGCCGAGCGCAGAGGTGTCCACCGGCTCCGGGTGGGCGCCCTGGCTGACCTGGGGCAGCTGCTGAGGGTCGCCGAGGAGCAGGAGCCGCTGCGCACCGGCGGCCACCGCGATCGTCGAGGCGAGCGAGAACTGTCCGGCCTCGTCGATCACGAGCAGGTCGAGCTCTCCCCTGGCGACCCGCTGCGTGTTGCTGAAGTCCCACGCGGTGCCGCCCACGACGGCACCCTCGTTCTCATGCTCGGCGAGGAAGGCGGCCATCCCGGTCTTCGGGATCACCGTGTAGCCGGGATCGGCATCGGCATCCTTGGGGCACTTCGCCACCTGAGCCGGGGCGACGCCGTCGGCGACCACGCGCTCCAGGAGCGTCTCGATGATCGCGTGGGACTGCGCGACGACGCCGATGCGGAAGCCGTGCTCGTTGACGAGCCGGGCGATCACCTGGGAGCCCGTGTAGGTCTTCCCCGTGCCCGGAGGCCCCTGCACCGCAAGGTAGCTGTGGTCGAGGTCGAGGACTCCGCGGACGATCGCGTCGATCGGATCGTCGCCTGCGGCCGGAAGCGCGTTCCCCGACACCGTGCGCGGAGGCAGGCGGCGGAGGATGTCGGTGGCCGCGTCCTCAGGGAAGTCCGGGGCGGCCGCGTGCACCGCGTCCGCCCACTCGTCGATCGCCTGCTGCAGCGACACCACGCGAGGCGGCGCCGCAGGGGTCAGCGCGACGGGGAGGTCGTCCCAGGTCTGTCCCTGCACGGCGGACTCGATCACGAGGTACCCGTCGTCCAGCACCTCGACGACCGTGACCCCGTGCGGTACGTGCACGGCCCGCGACGGGACGTCGGTGTCGAACGGGGCCGGGACGTCGTAGAGCGCGAACGGCTGCGCGCCGGGGCCGAGCGTCGTGCCCGGGGACACCTCGCCGCGGATCTCGAGCTCCCGCGACAGCACTCGGCGCCCTTCGCCGATGCTCCAGTCGCGGCGCACCCGCGAGCGGGTGGCATCGACCTTCACCACATCGCGCGTGCCGTCCCACATGGTGACCGGCTCCCGCAGCCGCTGGAAGTGCGCGACCCAGAAGCTCTTCGCCTCGCGGGGGAAGTAGTCGATGGCGGCCGCCGCGATCCGGTGCACGAGCCCGTCGTCACCGGCCTCCACCGCACGCTCCGCATCGCCGAGCAGAGCGAGCGAGCGCGGAGACGGCTCGTAGATGACCTCGTCCGCATCGTCCGGCGGGGCCGGCGTGACGCCCTCCGCGCGGGCGATGTCGATGAGCCAGTTGCGCAGCCGGCGGGTCGAGACGCAGTCGTAGCGGTTGTAGTCGGCGAGGTCGGCGAACACGGCATCGGCCTCGGACTGCGCCCCCGCCGCCGCGAGCTCCCGCGCGGCGACGTACTGCACGATGGAGTCGTCGCCCTTCTGGACGTCGCTCGTGCGCACGTCCTCCCCCATGTAGAGGGGCTCGAGCTTCTTGATGGAGTAGGACCGCGAACCGACCCGCACGGTGCGCAGCACCAGCGGGTACAGGTCGACGAACACGCCTTCGCGGAGGAGGCGGTCCACCTCGCCCTCGCGCACACCGTGGCGGGCGGCCATCGCGACGAGATGCGAGGTCTCGTAGGGGGCGTAGTGGTAGATGTGCATGCCGGGGTGGGCGGCTCGACGCACCTTCACGAAGTCGAGGAAGGTCTCCAGCGCCCGCCGTTCCTCCGCGAACGAGTGCGCCCAGAGCGCGGTGTACTGGTCGGCGTTGTCGACCCAGCCGAACAGGTAGTCGATGCCCCACTCCGCCTCGCCGTCGGGGGCGGGCTCGGTGTACAGCGGATCGCCCTCGAAGTCGAAGAAGATGTCGCCGTGGCTGGGCACCGGGAGGGTGTGGATCGCCGCGGCGTAGTGCACGTCGTACGTCGCCGCGCCCTCGGCATCCGCCCGCAGCTGCACGCGGGCCTGGGCACGGAGGTTCTCGAACGTGTCGACGTTCATGCCCTCGGGGGCCTGCGTCGCCGCAGCCAGGTCTTCGATCGTGAGGATCCCGGCGGCGCGGAGACGGGCCCGCTGTACCGGACGCATGCGGGCGACCATGAGGAGGTCCCGGTGGGCCAGCACCTGCTCCTCGCACGTGGCGCAGCGCCCGCAGGCGACCACGCGCAGGTCGCCGCGGTCGTCACCCCACGCGAGGGGCGCCCCGGCGACGCCCTCGGCCACGGCGCGGTCCGCGATGAGAGCGCGCAGCCGCGACCGACGCACCCGGAACAGCGGAAGGAGGTCGTCGACCGCGTGCGTGCTGACGCTGTTGTCGCCGTGGATGAGGTCGACCTCGTCCGCTCGGGGGATGCCGAGCCGGTCGAGCTGGTCGACATATGCCGCGAGCTGCATGAGGGCGGTCACCCGGGCCTTGCGCGCGAGCTTCGAGTCCTGCACACGCCAGCGCCCGTCCTCATCGCGGCGGAGGAAGTCGGCGAACCCGACGAACTCGTCGGTGGCGAAGGCCGCCTGGAAGACGACCAGCGCGTCGGACCGCAGAGCGCTCAGCGTCTCGTCGACGGCGGCCGCGAGGGCCTCAGGATCGCTCGAGGAGACCTTGGCGATCCGATGCACCCGTTCGTCGCCGAGCTCCCGGATATAGCGGTCGAGCACGTTCTGCTCGTGCACGTCTCCCAGCTGGGCGGCGCGGAGGAGCGTCGCATCCTCCGGCTCCTCGACGGCGGGGACCCGCCCCAGCTTCGCGTCGATCGCGCGGGACCACGCGAACTCGCACTCGGCGGCCGCCTTGAGGTCGCTCGCGCTCCAGATGACCCGCCGCGCCTCTGTGTCGATCCGCACGATTCTCCCGTTCTGTCGGCTGCTTCGACACTATCCGCGGCGTCCGACACGGCGAAAAGCGGGCGGTCCCGCGTGCGCGGCTCCGGTCAGCGCCACCAGGTGTCGTCGGGGGTCACCGGGAGATGACGCTTGTGCTGGGTCGCGAGGTACCGCGCCTCAATGCGGCCGGCGACCTCGGGGTCGACCTCCCGGCCCTCGAGGAAATCGTCGATCTGCTCGTACGTCAGCCCCAGCTCGTCCTCGTCCGTCCGCCCCGGCTGGTCGTCGAGGAGGTCGGCGGTGGGGACCTTGAAGGCCAGGCGCTCCGGAGCGTCCAGGAACTGGAGCAGGGCCCGCCCCTGTCGCTTCGTGAGACCGGCCAGCGGGAGGACGTCAGCGGCCCCGTCGCCGAACTTCGTGTAGAACCCCGTGACGGCCTCGGCGGCGTGGTCGGTGCCGATGACGATCAGTCCCTCGTGCCCGGCGAGCGCATACTGGGTGACCATGCGGAGGCGGGCCTTGATGTTGCCGCGGTTGAAGTCGGAGATGTCGCTGGAGACGGCGGACTCGATGTCCTTCTCGACGCCCTCGACACCGTTCTGGATGTTGACCTCGATCGACGAGTCCGGCGCGATGAAGTCCAGGGCCGCCTGCGCATCGTCGGCGTCGTGCTGGACGCGGTAGGGCAGGCGCACCGCGAGGAAGGTCGCCTCCCCGCCCTCCGCACGTACGCGCTCCACCGCGAGCTGGGCGAGGCGCCCCGCGAGCGTCGAGTCCTGTCCGCCGGAGATGCCGAGGACGAAGCCCTTCGCGCCGGTCGTGCGCAGGTAGTCCGCGAGGAAGCCGACGCGACGCTCCACCTCCGCTTCGGGATCGATGTCGGGCCGGGCGCCCAGGTCTTCCGCGATCTGCTTCTGCAACGACACGTTGTCCTCCGCTCATCGGTTCGGCTCCAGTATCCCCCTTCCGTGTTTCGTGCGGGTCACGCCACTGCGCCGGGACGCGGTATCCGGCCGCGACCTGAGAGACTGAAGCGGTGAAGCTCCTCGTCGCCGCCCTCGAGTCCGAACTGTCCGCCTTCCCCGAGGAGCTCGCCGGCTTCGACCGGCTGGTCACCGGCCCCGGAAAGCTGCCGGCGACGTACGCCCTGACCCGCGCCCTCGACGCGAAGACCTACGACGAGGTCGTCGTCGTAGGCACCGCGGGCTCCATCGAGAAGGGGCGTGCGTACGCGGTGCACGAGATCGCGACCGCGGTTCAGCACGACGTGATCGACCTGGACGGCGTCGTCGGACGGCACGTCTCGCTTCCGCCGCAGGTGACCACAGGCCGCGAGGGCGTCGTGATCGCCACGGGTGACCACTTCGTGAACGACGCCGAGGTCACCGCCGTGATCCGGCCGATGGGTGCGGCGCTGGTGGACATGGAGACCTACGCCTACATCTGGGTGGCGGGGCAGTTCGGCGTGCCGATCCGCGCGTTCCGCGCCGTCTCCGATCAGGCGGAGGACGGCGCTCTGGCCGACTTCCGCGAGGCCATCGCCCGGTGCAGCATCGAGCTGCGGGAGGTGATCCGCGCCGAGTACGGGGTCTGACCTCAGCGCGTCTCGATGACGCTTGGTCCGTTCGGCAGCGCACGGACCGTGAGCTGCGCGGGGATCTGCTCCTGCATGGCCTCGACGTGGCTGATGACACCGACCGTGCGCCCACCCTGCCGCAGCTCGTCGAGCGTGCGCATCGCGACGTCGAGCGTGTCGCCGTCGAGGGAACCGAACCCCTCGTCGATGAAGAGCGTGTCCAGGCGGATGCCTCCGGCGCGAGCCGTCACGACCTCGGCCAGCCCGAGGGCGAGCGCGAGGGAGGTGAGGAAGGTCTCGCCGCCCGAGAGCGACTGTGGCGGACGGGTCTGCCCGGTGAAGGCGTCGGCGACCACGATGCCCAGCCCGGACGCCGCACCGCGCGCAGCCAGCGCATCGGAGTGCTGCAGCCGGTAGCGTCCTTCCGACATGTCGTGGAGCCGGCGGTTCGCGGCGTCGACGATCTCCTCGAGCTCCGCCGCCAGCACGAAGGTCTCCAACGTCATCTTGCGGGTGTTCGCCCCTCGTCCGGCGATCGTGTCGGCGAGGGCCTGGAGCACCTCGAACGCCGCTGCATCCTCCGCCGTGCGGGCGTACTCGTCCTTCGCGGCGTCGATGAGGCCGGCCAGCCGCACCGCGTCGCCCGCCGCCCTGGTGGCTCCGTCGACGGCGGCGGACCATGCCGCCCTGGCCTCGCGTGCAACCTGCTCGACCGGTGCGAGGTCGATGGGCTCCTCGGGCAGCGTCCGCAGCTCGAGGTCGAACAGGAGGGCGCGCTCCTTCTCCCGCTGCACCGCGTGCATCCTCACCCGCTCGTCCAGCTCCATCTGCACCGCCGGCGGACGCAGCGCCGCGGTGGCGGCCTCGACGTCGGAGAATTCGGAGGCGTCGAGGGCGGCATCCCTCTCGGCAGCCGCCTCCGTCGCCGCCTGCTGCCTCCGCGTCCGTTCGGCTTCGGCGTCGAGGAGGCGGCGTGCGACGGCGAGGTGGGCGGTGGCCTCCGTCATGCGCTCAGCCACCGACGCGTAGCTCCCTCGCGCCTCGTCGATCGCGGTACGGGCGTCCTCGTCGCGCTGGACGACCAGGGCGAGCTGCTCGCGGGCTTCGGCGAGGGCCGCCTCGTCCTGGACGCGCCGCTCCTCGAGCGCGCTCTGCTGGGCACCGAGCTCGACGAGCTCGCCGTCGCGCAGCCGCGCGGTGTCGGCCGCGGCGCGGGCCTCCTTCTCGGCAGCCACGGCGGCATCGAGCTCGGCCTTCGCCGTCTCGACGTCTCGTCCGTCCGCACGCGCCAGAGCCGCAGCGAGCTCGACTTGCAGCGACGTGCAGGTCGCCGCCGCCTGCTGCTCGCGGCTCGCCGCCTCGTCCCTCCGAGTCTCCGCAGCCGCGATGTCCTCCACGGAGACCGCGGCGCTGTGGTCTGCCGGCGCCGGATGCTCCCGCGCCCCGCACACCGGGCAAGGCTGATCCTCGATGAGAGCGGACGCCAGCTCCCCGGCCATGCCGTCGATCCGGCGCTGGCGCAGATCGGCCAGAGCCGACTGCGCGGCGGCCTGCGCGGACGTCGCCTCGGCGAGGACCCGGTCGGCCGCGGCGCACTCCTGCTGCAGACGTGCCGCCTCTTCCGCCGCCTCCCGGCGGAGCTCGGCCGCGACGCGCGCGCTCTCCATGGCGGGGAGCCGGTCGCCGAGCCGACGGGCGTCGTCCCGCTCGGCGGTGACGGCGGCGATCCTCCCGGGCAGCGCCCCGCGCTCCGCCTCGCCGTCGGCGCACCGGCGCTCGGCGGTGGCGACGGACTCCGCTGCGGTGACGCGCTCGGCGGCGCGGCGCGGTGCCTCGGCCTCCAGCGCGACGGCGCGCTCCCAGACCCCGGACGCCCGTGTCCGGTCGGCGATCCACGCATCGAGGTCGTCGGTCTCCACACCGAGCTGATCCCAGTCCGCGCGTGCGCGCTTCTCCGCAGCCACCGCGTCATCAGCCGCCGTCACGGCACGGTCCGCCGCGGTGATCAAGGACCGCAGCACCTCGGCCGCCCGCGCCCTGGCGAGTTCCGCCTTCGCCTCGGCGATGGCTCCCTCCTCGGCGTCCAGACGCGCCATCGCCGCACGGGCACGGTCGCGCTCGCTCTGGGCACGCTGATCCTCCCGCGCGGCGGCCAGAACAGCATCGGCGGCCTCGAACCGCTTCTCCGCCTCCTGACGCTCGGCAGCGCGCCGTTCGGCCCGGTACGCGGCGCGAGCCTGCGCCCGTTCCAGCTCCGCCAGGCGATCGGCCGTCGTGACGGCCTCCCCCTGCACCTCCGGTCCGACCTCGCCGTCGGCGTCGCCGGCGTCGCGCCCGAGGTCGGCATCCGCCACGAGGCGCTCGGCCTCGTCCAGCCGGGCGGACACCGTGGCGAGACGCGCCCCGAGGCGCTGCTCGGCGTGGCGCCGCCGCTCGTCGAACCGCGCCTGCACGTCTTCGAAACGCTCAGTGCCGAAGAGCCGGCGCAGCAGCGCCTGCCGGTCCCTGCTGCCCGCGAGCAGGAACTCCGAGAACCGGTTCTGGGCCAGCAGGATCACCTGCAGGAACTGCTCGCGGCTGAGCTGAAGGATGTCGTCGAGCTCGTGCGCCACGTCGACGGCCCGCGCCGCGCGACCGACCCAGCCGTCGTCCGTGAGCTCCTCCAGGGAGACCGCCGCCGCCTGCTTCGTCAGGCCGCCTCCCCGCCGGGCCGGCCGGAGGTACTCCGGCGAACGCGTGACCCGGTAGCGGCCAGACGGCGTGCTGAACTCGACGACCACCTCGGAGAGGTCGTCCGGTTCACTGTGGTCGCTGCGAAGCCTCTTCTCCCCGCCGTCGTACCGCGGCACCCCGCCGTACAGCCCGAAGCAGACCGCATCGAGGATGCTCGACTTCCCCGCTCCGGTACGGCCGGCGATGAGGAAGATCCCGTCGTCAGCGAAGGCGTCGAAATCGACGGTCTGCCGCGCCCGGAAGGGCCCGAACCCCTCGACCTCCAGTCGATGCAGCCGCACTAGACGAGGGCTTCCGCGCGGACCCGGTCGTCGAGCACCTCACGGATCAGCTCGCGTTCGACCTCGGTGGCTCCGTGGCCGGCCCGGACATGCTCGAGGAACGCCTCGATCCGGTCGGCATCGGTCACCGCTGAGCGCAGCCGCTCACCATACGAGCGCTCCTGCACGCCCGTGACCACCGCGGGCTGATGGAGCACCATGGCACAGTGCGGGTACGCCTCGCGGAGCCGTCGCATGGGCTCGGTCTGCGGCACGGCGTCGGTGTAGACGGCGCACACCCAGGCGTCGGCGTGCGCGGCCACGCTCTCTGCGGAGAGGATCTCCTCGAAGGTGCCGGTCAGCGTGACCAGTCGCCGCGGAACCGGCAGCGCCAGCCACTCGACGCCCGCAAGGCCGTCGGCATCCAGGTCGACGAGCCAGGAGCCGCGCGGCTTGTGCTGTTCGCCGAAGCTGTAGTGCAACGGAGCGCCGGCGTATCGCACCCGCTCGCTGACCTGCTGACGACCGTGGATATGACCCAGTGCGACGTAGTCGGGTCCGTCGAAAGCACGGAGGGGGACGACGTCGAGGCCGCCCTGTCGCACCTCGCGCTCCAGGCCCTCCGTCGGCTCCACGCCCGCGGCGAAGCAGTGGGCGATCGCGACCGAACGACCCGCGTGCTTCTGCATGCCCGCGCGGACGAGGGTCATCGCGTGCGTCATGGTCTGCGCCTGCGTGCGCAGCTGCCGTCCCTCGGCGTCGCCCTCCGGCCAGTGCTGGCGGACGATCGCAGGCTCCAGATACGGGATCCCGAAGAAGTGCACGGGACCGTGGGCGTCGTCGATCGTGACGGGGGTGCCGACCGCGAGGGGATCGGTGAGCACGTGGATGCCGTCGCGCAGGAGCCGAGCCTGGAATCCCAGGCGGGCGGCGGAATCGTGATTCCCGCTGGTGACGACCACGCGTGCGCCCGTCTCGTGCAGAGCGACGAGGGCATCGCCCAGCAACGTGTAGGCAGCGGCCGAGGGCGTGGCGGAGTCGAACACGTCGCCCGCGACGATCACGACGTCGACCTCGTGCTCCCTGACCTGCGTGGTCAGGGCGGCGAGCACCTCGGCGAGCGCATCCATGGTGGAGTTGCCATGGAACGTCCGGCCGATGTGCCAGTCCGAGGTGTGCAGGATCCGCATACCCCCACGGTACGAAGACCCTCGGACATTCCCTCCGAGGCGTGCCGGGAGCGCCGTCTCCCGAGGCACGAGGAGGAAGCGGAAGGTCCCCTGACCCACCCTCGTCGCGGCGACCGGCACGCGGTGATGCGAGATGCGCTGTGCACCTTCACCTGTGCGGCGTGCGGGGCTGCGCGATGCGAGATCAGGGCTGCCCTCCGCCCACAGGGGCCGGCTTGCCCCGCCGGCTGAGGGTTGTGCCCGCTCCGTCGCGACTACCGACTTCCGCTCTCCTCCTCGAGGTCGTGCGACCAGTTCGCCTGCTGGATCCGGTTGTCGAGCTCGCGGAGCTCCTGGGCGACCGCATCCGCCCGCGCACGCAGCGCGGCGACGGGCAGCGCCGACACCTGCCGCAGCTCGGAGCGCATCTGGCGCAGGTACTGCTCGTTCGCGCCCGAAGCCGCGGCCGCCGCGTCCGTGAGCACGGCGTGGCGCAGGCGCAGCACGTCCCGCGCGGCCAGCGCATCGGTCATCGTCCCGTCCGGGCCGAGGTCGAGCCGGGCGTTCGTCGCGTTGATGCGGCGGATGAGGCTCTGCAGCCGGGTCAAAGCGACCTCCGCCTCCTCGATCAACGCCGTCGCGTCCTCGGCGGGCTCCTCGCCCTCCTGGTACCGGGCGTTCGCGACGATGCGCGCCCGCAGCTGCTCGATGCGGCGCTGCAGGTCGGCGCGGGCGGCGAGGGCTTCGGCGAGTCTCATGCCCTCATCCTCGCAGGCGGCGGCCGTAACAGTTCGTCATACAGGCGCAAGGTCAGCGCGTGCGGAGAAGACCCGACTGCTCGGGGTGCGCGGCGAACCACTCCGCCACGTACCAGCAGACGGCGTCCACCTTGCGGTCGCCGCGCTCCGCGATGTCGGCCACGGCCCCCTCGACCACCTTCCCGGCGTACCCGTTCCCGCGGAATGCCGGGACCGTGTAGGCCCGGGTGAGGGCGACCGTGTGGCCGTCGTCCCGGTAGTCGAGCACGCTGACGAGCTTCCCGTCGCGCGTGAGGGTGTACCGCGATGCGTCCTTCTCGTCGGTCAGGATGAAGCCGCCGACGGTGTGCGAGATCGTCATCCGTGTCACGTTACGCCTCTTGCGACGCGCCCGGGCGTTTTGACATGTCCCGTCACGATCGGACATAATCCCCCCATGACCATCAACGCACGCCCTTTGTCCGCCCAGGAGGCGAACGGGACTGCCGGGATGATGATGCCCGGTCGCGTTGACATGTGTTGCCGAATGTGTCGCTGAACGAACAGCCACCCCGCCTGACCTGACTCCTCGCCATCTGCGAGAGCAGTGTCCCGAGCACACACCCGTGCTCTCTTCCCCGGCTCCGCCGGTCATTCGTGCAACGCATCCGAGCCCTCTCCCGTCGGGCTCACGTCCTGAGGACCCATCATCATGTCGAACTCCGCCCTTCTCGAGCGTCCCGCCGTCACCGCCCCGAACCGCACCGTCCGACCCGCCGAGTCGTCGGCTCCCCTGGCCCCGGCCGGCGCCGACCTCCCCGCCGTCCGCTCGCCCCGCGGCTTCGCCCTCTACGTCGGCCTGGACGAGATCAAGGCCGCCGAAGCCGGTGTGAGCCTTCCGCTGCTCGTCGACGCGCTCCGCCGCACGCTGGCCGAGCTCGCGCCCGGCGCCGAGACCCACGCCACCGTCGCCCTCGCACCGCACGGCTCCGGCGGCCGAGACCTCGACGTCGTGCGTCTCGCCCTGCAGGAGCCCGGCGCGATCGCCCGCACCAAGGCCGCCGCCGAGGAGGAGACCACGCCCGAGGAGTCCGGCGTCACCGTCGACATCTCCCGCAAGCGCGTGCTCATCGACGGCGAGTCCGCCGCCTTCACCTACAAGGAGTTCGAGCTGCTGCAGTACCTCGTCCTCCGCGAGGGCCGCACGATCGAGCGCAGCGAGCTCGTCGCCGCCCTCTGGCAGGCCCAGGACGACGAGACCCCGGGCGAGCGCACGATCGACGTGCACGTGCGCCGGCTGCGGGCGAAGCTCGGCCGCTACGAGGACATCGTCCGTACCGTGCGCGGCATCGGCTACCGCTTCGACCGTCACGCCGACGTCGTCATCCGCTACGGCCACGGAACCCCGTCGCCGGACCGCTTCTGACCCGCCCCTGCTCAGCCCGGAGGCCGGTGTCAGGAGCCGCGCGTAGGGTGGGCGCATGACCCTCGCCGCCGCTCCCGCGACGGCGGGCGCCGTCCACGCGGATGCCCCGCGGGAGACGACGTACCGCCCACCGCACCCGCTCGATCTCCGGCGCACCGTCGGTATGCTGCGCCGCGGCGGCACCGATCCGACGACGGTCTTCGACGGCCCCGTCATCTGGCGCGCGGTCCGCACGCCGCAGGGTCCGTCGACGTTGGCCCTGCGGATGTCGGGGAACGAGGTCAAGGCGACCGCCTGGGGTCCGGGCGCGGAGCACGCCCTCGCCCTCGTGCCGGCGTTGTGCGGTGCCGGCGACGACCCGACCGGCTTCGATCCCTCCCTGCACCCCCTCATCGCCGAGGCGGCCCGGCGACACCCCGGCATCCGGCTCGCACGGACGGACGAGGTCTTCGATGCCCTCGCCTGCGGCATCCTCGAGCAGAAGGTCACCTCCATGCAGGCCTTCGGCGCGTGGAGGTACCTCGTGTCGCGTTACGGCGACCCGGCACCGGGGCCGACGCCGCGACCGATGGCCGTCGCCCCCACGGCGGCGCAGTGGCGACGCATCCCCTCGTGGGCGTGGCACCGCGCCGGAGTGGAGCCGCCGCAGTCGAAGGCCATCGTGCGGGCGGCGGAGCGCGGCGACCGCATCGCCGCTGCCGTCCGAGCGGCCACGACCGGCGCTGATCGTGACCGCGTGCTCACGAGCCTGCCCGGAGTCGGGGTCTGGACCGCCGCGGAGACCCGGATCCGCGCGCTGGGCGACCCCGATGCCGTCAGCGTGGGCGATTACCACCTGGCGCACGAGGTCGGGCATGCCCTGACCGGGCACCGCACGGACGATGCCGGCATGGTCGAACTGCTCGCTCCCTGGGCCGGCCACCGGCAGCGCGTCATCCGGCTCATCTTCGCGAGCGGCATCGCCGAGGCGCGGCGCGGGCCCCGGCTCGCCCCGGAGGACCACCGCCGACGCTGATCGGCCTGTGATCGCAGCGACCGACGTATGCTGAGCGCATGTCCCGTACCGCCCTGCGCATCTTCGTCACGGTCGGCCTGCTGATCGCCGGTGTCGTCCTCGGCCTCATCTTCCAGAACGTCTGGCTGGGCGTTCTGCTCGCCGCGATCGTGTGGTTCGGCTGGTTCCTCGGCTACGAGTCCCGCCGCGGTCACAACGCGGGCGTGAACGACGAGGACCACGGCGTCGAGCTCTGACGTCCGTCAGTAGTAGACGGCGAGGGGGCCCGAGGGCCCGTCCACGACCTGTACCGGGGTGTCGAACACGCGGCTCAGCACGTCGTCCGTCATGATCTCCGCCGGCGGGCCGAACTCCACCACCCGACCGTCCTTCATGGCGCAGATGTGGTCGGCGTAGTGCCCGGCGAAGTTGATGTCGTGCAGCACGATGACGATCGTGCGCCCGAGCTCCTCGGCCGCGCGCCGCAGGTGCTTCATCATCTGCACGGCGTGCCGCATGTCGAGGTTGTTGAGGGGCTCGTCCAGCAGCACGAACTCCGTGTCCTGCGCGAGCACCATGGCCACATAGGCCCGCTGCCGCTGCCCGCCCGAGAGCTCGTCGAGGTAGCGCCCCTCGAGCGCCCCCAGATCGAGGAAGTCGATCGCCTGGCTGATGACCTCCTCGTCGGCCCTCGTCAACCGGCCCTGGGAGTGCGGGAACCGGCCGAAGCCCACGAACTGCCGCACGGTGAGCCTGGTCACGAAGTGGTTCTCCTGGCGGAGGATCGAGACCACCTTGGCCAGATCCTTGGACTTCGTCGAGGCGACGTCGAGCCCGGCGATCTCGATGGCTCCGGCGTCCATCCCGTTCAGCCGGCCGATCATGGTCAGGAGCGTCGACTTGCCCGCACCGTTCGGCCCGATGAGCGCGGTGATCCCGCCGGTGGGGATACGGAGGTCGACGGGGCCGATCGCCACCTCGCTGCTGTAGTCACGGCGGACGCCGTCGAGTGCGATCACAGTCTGCCCTTTCGGAGGATGACGATGAGGAACACGGTGCCGCCCACGATCTCGATGAGGATCGACACCATGCCCTGCGCGTAGAAGACGTTCTTCATGACGAAGTACGCCCCCGCCAGGATCGAGAACGCGGTGAGGACGGCGACCGGGAAGATCAGCCGATGGTCGTGCGTGTCGGCGAACTGGTAGGCGAGCGTCGCCACGAGGAAGCCCAGGAAGGTCATCGGTCCGACCAGGGCGGTGGAGGTGGCCATCAGCACGGCGACGAGCGTCAGGACGAGGAACTGCTCCCTGCGGTGGTCGAGCCCCAGCGATCGCGCGGCATCGGGACCGAGCGCGAGCACGTTCAGCCGCCGGGACCGCAGCCACAGCAGGGCGGACGCCGCGATCACGAGCGGGACCGCGAGCGGGAGGTACGAGGGATCGGCGTTGGAGACGTTGCCAAACAGCCGGGCGGCGAGCACATCGAACTCGCTGGGGGTGAGCAGCCGCTGCATGAAGGTGGCGATCGCCCCGAGGCCTCCCCCGATCACGATGCCCACGAGCAGCATGATCTGGAGGTTGCCGTACCGGCCCGAGAGCAGCCACCCGTAGAGGACGACGGCGAGCCCGACCATGATGAGCACCTGGAGGGCGAACTGGCCGACGCCCTGGATCGCCACCAGCCCCGCGACCCCGAAGAGGTACACGGTCGTGGTCTGGACGACGCGGTACAACGACTCGAAGCCCATGATCGAGGGAGTGATGATCCGGTTGTTCGTGACCGTCTGGAAGCTGACCGTGGCGACGGCCTGGGCGACGGCGACGAGCGCCATCACGACCACGGCGGTCGCGCGGTGCTGCGCGATGCGCCAGAAGCCGGGGGTGCCGACGGGGAGCGGGTTGTCCCAGGCGAGGAGACCGAAGGCGGAACCGAGGGCGATCACGCCGAGCACCACCAGCACGACGATGTAGCGGCGGCGCGCCCGTGGGGTCGTGAACGCCCCGGCCGACCGCGTCGTCCGGGGGGCCTCGGTCGCCGTCATCGTCGCTTCAGCCACGACGACGCTGCCGAAGGAGGAGGAGCACGAACACGACCGCTCCGACGACACCGAGGATCAGCGACACCGGCACCTCGAACGGCATGATGATCGTCCTCCCGATGATGTCGCAGACCGTGACGATGGCGATGCCGAGCAGGCACACCCACGGCAGGTTGCTGCGCAGGTCGTCACCGCGGACCATCGAGACGATATTGGGGACGATGAGCCCCAGGAAGGGGAGGTTGCCGACGACGACGGTCACCACGCCGGTCGTCACCGCGATCAGCGCGGTGCCGAGCAGGATCATCCGGTTGTAGTTCACCCCGACGTTGGTGGCGATCTCCTCCCCCAGCCCGGCGATGGTCAGCCGGTCGGCCACGAGGAAGACGATGACGCCGATGATCGCGACGATCCACAGCATCTCATACTGGCCGCGCATGACCGACGTGAAACTGCCCGCGAACCAGACGCCGATGATCTGCAGCGAGTTCGTGACGAGGGCGAAGTAGGTCGTGATCGCGCCGACCACCGCACCCAGCATGATGCCAACGATGGGCACGATCAGCGACGACTTCAACGCGACCCGGCGGAGGAACGCGAAGAACACCATCGTGCCGACGAACGCGGCGAGCACGGCCCCGGCCATGCGCAGCGGAAGGGAGGGCTGCGGTACGAGCACCATCACGATGAGGAGCCCGAGCCCTGCCCATTCCGTCGTCCCGGTGGTGGTCGGCTCGACGAAGCGGTTCTGCGTGAGGAGCTGCATCACGAGGCCGGCCATCGCCATGGCCGCGCCGGCGAGCACGAGCGCGATGGTCCGGGGGACGCGGGTGATCTGGAACATCTGCGCGCCGTCGTCCGCGCCGGCGATGTCGTACACACCCGTGAAGAGCGAGATCGCCAGAAGCACCGCCACGACGAGGATGCCGACGAGCAGCTTCGGATCGAACAGCCGTGCGGACGATCGCGGTGTCGATGTGAGGAGAGGAGAGGTCATGGGGGATGCCGGCGGCGGCGCCCCGGCCGGGACGCCGCCGCACAGCCCTTACTTGTCGGCGCTCTTCTCGAGCGCGTCGGCGAGGTCGTTGAGGAACGTCGTGTACGTCTGGATGCTCTCGTTGAGGTAGGTGTCCGTGGGCATGTAGACGATCTGGTCGTCCTTCACGGCGGTCACGCCGGCGAGCGCCTCGGAGCTCTCGATGATCTCCGCTGCCTGCACGTAGTCCGGCGTCTCCGCGGCGAACACGGCATCGCGGTCGAGCACGAGGATCCAGTCGGGGTTCGAGGCGGCGATCGCCTCGACCGAGATCTCGTCGCCCTGGTGGTCGTCGGTCGCGTCGTCGACCTGCAGTGCCGGCGTGAGGCCGAGCATGTCGTAGATCGGTCCCAGCGAGCGTCCGACGGTCGGAGCGAGGTAGCCGATCTGTCCGCCCGAGGTGTTCACCGCCATGACGGTGTCGGCGTCGTCGTAGGCCGCCTTCGCGCGGTCCACAGCAGCGTCGAACTCCTCGACGAGCTTCTGGGCCTCGTCCTGCTTGCCGAAGATCTCGCCCAGGGCGGTGGTCTGCCGCTTGAGCTCCTCGTCGAACGGCTCGCCGTCCCGCGGCTCCAGGTCGATGATCGTGGCGTCAGGGACGAGCTCCGCGATGGCCTCGTTGTGCTGCGTGAACCGCTGCCCGCTGATGATGAGGTCGGGGTCGGCCGCCACGATGGCCTCGAGATCGGGTTCCGTGTGCAGGCCGATGTCGACGACGTCCTCGTCCTTCACGTAGGAGACGGTCTCCGGCATGAGCGAGACCGCACCGGCGGAGAGCTCGATGCCCCAGTCGGAGAGGGTCTGGAAGGTCCGGTTGTCCAGAGCGACGACCGAGGCCGGCGGCGTGGTGATCTCGTGCGTGCCGGTGTTGTCCTCGATGGTCACGGTCCCCGATCCCGCCGTCGTCTCTTCGGGTTCGGCTTCGCCGCCGGACGCGCAGCCGGAGAGGGCGAGCAGGCCGACGAGAGCGACGCTCGTGGCGGTGAGGGTTCTGGGCACGGACATGGAGAGACTCCTGTTCTGCGGGGATGTGCGCGCCCTCGTGGGGCGCCGGTCCGACGGGCGGGCGAGCCGACCACGTCGGTTTTTAGGTTAGCCTTACTTTATGAGCGATACGAAATCCGGTTTCTCGATCGAGCGTCGCGGCCTCGAGCTGCGCTTCCGCAACGTCACGCTGAGCGCCCGCGAATGGCTCGCTCCGGATTTCGTGCGCGTCCGCCTGTCCGGGCCCGACCTCGTCGGCTTCGACTCCCCTGGCTCCGACGACCACATGCGGCTCTTCTTCCCGAGCGGCCCGGTGGACTCGGTGGAGGAGCTGCGGGCCTCCCCGAGCCGCGAGTACACGCCCCTCGCCTGGGGTGACGACTGGCTCGACGTGGAGTTCGCCGTGCACGGCGATCAGGGCGTGGCCGCCCCGTGGGCCGCGAACGCCCCGCTCGGGTCGACCATCGGCGTCGGCGGGCCACGCGGCGCCGCCGTCCTCACCGGCGAGCCGGGATCCTGGCTCCTCGTCGGCGACGAGACCGCCATCCCCGCGATCCGCCGCTTCGCCGCCCTCATCCCCGAGGGCGCCCCCGCACGCATCGTCATCGAGACGGTGTCGGCAGGTCGCGAGGTCGAGATCGACGCTCCGGTGCCGGTCGAGTGGCTGCACCGCGGCGAGGCGCCGGCCGGCTCCGCGCTGATCGCCTTCCTCGACGCGCTGACCGCGGAAGATGTCGTGGGAGACGACCCGTTCGTCTTCATCGCCGCCGAGCAGTCCATCGTGAAGCCCGGCCGTGCCCTGCTCGCACGCTGGGGCGTGGACAGCGCGAACGCCGTCGTGAAGGGCTACTGGAAGCGCGGCGAAGCCGAATACCACGCTCCGCACTGACAGGCGACCGCTGCGCTGACAGACTGGGCGCATGGCTCTCCTCGATCACCTGGGCATCACCGTCGCCGACCTCGAGCGCGGACGCGCGCAGTTCCATCCCGTGCTCACCGCGCTCGGCTACGAGCTCGGTGGGGAGGACGATCACTCGATCTCCTGGCACACCGGCGACGAGACCGAGATCATCCTCTACACGTGGGACGACGACTCCACCCCTCACCGCCACGGCCGCGTCGGCTGGCAGCACATGGCCTTCGCGGTGCCGTCGCGCGCCGAGGTCGACCGACTCCACGACCTCGCTCTCGACGCCGGCTGGACCGCGGTGCGCGAGCCGAAGGAGTATCCGCGGTACAGCGAGCGGTACTACGCCTCCTTCGTCGAGGATGCCGACGGCATCCGGCTCGAGTTCATGTACAACCCGCCGAAGGACGCTTGACGCCCGGGCGTGTCGCCGCCTAGGGTGGCAAGGCTGTGCCGACCGGCGCCGCACACCAGCCGAGGAGACGACGGATGACCGCCCCGCGGAATCTTCCCCAGAACGTGGCATTGCCGCTTCAGCCGAAGTGCAATGACCGCGACGAGTCGTACCCTCCGGCGCGCGCCGTGTGACAGCATCCGCTCTCGCAACGCCCCGCACCGTCAGGTCCGGGGCGTTTTCCGTCGGAAGACTCCCTGACCTGTGGCCGGACACCACCACAAGGAAAGGAATCATGGAGAGGCTCTCCGCGCGGCTGCTGTCGTGGGCGTCCCTGATCGATGAGAAGACCCTCGATCAGGCCCGCACCACCTCACGCATGCCGTTCATCCACCCGCACCTGGCGCTGATGCCGGATGCGCACCTCGGCAAGGGCGCGACCGTCGGGTCTGTCATCCCGACGCTCGGCGCGATCATCCCCGCGGCCGTCGGCGTCGACATCGGCTGCGGCATGATCGCCGTCCGCACGCCGTTCACGAAGGACGACCTCGACGGGCGCGACCTCGTCGGGCTCCGGGAGCAGATCGAGCGCGCGATCCCGCTGTCCGCCGGGCGCTACAACAACAAGGTCGTGGCGACGGCCGCACCGCGCATCGCCGAGCTGGAGGAGCGAGCACGTGCGGCCGAGTTCGACCCCGAGGGCTACGCGAAGAACTGGCGGCTCCAGCTCGGCACGCTCGGCTCGGGGAACCATTTCATCGAGGTGTCGGTGGACGAGCTCGACCGGGTCTGGCTGTTCCTGCATTCCGGGTCCCGAGGCGTGGGCAACAGGATCGCCGGGCACCACATCGCGGTCGCGCAGCGGCTGGCGAAGCGATGGTGGATCGACCTGCCCGACCCCGATCTGGCCTACCTCGTCGAGGGTACGCCGGAGTTCACGCGCTACATCCGCGAGCTCCGGTGGGCACAGCACTTCGCACTGCTGAACCGCGAGGAGATGATGGACCGCGTCATCCGGCAGCTCTCCGAGTTCCTCGGCGCCCCGGTCGAGGAGGAGGAGCGGATCAACTGCCATCACAACTTCACGGAGTCGGAGATGCACTTCGGAAAGCGCGTCTGGGTGTCTCGCAAGGGCGCGATCCAGGCGGACGCGGGTCGGCCCGGACTCATCCCCGGGTCGATGGGCACGGCATCGTACGTGGTGGAGGGACTCGGCGATCCCCTGTCGCTGAACTCCTCGCCGCACGGAGCCGGGCGGGAGTACTCGCGGTCCGCGGCGCGGAAGACGTTCACGCACGCGCAGCTGCGGGAGGCGATGGCCGGCATCGAGTTCCGGGACACCGACGCCTTCATCGATGAGATCCCCCAGGCCTACAAGCCCATCGATCGTGTGATGGAGGATGCGTCGAGCCTGGTGCGGATCCGGCACACGCTGCGACAGCTCGTCAACGTGAAGGGCGACTGACCGAGGGCCGGGTGAGGAGGGATCCTCTCCCGGCCCTTCCTCCCCGATCCCCGCGATTCCCGGTGTCTCCACAGAGCGCGAGTCGCCGGGCGTGGCGTCCGCCAGGATGCTGGCAGGCTGAAGGATCCGGTGCCACGATGAGGGGATGGAAACCATGGACGGTGCACAGGTCTGGACCATGATCGGCGCGTTCACGGCGCTGATGATGGGCATGCTGACGGTCGTCTCGACGCTGTTCATCCGCGTCCTGCGCAGCGAGATCGGCGGCCTGCGCAACGAGATGAACGGTCAGCTCGGCGGCCTGCGCAACGAGATGACCGCGCGCTTCGACGCGGTCAACACCCGGTTCGACGCGGTCGGCACGCGCATCGACGGCGTCAACGCCCGCATCGACGGGCTCGACCGTGATGTCCAGGCGCTCGTGAAGCGTACGTTCGGGCTGGATCGGGAGTGAGGATCGACGCATGAGGATCGTCGTCGCAGGAGGGACCGGCGTCGTCGGCACGCCCACCGTGGAGGCCGTCCGGAGCGCCGGTCATGAGGCCGTCGTGCTCAGTCGTTCGCACGGCGTCGACCTGGTCAGCGGGCGCGGGCTGGAGGCGGCGCTGACCGGAGCCGATACCGTGATCGATGTCGTGAGCGTCGAGACCCTGAAGGCGAGCACGGCGATCGAGTTCTTCACGGCCGCCACCGGGAACCTCCTCACCGCCGCCGCGGACGCCGGGGTGGGACACATCGTCCTGCTCTCCATCGTCGGCATCGACCGGATCCCCTACGACTACTACGCGGGCAAAGTGGCCCAGGAGAAGCTGGTCTCCGCGTCCGCCGTCCCCTCGACGATCCTCCGCGCCACCCAGTTCCACGAGTTCGCCGCGCAGATGTTCGCGCGCGCGAAGGCGGGGCCGCTGCATCTCGCCCCGCGTGCGCGCACGCAGCCGGTGGCGGCCCGCGAGGTCGCGGAACAGCTCGTCACGCTCGCGACCGGGGACGCGCGGGGTCGCGTGCCTGATCTCGCCGGCCCGCGCGAAGAGCAGCTCGCCGACATGGTGCGGGCGTACGCGCGACGCATCGGGTACCGCGGGTGGATCCCGGCGCTGAACGTGCCCGGTCCGCAGATGGCGGGGATGCGCGCGGGGAAGGCGCTGCCGGGACCAGACGCGGTACGCGGGACGCAGACGTTCGCAGAATGGCTTGCCGAGGCGGTGCCGGCGCGCGCAGACTGAGGAGGGGCGGGGGTCTTCCAGCAGTCGAGCGACCAGGAGCACGCATGGCGAACCTCAATCCGTACCTGTCCTTCCGCACCGAGGCCCGCGAGGCCATGGAGTTCTACCGGGGAGTCCTCGGCGGAGACCTCGACATCACGGTCTTCGGCGACTTCCCCGACATGGTGCAGGATCCGAGCCAGAAGGACCTCGTGATGCATGCGCAGCTCACGACCCCCGACGGACTGGTGCTCATGGCCTCCGACACCCCGGCGGGCATGACCTACGAGAAGCCGCAGGGCGTCTCCGTGTCGCTGAGCGGCAACACCGAGGAGGCCACCCGACAGGTGTGGGACCGGCTCTCCGAGGGCGCCACGATCACGATGCCGCTCGATGTGCCGCCGTGGGGCGGGACGTTCGGCATGCTCGTCGACCGCTTCGGGATCGCCTGGATGCTGCACGGCGACCCGGAGTGATCACCGGGCCGTGAGCGCCGGACTCAGCGCGGCAGCACCGCGCGGCACGCGAGATGCAGTGCCAGCCGCGCCTCGGGGTCGCTCATGTCGATCCCGAGGAGCTCCTGGACCCGTCGGATCCGCACGGCGACCGTGTTGCGGTGCAGCCCGAGTGCGGCCGCGGTGGCCGCGATGCCGGACTCGTGGTCGAGGTACGCCGACAGAGTCCTGAGCAGCTCGCCGCTCCCCTCGGCCAGAGGGGCGAGCAGCGACTGCGCGGCCGGGACGAAGGTGTCGTTGCCGGTCCAGGCGAGCAGGAGTTGCTCGAGCCCGAGGCTGTCGACGCGGACGAACCATCCGGTCGCCGACCGGGCCGCAGCGATCCGTGCGGCGTCGCCTGCTTCGTCCAGCGTCGCCGCCAGTCCTTCCGGCCCGGTCTGCGCCGAGCCCACCCCGGTCGCCACCGCGAAGTCGCGCAGTGCCGCGAGGTGAAGGTCGCGCAGTGCCGTCACGGCCCGCTCGATGCGGTCGGGCCCCGGGGCCTCGGCGAACGAGAGCCAGCCGCTGAGGCCCCGACCCGCCGTCGTCGCGTGCGCCTCAGCGTCGATCGCGCTGAGCCCGGGCCTGATCGCACGGAGGAGTGCGAGCGGCTCCACCCGGCTGCGCGCCACCATGCGGAAGCCGAGGTGATGCCCGCCGGTGCGCCACCCCCGCTCCGCCATGCGCCGTTCCACGTCGGCGTCGGCGGCTCCACGGAGCTCGACGAAGTCCCGCAGCAGCCCCGACGACGCGGCGACGTCGTTGACGGCCGCGATCTCGTCGATGAGGATGCGGGCGGCCACCGCGGGCATGGCGACCTCCGCGGCGACCAGGAGCGACCGCAGCTGCGCCTCTCCGAAGCCGTGGCCGAACAGGACCAGACGCAGACCGGACCGGCCGGGGCTGTCCACCCGCACCGAGGCGGCCGCGCCCTCCCCCGCCCTGGCACTGTCGCTCCACGCATCGAAGCGGATCGCCGCATGCAGCGCGGCATCCAGGTGTCCGCCGGCCTCACGGAGCACTCCCGCGGCGTCGACGAGGGCGACGCCGAGACCGAGGTTCGCCGCGAGGTGTCCGAGCAGGTCGCCGAGGTCGTCGGCGGCGTACTCGAACGACTGCGCGACCTTGCGCACCCGCGTGAGCGTGAGGGCGTCCCTGGCCTCGATGAGCATCCAGCAGGCGCGGGCGAGCTGGACCGGCCTCTCGACGTCGAGGAGAGCGAGACCGATCCGGTCCGCGAGGCGGAGCGCCCCGGGGTCGACGCCGGCGGCGCCGGGGAGCGCGAGTCCGGTGAACCCGCGGTCGCGGACCCGGCGCAGCATCGCGTCCTGCTGCCAGGTGGCGATCGGCGCCCCGGCGGTGAGGATCGCGAGCCGGCCGGTGCCCTCGTCGGGCAGGTCGGACTCGCCGGCTTCCACCACCACCGCATCCCACGCCACATCCCGAGGGCCTGCGACGTGGCGGAGAGCACCGTTCTCCTCCTGGGCCAGCAGTGCCGGCAGCGCCAGCGCCCCGCTCACGCCGCGTCCAGATCGACGAGGCCGTAGGCGGAAGGCACCACCCGCGCCCGACGCTCGGGGCGGGCGTTCCACCACTCGGGGGCGGGAAGGACCAGGGCCGCCACGGTGCGCCCCGGTGCGAGTTCGGTGACCTCGAGGATCTCGCGCGACACGGCGTCCAGGAGGACGATGATCTCGGGCGCCGCGGCCACCAGCAGGCCGTCGGTGAGCACCGCCAACGTCTCGGAACGGGTGACGATCCGGTGCACCGCTCCGCCGAGTCCGGCGATCTCGACCGCGTTCACGTGCGGATCGGTGCCGGAGGACGCACCGGCCACGATGCGACCCTCGGCGAGCAGCGTCCCGCCGAGCACGTCGGCGAGGACCGGCAGCGATGCCGCCCGGTGCGCCAGGAAGCTGCGGCCGAGCGCGAGCGCGCGGGCGAGGTGGTCGGCGATGGCGTGCTCGCGCAGGTCGCCGACCGTGAAGCCGGCGAGAACGGCGCAGCCGACGCCTCCGGCCTGGATGATGGCCGAACGCACCACGCGCTCGGCATCGATCGCCCTCGTCGCCTCCACGAGCGCCACCCCGTCAGCCCCGGTCTCGCACGCGAAGACCAGTCCCGGGACACGGTCGACGAACAGCGACATCTGATCGAGTCCCGGCACCGCACGCCCCGTGCAGTCGGCGTCCACCACGGTGTGCGATCCGGCCAGGGTGAGCGGCGCGAGGCCGTTCATCCCTCCGCCCTCGAGCGAGCACACCGCCGGGACGGGATGCCCGAGCCATCTCTCCACCGCCCGCAGCAGCGGGGCGAAGGGCGCGGCACCGGGCATCCGCTCGCCGAGCAGCATCGTCGACCCGACGAAGGCCACGCCGAGACAGGGCGTGGCGGGGTCCAGCGCGTCCACCGGCGCGATGTCGAGGGGCCAGGGCGCGGTGGTGCCGAGGATGAGTTCGAGCATCGTCGTGGACCCGCCGCCGCCGGAGCCGAGCAGGGCGTACCCGCGGGCGAGCGCCTCCAGGTCGTCCCGCTCCAGCCTCATGGGATCCAGCCTAGGACGCGGCCATCCCCTCGACGGGAGCGAACTCCTCGGTCAGGCCGAAGGCGGAGGGCCCGAAGGCGGCCAGCGCCTCGGGGGTGCGCATCATGGCCGGCGTCGAGATGCCGAGCACCCGGACGCGCTGACCGTAGCGGAGTCCCTCCGTGGTGATGGGTTCGGCGGTCTCGTGATCGACGACGCAGATGAGATCGGGAACGATCGCGACGAGCCGTCCACCCCGCCGCGCGGTGAGGTTCTCGTTCTGGAACGCGATCTCGAACGTGTCGTCCTCCGCGGCGCCGAGCGGGGCGATGACCGCCCGCCCCTTCGCGAAACCCTCGGTGGTCCGTCGTTCGACATCCACCACCTTCCCGACGCAGAGCTCGCGCACATGCGGGTAGAGCGTGGTCGCGAGCGTCGCGGCGATCGCCTCGAACGGCGAGCGGTGCTCCTCCCTGGCGAGGCGGATCGCCCGGCCCAGGGCGAGGGCCATCGAGATGGTGCGCGGCACCGCCGTGCGCCGCACGTCGGCCCCGCTCATCGCGTACTCGGCGATGTGACCGACGCCACCCAGCCGGATCGTGATGCCGCGGGCGAGCCACTCCATCTGACGATCGTCGTCCCCGGTGTCGATGACGACGCGCTCCCCGCGCTCTCCGGCGAGGGCGAGCGGCGAGCCGTGCACGCCGTAGACCGCGAAGGTCTCCATCGACAGCTCGGGGAAGGCCCGGCCCATGCCGTCCGCGTCGACGACCGGAAGACCGGTCTCCGCGGCGACGATGAGCGGGATCATCGAGTTGATCCCCCCGCACTCGATCGGCATGGTGGCATCAGCCCGGCGTCCCAGGTGATCCTCCAGGGTGCGCAGCGCGAGCGTGGGCTCGGTGCCGGCGGGGATCTTCTCGACCATCACGGTCGGCGCCCCCATCTGCGCGGTCGGGATGACGAAGAGGTCGTCGGCGAGGTCGTCCGGATCGAGGATCGTGATCGCTCCGGCGCCGAGCACCCGCTCGACCAGCATCTTGCCGATGTAGGGGTCGCCCCCGCCGCCGGTGCCGAGCAGCGTCGCGCCGCGAGCGAGGTCGGGCAGGTCCGCCGCGGTCAGCTCCCAGCTCATGCGGCGGCCTCTGTCGCGGCGTCTCCGGCGGAGACCGTGCCGTCGAACCGGTGCGCCGGGATGTCGTAGCCGAAGTACCCGGGGCCGACCATCGCGAGAGCCGCGTCCGAGTGCCAACGCTCGTCAGCGGGAGCGGCGATCACGCGGACGCGCTGGCCGTAGCGCAGCCCCTCGGTCGTGACGGGCTCCCCCGACTCGCCGTCGAGGACCATGATGAGGTCGGGGGTGGTCGCCAGCACCTGCCCGTCCGCCTCCGCGACGAGGTGCTCGTTCTGGAACTGCAACGTGAGCGACGTGCCCCCGTCTCCGTCGATCCGTGCCCGGCCACGGGCGAAGCCGGTCGTCGTGGCCCGGTTCACGTCGGCGACCTTGCCACCGAACAGCTCGCGACCGCCGAGGAGCTCCACGACAGCGGCGACCGGGTCGGTCTTCGCCTCGCGGGCCTCCGCGATCCGCTGACCGATGTCGATGCACCGGGACAGCGACCCGGCCACCAGCGACTGGCGTGCGGCGGCACCCGACATCGAGAAGCCGGAGATCATGACGGAGCAGCCCATCTCGACGCACGCGACGCGGGCGATGCGCTCGGTCCAGGAGTTGTCGGCGGTCTGCAGCACGCCCGTGTTCCCCTTCTCGTCGCTGAAGGCGAGCGGCGAGGCCGTCACGCCGTACAGCGTCGGGAGCACCATCTGCAGTTCGGGGAATGCGCGTCCCATGCCGTCCGCGTCGACGAGGGGCAGCCCGAGCGCTGCGGCGGCGGCGATCGGGATCGTCGAGTTCACGCCGCCGACCTCGGCGCAGGCGATGTGCGTGACCGGGCGGCCGAGATGGATGCCGAGCGCCTTGACCGGCTCGATGACCTCCGCGAGGCTCGGCAGCTTCTCCACCATGACGGTGGGCGCGCCCATCATCGCGACGAACAGCACGAGGGCGTCGTCCGGCACCTCGTCGAGCGCCACGACCGTGACGTCTCCCGAGGCGAGGGCCTGGCGGGCGAGGAGGGCGCCGATGTACGGGTCGCCGCCCCCGCCGGTGCCGAGCACGGCCGCACCGCGGGCGAGACCGTCGATGTCGGCGGCGGTGATCGTCGTGCTCATGTCAGGCCCCCATGTCGAGGTCGCCGACGGCCTTCACGCGGATGCGCGTGGCGTTGCCGGGAAGATACGGGATGGGGACCTCGTCGAAGTCGATGATCGACACGGTCGCGGGCTTGGCACCGGCCGCGATGGCCTTGTCGACGGCCTCCGCGCGCACCTCGGCGATCGTCTCATCGCGACGGCCGGGCTCGATCGCGTAGACCTTGTCGATCTCGCCACCGACCTGCGCGATCGAGGCGCCGATGGCGTTGGCGACCGCGTAGTTCTCCGGCCGATGCACGGTGCCGAACAGGGGCAGCTCGTCGGGCAGCAGGATGGACCCGCCGCCCACGGCCACGACCGCGATGGGCTCGGGCGACGTGCGCATCCGGTCCACCGCCTCCGCGACGCGCTCCGCGATGCGGGCGAGCACGCGCTCCACGAACGCGGGGTCGAGGTGCGCGACCTTGGCGGGGTCCCCCACCTGCGCACGACCGGCGGCGACCGCGATGTCGGTGGCCGTGAGGGTCGAGCCGCCGAAGACCAGCGCCTCCGTCGTCAGCCGGTAGCCGACCGAGGCCGGGCCCACCTCGGCCGTCTCCTCGTCGACGATGCTGCCACCGCCGATGCCGAGGGAGAGCACGTCCGGCATGCGGAAGTTCGTGCGGATGCCGGCGACCTTAACCTCGTTCGCCGTCTCCCGGGGGAAGCCGTTGATGAGCAGGCCGATGTCGGCCGTGGTGCCGCCCACGTCGATGACGGCGCAGTCGACGAGGCCGCTGGTGGCCGCCGCCCCGCGCATCGAGTTGGTGGGGCCGGAGGCGAAGGTCGCGACCGGGTACCGGCGCACGTAGTCCTCGTCCATGAGCGTGCCGTCGTTCTGGCTGAGGAAGATCGGCGCCTCGATGCCCTGCGCGCGGACCGCCGAGGTGAGCCCGTCGACGATCTCCGACGCGAGCTCACGGAGGGCGGCGTTGATGATCGTCGCGTTCTCGCGCTCCAGCAGTCCGATGCGGCCGATCTCGTGCGACAGCGAGATGGCGGCGTCCTCCCCCAGCACCGAGGCGACGATCTCGGCCGCCCGCACTTCCAGGTCGTGGTTGACCGGGCTGAACACCGACGAGATGGCGACCGAGCGGATGCCGTGCGCCTTCATGTCCTCGGCGTGCGCGCGGATCTCGTCCGGGTCGAGCGGCGAGATCGGGCGGCCGTCGAACTCGTAGCCGCCGTGCGCCAGGTAGCTGCGCGCCTGGGTGGCCGCGACGAGAACCTCCGGCCAGTCGATCAGCGGCGGCAGCGCGCGCGTCGCGGGCAGACCCAGCCGGAGCGCCGCGACCGGAGCGAGCCGGCTCGCCTGCACGAGCGCGTTGATGAAGTGCGTCGTGCCGATCATCACCGCGTCGATGTCGCCGCCCTCGAAGGAGTGCCCCGCACGGAGGTCTTCGATGGCCTGGACGATCCCGCTCGTCACGTCCGGGGTCGTGGAATGCTTGACCCCGGCCAGGGTGCGGGTGCCGTCCATGAGGACGGCGTCGGTGTTGGTGCCGCCGACGTCGATGCCGATGTGCATGATGCTCGCTTTCGTGGAGGTGGTTCGTGTCCGGCGGGTCTGCTCAGACCGCGGCGGGGGCGCTGTCGACGGGGTTCGCCTGTCGGGTGGTCGCGACGCCGACGCCGCGCACCCAGCCGAGCTTGCCGGCGACGATGTAGAGCACCATCGACAGGAAGAGGCTGAGCAGCGAGGGGATGCCCCAGGTCACGAAGTAGCCGACCAGCGAGGAGACCAGCCAGACGACGATCGTGGCCGGGACGATGCGGGGCGCGGTGCCGGGCAGGGTTCCGGTCTCGCGGGTCGCGTCGAGCTCAGGACGCCAGCGGCGCACCACGTAGTACTCGGCGACCATGATCCCGGCGATCGGCGGGAACGCGACGCTGAGCACGACGAGGAACTCGGTGAACTGTCCGAGGATGCCGACGGCCGCCAGCACCGATCCGACGACGCCGAGGACGATCGTGGTGGTGACGCGGTGCAGGTTCTTGCCGAAGGCCGTGGAGATGAAGTTCACCAGGCCGAGCGTGGAGGAGTACAGGTTCCAGTCGTTGATCTTCAGCGTGCCGGTCAGCACGATGAACAGGCCGACGAACCCGACGGACGAGGTGACGATCGCGACGATGTCGCCGGTCGCCGCCGCGTGGGCGAGAAGCACGCCGGCGAGGCCGATCACGAACTCGCCGAGGGAGACGCCGAGCACGGTCTGCTTGACGACGTCGGCCCGCGAGCGGTTGAAGCGGGTCATGTCGCCCGTGATGATCGCGCCGACGATGAGACCGCCGGCGACGATGCCGGTGCCCGCCCAGACGCTCATGGTCGGGCCGGGCGCCGGGCCGGTGAGCAGCTCGCCGATGTCGTGGCGGGTGAGCTCGGAGATGACGGACCAGCCGACGAGGATCAGGAACAGCGGCACGGTGATGTTCGCGAGCCACTGCATTCCGACGAAGCCGAAGGCGACGATCGCGGTGACGGCGAGGCCGAAGATGAGGCTCCACGCCCAGACCGGCAGGGCACCGGGCATGAGGGCGTCGAGCGACTGCGCCGAGATGGCGGACTGGATGCCGAACCAGCCGATGAGGCTGATGCCGATCGCGAGGCCGACGAGCGACGCGCCGATCTCGCCGAAGCCCGTCCAGCGGGCGAGGAGCGCGGTGTTCAGGCCCTCGCGCTGGCCGATGAAGCCGACCACGCACATGATCACCTCGAGGATGAGCGAGCCGAACAGGAAGGCGAGGACGGCCTCGCCGAAGGTCATGCTGTAACCGAGGGTCGCGCCGAGGAGGAACTGCGAGAGGGCGGAGACCTGTCCGAATCGCTGGACGGCGATTCCGAACCAGGGCTTGCGGGCCTCTGGAGTCACTCGGGAGAGCGCGAAGTCGTCTGCGTGCGCCGTGCGTGCCATGGGGAGTCCTTCGGGAGGAGGATACGGGTTGCCCGCCACGGTACTCACCCCCTCTCCTCCCCGACATGTGCACTCCGCCTCAATCCGCCCTCCCTCTGTGCACACTGCCCACCCCCGCATTTCCCTCTCTTGTCGCCGAGACCTCGGGTTCACGTCGAAACCCCCTGTCTCCGGCGTCCGGGACAGGGGGTTTCGGCGCGAAAGCGGGGTCTCGCGGGTCAGTGGAGGGCGTTCTCCTCGATGAAAGCACGGAGAGCGTGCTCGTCGTCGGGCATCTCGGTCACGTGCTGGGGGGCGTCGAGCATGGCGCGCAGCTCGGGGGCGTACGCCAGCTCGACCCCGATGGCCTCGTGGATCGTCTCGGCGAACTTCTCGGGCTTGGCCGTCTCCAGCACCAGCATCGGCACTCCGGGCTCGACATACTCCCGCGCGACCTTCACGCCGTCGGCGGTGTGCGGGTCGATCACCTCGCCGGAGGCCTCGTACACGTCGCGGATGGTCGCGAGCCGATCTTCGTGCGTCGAGGTGCCGCTCACGATGCCGAACTCCTCCGCGAAGCGCGCCTGCTCGGCCGAGAAGTCGAAGAAGCCCTGGGCCTCCAGGTCGTCCCACGCGCCGACCACTCGCGCCGGATCGCGGTCGACGAGCTCGAAGATGAAGCGCTCGAGGTTCGAGGCCTTCGAGATGTCCATCGACGGGCTCGAGGTCGCCAGCGTCTGGGCGGCGCTGCGGGGGCGATACACCCCCGTGCGGAAGAACTCGTCGAGCACGTTGTTCTCGTTCGCGGCCAGGACGAGGCGCCGGATCGGCAGTCCCATCTGCTTCGCGAAGAATCCGGAGAGGATGTTGCCGAAGTTCCCGGAGGGGACGGTGAACGACACCTCCGCCCAGCCGCCGGCGTCGGTCGCGCGCAGCCACGCCCAGAAGTAGTAGACCGTCTGCGCGGTGATGCGGGCGAGGTTGATCGAGTTCACTGCGCCCAGGTGCTGAGCACGCTTGAAGTCGAGGTCGCCGGCGAGCTTCTTCACGAGGTTCTGGCAGTCGTCGAAGACGCCCTCCACCGCGATGTTGTGCACGTTCGCATCGTCGAGCGAGAACATCTGCGCCCGCTGGAACGCGCTCATCCGGCCCTGCGGCGAGAGCATGAACACCGCGACACGCTCCTTGCCGCGCAGGGCGTGCTCCGCGGCCGAGCCGGTGTCACCCGAGGTCGCGCCGAGGATGTTGAGGACCGAGCCCTGGCGCTCGAGCGTGTACTCCAGCACCTGCCCGAGGAACTGCATGGCCATGTCCTTGAACGCCAGCGTGGGGCCCTCGGAGAGTCCGACCAGCGTGAGGTCGTCGTCCACGCGACGCAGCGGGACGACGCCGTCCGGGAAGTCCGCGTACGCCGCCGCCGTCATCCGGGCGAGGTCCTCCCGCGGGATGTCGGTCGCGAAGAGGCCGAGCACCTCGGTCGCGAGCTGCGGATAGGTCAGGGCACGCCAGCGCTCGAGCGTCTCGCCGTCGACCTCGGGCATGACGTCGGGGACGGCCAGGCCACCGTCGGGCGCCAGGCCCTCCAGCAGCGTCTCGCTGAACGACTGCGGCTGCATACCGCCGCGGGTGGAGATGAACGGCACGTGTGCTCCTCGGCTCGGGACTCGGCGCCTCCATTCTCGCAGGCCGCGACCCTCGGAACGGACGCGTGACGACGGTCAGATCCAGCCGCGCTCCTCAGCGACGAGCACGGCCTGCTGACGGGTGCTCACCGAGAGCTTCCCGAGGATGACGGAGATGTGGTTGCGCACCGTCCCCGGCGCCAGCGCGAGCGCCCGCGCGATCTGTCCTGTGGTCTCCCCCTCGACGCCCGGCGCGGAGCACGTCCAGCTCCCGATCGGTGAGCGGCGACCGCTCGTCGCTCAGCGCATCCGCCGCGATCTCCGGATCGACGTACCGGGCGCCGGCCGCGACGCGGCGGATGATCGCGGCGAGCTCGTCCGCACCTCGCGACTTGGGCACGAACCCGGAGACGCCGGAGGCGAGCGCCCGCCGGAGCACCCCGGGACGCGCGTGCCGGGTGACGACGATGCAGCGGGTCGCGATCGTGCGGTTGAGCCTCTCCGCGACCTGCACGCCGTCGAGTCCGGGCATCTCCAGATCGAGCAGGCACACGTCGGGTTCGAGCCGGACGGCGGCGGCGACGGCCTCCTCGCCGTCCGCGCACTCCGCGACGACGTCGATGTCTGCCTCGAGACGCAGCAGGGCGGCGAGCGCGGAGCGGATCATGCCCTCGTCGTCGGCGAGCAGCACCCGGATCATCGGACGATCTCCGCCCCCGCGGGCACGGTGACCGTCACGACGAACTCGTCGGCATCGCGCCGCTGCTCGAACGTGCCGCCCGCCTCGCCGATCCGCCGGCGGATACCCTCGAGCCCGGAGCCGACCGCCCCGTCCTCGGCCGCGGGTGCCGCGTCGTTGGCGACCTCGTACCGCCAGGCGTCCGCCGTCCGGTCGAGGATCAGGCGCGCGTGACCACCGCGTCCGTGTCGCAGGACGTTCGTGGTCGTCTCCCGGATCACCGGACCGAGGTCGGCCGCGGGTGCCGCGTCCGCATCCGGGTGGATCCGCGCCTCCACGATGAGCCCTGCGGCCGTGAGCAGATCCCGGGCGTTCGCCAGCTCGTCGCCGAGGGGCACCGAGCGGAATCGCGTGGCGAGGTCTCTGGTGCCCTGCCGCGCGTCGTCGACGCTCGCCCTGGCGGCGCGGAGCTGCTCCATCCCCGCCTGCGGATCGGTGGGCAGCAAGCGCTCCGCCAGTTCGAGCTGCAAAGCGATCACCTGGAGATGATGCCCCTGGAGGTCGTGCACGTCGGTCGCCACGCGCAGGCGCTCCTGCGTCGCCGCCAGTCGCGCCTCCGAGGCGCGCGCCCGGTCCAGGGCCACGAGCACGTCCCACCACCACAGCGAGCTCACGGTCATCCCGGGGAGCATGACTCCGTAGAGCACCGGCACCCACACCGGGACCCCGGAACCGAGGGGGGTGGTCGAGTCGAGCAGCGCGAGAGCGACGAGCGCGACCGTCGCCGCCACGGCCACACGCACCCGGATCCCGCGGGGCCAGCTCACCAGCACGAAGACCTGCACCACGGGCATCGCGGCGAGCTGCCAGCTGCCGACCAGAGCCCCCGCCGCGCCGCCGTAGATCAGGGCGACGACGGTCGGCACGGCCAACCGCACCCAACCCACCCCGGGGCCGGCGTCGACGCGATGACGGTAGTCGACCAGCAGCAGGACGGTCGACGCCGCCCAGAGCACCCCGCCGACCCCCACGACGAGCAGCGCGACGCCCGAGCGATCCAGTGCCACGGCGATGCCCAGCCAGGCGGCCACCAGCATGAGCTCGATGAAGATCACCCCGCCGACCGTGTACCACCAGGTGGCGGTGATGCCCCGCGCGAGCTGGCGGGCACCGGGACCGGGATCGGGGAAAGCGGGGGAAGGACTGCTCACGCTCCCCACGATAGAGGCGTGACACATGTCACGGGATCCGGGGCGAACCGCACGGAGAGCGGTGACGCGGCGGCACTGCCACCGCGGGGCGCCATCGACTGGACTGGGATCATCGCGACGGAGAGACCGTCTGCACCGACACCCGGAGCTTCCCCCATGAACCTCATCGAGACCTTCCAAAACCTCGTCGCCCAGGTCCCCGACCTCGTCCAGCCCCTCATCGTCGCCCTCGCCGGAGCGGTGCCGTTCGTCGAAGGCGAGGGTGCCGCGAGCATCGGCATCCTCGGCGGCATCCCGCCCGTGGTCGCGGCCATCGCCGCGATGGTCGGCAACTTCCTCTGCGTCGCGATCCTGGTGCTCGCCAGCGCGGGCGCCCGTCGGGCCATCGTGGACCGCTCGCGGGCGAAGCGGCCGGTGACGGTGGGCGGCGGCACGAGCCTGGAGGCCGACGGCGTCCCGGTGGAGACCGGACGCGGCTCCGCGCGCCGCGAGAAGTTCCAGCGCGCGTTCGAGCGCTACGGCGTCCCCGGGGTGAGCCTGCTGGGACCGCTGCTGCTGCCGACGCACTTCACCGCTACCATGCTCGCCGCGTCCGGCATCGGCAAGGGGCGCATCCTCGTGTGGCAGGCCGTCGCGATCATCGGCTGGACGACCGTCATCGCGGTGATCGTGGGGAGCGCCGTCTACGCCATCCGCTGAGCCGAGGCGATGTCGGACGCCGGGGGCAGGATGAGCGCATGATCACTCTGCTGTCGGCCCCCAGCAACCTCGGTCTGCGCCCACCGGAGCCCGGCAGCGTGCCCGGCTCCGCGAAGGCACCGGACGCGTTCCGGGAGGCGGGGCTGTTCCGGCGTTTCACCGGTCAGGGCGCGAGCGACGGCGGCATCGTGCTCGCCGGCCGCTACGTGGACGACGACGCCACGCGGCCCGCGGGGCGAGTACGCAACGAGGCCGCTTTCGTCGACCACTCCCTCCGCCTGGCGGCGCGCATCGGGGAGGTCCTCGACGAGGGCCGCGCCCCGCTCGTGATCGGCGGCGACTGCGGCATCCTCATCGGCGCCGGGATCGCCGTGAAGCGCCGTGGAGGCGCGGGGCTCGTGCACATCGACGGGCACACCGATTTCCGCCACCCGGGCAACAGCGACGAGTGCGCGAGCGTGGCCGGCGAAGCGCTGGCGGGCGCCGTCGGCGTGCATTGGCCGGCGATCGCCGACATCGACGGACTCGCGCCGTACTTCTCCCCCGCCCGCACGGCCCACATCGGGCATCGCGCCGACGACGAGGAGCAGGCGGAGGTCCGCGGCCTCCTCGCGCGCGTCACGCCGGCGGCCGACGTCCTGGCACGAGGAGCCGACGCGGTCGCCGCCGAGACCGCCGCGGCCGCCGACGGTCGCTACTGGCTGCAGCTCGACGTCGACGTGCTCGACCCCTCGGTGATGCCCGCCGTCGACAGCCCGGACCCGGGCGGCCTCGGTGCCGCGGAGCTCACCGCACTCCTGCGCGCCCTCGCCCCGCAGGCGATCGGGGCGAGCATCACCGTGTTCGACCCGGACCTCGATCCGGACGGCCGCTACGCCCGGCTCCTGACCGAGGTCCTCAGCGATGGGCTTCGCGAGCTGGGCAGCGGAGCGCGCGACTGACGCGCCCCGCCACCCGGCGGTCCGTCAGTCTTCGACGCCCCGCTCGGCACCCGGATCGGTGAGCATCGAAACGCGCACGCGTGCGATGCGGCGGCGATCGATCTCCACCACCTGGATGGTCGCGCCCGGCACCTCGACGGTGTCGCCGACCACGGCGAGACGGCCGAGCTGCTCGGTGACGAATCCGGCGATCGTGTCCGAAGACCCCCGGGGCATCGCGAGCCCCGTCGCCTCCTCGAAGTCCTGCAGGTTGAGGCGCCCGTCCAGTCCGTCGTCGGCGGAGAGGAAGACCTCGGCGTCGTACTCGTCGAAGATCTCGCCGACGACCTCCTCCACGAGGTCCTCCAGAGTCACGAGACCGTCGGTGCCCCCGTACTCGTCCACGACGACGGCGATGTGGTGTCCCTCGGCCCGCATCCGGGTGAGGGTGGGCAACACCCCCGCCGTGGACGGGATGTACGGGATGTCGCGGACGAGCCCCTGCAGCGGGCGCTCCGGGTCATCCGCGGCAGCCTCGAAGAGGTCACGCACGTGCACGAAGCCGGTGATGTCGTCGATCGACGTCTGGGACACGGGGTACCGGGAGAAGGGCAGCTCGCGGACCTGCTCCATCGCCGACCCGACCGTGGCAGCCTCGTCGAGCGCCACGACCTCCGGTCGCGGGCGCATGACCTCGCTCACCTGGCGTCCCCGCAGCGAGAGCACGTCGTCGAGGATGCGGCGCTCGTCGTCGGGCAGGCCCTGGTGGGTCGCCACGATGTCGCGCACCTCCTCGTCGGTGAGCTCGTCGCTCGTCTTGTGCGGGTCGCCGCCGAGCACGCGGACGAGCGCGTTCGTCGAGACCGACAGCAGCCAGATCACCGGGCGCATGACGGTCGCGAAGCCGTTCAGGGCCGGCGCGACCGCGTACGCGAACTGCGCGTTGCGCTGGATCGCCAGCCTCTTCGGCACGAGCTCGCCGAGCACGAGCGACAGGTACGCGATGATCAGCGTCAGCACGATCGTGGCCAGCGTCATCGCGAGCGGAGGCGCGACACCCCAGCCCTCGAGCAGCGGCGCGACGGACGGCGCGATCGAGGTCGCTCCGTAGGCGGCGGACGCGAAGCCCGCCACGGTCACGCCGATCTGCACCGCCGAGAGGAAAGTGTTGGGATTGCGGGCCAGGGCGGCGACCTTCGCTCCCCGACGGCCGCGAGCGGCGATCGCGTTGAGCTGGCTCTCACGCAGCGTGACCAGGGCCATCTCCGTCGCAGCGAAGACACCGCCGATCAGCACGAAGAGCAGGACGAGGGCGATGTTCCAGAGCAGATCGCCCATCAGCGGGCGACCTCCTCGGTGGCGGGGTGAGCACCCGGGATGAACCGGGTGCTCGTACTGTCAGAGTCCGAAGAGTCAGAACAGCGCTGCGCGCTCAAGAGTGCTCCTTGTCGATGGTGGGGGTGGAATCGGTCGAGGACGAGACGGCGTTGCGGTGCCGGCGCGTCTTCATCAGGCTCGCGACGGTGGCGACCGCGATGGTCGCGGCGATGAAGAGCAGCGAGAACCAGATCGGGATCTCGGGCGCCCACAGCATCGGCTCACCGCCGTTGATGAACGGCACCTCGTTAACGTGCAGGGCGTGCAGCACGAGCTTCACGCCGATGAACGCGAGGATGACGGCGAGGCCCTGAGCCAGGTACACCAGGCGCTCCAGCAGCCCGCCGATGAGGAAGTACAGCTGGCGCAGACCCATCAGGGCGAACGCGTTCGCGGTGAAGACGATGTACGCCTGGTCGGTGAGGCCGTAGATGGCGGGGATGGAGTCGACGGCGAAGACGAGGTCGATGAAGCCGATCGCGATGATCGTCAGCAGCATCGGCGTGACGTAGCGCTTGCCCTTCTGGACGACCGTGAGCTTGTCGCCGTTGTACTCCTCGCTGACGGGGAGGTGGCGACGGACGAACGTCATGAAGCGGCCGTTCGCGGGGTTGCTCTCGTGGCTGCTGAAGGCCTGGCGGTACGCGAGGAAGAGCAGCAGCGCGCCGAAGACGTAGAAGATCCAGGAGAAGTTCTCGATGAGGGTCGCACCGACGGCGATGAAGACGCCGCGGAGGATCAGCGCGATTACGATGCCGATCATCAGCACCTTCTGCTGATAGATCTTCGGCACCGCGAAGCCCGTCATCACGATGAGGAACACGAAGAGGTTGTCGATCGACAGCGCCTTCTCGGTGAGGTAGCCGGCGAAGTACTCGCCGCCGTAGGTCCAGCCGGACACCATGCCGATGCCCACGCCGAAGAGCAGCGCGAGGCTGATGTAGAAGATCGACCAGCGCGCGGATTCGCCGATGCTCGGCTCGTGCGGCTTGCGGACGTGCGCGAAGAACTCGTACACGAAAAACGCGATGGTGACCGCGATCGTGATGACCCAGATCAAAGGGGTGATTTCCAACGGGTACTCCAGACTCGGGCGTGACGGAACAGCGCCAAAGTCTTCCCCATCCCGCCGAGCGGGACCGGTGGGCCGGGATGCAGACGCATCCGTAATGACGACCCGACCGTGTCGGAGTACTCCCCTTGGATAATCCAGGGTACGAGACGGTGCCCGAGCGATTCTGTGGATCTGCCGAGAACGCCCCTAGACTGGACGCGGCGACCGCCGGGGCGTGACGACCCCCGGCCTCCGTGCAGGCGGTCCCCGCGCGTCCGGCGCACCGACGAGAGGCCGGCTTCTCACCGGCGAAGGTGTGGTGGCACCGCGATCTGGCCCCCGCCCACACCTCCAGGGCTCCCACAACCTGGAGGAGAGATGAGATCACCCGACCCCGCCCGCACTCTCGCCGCGGAGCTCGCCGAGGCCGCCCCCGGCCGCCGTGTCATGCTGCTCGGTCACGTCCATCGACGGAGGGAACTCGCCACCGTCGCGTTCCTGATCATCCGCGACCGTTCGGGCCTCGCCCAGGTCGTCGTCCGTGCCGCCGAGCTTCCGACGGACGGCCTCCCTCCGGAGGAGACGGTGGTCCGCGTGACGGGGACCGTCGCCGCGAACCCGCAGGCCCCCGGCGGCGTCGAGATCGTCGACCCGCAGATCGAGAGCCTGTCGGAGCCGGCTGCACCGCCGGTCGTTGAGCTGTGGCGCCCGACGCTCGAGACGAGCCTGCCGACTCTGCTCGACCACGCGGCGGTGACCTGGCGCCACCCCGCACGCCGCGCCACCTGGCAGATCGCCGCGGCGAGCGCGCGGGCGTTCCGCCGGGTGCTCGACGCTGCGGACTTCACCGAGGTGCAGACCCCGAAGATCGTCGACACCGTGACCGAGTCGGGGGCGAACGTGTTCCCCGTGGACTACTTCGGGAGGACCGGGTACCTCGCGCAGAGCCCGCAGTTCTACAAGCAGCAGCTCGTCGGCGTGTTCGAACGCGTCTACGAGGTGGGGCCGGTCTTCCGGGCCGAGCCCCACGACACCGTGCGGCATCTGTCGGAGTACGTGTCGCTGGACGTCGAGCTCGGGTTCATCCGCGACCACCGCGACGTCCTGCGACTCCTCGGCCACGTGCTGCGAGGCATGGTCGACGGCATCCGCGCCGACGCAGCGGAAGAGCTCGCGCTGCTCGACGTGACGCTCCCCGTCATCCCCGAGGACATCCCCGTCGTGCACTTCCGCGACGCGCTGCGCCGGGTCGGGGCTCCGGCCGACGAGCCCGACCTCTCCCCGGCGCACGAGCGGGCGCTCGGGGCGTGGGCGAAGGAGGAGTTCGGCAGCGACGTGCTGGCCGTCGAGGGGTATCCGATGCGCAAGCGTCCGTTCTACACGCACCCGCAGCCCGACGACACGGAGTGGAGCAACAGCTTCGACCTCCTGTTCCGGGGTCTGGAGCTCGTGACCGGCGGACAGCGGCTACATCGACACAGCGAGGTCGTCGCCGCGATCGAGGCGCGGGGCGAATCGCCCTCGACGTACGCCGGCTACCTGGAGGCGTTCGCGCACGGGATGCCTCCGCACGGCGGCTTCGCGATCGGACTGGAGCGCTGGGTGGGCCGACTGGTCGAGGCGGCCAACGTCCGCGAGGTGACGCTGTTCCCGCGCGACGTCCATCGCCTCACGCCGTAGCCCCGGAACGCGACGAGGGCGACCGCGGTGTGCGGTCGCCCTCGTTCGTCAGCGCAGGATCACTCCGAGATCTCGGCCAGTCCCGACTGCTCGGCCCGATCGATGATCGCCGGGAGCGTCTCGTCGAAGAAGGTCACCAGCACCGCACGGGTCTTGACCGCGTCGCGCTCCGACGTCGCCTCGCGGATCGCGCCGACGAACTCCTCGACCGCGGACCAGTCCACGGCGTCCTTCGCGTGCTGGGTGAACCGGCGGATCTGCGGGCCGAGGCGCTCGATGGAGTTGGCGCGCGTGGCGTTGCCCTCGATCCGGGCGAAACCCGTCGCCGCGCTGCGGAGCGCCGCGCCGAACGCGATGATGTCCCGCGCCTGCACCGACGCCGCCATGTCGTCGGCCAGCTCCACGAGATAGGCCACATCGTCGTCCTGGATCACCGGCATGACGTGACGAACCGAGCCGATCCAGATGTCGCCGAACAGGTCGACGGCGTTGCGCACCCGTTCCAGATCGATCGGGGCCACGCGGGTGTATCGGTTGCGCTGCATCTCGACGAGGCCGTTGTCGGCCAGGCGGTCGAGGGCATGGCGGATCGGCGTCTTCGAGGTGCCGAGGCGTTCGGCGAGCTCGTAGTCGCGCAGGCGCTCGCCGGGCTGGAGTTCGCCGCTGATGATCGCATCCTGCAGGCGCACGAAAGCCTCGTCGCTCATCGACCGGCGTTCGAGGGGGCCGCCAGAGAGTGTCACACTGCCTCCAGTGGGGGTCATGGAGAGTGAAGTTCTACGTCTCAAGCAATATATCTCAAATGCGCGGGCGGCCCGCTCCGGACGTCAGGCGGAGGGCGTGACGCGCACGAGCATCTTCCCCGTGTTGGCTCCGCGCATCATGTCGAGGAACGCGTCGACCGTGTTCTCGATCCCGTCGACGATGGTCTCGTCGTAGGCGATCCGCCCTTCCGCGAACCAGCGGGTCATCTTCTCGCTGAACTCCGGCGACAGGTGCAGGTAGTTCGCCAGGGTGAAGCCCTGGAGACGGAGCCCGCGGGTGATGATGTTCGCCATGTTGTCGGGCCCGGGCACGCGCTCGGTCGTGTTGTAGCTCGTGATGGCGCCGCACAGGGCGATCCGGCCGCCGTCGTTCATCACGTCGAGCGCGGCTTCGAGGTGGTCGCCGCCGACGTTGTCGAAGAACACGTCCACGCCCTCGGGCGCGAGGGCGGCGAGCTGCTCGCGCACCGGGCCGTCCTTGTAGTTGAACGCCGCGTCGTAGCCGTACTTCTCGGTCAGCAGGGCGACCTTCTCTGGCGAGCCCGCCGAGCCGATCACGCGGCCCGCGCCGAGGAGCTTGGCGATCTGACCGACAGCCGTGCCGACGGCACCGGCGGCGCCGGAGACGAAGACGGTGTCGCCCGGGGCGAGTCCGGCGATCGCGGTGAGCCCGACGTACGCAGTGAGGCCGGTCATGCCGAGGATGTGCAGGCGCAGCGACAGCGGCATGCCGGGCACCTCGGGCACGGCCCGGAAGGTCGACGCGTCCGCCTGCACGACATCGCTCCAGCCGTGCTGATGCAGCACGACGGTGCCGACGGGGAGGTCGTCCGCCGCAGAGGCGACGACCCGGCCGATGGCGCCACCCGCGATGACCTCGTCGAGGGCGTAGGGGGCGACGTAGCTGCGGACGTCGTTCATCCGCCCGCGCATATAGGGGTCGACGGAGACGAACTCGTTCGCCACGCGCACCTCCCCCGGCGCCGGATCGCTCAGCTCGACCTCGACGGTGCGGAAGTCGTCGTGGGTCGGCCACCCCTCGGGGCGGCGGGCGAGCTGGATCTGGGTGCTGATGGCGTGGGACATTTCTCTCCTTCGTGAGGATCTGGGGGGGTGCTGCGGCCGGACTCAGACGAGGAGGCCGATGGCGAGCGCGATGACGCCGAGCGCCGGGATGGCGCCCTGCTTCAGGGCGGCGGACGCCTTGTCGGGGCTCGACAGCAGCAGCACGAGGCTCGCGGCGACCATCGATCCGGCGCCGGTGAAGACCAGGGTCGCGCCGACGGCCGTCGCTCCCGTGGCGAAGAGGACGATGCCGAGGAGGACGGCGATCGCGAGGAACAGGTTGTAGAAGCCCTGGTTGAAGGCGAGCTCCTTCTGTCGCGCGGCCTCCTCCGCCGTGCCGGTGCCGAACGTGCGGCGAGCGCGCGCACTGGTCCAGGCGAACGACTCCAGCCAGAAGATGTAGACGTGCACGAGCGCGGCGATGCCTGCGAGCACGAGTCCGGCGATGACCATGGCAGTCCCCCTTCGACGCGGCGGGGCCGCGCATTCTGTATCGGTCGTTCCAATATATACTGGATCAAGCGATTCACAAAAGAGCAGGAGCAGGGTGGATGGGGCGCACACAGACCTTCGACACCGCGGAAGCGGTCCGCGCGGCACGCGGCGTGTTCTGGGAGCGCGGCTTCGAGAGCGCGCCGCTGCCGGAGCTCGAGCGCGCGACCGGCCTCAGCCGCTCCAGCATCTATCACGCCTTCGGTTCCAAACGAGGACTCTTCGACGCCGCCGTCGAGAGCTACCTGGACGAGGTCATCCGTCCGCGCCTCGCCCCGTTGACGGGCGAGACCGTGGCGCCGGAGGCGCTGGAGACCTATCTCGGCGGACTGCGTGCGGCGCTGCTGACCGCGGGGAGCCTCCCGGCGACGAGCGGCTGCCTGCTGGTCAACACCGCCGCCGCCCCCATCGGCACTGACGACGCGGTCGCCCGGGTCGTGGCGTCCTATCGCGGGGAGCTCCGAGAGGCGTTCGCCCGCGGCGTCGGGGCCGCTCTCCCCGAGCTCGCGGGAACGGAGGTCGACACCCTGGCGGACGCCTGCACGGGCCTGGTGGTCTCCGCCTTCGCCCTCGTGCGCGTGGCCCCCGACGCGGCGGCGAGCGCGATCGATGCGGCGCTCGCCCTCCTCGCCGACCGGCGACGCTGCAGCTGAAGCCGCACCGAAACGACGAACGCCCGGGAGGGCGATCCCTCCCGGGCGTTCGAGGCCGATGTCAGGGGACGATGACGGCGCGTCCGCGGATGCTGTTCGACGCGAGGTCCTCGTACGCCTTCGGACCGTCGTCGAGCGTGTAGCTCTCGGTCTGGACGTGGATCTTGCCGGCGCGGGCGAGGTCCAGCACCTCGATCAGCTCGGCGCGGGAGCCCCAGTAGGGGATGCGCACGGCCGCGTCATAGGCGATCGAGCCGAAGCCGAGCGTCATGCTGCCCCCGCCGATACCCACGATCGTGATGTCGGCCTCGAGTGCGGCAACGCTCTGCGCCAGGGCGATCGTCGGGTTCGCGCCGACGAAGTCGAACACGGCGTTCGCGCCGAGACCGCCGGTGAGCTCGCGGATCTTCTCGGCCGCCGACGCGTCGCTGATCAGCACGTGATCCGCGCCGACCTCGGTGGCGAGCTTCAGCTTCTCGTCGTTCACGTCGAGGGCGATGACCGTGGCACCCGAGATGGCCTTGAGGATCTGGATGCCGACGTGGCCGAGACCACCAGTACCGATCACGACGGCGACCGTGCCGGCGCCGAGCTTCGGAAGCGAGTTCTTGATCGCGTGGTAGGGGGTGAGGCCCGCGTCGGTCAGCGAGACGTTCTGCACGGGGTCGAGGTCACCGAGCGGCACGAGGTGACGTGCGTCGTCGACGATCATGTACTCGGCCATCGAGCCCTGGCTGCCCAGCCCCGGAGGACGGATGCCCTCGGCGGCGGCATTCGTGCAGTAGTTCTCCTTGCCCATCGAGCAGTTGTGGCAGCGACCACAACCCCACGGACCATAGACGGCCACGGCATCCCCGACCTTGAGCGTCGAGTCGACGCCCTCGCCGATCTCGTGCACGATGCCGGCGCCTTCGTGGCCGAGCGTCAGCGGCAGCGGGTAACCCTGCTCGTGGTAGTCCTTCTCGGGGAGCCCCATGACGTAGTCGTCGGAATGGCAGACACCGCCCGCGGTGACCTTGAGGAGGACCTGTCCGGGACCGGGCTTCGGAATCGGGATGTCGACGACCACCGGGGGCTTGCCGATCTCGACGTAGCGGAGAGCTTTCATGAGCATCTTCTTCCTGGCGTCGAGAGGTCTGCCGCGCGGTGCGGAGGCGGGGGCTCTCGATACCGTCCCTTCCAGTATCCGCCCGAATCATCGTGATCAAACCGTTGCATTCGTTACCTCGCCGTTATACAGTGATCACACGGTGAATGTTTGCTGTGGCATCCACCGCATGTGATTGCAGGACACTCTTGGTGCAAGGGACAAGGGCCGGTCGGGAGCCTCTCCGACCGGCCCTTTACTGCGCCCGGTACTCTGTGAGGATGACCGATCGGAAGCTCGCGCTGGAGGCCTGGGAAAGCCTCTTCCGCGCGCAGCACGAACTGTTCACCGAGATGGCGGCCGACTTCGACACCAGCGACATCACGCAGGCCGAGTACGACGTGCTGCTCACCGTCACGCGCTCGCCGGAGATGACCGCCCGCCTGCGCGACATCACCGCCAACATGCTCATCAGCCAGCCGAGCGTCTCCCGCCTCGTCGACCGGATGGTGACGCGGGGACTGGTCGCGAAGTGCGCCGACCCGGACGACGGCCGCGGCGCCCTGATCCGCGCGACGGACGAGGGCGCCCGGGCCTTCCGTGCGCTCGCGACCGTGCACGGTCGGTCGATCGCCGACCGGATGTCACGCCTCGACGACGAGGAGCTGCGCCTGCTGCGCGACCTCGCGGAGAAACTCCGCACCCGCTGACCGCTCCCCTCCTCCACAGGCAGGGCGACGGGAGGAACGCCCACCGATACCGGCATGATGGCGCCCGACGCGGTGGCGGGCGTCTCTTTTCTGGCAGGGTGGGTTGCGCACGCCCACATCGACCGTGGGCATATCGGACCGCCCCCTCGGGGGGAACCAGGGAGGTCATCCATGGAGATCGCCGGAATCGTCGGCATCCTCATCGTCATCGGGATCGCGGTCGTCGCCGCGATCGTCGTCCTGCTGATCCTGCTGCTGTTCGCCCGCAGCTGGATCAAGGTGGCTCGCGCCGACGAAGCGCTCGTCATCTCCGGACGCAAGCAGAAGGTGCAGCGTGCCGTGATCGGCGCCGACGGCACGAGCAGCTCGGAGATGTCGGAATCGCCCGTCACGGTCATCGTGAACGGGAAGTCGCTCGTCAACCCGATCACCCAGCGCCACGAGATCATCTCCCTCCGCTCACGGCAGGTGTCGCTCAACGCCGAGGCCCAGTCGCTCGACAACGTGACGCTCAACGTCGACGGCGTCGCCATCGTCAAGATCGGCTCCGACCCGCTGCTGGTGCGCCGGGCCGCCGAGCGCTTCGCCTCCCAGGACAAGGCCATCGAGCAGTTCACCACCGAGCAGCTCGAGGGCGCCCTGCGCGGCATCGTCGCGACGCTCTCCGTCGTGGAGCTCATGCGGGAGCGCAAGAAGTTCTCCGACCAGATCGCCGCCGACGTCTCCCAGGAGCTCGCCGAACAGGGCCTCATCCTCGACTCCTTCCAGATCAAGGGCATCACCGACAAGGTCGGCTACATCCAGTCCCTCGGTGCCCCGGAGATCCAGGCGAAGCGCCAGGCCGCGGAGATCTCGCAGACCAACGCCGACCGCGCGATCAACCAGAAGAACATCGCCAACCAGGAGGCGAACCTCGTCGAGCAGACCGCCCTCGACACCAACACCGCCAACGCCAACGCGGGCATCGGCCGCGCACGCGCCGAGGCGGAGCAGGCGGAGCAGCTCGCCCGCGCCCAGGCCGAGCAGGCCGTGCTGCAGCAGCAGGCCGAGAACAAGCAGGCGCAGCTCGACGCCGACGTCAAGCGCGTCGCGGACGCGCAGCGGTACGAGGCGGAGACCCGCGCGCAGGCCGAGCTGTACACGCGTGAGCGGGCGGCCGAGGCGGCGGCGATCGAGCAGGTCAAGCAGGCCGAGGCGCGCACCCGCATCGCCGAGCAGCAGGCACAGGCCGACAAGGCGCGCGCC
Organism: Microbacterium sp. GbtcB4; assembly: GCF_019091465.1. Lineage (NCBI taxonomy): Bacteria > Bacillati > Actinomycetota > Actinomycetes > Micrococcales > Microbacteriaceae > Microbacterium > Microbacterium sp. GbtcB4. The sequence continues at coordinate 219,558 of NZ_JAGXJJ010000002.1, forward strand.
GACGGTGAGGCGGCGGCCGCGATCGCGAAGGCCACCGGTGACGCCGACGCGCTGCGCGCCCAGGCGGAGGCGGAGGCCGAGGCTCGTCGGCTGCGCGCCAACGCCGAGGCCGAGGCGATCCGCGCCGAGGGTGAAGCCCGTGCCGCCGCTGTCGAGGCCGAGGCCAAGGCCATCGCCTCCAACCAGGATGCCTTCCTCTCCCAGCGCGTGCTGGAGGTGCTGCCGTCGATCATGTCGGAGTTCGCGAAGGGCTACGCCGCCATCGGCAGCGTCTCGATCGTCGGCGGATCCGGCGAGGACGGCGCGTCCAACGTCGTCGGTGCCGACAGCGCGAAGGCCCTGCGTTCGGTCTTCGACAGCGTGCACTCCGCGACCGGCCTCGACCTCGCCGGCATCATCCAGGGACAGGCCGTCGGCCGCGGTTTCGGGGCGGGAGTCGCCGAAGCGTCCGCGCCCGCCCCGGCGCCGCGTACGCCCACGCCGACCACTCCACCGCCGCCCGCGCCGCCCGCTCCCGCTGCGGAGTAAGCAGCGTACGACAGCGGATGCCGCGGCCGATCGGGTCGCGGCATCCGCTCTCTCACGACCGGGCAGACTGGACGGGTGACCCGCGCCGCCTTCGACCTCACCGCCATCGGCGCCGGTCTGTCTTTCGCGGGCGCCCTCGACGACCTCTCCACCGTCCTCGACACGAGCGGATCCGTGGTCGTGACCGCGCCGCCAGGTACGGGCAAGACCACGCTCGTCCCGCCGCTCCTCGCCTCACGCCGCACCGGACGCGTGATCGTCACCCAGCCGCGCCGGATCGCCGCGCGCGCGGCCGCTCGCCGACTCGCACAGCTCGACGGCACACCCCTCGGCTCCCGGGTGGGCTTCACCGTCCGCGGCGAGCGCACTGTCGGGCCGGACACGAGGGTCGAGTTCGTCACCGCTGGCGTGCTCCTGCGACGGATGCTCGACGACCCGGGGCTCGACGGCGTGAGTGCGGTCATCATCGACGAGGTGCATGAGCGTGCCCTCGAGACCGATCTCCTCATCGGCCTGCTCTCCGAGGTTCGCGAGCTGCGAGATGACCTCGTCGTCATCGCCATGTCCGCCACCCTCGACGCCGACCGGATCGCTGCGGTCATCGGCACCGAGGAGGCTCCCGCGCCGATCATCGACCACGACGTCCCGGCCTTCCCCCTCACCGAGCGCTGGGCACCGAGTTCCGCGCCCCGCCTCGACGAACGCGGAGTCACCCGGGGCTTCCTCGACCACGTCGCGAGTGTCACCGCCACCGCCACCGCCGAGCTCGTCCGGGATGATCCCGAAGCGGATGTGCTCGTATTCGCCCCCGGCGCGCGCGAGGTGTCGGAGATCGCTCGACGCGTCCGGGACCGGAACAGCACCTTCGATGTGCGAGAGCTGCACGGCCGAATCCCGTCAGCGGAGCAGGACGCCGTGATCCGTGGTCGTGCGCCGGAGGCCCCGCCCCGCATCATCGTCGCCACCTCGGTCGCCGAGTCTTCTCTCACAGTGCCGGGTGTGCGGCTGGTCGTGGACAGCTGTCTGGCACGGCAGCCGCAGCGTGACGCCGCGCGCGGAATGACGGGCCTGGTCACCACCGCCGCCTCCCGTTCCTCCTGTGTGCAGCGTGCCGGACGCGCCACCCGGCAGGGCCCCGGCACCGTGATCCGCTGTGTGGACGAGCGCGCCTATGCTGCCGCTCCCGCGCGGCCGTCCCCGGAGATCGCCACGGCCGACCTCACCGACGCCGCCCTCCTGCTCGCCTGCTGGGGCGCCCCGGGCGGTGCCGACCTGCGCATGATCGAACCGCTGCGAGCCGACAGCCTGGCCGATGCCGTCACGGTGCTCCGCGGTCTCGGAGCGATCGACGGCGACGGGCGCGCCACGGCAGAGGGCCGTGCGCTGGCACGAATCCCCACCGATCCGCGGTTGGCCAGAGCGCTGCGTGACGGCAGCCCCGCGGTGGGGAGCCGGCTCGCCGCCGAGGTCGTGGCGCTCCTGGGTGGCGATCAGCGCACCCCGGACGCCGACGTCGCCCGCGCTCTCGTCACGTTGCGCGGAGGGGGCACCGCCGAGGCCCGGCGCTGGCGAGAGGACGCGCGTCGTCTGGAACGCCTCGTCGACGTGACGCCCGACACGCGCGCGGGTCTCGACGGCGTCGGGCTCGTGATCGCGCTGGCCTTCCCCGAGCGTGTCGCCCGCCGCGTCGAGCACTCGGGATCGGGAGCGACCTTCCTGCTGGCGTCCGGCAGCCGGGCCGGTGTCAGCGGCGCTCTGGCCGCCTCGGAATGGCTCGCCGTGGCCGACGTCGCCCGAACCTCGTCCCGGACGGCAGCCGGCTCCGGTGCGGTCATCCGCGCCGCAGCGGCCCTCACCGAGGAGCAGGTGGAGCGCGCGGCAGGCCCCCTGATGAGCGACCGCGTCGAGGCCGAGTACGTCGGAGGCCGTGTACAGGCCCGCCGCGAACGCCGGATCGGGGCGATCGTGCGCTCATCGGTGCCGGTGCGCCCTTCGGCCTCGGAAGGCCGGGATGCCGTAGGCCGAGCACTCCGACGCGATGGCCTCGGCATGTTCACGTGGTCCGACGGCGCGGAGGCCCTGCGGCGCCGACTCGCGCTGCTGCGACGTGAACTCGGAGACCCCTGGCCCGATGTGTCGGACGCGGGTCTGCTCGAATCGCTCGATGTGTGGCTGGCACCGGAGCTCGACGCTCTCGCCTCCGGCACGCCCGCGAGTCGGCTGGATCTGTCATCGGCGCTGCGTCGTCTGCTGCCCTGGCCCGAGGCCGTGCACCTCGATGCGCTCGTCCCGGAGCGGCTCGACGTGCCCAGCGGCTCCCGGGTACGCATCACCTACCCGGAGCCCGACGGCGACGCGACCGCACGGCCCGTCGTGGCGGTGAAGCTGCAGGAGTGCTTCGGGTGGGCGGAGACTCCCCGGCTGGTGGACGGCCGCGTCCCCGTCCTCTTCCATCTGCTGTCCCCGGCGGGGCGGCCGCTCGCGGTCACGGACGACCTCGCCTCGTTCTGGTCGGGCCCCTATGCGCAGGTGCGCGCCGAGATGCGCGGCCGCTACCCCCGGCACCCCTGGCCCGAGGACCCCTGGGCCGCCGTGCCGACGAAGCACACCAAGAACCGCGCCGCGCGCTGACCTGGGCCAGGACTCCGGCTCAGCGTGTACGCCGCCGCAGCGTGAGGGCGGCGAGCACCAGAGCGCCGACCGTGAAGGCCACGACGATGAGCAGCGGACCGAACACGTCCCACTCTTCGTCCCCCGCCGTGACGGCGTTGATCGTGTCGATCGCGTAGCTGAGCGGCAGCCAGTCGGAGATGGCGTACAGCACGTCGGGCATCTGGTCGCGCGGCATGAACAACCCGCCGAGGATGATCTGCGGGAACACCAGCAACGGCATGAACTGCACGGCCTGGAATTCGGTCTGGGCGAACGCGCTCGCCAGGAGGCCGAGGGCTGTGCCGAGCAGTGCGTCGACCACCGCGACGAGACCCAGCTGCCACAGCGGCCCGTCCACGTCGAGCCCGCACACCCCGACCGCGAACGACACCGTGATCACCGCCTGCAGCACGGCCATCAGCCCGAACGCGAGCGCATACCCGAGGATGAAGTCGGCCTTCTCGAGCGGCGTGGTCATCAGCCGTTCGAGCGTGCCGGAACGGCGTTCGCGCAAGGTGGTGATCGACGTGATGAGGAACATCACGATGAACGGGAACAGCGCCAGGATGGCACCCCCGAATTGATCGAACACACCGTCCTGCTCGCTGAACAGCCAGGCGAAGAGACCGACGAGCAGGCTCGGGGCGATGAGCATCAGGGCGATCGACCGCGGGTCGTGTCGGAGCTGCGTGAGCACACGGCCGGCGGTCGCGAACAGCCGTCGGCCGTTCATGTCCCGTCCTCCTCCTGGTGCTCGTGCGCTTCTCGGCGTGCGCGCCTGGTGGTCGCGGTGCCGGCGGCCCTGTCGCGTTCGATCAGCGCAAGGAACGCGGCCTCGGCGTCGGTCGTTCCGGTGTCGGCGAGCAGTGCGGACGGCGTCGTGTCGGCGATGATCCTCCCCTCCCGCATCAGCAGCAGCCGGTCGCAGCGCACCGCCTCGTCCATCACGTGACTGGACACGATGAGCGTGACGCCCTGATCAGCCAGGCGGCGGAACAGGGTCCAGAGTTCCGCCCGCAACACGGGGTCGAGACCGACCGTCGGCTCGTCCAGCACGATCAGTTCCGGGGAGCCGATCAGTGCCACCGCGAGCGACACCCGCGTCGCCTGGCCGCCGCTCAGCGCATCGACGAGCTGCCCCGCCTGCGCGCCGAGGCCCACCTCCTGGATGACCCGGTCGACATCGCCCTTCGGCGCTTTCAGGAGCGACGCGAAGTAGGCGAGATTCTGCCGCACGCTGAGATCGCCGTAGACCGAGGCGCCCTGCGTGCCGTATGCGACGCGGTGCCGGAGCGGGCGGGACCCGCCCGGCTCGCCGAGGACAGTCACATCACCGGAGGCGATCCGCTGCACACCGACGATCGACCGCATGAGCGTGGTCTTGCCGCACCCGGAGGGGCCGAGGAGACCCGTGATCTGGCCACGCGGAACGACGAGGTCGATGCCGTCGAACACGGACACGGCCCCACGCCGCACGCGGAGCTGCGTGATCTCGACGGCCGCATTATTCATCATGCGATGAATTATGCGCCTCGCCTCGTCGGGCGTCAACGCCTCTCGGTCGGCACGGCTTCGGAGCGCCGGATCGACACGCCGCCGCCGGCCCGTGCCGTCCGGCGCGGCGGGCGAGATCTCCGAAGCTGTGCCCGCCGCGGGGAGGGTCAGTCGAAGAGGTAGCGCTGGACGGTGGGGCCGACGCGACCGACGAGCTCGTCGACGGAGGCGCCGGCGAGCGCGGGAAGCTGCAGGACGTAGCGGCCGATGAGCATCCCGGCGATCTGCGACGCGACGAGGGCGGCACGGAGGTCGGCGTCCTGCACGTCGAGGCGGCGCGCCACACGGGAAAGCAGTTCGCGGGAGAGGAATCCGGCGAGGAGGGGCGTCGTCAGTCTGCTCCCGATCGCCGTGCGCAGGAGCAGCACGCCGCGGCGGCGCACGTCGGGCTTCTCGAACGCGTCGAGCACATAGCGGACGAGTCGGGCCCCCGCTTCGTCCTTCGGCCCCGCGAGGATCTCGGGCACGTCGAGGTCGGGGCGCAGCGGTATTCCGGCGGCCTCGGCGAACAGGTCGGCCTTGGTGCCGAAGTAGTGGTGGACGAGCGCGGAGTCGACCCCGGCGCGGGCGGCGATCGATCGCACCGTGGCGCCGTCGTACCCCTGCGCACCGAACTCGTCGACGGCGGCGGACACGATGCGCTCGCGGGAGTCGGTGCCGCCGCGCGGGCGCCCGCGTCGTCTCGGCGCCTTGTGCTCGGTCATGCCCGTCAGCCTACGGCTCCGCGGATCCTCACTCACCGAGCAGATGCCGGAGATACCGCTGCGGCTGCCCGAGGAACGAGCGCCAGTGGTTCACGATCTCGAGGTCCTCCCAGGCGGCCGGGCGGAGCCCCCACTCCCCGACCTCCCCTCCTCCGTCGAGCCACCCCTCTGTGTGCCTGCCACCCCCTCCGTGCGCACGCAACGGGCCGGGGCGCGCGAAAGGGGGTGGGTCGGCGAGGTCAGCACTCGATGACGTTCACCGCCAGACCGCCCTCGCTGGTCTCCTTGTACTTCGTCGACATGTCGAGGCCCGTCTGCCGCATCGTCTCGACGACGGCATCCAGCGAGACGTAGTGGCTCCCGTCACCGCGGAGCGCCAAGCGGGCAGCGGTGACGGCGGTCGAGGCCGCGATCGCGTTGCGCTCGATGCACGGGATCTGCACGAGTCCCCCGATCGGATCGCACGTGAGGCCGAGGTGGTGCTCCATCGCGATCTCCGCGGCGTTCTCGATCTGCCGGTTCGTGCCGCCCATCACCGCGGTGAGCCCGCCGGCAGCCATCGCGCAGGCGGAGCCGACCTCCGCCTGACACCCGCCTTCGGCGCCGGAGATCGAGGCGTTGGCCTTGAACAGCGACCCGAGGGCAGTGGCCGTCAGCAGGAACCTGCGTATTCCCCGGCGGCGGTTGGCCTCCGCGATCTCCGCGTCCTCGCCGTCGAGTGCGGGAGGCGACGGCGGAGCTCCGTCGAACCCGAGCAGCGCGCTGCCGACGAGCTCGCCGTACGGCGTCACCGCGTTCCCGGCACCGAGGCCCGAGTCGGCGAGGAAGCGCCACCAGTACATCGCCACCGCGGGGAGGATTCCGGCCGCGCCATTGGTGGGTGCCGTCACGACGCGGCCACCAGCCGCGTTCTCCTCGTTCACCGCAAGCGCGAAAGCCCCGAGCCACTCGCCGGGGAGCTCCCGGTGCCCGTCGGCTTCGACCGCCTCGAGCTGCGCGCGGATCGTGCCCGCACGGCGCTTCACCTGCAGCATGCCCGGAAGGACGCCCTCGGCGTGGAGTCCGGCGTCCACGCAGCCCGCCATCGCGTCCCAGATCGCATCGAGGCCGGCGGCGACCTCCTCCTCGCTCCGCAGCGCCGTCTCATTGCGGCGAGCGACTTCCGCGATAGACAGGCCGAGGTCATCGCACACCGCGAGCAGCGAGGCGGCATCGGTATAGGGATGCGGGAAGGCACCGGTCGAGAGGTGCGCCTCCTCCCCCTCGCGCCGGATAAAGCCTCCGCCGATCGAGTAGTACGTCTGCTCGAACAGTGTGGTCCCGTCGGTCTCACGGGCGATGAGCGTCATGGCGTTCGGATGCCCGGGGAGACGGGTCCGCGGCGCGAACACGATGTCGTCCTTCTGGAACGGCACCGCATGGGCGCCGTCGATCCGCAGCGGCTCCCCCTCCGGATACGCCGACCACGCCGCACGGACGGCCGCCGGATCGCACGTCTCGGGAGCGAGACCGCGGAGCCCCGCGACGACCGCATCCGGGGTGCCGTGGCCGATCCCGGTGGCGCCGAGCGAGCCGTACAGCGTGCACTCCACGCGACCGACACGGTCGAGCTCGCCGGAGGCGGAGAGCTGTCGCGCGAAGTCGAGCGCGGCGCGCATGGGTCCGACGGTGTGCGAGCTGGACGGGCCGACGCCGATGGAGAAGAGGTCGAAGGCCGAGACGTACGCAGTCACCCCTCCAGGCTACGCCGAGTTCGGGATTCCGGTTCACCGCGATTAACCGCGCGGCCGGCGGGTCCGCGTCAAGGCCCTTCATCTCCCGGAGAGGCGGAGGCAGGCTGAGAGGACGACATCGCAGAAAGGGACGATCATGACCGACAGCACTCCCGAACCGACCGCGAACGACGACCTCTCGCCCGAGGCGCAGACCCCGACCCCGACCCCGGCCTCCGACACCACGGAGGGTGAGGCGACGACGCCGGAGCAGGCGGACTCCCCCGAAGACGCGGACCCGGCCGAGGTCCCGAGCACCGAGGAGCTGGAGGAGCCCAGCACCGAGAAATCCCCCGGCGAGGAGCCGAAGGCCCCGAAGCGCGACGACCCGGAGCCGGATCACGAGGCCGTCGGCCTCGGCGTCGACTGACCCCCTCCCCGAGACCCCGCACTACCGTCGAGACCCCGCCCTGCAGACATCTGCAGGGCGGGGTCTCGACGCGAAACCGGGGTCTCGGGGATCTACTCGACGAGCTTGCCCGTCGTGTCGACGTCGCGCATGAGCTCGGCGATCTCGTCGGGGACGGCGGGGATCTCCTCGCGGGTCACGCCGGCGGTCGGCGACCACACGAGGTTCACCTGCAGCGTGGGATCGGTGTCCGGGAAGTCGCTGCGGTTGTGGCATCCCCGCGTCTCCCGACGCTCCCGCGCCGCCTCCAGCGTGGCCCGGGCCGCGAGCGCGGAGGCCTTGAGATCGAAGGCGTGCGCGAGGTCCTGGAATCCGGCGATGTCCGGGTGGATGCCGATGTCCTCCATCCGCCCCTCGATCATGTCGAGGTCGGCGAGGCCCGCCTTCAACCCTTCCTCCGACCGCACGACGCCCGCATACTCCGTCATGAGGTTGCGGATGGCGCGCTGCAGCGCCCGCACGTTCTCGCGCCCCTCCGCGGCCAGGAGGTCGTCGATCTCGGCACGAGCGGCGGCGACCGCATCGGCCGACCGGCGCTGGGCGTCGAGCCCCGCGGCGTGGGCCATGGCGGCCTGACCGACGATCCGGCCGTAGACGAGCAGCTCGATGAGGGAGTTCCCGCCGAGACGGTTCGCGCCGTGGAGTCCGCTCGACGCCTCCCCGATCGCGTACAGCCCCTCGACGTCGGTCTGGTGGTCGTCCGGCCGCACCCACACACCGCCCATCGAGTAGTGCGCGGTCGGCGCGATCTCGATCGGGTCCGCCGTGATGTCGAGCATCTGCAGCTCCATCATCGTCTGATAGACGCGCGGAAGCCGGGTCATGATGGTCTCGCGGGGCAGGTGCGACACGTCGAGCCAGACGCCGCCGTTCGCGGTGCCGCGTCCTTCCTGGATCTCGGTGTAGGCGGCGAGCGCGACCCGGTCCCGCGTCGACAGCTCCATCCGCTCGGGGTCGTACTTCGCCATGAACCGCTCGCCGAGTGCGTTGCGGAGGATGCCGCCCTCCCCGCGCGCGGCCTCGGAGATGAGCGTGCCGGCGGCGTTCTCGGGCTCGATGATGCCGGACGGATGGAACTGCACCAGCTCGGGGTCGCGAAGTCGCGCCCCCGCCTCGACGGCGAGCCGGAAGGAGTCTCCGGTGTTCTCGTCGCGGCGCGACGACGTGCGGCGCCAGATGCGGTTGTGTCCGCCGGCGGCGAGGATCACGGCGTCCGCATGGATGAGGTAGCGCGTGCCGTCGGCCTGATCGAAGCCGTAGGCGCCGAAGACGACGTTGTCGCGCACGAGGAGGCGGGTGATGTAGACGTTGTCGAGGATGGGCACGTCGAGCTGCTCGGCGCGGGCGACCAGCGTCCGTTGGATCTCGAGGCCCGTGTAGTCGCCGGCGAAGGCGGTGCGGCGGTAGGTGTGCGCGCCGAAGAAGCGCTGCGAGATGCGGCCGTCGCCTTCACGGGCGAAGTCCATGCCCCAGCGCTCGAGGTCGCGGATGCCGCGCTCGGCGCCCTGGGTGACGATCTGGACCGTGTGAGGGTTGGCGAGGAGGTAGCTCTCCTTGATGGTGTCCGCGGCGTGCTGCTGCCAGCTGTCCTCGGCGTCCATCGTGCCGAGCGCCGCGTTGATGCCGCCGGCTGCGAGCGACGTGTGGGCGTCCTGCCGCGGGCGCTTGCCGACGGCGAGCACGTCGACGCCGTGCTCGGCGACCTCGATCGCGGCGCGGAGCCCGGAGCCTCCGGTGCCGATCACCAGGACCGTGGTGGAGATCTGTCGTTCGGGTGCATTCATGCTCTCGACGCTAGTTAGGCGATCCTAATAACTCCAATGCATAGTTCGTCTGGAAACCATGCGGGTACGCTATGGATATGAACCTCGAGCAGCTCCGCGGGTTCGTCGAAGTCGCCCGCCTCGGCCATTTCACCCGCGCGTCCGAGCACCTCCACCTCGCGCAGCCCTCGCTGAGCCGTCAGATCTCGACCCTCGAGCGGGAGCTGGGCGCCGAGCTGTTCCATCGCGCCCGCGGCCACATCGCCCTCACCGCCGCCGGTGAGACGGTCCTCCCCCGCGCGCAGCGCATGCTCGCCGAAGCCGACGCCATCCGCGACGAGGTGGCCGAGCTCGCCGGCCTCCGTCGCGGCCGCGTGCGCCTCGGCGCCCCACCCACCCTCTGCATCAGCCTCGTCGCGGAAGCCCTCAGCTCGTTCCATGCCGCCCACCCCGGCATCGACCTGCACCTCACCGAAGGAGGCTCCCGGCTGCTCGTCGAGCAGCTCGCCGTCGGTGCCGTCGACATCGCCCTCGTCACCCAGTCCGAGGGGCCCGTGCCCGCCGGAGTCAGTCTCACGCACATCCCGCTGCTCGCGGAGGAGCTCGTGGTGATCTCGTCGGCGGCCGCACCTCCGGTCACCCACGGCCCATCCGTGAGCCTCGCGCACCTCGCGACCCTCCCGCTCATCCAGTTTGATGAGAGCTACGAGCTGCGCGCCGCGATGGACGCCGCCTTCCGCGCCGCCGACCTCACCCCGACCCTCGCGCTGGAGGGTGCGGAGATGGATGCGGTGCTCCGCTTCGTGGAACGAGGCGTCGGGGTCGCGGTGGTCCCGGCGATGGTGCTGTACGAACGCCCCGCCCTGCGGTCGGCGCGCCTCGCCCACCCGGCGATGTCCCGGACGATCAGCCTCGCCCACCGCTCCGACGTCACCCCCGCGGTCGCGGTGGCCGCGATGCGCACCGCCATCATGGCCACGGCGGCCGACCTCGCCGAGCGCGACCCGGCGATCACCAGCCTGCTCTGACCGGAGCACTCACCCCGGAACAGCGAAAACCCCCGCCGCTTCCGCGACGGGGGTTCCGTACTGTCTCAACACAGTGTGCGCCTCGAGGGACTCGAACCCCCAACCTTCTGATCCGTAGTCAGATGCTCTATCCATTGAGCTAGAGGCGCAGGACCCGCGGTGCTTTACCGCTCAGCGGGCCGACGACCAGCCTACAACAGACGAGACCGGAAAGCGAAACGAGGCCTCAGTCCGCCTTCGCGGCCGCCTTCTCCTGCTTCTTCCGCCGCTTCTCCTTGGCGCGCTGCTCCGAGGAGAGTGCCTGGAGATCGACCAGTCGCAGCGCCTGCATCCGCGCCTCGCGCATGCGCGCGTAGTCGGGATCCTGGTCCGGTCGCATGCCCTCGACGCGCAGCCGGCGGTCGAGGTTGTGCCGCACGTCGGCCCAGGCCGCCGCGCGCGCCTCCTCGACGATGCTCTCGAGTTGCGGCCGGTCGTCCATCATCTCGCGCAGACGCTGCGCGACGCCGAGCGACTGCTTCGCCCGCCGCCGGAGATTGCGCACATCGCGGTCGCGGTAGTCGTGCGTGCCGACCGGGTCGGAATGTCGACCGCGGGCGCGCTTGCGCAAGGCCGTGACCGTGGCGGCGGCCTCCTCCGACTCCTCGGCCATCGCCTCGAGAGCAGCCCTCGCATCCTCGACGTACTTGTCGAGGTCGAAGATGCCGTCCTCGGCGATGGTGCCGATGAGGATGTGATTCTTCACGGCGAGGCGCGCAGCGGCCGTCGCGATCGCGACGCCTTCGGCGATGGCATCCGCAGTCCGTCCCACCGGCACCTCCTTCTCTCGAGCGTACCGGTATGGATGCCGCGCAGTCTCGGCCGGAATCGCTCCGGATCAGCTTGCCGCAGACGTCCGACATCGGCAGGCGGCATCGGGCCGAGGCTCAGCCGACGACGCCGACCCAGATTCCGGAGGCCCAGGCCTGCTGCTCCCCGGAGCAACCCACCGCCCCGGGGAAGCCGCGGACGACAGCCATGCAGTTGGCGAGGAACTCCGGATCGCCGCCGAACATCGCCCCGTACGCGCCCGAGGAGGTGAGGGTGCCCCAGACCCGGAACTGGTAGATGTGAGCCAGCTCATGCGCCATCGCCCAGTTCAGGCGTCCGTCACTCCAGCCGGTGATGTCGGCGCGGTACTTGATGTACCCGTTGCTGTTGGCGCAGGCCGGGGCTGTGCCGCCCGCACAGGACGACGACTCGTACAAGCCGACGCCCCCGCCGCCGACCCTGTCGAGGGCGGCCCGCACCCGCGCGTAGCCGTCCGGCCCGCTCGACGTCCATGCGGGCCCGCCGGGACCGGCACTCTGCGACGCCTGCCACCCGGCGACCTCGGTGCCGACCTTCTGCGTGAGCGCCTCCACCGTCGCGGTCGCCGCGACCACGGTGTCCGGGTCATGGCGCTCGGCGCGCACGGTCTCCTGCGCGGACCGGGCGGACGCGAGATGCGCCGCCGTGTCGACCTTGCCGTCCGCGCCCTGGAGGACGGCGGCCAGCGTCGAGAGCTCCTCCAGGAATGCCGGCCGCACCGCCAGGACGGAGGCCCGATCCTCAGCGTCCTGCTCGGCCCGGGCCACGGCGCCGGACAGGTGGTCGGTGCGCTGTGCGGCGTCGTATGACCGGTCGGCCAGTACGGAGAGCTCGGCCACCGCCTCGGCGCGCTCCTGGTCCAGCGCGTCGGAGCGCGCGACGGCGGCCGCCGCGACGAGCACGGCCGCCGACACCGTCACCGCGAGCACCCGGCGCCTCACGGGAGGAAGCCCGTCGTGTCGTTCAGCTCGGCGTCCTGCTCCGCGATGCGCGACCTCAGGGCGGTGAGACGCTCCGCCAGTTCGAGGTTCTCGGCCTGCGACTCCGCGAGCACCTGCTCGATCCGCGCGATCTCCGCCTTCACGGCGGCGACACCGGCGGCGCGCTCCTGATCGGCCACCACCAGGAGTGCAGCACCTCCGAGCAGGAGGATCCCCCCGACGACGACAGCAAGACTTCGCATCTCGCTCCCCAGGACAGCGCGAACAGACCGGACCGACTCCGACCGGACAAGGATACAACCGCTCGCGGCGCGTCCGGGGGTCGTTCTCCCGACGGATGCCTCAGGTGGTCGCCGTCTGCGCCAGCCGCCGTTCGGCCGCGGAGTGCCCGCTCGCCAGGTGCGCGGGGACGATCCGCCGCAGCGCCTCGACATCGCGCGCACGGACGGCCTTGAGGATGACGCGGTGCTCCTCCGCCATCGCCTCCAGATCGTCGTGCTGTCCGAACAGCCAGCGCAAGCGCGTCAGGAACACGGCGATGAGCTCGCCGAGCATCTCGTTCCCCGCCAGGTCGACGGCGACCTCATGGAACGCCGCGGCCGCCGTCCGGGCGGTCTCCGCGTCGCCGGCCCGGGCCGCGGCGACTTCGCGCTCGTACACCTCGCTCAGCCGGGCGAGCCCTTGCGCATCGTGACGCTCGGCCGCGAACACGAAGATGAGGGTCTCGATCGCCTCGCGCACCTCCGCGAAGTTGCGGATGTCGTCATGGGTGAACTCGCGCACCACGGCCCACGTCCGGGGCCGTGCGACGACCACGCCCTCCGCGACCAGCGTGCGGATGGCTTCCCGCACCGGGAGTCGGGACACATTCAGCTCGGCGGCGATATCCCGCTCCACCAGCCGGGAACCGGGCGCGCGCCGCCCCAGCACGATGTCGTCTCGGAGGATCCTCGTGACCCTGACCGACTCGAGTTCCCCGCCTACCCCCACAGCCCCCGCCATCCGGGCATTGTCGCACCCCGGCCCGGGATTGGCCAAGTTTGGTATCCCAGACCGGGGCGCGCGCCAGGGTCAGGGCAGACGGTTCGCCCGCGCGACGTTGGCCGTCAGCTCTTCCGCGTTCTGCCGGATGACGTATGCCGGGCGGTCGCGCTCGACCCGCCACGACTCGCTGAGCGGGCCGACGTTGACCGTGTCGAAACCGGCCTCGTCGTAGAAGCGGGTGACGAAGGCCACGGCCTCCGCGTCGTCCCCGGCCGTGGCCAGCGCGCGACGGTTCGGCGTACCGGCCGGGGTCCCGTCGGTGGTGATCTCCGCGGCGTAGATGTGGTTGAACGCCTTGGCGATCTTCGAGTCCGGGAGCTGTGCCTGCACGAGCTCGGACGTGGTGGTCTCGCCCTTGTCGAGGGCCTCGATGTGCCCGTCGCGCTCGAAGTAGTAGTTGTTCGTGTCGAGCACGATCTTCCCGGCGAGCTGCGCGGCGGGAAGCTGATCGATCGCGTGCAGCGGCACCGTCACCACGGCCACGTCCGCCGCGGCGGCCGCCTCCTCCGCCGTCGCCGCCTTCGCGCGCGGCCCGAGCTCTGCGACGAGATCGGCCAGGGTCTCCGGCCCTCTCGAGTTCGCGATCACGACGTCATAGCCGTTGGCCACCGCCACACGGGCGACCTGGCTGCCGATGTTGCCTGCTCCGATGATTCCGAGAGTTGTCATGCTCGGGCCAACGCCTGCCGCCGGATGCTATTCCCGGCGAGGAGGGAGGCGAACGCGGTCAGAGGCGCGTGAGCGCGTCCTCCGCCGCCACCCAGGCGAGCATGGCGCACTTCACGCGCGCCACGTACCGCGAGACTCCCCCGAGCGCCGCGGCATCGCCGAGCAGTTCCTCGTCCGGCTCGATCGTGCCGCGGGAGCGCATCGCCTCCCGGAAGGCAGCGATGCGCACCTCGAGCTCGTCCACGGTGAGGCCCTCGGCGAGCTCGGCGAGCAGGGACGCGGAGGCCTGGGAGATGGCGCACCCGTGTCCCTCCCACGCGATCGCCTCCACGCCGCCGTCGGCGCCTCGATGCACCTGCAGCGTGATCTCGTCGCCGCAGGTCGGGTTGAGCTGATGCGATTGCGCGGGGATCTCCTCGCGGAGGCCGAAGCCGTGCGGCGTGCGCGAGTGGTCGAGGATCAGCTCCTGGTACAGGCTCTGCAGGTCGCTCATGCGCCCCTCCCGAAGAACGCGATCGCCCCGGCGACCGCCTCGATGACAGCGTCCACCTCGGACGCGGTGGTGTACAGATAGGTGCTCGCCCTCGTCGATGAGGTCACGCCGAGCCGACGGTGCAACGGCTGGGCGCAGTGGTGACCGACGCGCACCGCGATGCCCTGGTCGTCGAGGAACTGCCCGACGTCGTGCGAATGGATGCCGGCCACGTCGAAGCTCGCGAGACCGACCCGCGGCAGCTCGATGCCCGCGCCCAGGACGCGCACGCCGTCGATCGCGCCGAGCCCTTCGACGAGACGCTGCCCGAACGCGGCCTCGTGCGCGGCGATGCGATCCATCCCGACCGCGGAGAGGTAGTCGACCGCGGCGGCGAGCGCGATCGCCTGGGACACCCGCTGCGTGCCCGCTTCGAAGCGCTGCGGCGGCGGCAGGTACTCGGCCGCGGTCGTGGTCACCGTCGTGATCATGGAGCCGCCCGTGAGGAACGGTGGCATCGCGGTGAGGACCTCGCGACGACCGTAGAGCGCGCCGATGCCGGTGGGGCCGAGCATCTTGTGGCCGGAGAGGACCGCGAAGTCGACGCCGAGCGCGTGCAGGTCCAGCGGGAGGTGCGGAGCCGACTGGCAGGCGTCGAGCAGGGTGAGGGCGCCGACCTCCCTGGCCAGCGCGACGAGGGTCTCGACCGGATTGATCACGCCCAGCACGTTCGACACGTGGGTGAAGGCCACGAGCTTCGTGCGCTCCGAGATGATCTCCGCGGCCGCATCCAGACGGAGGGCCCCGTCGTCGTCGAGCGGGATGACCCGGAGCGTTGCCCCGGTGCGCGCGGCGAGCTCCTGCCAGGGGATGAGGTTGGCGTGGTGCTCCATCTCGGTAGTGACGATCTCGTCCCCTTCGCGGAGCCGGAGAGGCTCGGCCGCAGCACCACCCCGGCCGAGGGAGGCGTTGGAGAGGGAGTAGGCGACGAGGTTGACCGCTTCGGTGGCGTTCGAGGTCCAGACGATCTCGTCGTCATCGGCGCCGACGAACCGGGCGAGGGTGCTGCGGGCGTCTTCGAAGAGCTCGGTCGCCTCGGCGGCCAGCGTGTGGGCGCCGCGGTGGACGGCCGCGTTCATGGTGGTGGCGAAGCGGCGTTCGGCGTCGAGCACGGACTCCGGACGCTGCGACGTCGCCCCCGAATCGAGGTACGCCAGCGGGTGGCCGTGGACGCGGGTGTGCAGGATCGGGAAGTCCTCGCGGATCCGCTCCACCTCGGTCTCGGTCAGCGGGGCGATCACGTCGACTCCGGGAGAAGCGCTCATCGTTCCAGTCTCCCATCTTCCGGCTGACCGGGGCCCGGCTCCGGACGGGCACAGCTTCGGAGATGGGGCGAGACACGTCGGGCTGCCGGACCGTCGAGCGGCGTGTCGGCAACGATCTCCGAAGTCGTGCCCGGCGGAGGCGCTACGACATGCGGGCGAGGCGGGCGCGAGCGATGCAGAAGGCCCCGTACAGCGCGAAGCCGACGCCGACAGCACCGAGGATGAGCCGGCCGAACGGCAGACTGAGGAGGCTGTGCAGAGCGGCGTCGAGACCCGCGGCGCGTTCCGGGTCCTGCGTCACGGCCGCCACCACGAACAGCACCCCGGTGACCCCCACCGCGATGCCCTTGCCGATGTAGCCCACGATGCCGAGCGCCATCACGCCGGCGCGGGCGGCTCCGGTCGGCACGTCGATGAGCTTGCGGAAGGAGCGCATGATCCCGCCGATGATGAAGCCGATGCCGACGCCGATGACGCTGAGACCGATCACCACGAGCAGCGCCACGCCGCCGGGCGCGGACAGGACCACCTGGCTCAGGGTCTTCGAGGCGTCGGAGGACTCCGCGCGGCCCCCCACGGCGTAGATGAGCGCGAGGCCGGCGATCACGAGGTACGTCCCGGAGATGCCGAAGAGCTTGAGGCGCTTGCCCCACTTCTTCGTCTCCGCGGGGTCGGCGGCGAGGAACCCGCTCGCCACCTGCCACACGGCGAGCGCAAGAAGGCCGACTGCGATCGCGAGGAGCAGCAGTCCGCCGATCGGGTTGTTGCGCACCTGCTCCATCGCGCCGTCCTGGTCGGCGTCCCCCGACCCGCCGGCCGCGATCGTGATGGCGATCGCGCCGATGATGATGTGGATGATGCCGAGGACCACGAATCCTGCGCGGGCGGTCCGCCGGAACGCGGTGGAGTCCTTCGCCACGCGTGCCGCATGCTTGACGGTGCTCATCCTCGAAGAGTATCCGCCGCGGACCGCCGGAATCAGGGGGTTGCTTTCCGGACGCCCGGTGCGAAAGCGCTCAGGTGATCCGTTCCACCGGCTGCCGCAGGATGGTGCGCAGCTTCTCCGGGGCTGCGCGACGACGGTCGCTGAGGTAGATCTCGTGGTGCCGCCCGCGCAGCCGCAATCCGTTCTCCGGGACGAAGCGCTCGTGCAGCTCCTCGAGCACCGGGCCCTCGTCGTCGAACGGCCCGACGTGCAGCGTCTGCACGCACAGACCCTCGTCGAGCACCTCCGGCCGGACGGCGGCCAGCGCCGGGAGCTCTTCCCCCTTCTTCGCGTTCTTCGCCGCGACCGTCTCGACCGCGCGGTCGAACAGGGCAGGAGTGACGTGATCGCCCACCATGATCATGAGCGTCCAGAGCCAGGTCGACTTGTCGCGCCGGGTGGTGAACGACGCCATGTCGGGCGCATGCCACAGGCCTTCCAGGGGCATCACGACCTGATCGATGCCGAGCTCGGCGCGACTGGCGAACTTGAGGGTGTACGCCAGCGGGTAGAGCGCCGCGACCGCATCGAAGAAGGCCGGAGCGGTGTTCGGATCTCCGGCGCCGTCGATCATCAGATAGGTCAGCGGCGGCACCTCGAGGACACGGAAGGCGCCCCGCTTCGCCTGATACGCGTCGAGAGTCTTCTTGGGATCGATCGCCGCCATGGCCCGCCTCTCAGTACGTCGTGCGGTCAGTGTGCCACCGGGCACCGACATCGGGTCGAGCCGCTCGGGCCCGACCCGATGCACAGTCAGCTCTGCTCGACGGGGAGCCAGAGCTCGCAGGAGGCCGTTTCGCCGGTGAACTCGCGATAGCGGACGATCGAGGGCCCGGGTCGCAGCCGCCACGGGTTCGACGGGAACCACTCGGTCGCCGTCGCCGCCCACAGGTTCTGCAGGGTCTCCGGGAACGGGCCGCTCGCGCCGAACACGGCCCAGGCACCCTCCGCCACGCGCAGAGCGTCGAGGTCGTCGGGGACTGCGGTGTCTTCGCGCACGGCCACCCCGTGCAGGTAGGTCAACGGCGTCCCCTCCGGGGCGTCCGGGTCGATGTCGGCGGTCACGGCGAGGATGCCCGCGGGCTCCTCGTTCCCGAGCGCCTTGAGGCGGGCGTGCTCCTCGGGCGGTATCGCGGCGATGTGCGCCTGGATGTGCGGATTGACGCCGACGTGGATCAGCGGGACCTCCGCGGCATGCCCGGCGAGGACGAATGCGGGACGGTGGGTGATGGTGACATCCATCGGGGTGCTCCCTTCGACGCTCAGGCGGAACCGGAGCGTGGGTTGTGTGCGGAGAGGACCCCCGTGCCGACGCGCGTCCGCCGGCCCGATGCCGTGCACGGCGCGGAACGCCCGGGCGAACGCCTCGGTCGAGCCGTAGCCGTGCCGAACGGCGACATCGAGCAGACTCGGCGCGCCGGCCGCGAGCTCCGCGCCGGCGAGCGTCATCCGACGACGCCGCACGTACTCGGTCAACGGCATCCCGGCGAGCGCCGAGAACATCCGGCGCAGGTGGTACTCGGTGGTGCCATGCGCACGGGCGAACGCAGCGACGTCGATCTCCTGGCCGTGGTCCGCCTCGACGAGGTCGACCAGGGCGTTGAGCGTGCCGATCACGGGGGCCCTCCTTTCCCCCTCATCGTCTGGCCGCTGTCCATCCGCGCACCCGACCGTTCCGACCCGATGCGATCGGGTCGGTGCTCAGAGCTCGGTCGGGACTGCGGGCTCCGTGTCCTCCACCTCGGGGTGACGGGCGAGGTTCACCACGGCGGCGATGAGACCGCCCCACACCGTGACCATGGCGATGATCATCATGACGATCGCGGTGGTGGTCATGCGCCCGCTCCCTTCTTCTGCGCCGCCGGGACGGCGATGCTCGTCGTCTCGGGGTCGGCGGCGTACTCCTCCTGGTCCAGGAAGTCGTCGTACCCGACGTCGTCCTTGGCACGGGAGCGCCTGCTCCACGGCACCAGCGACAGCAACACTCCCCCGATGACCAGCGCGATGACCATGCCCCAGCCGAACAGGCCGAGGAACCAGCCGGGGTAGCCGCTGTACGGCTCGGCGATCTTCGTCAGGAGTTCCGTGATCAGCAGGTACCCGAGCACGAGCGGTGCGAGGACACCCACGAGCAGGCGCCAGAGCAGGCCGACGCGGAAGCTCGAACGGCGGTTCAGGTGGTCCTGCAGCTGCGGCAGCTTGTGCAGCACCCAGGCCACGACGATCACTGCGACGAGAGCGACCGCCATGATGCCGAAGGCGTTGACGAAGGCGTCGGTCGTGTCGAGGACCGACAGCGCGGTGGTGGTGGAGAACAGGGCGGCGGAGATGATGGCCAGCGGGATCGAGACGACGAGGGTGGTGCGCACCCGCGCCCAGCCGAGCTTGTCCTGCAGCGCCGCGACGATCACCTCCAAAATCGAGATCATCGAGGTGATCCCGGCGAAGACGAGGGCGCCGAAGAACAGCACGCCGATGATCGAGCCGCCGGTCGCCTGCGACACGATCGTGGGGAACGCGACGAACGCGAGACCGATACCCGAGGTGGCGACACCGGAGACATCCGTGCTCTGCGCCTGAGCCATGAACCCGAGGGCGGCGAACACGCCGATGCCGGCGAGGATCTCGAAGCCGGAGTTGGCGAACGCGACCACGAGACCGGACCCGGTGAGGTCGGTCTTGCGCTTGAGGTAGGACGCGTACGTCACCATGATCCCGAACGCGACGGACAGCGAGAAGAAGATGTGCCCGTAGGCGGAGGCCCACACGGCCGGGTCGGCGAGCGCTTCCCAGTTCGGCGTGAAGAACGCGTTGAGGCCGTCCAAGGCGCCAGGGAGGAAGAGGGCCTGCACGACGAGCACCGCGAACATGAGGGTGAGCAGCGGCATCAGGATCATGTTGGCGCGACCGATGCCGCGCTTGACGCCGAGCGCCATGATGATGATGACGATCAGCCACACCGCGATCAGCGGTAGGCCCACCTGCGGCACGAACTCGCCGGACAGGCCGACCTCCGCGACGTCGGCGGACTGCAGGAAGTCGACGAAGAAGAAGTCGTTCTCGTTGCCCGCGCCCCAGGTCAACTGCGCGGAGAACCAGGTGTACATGCCCGCCCACGCGACGATCACCGCGTAGTACACCGCGATGACGACGCAGATCAGCACCTGCCACCAGCCGAGCGGTTCGGCGGCCCGGTGCAGACGCCGGAACGCGAGGGGCGCGGAGCCCCGGAACCGGTGGCCGATCGCGTAGTCGAGGAACAGCAGCGGGATACCGGCGGTCAGCAGCGCGCACAGGTACGGAATGAGGAACGCACCGCCGCCGCCCTCGTAGGCGACGTAGGGGAAGCGCCAGATGTTCCCGAGACCCACGGCCGAGCCGATCGCCGAGAGGATGAACACGTTCCGCGAGCCGAAGGCCTCGCGCTGCGGCGTCTGGGTGGGTCTAGGCATGCCCGCGAGGATACCGGAAGCCATGGGCCCCGGCGAGTGACGCGCTCGGGTCAGAGCATCGCCGTCAGCACGCCCCCATCCGCCCGCAGCGCGGCGCCGTTCGTCGCGGAGGCCCGGACGCTGGAGAGGTAGACGACGAGGTCCGCGACCTCGGTCGGATCGAGGAAGCGCTCCAGGAGTGTGGTCGTGTTCTGTCCGATGATCGCCTCTTTCATCACGTCCACGGAGACGGACTGGGCTGCTGCGACGGCGGCGACGCTCGCCGCGACGCCCTCCGAGTAGGTCGGGCCACCCAGGACGGTGTTGACCGTCACGCCGGTGCCGCGGGTGAGCTTGGCCAACCCGTTGCCCAGGGCGATCATCGCCGCCTTCGTCACGCCGTAGTGCACCATGTCGGCCGGGACGTTGACGCCGGACTCGCTGCTGACGAAGACGATGCGCCCCCAGCCCCGTTCCCGCATCCCCGGCAGGAGAGAGCGTGAGAGACGCACGCCGCTCATCACGTTCACCTCGAAGTAGCGCGCCCAGTCCTCGTCGGTGATGTCGGCGAAGTCGGCGAGTCCGAAAAGACCGACGTTGTTGACGAGGATGTCGACGTCGCCGAGCTGCTCCGTCAGCCGCGCCACCTGCGACGGGTCGGTGAAGTCCGCGGCGATCCCGGACACGGTCACCTCCGGGTGCGCGAGGGCCAGCACGCGCACCGCCGCGTCGACCCGTCCCTCGTCACGACCGTTGATCACGACATCGACCCCCTCGGCGGCGAGAGTGGACGCGACCGCGTATCCGATCCCCTGGCTCGATCCGCTGATGAACGCCCTCTTGCCGCGCAGCCCCAGTTCCATCCGTCTCCCTCTCACTTCCGCGGACCACCCGCTTCACTTGCCTGAGCAAGTCATCCTAGTCTCCACTTACTTTCCCAAGCAAGCAAAGAGCACGGATCGACCGCTACGGTGGAGGAATGTCGCCATCCTCCCGCGCCCCCTTGAACGCCGACGAGATGGACGTCTGGTCGGCGCTCGCGACGCTCCTCGAACGGCTCCCCGCGGCCCTCGACGCGCAGCTGCAGCACGACAGCGGACTGACCCACTTCGAGCACGGCATCCTGTACGCCCTCGACGCTGCACCGGAGCGCACGCTCCGCCTCAGTGTCCTCGCCGGCTACGCGAACAGCACACTGTCCCGGCTCTCCCGTGCGGTCACCCGCCTGGAGGCGAAAGGCTGGATCCGGCGCGAGGTCGATGCGGAGGACGGGCGCTTCACCCTCGGCATCCTCACCGACGCGGGCCACCGGAAGGTCGAGGAGTCGACCCCCGCGCACCAGGCCCTCATCCGCCGCGTCGTCTTCGACACCCTGACCCCGGCGCAGGCCCGGCAGCTCGGCGCAGCCAGCCGGAAGATCTCAGCCGCGCTCTCCCCCGACCCGACCTGGGCGCCGGGGGCGAAGGCGTGAGGAGGGCCCGCCCGCACGCGAGAACACGAAAGCCCCGGCGAGCGGACTCGTCGGGGCTTCTCTGTGCGGAGACGAGGGGATTTGAACCCCTGGTCCCCGTAAGGGGACTCCACCTTAGCAGGGTGGTGCACTAGGCCGGACTATGCGACGTCTCCAGGCATCCGGCTCGAGAGCACGGATGCACCCCACCATCATAACGGGTCCGACGCGTGGTCACGAACCGCCGGTGTCGGATGCTCCCCGGAGCGGCCCGGTCGCCCTGCGATACTGGCCGCACGTTGCGAGGGTCCGGCCCCGCGGACGCGAGAGGAGTCGCCATGTCCGAGTCATCGGGAGCGCACGTCCGCGCGGGGTTCGCCGCCCCGGCCGACCCGAGGCGCGGCGCCCTGGGCTATGCCGCGGTGCTCGCCCTCCTCATCGTTTCGTACGGGCTGTGTGCGGCCCAGCCCGGCACGGTCCCCAGCCCCTGGGCGTTCCTCGCGATGCTGGTCACGGTCGCGATCGTGTTCCGCGTGACCAGGGCGCACGCCCTCGTGCAGCGGGTGTCGTGGGTCGTGCTCTCGGCCGCGGGCCTGGCCGCCCTTCTCGCGGCGTTCTTCGCCACGGACAGCCCCGCCCTCGCCGTCGCCCTCTCCGCCGCCTCCATGATCGCGCTGCTGGTCGCGCCGTGGGCCATCATCGCGCACCAGGTCACCCGCCGAGGCCTCGACGTCGAGGCGCTCCTGGCCGCGGTGACCGCGTACATCCTCGTCGGCATGTTCTTCGCCTTCGTCTACAACCTGCTGTCGCTGCTACTGCCGACCCCGCTGTTCGGGGATGCGGCGAACGACTCGCTCGGCAATCAGCTCTTCTTCTCGTTCACGGCACTGACCACGACGGGCTACGGGAACCTCGTCCCCGTCGGACCGGGCGTGCAGGCGGTGGCCGTCGCCGAGGGGATCACCGGGCAGCTCTTCCTCATCACCGCCGTCGCCCGCATCATGCGGGGTGCGAGCGCGCAACGCATCACCCCGACGCCGGCCTGATCGCGGTCACTCGCCGGTCGTCGAGCGGCGGGCGACGAGCTCCGGCCGGAACAGCACGTGCTCCGGCGCCGGTGCCACCTCGTCCTGTCCCCGCAGCAGCAGGTCGACGGCGGTCGAGCCGATGAGGGCGGCCGGCTGCCGCACCGAGCTGAGCGGGATCACGGCGGCCGCGGCGAAGTCGATGTCGTCGTAGCCCACGAGTGCGATGTCCTCGGGGACCCGGGCGTCGCCGGTCATCACCAGGCTCTGCAGGAGGCCCAGGGCCAGGAGGTCGTTCGCCGCGAAGACCGCGTCCGGCCGATCCCCCGGGGCACGGTCGAGGATCTGGGCGCCGGCCCGGCGCCCCTCCTCGACGGTGAGCGCGGAGGTCGGGATGAACTCCAGCCCGATCCCCGCCGCGGCTGCCGCGGCCTGCGCGCCGCTCAGGCGGTCGGAGACCTGGCGCAGCGCGACCGGGCCGCCGACGAAGGCGATCCGGCGACGGCCGACCGCCAGCAAGTGCTCGGTCGCGATGCGTCCGCCCTCGACGTCGTCGACGGCGACCGAGGCGAACCGCTCATCCTGCGATTCCCGGTCGACGAGCACCGCGTGCGTCCCGCGCTCGTGCATCCGCACCAACCGCGGCAGGGACTCCGCCACGGGAGTGACGAGCACGCCGGTCACCCGCTGCTCCTCGAAGAGATCGAGATGCATCGCCTCCCGCTCCTGCTTCTCGTCGCTGTTGGCGACGAGGACGGAGAGTCCGTGCTGGTCGGCGCGCTCCTCGGCTCCGCGGATGACCTCGGCGAAGAACGGGTTGCGGATGTCGAGCACGACGAGGCCGATCGTCCGGCTGCGCCCCGCCCGGAGCTGCCGCGCCGCATCGTTGCGCACGAACCCGAGGCGGTCGATGGATGCCTGCACACGCGCGACGGTCTCCGCGGCCACCTTCTCCGGCCGGTTGAGCACGTTCGATACGGTCCCGACGGAGACACCCGCGTCCTCGGCGACCTCCCGCACGCTGACGGCCATCGCGCCCTCCCTCCGGTTCCCGCCGCTGAAACGACTCATCCGCGGGGATCGCCTCAGACTCTCACGTCGTATTGACACGCGTCAACACAGCCCCTAGTCTCATCTGCATCAGGGTTTGAAACGATTCATTCCCTCAATGGAGAGAGAAATGATGTCCTCACCCACGACGGCGCCCGTGCTCGAGCTCGCCGACGTCCAGAAGGCGTTCGGGTCGGTGATCGCCCTGCGCTCCGGCACCATCGCCGTCCACCCCGGCTCCATCCACGCGCTCGTCGGCGAGAACGGGGCCGGCAAGTCCACGCTCGTGAAGATCGTCGCCGGCCTCTATCAGCGCGACGGCGGGGTCTTCCGCCTCCGCGGCGAGGAGGTCGACTTCACCTCGACCGCGCAGTCGAAGGCCGCCGGCGTCGCGGTCATCTACCAGGAGCCGACGCTCTTCCCCGATCTCTCCGTCACCGAGAACATCTTCATGGGGCGCCAGCCGACCGGGCGGTTCGGGCGGATCGACCGCAAGGCCATGCGCCACGAGGTCGAGCGCCTCTTCACCCGCCTCGGCGTCACCATCGACCCTGACCGCCCCGCCGAGGGCCTGTCGATCGCCGATCAGCAGGTCATCGAGATCGCCAAGGCGGTCTCCCTCGACGCCACGCTGCTCATCATGGACGAGCCCACCGCGGCGCTCTCCGGCGTGGAGGTGGAGCGGCTGTTCGCGATCGCCCGGAGCCTGCGCGATGAGGGACGCGGCCTCATCTTCATCTCACACCGGTTCGACGAGGTGTTCGCGCTCTGCGACACCGTGACGGTCATGCGGGACGGCGCGTACATCGCGACCTCCGCCATCGCCGACACCACGGTCGACGAACTCGTGCACCAGATGGTCGGCCGCGAGGTGTCCGAGCTGTTCCCGAAGCAGGAGGCGACGATCGGCGAGCCGCTGCTCGAGGTCGAGGGGCTCACGAGCCCCGGCCTCTTCCACGACATCTCGTTCTCCGTCCGTGCGGGCGAGATCGTCGGGCTCGCCGGCCTCGTCGGCGCCGGGCGCAGCGAGGTCGCCCGCGCGGTCTTCGGCGTGGACGGGTACCGCGAGGGCAGCGTGCGCATGAAGGGCCGCCGCATCCGCGCCCGCCGTCCGGTGGACGCGATGCGCGCCGGTCTCGCCCTCGTCCCCGAGGACCGCCGGAAGCAGGGCCTCGTCATCGAAGCCGGCGTCGGCGGGAACATCACCCTCGCGATCCGCCGGCGTCTCGCCCGCCTCGGCCTGCTCACCACCGCGATGGAGAACCGCGCCGCTCGGGAGTGGGCCTCGCGGCTCGAGGTGAAGACGCACGCCCTGGACACCGTCGCCGCGACGCTCTCCGGCGGCAACCAGCAGAAGGTCGTCCTCGCGAAGTGGCTCGCCACGCAGCCGCAGGTGCTGCTCATCGACGAGCCCACCCGCGGCATCGATGTCGGCACCAAGTCCGAGGTGCACCGCCTGCTGTCCCAGCTCGCCGGCCAGGGCATGGGCATCCTCATGATCTCGTCCGAGCTGCCCGAGGTACTCGGCATGGCCGACCGGGTGCTCGTGATGCGCGAGGGTCGCATCACGGCCGAGATCCCCCGCTCGGAGGCCACCTCCGAGAACGTCATGTTCGCCGCGACGCACGCATCGGAGCTCAGCTCGTGACCACCGCCATCCCCGTCTCCGCGCTCACCAAGCGCATCTCCGGTCTCGGCAGGGCCCGAGAGTTCGGCATCCTCCTCGCCCTCGTGCTCGTGGTCACCGCCGCGACCCTCAACAACCCGAAGTTCCTGTTCAGCGCCGACGGCTGGCGCGACCTGCTGCTGACGCCGTCGATCCTCGTGCTCGTCGCGGTGGGACAGGCCATCGTCCTCATCACGCGCAACGTCGACCTGTCCGTGGGTTCCGTGATGGGTCTGACCGCGTACCTGACCGGTCGGCTCTTCATCGACATCCCCGGCATCCCGATCGTCCTGGTCGTGGTCGCCGCCGTGGTGCTCGGCGCCCTCCTCGGCCTCGTCAACGGCGCGCTCGTCGCGTACGCCAAGGTGCCGGCGATGGTGATCACCCTCGGCACCCTCTACGCCTACCGCGGCATCAACGTGCTGTGGACCGGCAGCGACCGCGTGAACGCCTCCGACATGCCGCGCGACTTCCTCGCCCTCGGCACAGGGCAGCTCCTCGGCATCCCGATCCTCGCGATCGTCGCGGTCCTCGTACTCGCCGTCGCCGCCTGGTACATGAAGAACACCCGCGGCGGCCGGGAGTTCTACGCGATCGGCTCCGACCCCGCGGCGGCCGAGCTCTACGGCCTGCGCGTCACCCGCCGCGTGCTCACCGCGTTCGTCCTGTCGGGAGCTCTCGCCGGACTCGCCGGCGTCTTCTACGCGGCCCGGTACGGCACCATCAACTCCCAGGCGGGAGCGGGATGGGAGCTGGACGCGGTGGGCGCGGCCGTCATCGGCGGCGTCGCGATCACCGGCGGCATCGGCTCGGTGTGGGGCGCCGCGATCGGCGCCGTGCTGCTGCTGACCATCAACCGCGTACTGCCGATCCTCGGCATCCCCGACTTCTGGCAGCGTGCCGTCGTCGGCCTGCTCATCATCGGCGCCATCGTGCTCGACCGCGTGCTCGCGGTGCGGCAGAGACGGCGGCTCATCGAGGCGAGGGACGAATCATGACCACCGCGACCGCCACCGCGACCACCCGCGTCATCCGCGACTACGACAAGCCCCTGTGGCGCCGGCTCCTGCTCACGCGCGAAGCCGCGATCGTCGGCCTGCTCCTGCTCGTCGCGGTCGTCTCGGCCTCCAGCATCCGCGGGTTCGGACAGCCCATCACGCTGACCTACCTGCTGCTCGACATCGCGCCGATCCTCCTGATCGCCCTGCCGATGACCCTCATCATGATCACCGGCGAGATCGACCTCTCGGTGGGCAGCATGGTCGGGCTGTCCAGCGTCGTCACCGGCGCGCTGGTGCAGGCCGGGCTCCCGTTCGAGCTCGCCGCGCTCGCCGCCCTCGTCGTGGGCGTGGTCGGCGGAGCGTTCAACGGCTTCCTCGTGACCGTCGTCGGACTACCCTCGCTCGCCGTCACGATCGGCACGCTCGCCCTCTTCCGCGGCCTCGCCGTCGGGCTGCTGGGCACGGCCGCCGTCACCGACTTCCCGGAGTTCTGGACGGCTCTCGCCAAGGCGAAGATCGCGGGCACCCCGATCCCCGTCATCACGATCCCGTTCCTCCTGCTCGTCGCGGTCTTCGCGATCCTGCTGCACTTCACGCCGTTCGGCCGCGGGGTGTACGCGATCGGTCTGTCGAAGGACGCGGCGCACTTCTCCGGTGTGCACGTCGAGCGCACGAAGCTCATCCTGTTCGTGCTGTCCGGAGCGGTCGCCGCGTTCGCCGGCATCTTCTATACGCTCCGCTACGGCAGCGCCCGCGGCGACAACGCCACCGGCCTCGAGCTCCAGGTCATCGCGGCCGTCGTGCTCGGCGGGGTGTCGGTGTTCGGCGGTCGCGGCAAGATCTACGGCGTCATCGCCGCCGCCTTCCTCATCGGGGCGCTCGCGAGTGCACTCCGCCTGGTGAACGTCACCTCCGACGTCATCAACATCATCACCGGCACGCTCCTCGTGATCTCGGTGGTGGCCGCAAGCTTCCTGGCCTGGCTGCAGAAGGCACGCCGCCGACCGGGCAGACCCCCCGCCGGTGCCGCCACAGCGACGAAGGCACCGATGGACGCCGCGCCCGCGGCATCTCCCGACGAAAGGAACGAACAATGACGTTTGCACGCAAGCGTGTCACCGCCTTCGCCGCCCTCGCGGTGGCGGCGGCGGTCGCACTGACCGGCTGCGCCGGCTCCACCGACGGCGGAGGAGACGGCGGCGGCGACGGGGCGGACGCCTCGATCACCTTCTTGCCCAAGAACCTCGGCAACCCGTACTTCGACACGTCCAGCGAGGGCGGCAAGAAAGCCGTCGAGGAGTTCGGCGGCACGTTCTCCGAGGTCGGCCCTGCCGAGGCCACGCCCGACGCCCAGGTCAGCTACATCAACACGGCCACGCAGCAGGGTGTCGGCGCCCTCGTCGTCTCGGCCAACGACCCGCAGGCCATCTGCGACGCGCTGAACGAGGCCAGGGACGCCGGCGTCAAGGTCGTCACCTTCGACTCCGACACCAACACCGACTGCCGCGACCTGTTCATCAACCAGGCCGACTCCGAGGGCATCGCGAAGGTGCAGATCGACCTCATCGCCGAGCAGATCGGCGGCGCCGGGGAGATCGCCATCCTCTCCGCGTCGGCCAACGCCACGAACCAGAACGCCTGGATCGAGCTGATGGAGGAGTACGTCGCCAGCGAGTACCCCGACATCACGATCGTCGAGACGGTCTACGGCGACGACGACGACCAGACGTCGTTCGACAAGACGGCCGCGCTGCTGCAGACCCATCCGGACCTCAAGGGCATCGTCTCGCCCACCACGGTCGGCATCGCCGCCGCGGCGCGCTACCTGTCGACGTCCGACTTCAAGGGCCAGGTCGCGCTGACCGGACTCGGCACCCCCAACCAGATGCGCGAGTACGTGGAGGACGGCACCGTCACCGCCTTCGCGCTATGGAACCCGGCCGACCTCGGCTACCTGGCCGCTTACGCCGCCCAGGCCCTGATCGCCGGCGACATCACCGGCGAAGAGGGCGACACCTTCGAGGCCGGCGACCTCGGCGAGTACACCGTCGGCGCCGACGGCGTCGTCCTGCTGGGCGACCCGTTCGTGTTCGACGCCGACAACATCGGCGACTTCGACTTCTGAGTCGCCCTCCGGCCGGCGCTCCCTGCGGGCGCCGGCCGGACCCCGGGAGGAATCGCATGACCCGCGTCGCCTTCCAGCTCCAGGTGAAGCCCGAGCTGCTGCCCGAGTACCTCGCCCGTCACACACCGGTGCGCCCGGAGATGCTCCGCGAGATCGCGGCCGCCGGACGACGCGACTACAGCCTCTTCCTCGGAAGCGGTGGCGTGCTCTTCGGCTACTACGAGACCGATGACGACGCGGCCGCGCAGGCGTACCTCGCCGCCTCCCCCGTCGCCGCACGCTGGGAGGCCGAGATGGCCCCCTTCTTCCTCGACCTCGACGGCCGTCCCGATCAGGCCGCAACCCCTCTCACCGAGGTGTTCCACCTCGAAGACCAGCTCGCCGCCGCCGGCGAGAGCGCCACACCCGCCACCGACAACGAAGGCCGTGCATCGTGAGCATCCTCACCCCCGACATCCTCGCCGCGCTCGAGAAGCAGAGCATCGAGCTGCCCAGCTGGGCGTTCGGCAACTCCGGGACCCGGTTCAAGGTGTTCAGCACTCCCGGCACGCCCCGCGACCCGTACGAGAAGATCGCCGACGCCGCGCAGGTCCACGCCCACACGGGGCTCGCCCCGACCGTGGCGCTGCACATCCCGTGGGATCTGGTCGACTCGTTCGACGATCTGCGCCGTCATGCCGAGGACCACGGCGTCGCCCTCGGCACCGTGAACTCCAACACCTTCCAAGACGACGACTACAAGTTCGGCGCCCTCACCCACGAGGATGCGGCCGTGCGCCGCAAGGCCATCGACCACCACCTGGCCTGCATCGACGTCATGGACGCCACCGGCAGCCGCGACCTGAAGATCTGGCTGGCCGAGGGGTCGAACTACCCGGGTCAGGCCGACCTGCGTGGACGCCAGGATCGCCTGCACGACTCGTTGCAGCAGATCTACGCGCGTCTCGGCGACCACCAGCGCCTCGTGCTCGAGTACAAGTTCTTCGAGCCGGCGTTCTACCACACCGACGTCCCGGACTGGGGGACGTCCTACGTGCAGGTGACCGCCCTCGGCGACAAGGCGATGGTCTGCCTCGACACCGGTCACCATGCGCCGGGCACCAACATCGAGTTCATCGTGATGCAGCTGCTGCGCCTCGGCAAGCTCGGCTCGTTCGACTTCAACTCCCGCTTCTATGCGGACGACGACCTCATCGTGGGTGCCGCCGACCCGTTCCAGCTGTTCCGGATCCTGTTCGAGGTGATCCGGGGCGGCGGGCTGAACAACCCCGACGTGGCCTTCATGCTGGACCAGTGCCACAACATCGAGGACAAGATCCCCGGGCAGATCCGCTCCGTCCTGAATGTGCAGGAGATGACCGCGCGCGCCCTGCTCGTCGACCGCGAAGCGCTGGCGACCGCCCAGCGCAGCGGCGACGTGCTCGCGGCGAACGCCGTCTTCATGGACGCCTTCTCCACCGACGTCCGCCCGGCCCTGGCCGCGTGGCGAGAGGAGCGCGGGCTGCCTGTGGACCCGATGGCGGCGTACGCGGCCTCCGGGTACGGGCAGCGGATCGCGGAGGAGCGCGTGGGTGGCGTGCAGGCGGGCTGGGGAGCCTGAGCGTATGAGCGCGCACGACATCCACGATCACGTCTTCGACGGGCCGCACGGGCCGCTGCGCGTGCGCGTCTACTCCCCGGAGTCGCCGAGCGGCCACGGCTTGGTGTGGGCTCACGGCGGCGGATTCGCGGGCGGGGACATCGACATGCCGGAGGCCGACGCCGTCGCACGGGCGTTCGCAGATCGCGGAATCGCGGTCATGAGCGTGGACTACGCCCTCGCCCCGATGACAGCCGAGTGGAGCGCACGCCTCGGCGCGGAGAGGCGCGGCGGCGTGCACTACCCCGTCGCGCACGAGGAGATGGTCTCCGCGTTCCGCTGGGCCGCCATGTCGGACGTCGCGTCGCGAGGTTGGGCGATCGGCGGAGCCAGCGCAGGCGGCAATCTCGCCACCGGCGCGGCGCTCCGCCTCGCGCACGAGGGCGGCGCCGTGCCCGCACTCGCCGTCCTCGCGTACCCGACCCTGCAAGCGGTGCAGGCCGCTCCCGACCCGGAGCTGCGTGCCCTGCTCGACGGAGATCCCTCCGCGGACGTGTTCACCCCCGATTTCGTGCGCGGCATGTACGAGAACTACCTCGGGAGCGACCCCGACACGGCGGACGTCTATGCCGTCCCCGGCACCGCAGAGCCCGCAGCACTCTCCTCCTTCCCGCCCACCATCATGGTCAACGACGAGACCGACGAGCTCCGAGTATCCGGCGAGGCGTTCGCCCGCTCCCTCGCCGCTGCCGGCGTCGAGGTCGAAGTCGTCGTCGAGCCGGGCACCACCCACGGCCACCTCAATCGCCCCGAGGAATCCGCTTTCGCCGCGACGATCGATCGGTTCGCGGCTCGGATCCTGCAACTCCCCTGACTCTCCGGCGTCGACCGGGCATCTTCACTCACGAACCGAGGACTCACATGACGAACCCCACCGCCGCCGAACTGATCGCGCGGAGCAACCGCCTGGGCGCCGACCCGAAGAACACGAACTACGCGGGCGGCAACACCTCCGCCAAGGGCACCGAGATCGACCCGGTGACGGGGCAGCCGGTCGAGCTCCTCTGGGTGAAGGGCTCCGGCGGTGATCTCGGCACCCTGACCGAGGCCGGCCTCGCGGTCCTCCGCCTCGACCGTATGCGCGCGCTCGTCGACGTCTATCCGGGGGTCGAGCGGGAGGACGAGATGGTCGCCGCGTTCGACTACTGCCTGCACGGCAAGGGCGGCGCCGCCCCCTCGATCGACACCGCGATGCACGGCCTGGTCGACGCCCCGCACGTGGATCACCTCCACCCCGACTCGGGCATCGCGATCGCCACCGCGGCCGACGGCGAGGAGCTCACGACGACGATCTTCGGCGATCGGGTCGTCTGGGTGCCGTGGCGCCGCCCCGGCTTCCAGCTCGGACTGGACATCGCGCAGATCAAGGCGGAGAACCCGCAGGCCATCGGCACGATCCTCGGCGGCCACGGCATCACGGCGTGGGGCGACACCTCGGAGGAGGCGGAGGCGAACTCCCGGTGGATGATCGACACCGCCGCCGCCCACATCGCGGAGCACGGCTCCCCCACACCGTTCGGCGGCACGCGATCGGGCTTCGAGGCCATGCCGGAGCGCCGCGCACGGGCGGCCGCCCTCGCCGGCACCATCCGCGGGCTCGCGTCGACGGACAAGCCGATGGTCGGCCACTTCACGGACAGCGACGTGGTCCTCGACTTCCTGGCCTCCGAGAAGGCTCCGGCCCTCGCCGCTCTCGGCACGAGCTGCCCCGACCACTTCCTGCGCACCAAGGTCAAGCCGCTCCTCCTCGACCTGCCCACCACCGCGACCCTGGAGGAGCAGACGGAACGCCTGCGGGAGCTCCACGCCGCCTACCGCGCCGACTACCAGGCCTACTACGACGCCTACGCGACCGCCGAATCCCCCGCGATCCGAGGTGCGGATCCACTCATCGTCCTCGTGCCCGGCGTCGGGATGTTCTCGTACGGAGCGAACAAGCAGACCGCACGGGTCGCCGGAGAGTTCTACGTCAACGCGATCAACGTCATGCGCGGTGCCGAGGCCTTGTCGGCCTACACCCCCATCTCCGACGCGGAGAAGTTCCGCATCGAGTACTGGGCGCTGGAGGAGGCGAAGCTGCAGCGGATGCCGAAGCCGAAATCCCACCAGGGCCGCATCGCCCTCGTCACCGGTGCCGCGAGCGGGATCGGCAAGGCCATCGCGACGCGCCTCGCCGCGGAGGGCGCCTGCGTCGTCATCGCCGACCTCGACCTGGACAAGGCCAGAGCCGCGGCCGCCGAGCTCGGGAACGAGGACGTCGCCATCGGCGTGGCCGCCGATGTCGCCGACGCCGACGCGGTGCAGGCGGCGATCGACGAGGCGGTGCTCGCGTTCGGCGGCCTCGACCTCGTCGTGAACAACGCGGGTCTCTCGCTGTCGAAGCCGCTGTTGGAGACGACCGAGAAGGACTGGGATCTCCAGCACGACGTGATGGCGAAGGGCTCGTTCCTCGTCTCGAAGGCGGCAGCCCGGGTGCTCATCGATCAGGGACTCGGCGGCGACATCATCTACATCTCCTCCAAGAACTCCGTCTTCGCCGGTCCGAACAACATCGCGTACTCGGCGACGAAGGCCGACCAGGCGCACCAGGTGCGACTGCTCGCGGTGGAACTCGGCGAGCACGGCATCCGGGTCAACGGGATCAACCCCGACGGCGTGGTCCGCGGTTCCGGCATCTTCGCCTCCGGGTGGGGAGCGAACCGGGCGGCCACCTACGGCGTCAAGGAAGAAGACCTGGGCCAGTTCTACGCCAACCGCACCATCCTCAAGCGCGAGGTCGTCCCCGAGAACGTCGCGGACGCCGTCTTCGTGTTGACCGGTCCCGAGCTGAGCCGGACCACCGGTCTGCACATCCCCGTCGATTCCGGCGTCGCCGCGGCGTTCCTGCGATGACCGACGACCGCTCGCCCGCGACCGCACGACACGTCCGTGCGGTCGCGGCGGTGGATCTCGGCGCCACGAGCGGCCGCGTGATGATCGGCCGGGTGGGGCCGGGCGTCCTGGAGCTCGAGCCGGTCTCCCGCTTCCCGAACGGCCCAGTCACCCGCGCCGACGGTCTGCACTGGGACTTCGACGCGCTCGTCGCCCATGTGCTCGACGGCCTGGCCGAAGCGGTCAGCCGGGAACCGGGGATCGAGTCGATCGGGATCGACTCGTGGGCCGTCGACTACGGCCTCCTCCGCGCCGGAGAGCTGCTCGCGGAGCCGTTCCACTACCGTGACGATCGCACCGCTCGAGGAGTGGCCGAGGTGCACGCCCTCGTCCCGTTCGACGACCTCCACGCGCGCAACGGCCTGCAGTTCCTCC
Source organism: Microbacterium sp. GbtcB4 (assembly GCF_019091465.1). Lineage (NCBI taxonomy): Bacteria > Bacillati > Actinomycetota > Actinomycetes > Micrococcales > Microbacteriaceae > Microbacterium > Microbacterium sp. GbtcB4. The sequence goes on from NZ_JAGXJJ010000002.1 coordinate 252,946, forward strand.
CGTTCAACACGCTCTACCAGCTCCGGGCGGACGAACTCAGGCACGACGCCGACACCGCGCTCCTCATCCCGGACCTCCTCGCCTTCCTCCTCACCGGCGCCCGCGTCGCCGAACGGACCAACGCCTCGACGACGGGGCTGCTGGATGTGGAGTCCGGCACCTGGGACCGGGCGCTCGCGACCCGCCTCGGCATCGACGCCTCCCTCCTGCCGGACCTCGTCGACCCCGGCATGGTCATCGGTCGGCTGCGCCCCGAGGTCGCGGAGCGCATCGGCGCGGATCTGCCGGTGATCGCCGTGGGTTCGCACGACACCGCCTCGGCGGTGGTCGCCGTCCCGATGACCTCGCCCCGTGCCGCGTACATCTCCTGCGGCACCTGGGGGCTGGTCGGGGTCGAGCGGGTCGAGCCGATCCTCACGGGGGCGGCAAGGGACGCCAACTTCACCAACGAACGCGGCGTGGACGACCGCTTCCGCGTCCTCCACAACGTGACCGGACTCTGGCTCCTCAGCGAGACCGTGCGAGCCTGGGAAGACGAGGACGGAGCGCCCATCGACCTGTCGGGGCTGCTCGCCGAAGCTGCTGCCGCGGCGCCGCCGTCGGGGGTGTTCGATGCGAACGACCCCGCGCTCTCGGCCCCCGGCGATATGCCTGCGCGTATCAGCGATCTCCTGCGTTCCCGCGGCACCACCGTCCCCGCCTCGCGTCCCGCGTTCGTCCGGCTCGTCGTGGAGAGCATCGCCACCGCGTTCGCCGACGCCGTCCGGACGGCGGGCGGTCTCGCCGGGCACCCCGTCGACGTCATCCACCTCGTCGGGGGCGGGTCCCTCAACCGGCTCCTGTGCCAGGCGACGGCGGACCGCACCGGGGTTCCCGTCCTGGCCGGCCCCGTCGAGGCGACGGCCCTCGGCAACGTCCTCATGCAGGCGCGGGCGCTCGGCGCGGCGCCTGCCGAGCTCTCGGAGCTTCGCGCCCTCGTGGCGACGACGCACCCGCCGACGGTCTACCGCCCGCGGAGCGCCTGAGCGCTGATCAGCGCACGTTGCCGTTCGAGCACGTCTGCTGCGCGGCGGAGTTGCCCTTGATCGAATCGGGCAGCGCCACGACGTCCGGAGCGGTCGTCGGGGTCGGCGTCGCCTCCTGCGTCGGGGTGGTGGGCTCGGCGGGCTCGGTGGGTGTCGTCGGCTCCTGCACGACGACACCGTCGTTGCTGGTGTTCTCGTGCGTGATCTGCAGCTGGGCGTTGGCCTCGATCGCGTCCCAGAGGGCCGCGGCGGCCTCGTCGTTCGGCACGACCTTGTTCGGGTCGTCCCAGTCCTCCAGGGTCGGGTACTGCACGAACACGATGTCCTCGAACGGCACCGACTTCACGGCGAGAGCGATCTTCACCATCGTCATCGGATCGGCGAGCGACGTGCTCGTCTCCAGGTTCTGGATGCCCGTGTTGGCGAGCTTCAGCATCACCGGCACGTTGCCCAGCACCTCGCCGCTGATGAGCTTGCGGGCGAGGCTCGACATGTACTGCTGCTGGTTGCCGATGCGGCCCAGGTCGCTGCCGTCGCCGACGCCGTGACGGGTGCGGAGGAACTGCAGAGCCTCGAGCCCCTGGACGGTGTGCGTGCCGGCTGCCATGTCGAGACCCGTGTAGCGGTCGCGGATCGGGTTGGCGAGGCAGACGTCGACGCCGCCGATCGCGTTGGTGATCTCGATGACGCCGCCGAACGTCACGGAGGCGGCGAACTGCACCTCCTGGTCCGTGAGGGCCGATATCGTGCGGACGACGCAGTTCAGTCCGCCGTCGGTGTAGGCGACGTTCAGGGGCTGCTTGCTCATCGCGGCGGTGGCGTTGCCGTCCTCGTCCTCACAGGACGGGATGGGGATCATCAGGTCGCGCGGGAAGCTGACGACCGTGATCCGCCGCGGCTCCTCCGAGACGTGCACGAGCAGATTCACGTCGTTGAGGGTGCCCTCGGCATCCCCGCCGGTGCACCGATCGCCGAAGTACTGCTTGTAGTCGTCCTCGCACGTGTCGACGCCGGTGAGGACGAGGTTGAAGCCGCCCTTGTACTCGCCGATGTCCGGCGGCACGTCTTCCTGCCCGTCGAGGTCGACGGCGTTCGCCGAGACGGTGCTGGAGAAATCGAGGTAGAAGTAGGCCGCGACGCCGATGCCGCTGACGAGGACCACCGCCATGCTGATCGCGAGAAGCCGGAGGAGCTGGCTGACGGCGCCGGGCGAACGCAGCTGACCATGTCGCGCGACGGTGCGGCGGCGGCGGGTGTTGTCGCTCACTCGGGCCCTTTCGGATTCAGCGCGGCGGGGGTACCGCGCTCAGGAAGCGGAGGGTGTGGGATTCGAACCCACGAGACATCTCTGCCCACTGGTTTTCAAGACCAGCTCCATCGGCCGCTCGGACAACCCTCCCGACAGAAGCATCTGTCGACCAGGCGCGAGTCTAGCCGAGTTCTATTCTCCGGCGTCGACCTGGGCGGGCGCTGGAAGCGTGTCCAGGGCGCTGGCGAGCCCTCCCTGCTCGACGTCGGCGGTGATCTCCCCCGCGGCGTCCTTCACCTCGACCGGCGCCTGTCCCATGGCCACCGCGCGCCCACCGCCGCTGCGCGCCCAGCCGAACATGCCGATGTCGTTGCGTCCGTCTCCGGCGACGAGCACGCGCGCGGCGTCGAGACCGAGCTCGTCGCGCACGCGTTCCAGGGCCGTGCCCTTGTCCACTCCCTGCGGTGCGATGTCCAGCCAGGCCGTCCAGCCGATCGCATACGAGACCTCGTTGAGCCCGGCATCGGCGACGAGCCGGTGGAAGTCGTCCTCGTCGTGCCCGGGTGAAACGACGACGATCCGGGAGACGGGGAGGGCCCCGAGCTCCTCGAAGTCGACCTGACGGCCGCCGTCGAGCGTCCAGTCGTCGAGCTGCTCGGTGAACAGCCGCTGCCCCGAGCCGAGCTCCACCATGTACCGCGCGTCCGGGAGCCGGTCCCGCAACAGCGCCAGCACGGGTGTCGGGTCGAAGGTCTCGACGTGCCAGCGCTCCCAGTCGTCCCCGTCGCGGCGCATCGTGACGGCGCCGTTGGAGCACACCACGTACTCGGCGGTGAGGCCGAGCTCCTCCACGTAGCGACGGGTCGCCATCCAGCTGCGACCGGTCGCGATGGTCACCACGTGTCCCGCGTCGCGGACGCGGGCGACGGCCTCAGGAACACCGGGGCTCATCGTCTCGTCCTGCAGGAGGATGGTCCCGTCGACGTCGAGGCCGACCAGCCAGGGCGCCGTCACCGGGTGCTCTGCTCGTCGGCGAGCGGGCGGATCACCTCGAGTCCGCCGAGGTAGGGGCGCAGGACCTCCGGAACCCGCACCGAGCCGTCCGCCTGCTGGTGCGTCTCGAGCAGGGCGACGATCCAGCGCGTCGTCGCGAGCGTGCCGTTGAGGGTCGCGACGTGCTGGGTCTTCGGCGCCGTACCGCCCTCCTCCACGGCAGGGCGGTAGCGCACGTCCAGACGACGCGCCTGGAAGGTCGTGCAGTTCGAGGTGGAGGTCAGCTCGCGGAACGCGCCCTGTGTGGGCACCCAGGCCTCGATGTCGTACTTCCGCGCCGCGCTCGGCCCGAGGTCTCCCGCGGCGACGTCGATCACCCGGTATGCGAGGCCGAGCGAGGTCAGCATCTCCTCCTGCAGCGCGACGAGGCGCAGGTGCTCGGCCTCGGCGTCCTCAGCCGTGGTGTAGACGAACATCTCCAGCTTGTTGAACTGATGCACGCGGATGATGCCCCGGGTGTCCTTGCCGTGCGAGCCGGCTTCCCGGCGGTAGCACGTGGACCATCCGGCATAACGGAGGGCCCCGCTTGCGAGGTCCACGATCTCGTCCTTGTGATACCCGGCAAGAGCGACCTCGCTGGTGCCGACGAGGTAGAGGTCGTCGTCCTTGTCGAGGTGGTACACCTCATCGGCGTGCTCCCCCAGGAACCCCGTGCCCTGCATGATCTCAGGGCGCACGAGGGTGGGCGTGATGAGGGGGACGAAGCCGTTCTGCAACGCCTTGTCGAGAGCGAGGTTCATGAGCGCGATCTCGAGTCGGGCACCGATCCCGCGCAGGAAGTAGAAGCGCGCACCGGAGACCTTGGCCCCCCGCTCCATGTCGATGGCGCCGAGAAGCTCACCGAGCTCGAGGTGGTCGCGCGGCTCGAAGTCGAACGCCGGGACCTCGCCCACGCGACGGAGCTCGACGAAGTCCTCCTCGCCGCCGGCCGGGACGCCGTCGATCACGACGTTCTCGATCCGCGCGAGTGCCGTGGCAGCGGCCTCGGCCGCTTCGTTCGCCGCGTGCTGGGCCTGCTTGACGCGGTCCGCGAGGTCTTTGGCCTGCGCGACGAGGGCCGCCTTCTCCTCCTTGGGCGCCTTCGCCACCTGCTTGCCGAACGCGTTCTGCTCGGCGCGCAGCTCCTCGAACGCGGCGAGCGCGGCGCGGCGCGATCGGTCGGCCTCGAGTGCGACGTCGACGGTGCTCTGGTCATTGCCACGGGCAGCCTGCGAACGGCGGACGATCTCCGGGTTGTCGCGGAGGAGTGCGAGGTCGATCATGCCGCAAGTCTACGAGGTGTGCGCCCGGGGACCGGGCTGCCGGGTATCCCTCCACCCGTGCTGCTCTCCTCGGACGATGCCGGTCTAGAGTAGCGCCATGACCACGAGTCCTCCCGTTCTGAAGCAGGCGGCGCTCGTGTACAACCCGGTGAAGGTCGACGGGAAGCGTCTGCGCGCCCAGGTCCGCGACCTGTCCCGCGAGGCCGGATGGGACCACCCCGCCTTCTACCCCACGACCGTGGAGGACGCGGGGCAGGGGGCGACGGCGGAAGCGCTCGCGCGCGGGGTGGACGTCGTGCTCGTGGCCGGCGGCGACGGCACGGTGCGGGCGGTCGCCGAAGCCATCGCCAATACGGGCGTGCCACTCGCGATCGTCCCGAGCGGCACCGGGAACCTTCTCGCGCGCAACCTCGGTCTCCCGCTGGCCGACCCCGCGGAGATGATCCGTGCCGCCCTCGGCGACTTCCACCACCCCATCGACATCGGCTGGGCCCGGATGACCAGGGAGGACGGCGGCGAGGAGGAGCATGCGTTCGTCGTGCTCGCCGGCATCGGCCTGGACGCCGACATGATCGCGAACACCCGTGCCGATCTGAAGAAGTCCGTCGGCTGGATCGCCTACGTCGACGGCGCCGCCCGGTCACTCCCCCGCGCGAAGCCCTTCCGCGCGGTCTACCAGATCGGCACAGGGCGCCTGCACTCCACGAAGGTGCACAGCATCCTGTTCGCGAACTGCGGCACCCTTCCGGCCGGCATCTCCCTGATCCCCGACGCGTCGATCACCGACGCGACCCTCGACGTCGCGGTCATCCAGCCGACCGGCGTCCTCGGCTGGCTCGGCGTCTGGCGCAAGATCTGGTGGGACAACTCCGTGCTGCGCCGGTTCCGTGCCGGACGGCTCGTGCTCGAGCGCCGTGGCACGGACGCGTCCGTCCATTACTTCCGGGGCGCCCGCGCCGAAGCTGCGGCGCCCGCCCCCACGCCCATCGAGCTCGACGGCGACGAGTTCGGCGAGGCCGTGCGCGTCACCTGCCGTGCCGACCCCGGCGCACTCCTGCTGGCTCTGCCCACCGGGCACCCGGTGCACATCCTCTGAGGAGTCGCCTCCTCAGCGCACGTCGACAGTGCCCTCCAGACCGCCGCCGACCAGGGTCAGCTGGAACGGACCATCATCATCGACCTCGTCCTCGGCGAACTCGATCACCGTGCCCCGCGGCGCCATGTCCATGGTGCACACCTGGTTCTCGTCGGTGACGAACGTGACGGTCCCCGTGGACCCCTCGCCCTCGACGGACTCGACGACCGGAGCACAGCTGGAGGATCCCCAGGTCAGGAGGACGAGCCCACCGTCGTCGAACCAGCCGGCCGAAGGCTGATACTCGGTCGACGATCCCGGTGTCGCCGTGGCGTCGGGATCGGCATCGACGTCGATCTCGTCCAGCAGGTCCCCGTACGTCACGACGAGAGTGATGTCCTTCGTCGGGTCGACCCCCTCGGGCAGCGCGCCCAGGCTCGCGCGCGGTGCGAGGTCGGCCGTGCAGGCCTGTTCCGTCGCACCATCGGCGTCCGGCTCGACGAGGGTGACCGAGACCCGCTGTCCCTCGGCGGTGATGTCGTCGACCTGGGGCAGGCACGTCGAGGATCCCCAGCTCACGATGGCGAACATCCGTCCGTCGTCGAGGAGCGTCGCGTCCATGTCGTCCTGGTCGTCGCTGCTCCCCGCACTCCCGGGACCGCTGGACGGGTCGGACGTCGAGTGCGGTGCCGCTCCGCCGGGACCGACCGTGCAGCCGGCGAGGACGAGAGCGGCGGCGAGCGCGGAGGACACGGCGATCACAAGCCTGCGGGGAGTCATGCCCTCAGGCTAGCGGCGGGTTCCCCCGCCCGAAATGGGGCTTGACGAAATGCGCGGTCACTGCAGCGCGGAGGTCAGCCGTGCCAGGTTGTCGAGCACGGTGGAGCGCAGGGGCTGCTGCATCCATTCCTCGAGGGTCAGCTCCCGGCTCAACGACCGGTACTTGTCCTCGACCTCGCGCATCTCGGCGACGAACTCCTGGCCGCGGACGAGCATCGAGACCTCGAGGTTGAGGCCGAACGAGCGCATGTCCATGTTGCTCGACCCGATGACGGCCACCTCATCGTCGATCGTGAGGCTCTTCGTGTGGAGGATGTAGGGCTTCCGGTACATCCAGATCCGCACCCCCGCGCGCAGCAGCGCTTCGTAGTAGCTCCGCTGGGCGTGGTAGACCATCGCCTGGTCGCCCTCCTCCGAGACGAACAGCTGCACCTCGACACCGCGGTCGACGGCCGCGGTGACCGCCAGCAGCAGAGCCTCGTCCGGGACGAAGTACGGGCTGACGATCATGATCTGCTTCTTCGCCGCGTAGAGGAGCGCGAGGAACAGGCGCAGGTTGTTCTCGACCTCGAAGCCGGGACCGGACGGCACCACCTGGCAGTCCAGGTCCCCCGATCCGATGTTGGCGTGAGAGATGTCGATCTCCTCCAGCACGACATCGGTCTCGCTGTACCAGTCGCTGAGGAAGATCGCGTTGACGCTCAAGACCACCGGTCCGTCGAGCCTCACCATCAGATCGACCCAGTGCAGACCGCGTCGGATGTTCTTCGGCAGGTTGTAGGTGGAGTCGGTGATGTTCTGCGATCCCAGGAAGGCGATGTTGCCGTCCACGACGAGCAGCTTGCGGTGGTTGCGCAGATCAGGGCGCTGCATCTTGCCCTTGAGTGGCTGCACCGGGAGCATCAGATGCCACTCGGCGCCCATCTCGTTGAGACGGGCGATGGTCTGGCGGTAGCGGGGCTTGCCGCGGTTCGCCCAGTGGTCGAGGAGCACGCGAACGGCGACGCCCCGCGCCGCGACCTCTTCGAGGGCGCGGAAGAAGTTGTCCGTCGAGTCGTCGGACTGCAGGATGTAGAACTCGACGTGCACGTAGTCCTGCGCCGTGCGGATCGCCTCCGCCATCTCGTCCAGTGATTCCTGGTAGTCGGAGATGAGGTGCGCGCCGTTGTCGCCGGAGAGCGGCAGAGCGCCGAGGCGCTGATTCATCTGCACGATCGGCCCGAACCAGGCGGGGGCGTTCGGCCGGAGCGTCCCGAAGTGGAGGTGCTCGCTGGTCTCCGCGATGTACTCGTTGATCTGCTCCTGCTTGCGGCGCCGCGCACGCGGCAGGCGGGGGTTGCCGATCAGCAGGAACAGGAAGACGCCGACCACCGGGATGAAGAACACGGCGAGGAGCCAGGCCATCGCCGCGGTGGGCCGGCGGTTGCGCGGGATGACGATGATCGCGGTGACGCGGATGATGATGTCGAGCACCAGCACGAAGGCGGCGACCCACCAGCCCCAGGACTCCGCGGTCATCACGCCCCCTCACCCACACCGGGGATCGTCGTCACCCCGGGTCGCGCCGGACCCGGCGCGCTCGCTTCACAGTAGCGGATGGGGCGGACTCAGGCCCGCGGAGGCAGTCCGCGCGCGGCGCGTTCCTCGGCCTCGATCTGCGCGTGGACCTTCCGCTCCGTGCGGTCGAACCGGAGGATGCCGCGGAGAACGACGAAGAAGACGATGCTGACGCCGACCGTCGGCAGGAGCGACCATGCCGCGGCGAGCCAGAAGTTGTCCATGCCTCCATCGTACGCGAGCGACTACTCGTGCACAGGCGCCGCTTCACAGGAATCTCGTCCACATCGCGCCGGACCCGCTCCGACGGAGACGGGGGCACGCGAACCTCTCCTCATGACAACCGTGCTCCGCGCCTCCGACTCCGCCCAGTTCCTCGGCATCGTGCCCGCCCTCGCAGGGTTCACGCCGCACGAGAGCATCGCCCTCCTCCCGTTCCACGGTAGCCGCAGCGACGGGGCGATGCGCCTCGATCTGCCCGACGCCGCCGTTCCTCCCCTGCAGTACGCCGCCGCGGCCGTCGAGTTGCTCGGCCGCGTCCCCGGTACGGATGCGCTGGCCGTCGTCGTGTACACCGATGAACCACCCCAGACGACGCCAGATGGCCTCGTCCTCCCTCAGGCTGTGACGGTGGACACCCTTCTCGGATGTGCCGAGGAAGCGGGGCTGCGTACCGTCGAGGCCCTGTGTGTGACGCCCGAGGGATGGGCCCGGTATGACGACGAGGATCCGACGCTGCATCCCTTGTCGGACATCGTTCCGCCGCCGGATGCCTCCTCCCTCGGCGACGTCTCCGGCGATCAGTTCTCCGGCGCGGGGCTCCCGCCGGTCTCCGCCGCGGAGGAGGACCAGATGGCGCGCATCCTGCGCGGGCTCGACGCCGCCCTCGCGCCAGGGCAGGCCGACCCCTCTCGTTCCGCAGAGCCGGAGGTGATCTCGGCGTGCGCGCTCCTCGACGACATCCCCGCTTTCCTCGAGTCAGTGGTCCATCACCACGACAGTCTGCGGCCGTTCGACACCGCAGCGCTCGTGTGGTGTCTCGGACGTCCGCCGGTGCGCGATGCGGCGATCGCCCAGTGGGCCACCGATCACCGTCGGGGCATTCGCACCATGGAGGCGCAGCTGGCTTTCGCCGCCTCCGGCGCGCCGGTGCCCGACGACATCGGACGAGTGTTCCTCGGCCGCGGCCCGGCGCCGGACGGGGAGCGCCTCCGCGCGGCGCTGCACGCCGTCCGAGACGCCACCGCCCTGGCACCGCGGGCAGCACGCCCCGGCCCGCTCACGGTCGCGGCCTGGCTCTCCTGGGCGCTCGGCCGGGCCACGCACGCAGGTCGCTACCTCGACATGGCGAGGGAGATCGATCCCGGGTACAGCCTCGCGCTGCTGCTGGACACCATGATGTGCGGCGCCGTTCTGCCGGAGTGGGCGTTCCACGGGCGGCGTGGAGCGTGAGCGCGTCGCTTCTACTTGACCAGCGGGAAGAGGATGGTCTCGCGGATCCCGAGGCCGGTGATCGCCATCAGGAGTCGATCGATGCCCATCCCCATGCCCCCGGACGGCGGCATGCCGTGCTCGAGAGCCCGCAGGAACTCCTCGTCGATCGGCATGGCCTCGACATCGCCTCGCGCGGCGAGCTTCGCCTGCTCGACGAAGCGTTCGCGCTGGATGACGGGGTCCACGAGCTCGGAGTAGCCGGTCGCCAGCTCGAAGCCCCGGATGTAGAGGTCCCACTTCTCCACGACGCCCTCGACGGACCGGTGTTCGCGCACGAGGGGAGATGTGTCGACGGGGAAGTCCATGACGAAGGTCGGCCGCACGAGGTCACCCTTCACGAAGTGCTCCCAGAGCTCCTCGACCAGCTTCCCGTGCGTGGCCTGAGGCGGCACGTCGACCCCGTTCGCCTCAGCGAAGGCGATCAGGTCGTCGACGGAGTCCGCGGGCGTGACCGTCCGTCCGGAGGCGGCGGAAAGGGACTCGTACATCGAGATGCGGTCCCACTCGCCGCCCAGGTCGTACTCGGTGCCGTCCGCCCAGGTGACCGTGGTCGACCCCGCGACGGCGACCGCGGCCTGCTGGACGAGTTCCTGCGTGAGGGCCGCCATCTGGTTGTAGTCGCCGTAGGCCTGGTAGGCCTCGAGCATCGCGAACTCCGGGCTGTGCGTCGAGTCGGCGCCCTCGTTGCGGAAGTTCCGGTTGATCTCGAACACCCGCTCGATCCCGCCCACGACCGCGCGCTTCAGGTACAGCTCCGGCGCGATGCGGAGGTAGAGCTCGGTGTCGAACGCATTGGAGTGGGTGACGAAGGGGCGGGCGGATGCACCGCCGTGCTGCACCTGCAGCATCGGCGTCTCCACTTCGAGGTACCCGTGGGCGGCGAAGGTCGCCCGCAGGCTCGCGTTCACCGCCGCGCGCGCACGCACGGTCGTCCGCGCCTGCTCACGCACGATCAGGTCGAGGTAGCGGCTGCGCACACGCCCCTCTTCGCTGAGCTCGGCGTAGGCGTTGGGAAGCGGCAGGATCGCCTTCGACGCGATGGTCCAGTCGTCCGCCATGATCGACAGCTCACCGCGGCGGCTGGAGATGACCTCGCCGTGCACGAAGACATGGTCACCGAGGTCGACGTACTCCTTCCAGTCGGCGAGCGACTCCTCGCCGACATTGGCAAGGGAGATCATCGCCTGGATGCGGGTGCCGTCGCCGGCCTGGAGCGTGGCGAAGCAGAGCTTGCCGGTGTTGCGGCTGAACACCACGCGCCCCGCGACGCCGACGACCACGCCGGTCTCGGCGCCGGGCTCGAGGTCGCCGTACTCCGCACGCAGTGCGGGGATGCTGTGCGTCACCGGCACCGCGACAGGGAAGGCGCCGCCGCCGGCGTCCGAGCGCTTCTCGATCAGACGCTCGCGCTTGGCGAGGCGGACGGCCTTCTGCTCGTGGATGTCCTCTTCGGTGGAAGGGGCGGCCGAGGCCGTTTCGGGCGCGGCGGGCGCATCAGTCATGTGCGGGGCTCCTTGGAAGTCCTCCCCAGTTTACCGAGATGGCGCGGGACGTCCTCGCCGCGCGGCGTGCTGGGTAGCCTCGAAGCATGGCCCCCACTCGGATCCTCCGTGCGAGCGCCGTCGTCGCTCTCGCCACCGTCCCTGTCCTCGCGCCGGAAGTCGCCGTCGCGGTGACCCCGGCGACCGCGACCACCGTCGTCTCCGCCGCCGATGTGGACGAGTTCTCCTACGCCTCGTGGGACGCGGTGTACGACGTCGGGCTCGACGATGACGGCCGGGCCCACATGCAGGTGAGGGAGACGCTCGTCGCGCGATTCCCCGACGCCGACCAGAACCGCGGCATCGTGCGCGGCCTGGCGACGGCATACAAGAACGCTGACATCGACACCCGGGTGCTCGCGGTCACCGATGAGGACGGAGCCGCCGTCCCGTATGAGACCGACGAGGATGACGGGACGCTCTTCATCCTCACCGGCGACGACGACTTCGTCCACGGCCTCACCACCTACGTCATCGAGTACGAGATGCGCGACATCATCGTCGGGAGCGCACCCGACCCGTCCGGCACCCACGCCGCAGACGAGTTCTACTGGGATCTCCTCCCGCTCGACAGCACGCAACCGATCGAGGCGTTCCAGGCCGACATCCGGTTCGACGCCGTGCTGACCGCCCATCTCACCGGCGCGACGAAGTGCTACATCGGCCCCTCCGGATCCACCGAGCCCTGCGACCTGGAGGGACCGATAGCGGACGGAGAAGCCGCTTCCTTCCACGTCGAAGCCGGGCCTCTGCCCGCCGCGGACGGTGTGACGGTGGCCGTCGGCTTCGATCCCGGCTCAGTGACTCAGCCCGCTGCCCGCATGCCCGACGCGGTCGCCGATCTCGGGCCTGCCGTCGCTGCCGCCGGCGCCGTGGGTCTGTCCGCGGTCGGATGGGCAGTCGCCGTGGGCGCTGCACGACGTCGGCGTCGCGCCACCGGGATCATCGTGGCGCAGTACGACGTCCCCGACGACCAGCCGCCCCTCCTCGCCGCCGCGATCCTGCCCGGAGCCGAGAACGTGATCCCTGCCGAGATCGTGCACCTCGCCGTCCGCGGCGCGCTGCGCATCGAGGACGGGACGTCGACCGGAGCACCACGGCTTCGACGACGGCCCCACGGCAGCGCGCCGAGTCCCCTCGATCAGGCTGCGCTCGACGCGCTCTTCCTCCACGCGGGTGCGGACGGCGTCGTGGACCTGCCGGCCGAGAGTGAGGCATTCGCAACGCGGATGACGGCGCTGACGACGAACGGACGCGAAGAGGCCGCCCGCCGGGGCCTGACGACCAGGGTGCGCAGCCGCGCGGCCGTCATCCTGCAGTCCGTGGCGATCGCCCTCGCCGTCGCCGGTCTCGTCGTCGCCGTCGTCGCCGTCGCATCCGGACGGTTGTCCGCCGGCCCCGCGCTTCTGGCCATCTCCGTCGGAGCCCTCCTCGTCGCGGCCTCCAGCTTCTTCACCTTCTCGCGGCACACGGTCCTGACTCCGGAGGGAGCACAGGCGTACGAACACCTGCAGGGGGTGCGCGAGTTCATCCGCGTCGCCGAGGAGGACCGGCTGCGGATGCTGCAGTCCTACACCGGGGCGGAACGACGTACCGACGAGGGCGTGGACGTCATCCACATCTACGAGCGCCTCCTCCCCTACGCGATGCTGTTCGGCATGGAGGAGGAGTGGGGCCGCGTGCTCGAGACGGCATACAGCCAGGAGACGCACGGCCCATCCTGGATCGGCGACCCCGCATCCTTCGCGCTTCGCACCTCGCTCGTGGCGTTCATGAGTTCCTCCACGGCGGCGGCGACGTACTCCGCACCGTCCACCGGCACATCATCCAGCAGCGGCGGTTCGTTCGGCGGCGGATTCTCCGGTGGCGGCGGCGGCGGCGGCTTCTCCGGAGGACGCTGAGCCGGGAAGCGGTCGGCTGGCGGCGCTGCGCGCACGATCACACGCCCGCACCCGATCAGACGAGTGGCGGCGGTTCTGAGGCGTCGCGCAGCGCCCGCTCGACGGTCGACTGCACCAGCGCGGAGAGGAACCCGCCCGGATTCTCGACGCCGATCTCACGGAGCCGCGAGGTCGACTGGCCGATGATCGAGCGGGAGAACTCCGTGGCCGTGGCGATCGCATCGGCATAGGCGGGACGGTCGGCCTCGGCGATGACGACCGGTTCGCACCCCATCTCCACAGCCAGCGCCTGGGCGATCGGGAGCACGGCGGCGGGAGCGGTGACCGCCGCGAATCCCGCCTGCAGCTGTCGGAGATCGATCGAGGTCCCGGTGAACGTGATCGCCGGATGCACCGCCAACGGGATGGCACCGCGCTCCGCCGCCGGGCGCAGGACCTCGATGCCCTGCGCCGGATCGGTGTGCAGGACGAGCTGGCCGATCTGCCACCCGCCCAGCTCCGCGATGCCCGAGACGAGGGCCGGAAGCTCGGCGGAGGGGACCGCGAGGACCACCAGTTCGGCGCGCCGCACGACCTCCTGGGTGTCCAGCACCGGGACGCCCGGGAGAACCGCGGACGCACGTTCGTCGTCCGATCCGCTCGTGATCCCGACGATCGCATGTCCGGCTCCGGCCAACGCGGCGCCGACAACAGGGCCCACACGCCCCGCGCCGACGATGCCGACGCCGAGACGGCCGTCACGCACCACGCTCACTCCTCGCGCGGCGCGTCCGGTCGCGCCGGCGGGATCGGTGGCGTCGGAGGCACGACCGAGCCGGGCGACGCCGGCGGGGCGGACGGCGCCGCCGTCTGCGGCGGTGGCGGCGCCACCGGTGGAACGGAGGGCGGAGTGACCGGAGGCGCCGTGACCGGAGGCGCCGGCGGCGGCGTCACCGGAGGCGTCCGGACGGGCGGGACCGGAGGCGGCGGCGTCGCGGGCCCCGGAACGCCCGCGGGCGGAGCCGGCGGAGCGGACGGAGCGGACGGAGCGGATGCCGCCCCTCCGAATGCGGGAGACGTCGGCGTCGCAGGACCCCCGAACACCGGCGGAGCGGGCGGTGCGACCGGAATTCCGGCCGCGGCGTGCTCGCTCCAGCGGTGGGTGTGGTCGCGGGACGCCGCCTCGGCCGCGGCGACGCTGACCTCGTTGAGCAGCGCAAGGGCGTCGGCGCGCTCGAGCCCCGAGAGGAGGCCGGTGATCGGCCCGGGCACGGTGTGCACCTGTGCACCGGAGACCCCCTGGGCCCGGTCGATAGGCCCCTGGCTCAGCGAAACGCCCTGGAGACGCGCGAGCGGGAAGACCGCGAGCTTGCGCCACACGATGCCGCGGCGCAGGAGCAGGCCGTCCGTCGTCACCGTATAGCCGTGGCGCTTCCAGGAGAACGGTCGCCGCCACCAGGCCCGGCGCGGCATCGTCCGGTAGGGGTCGGCGTCGGTCGGACCGACGACGCCCTGGTCCCACAGCGCGGGGATGCTCTCAGCCGGCACGTCGGGCAGCACGAGCGACAGCACCCGCTCCACGTCCGCGCGCTTGCCGACCGGAAGCACGACGTTGAACTGCTGACCGCTGCTCGACGACTGCTGCGCGGCACTCTTGCCGCTCATCCGGTTGATCTTGATGGTCCACCAGCCGAACGGCCGCCAGAGCAGGGACTGCGACACCTCGACCGCGAAGATGCGGCCGGGCGGCAGGGTTTCGGTGACGGTGGTGAGCAGCCCGTAGGTGATGCGCACGCCGTCGGGGGTGGGCGCGATGGAGTAGCGCAGCGACTTGGAGATCTGCGCCCACGTGATACCGACCACGGCGATGACCATGGGGACGCCCATGCCGAGACCGATGCCGAGGAGGACGATCCCGCCGTCGGGATCGCCGTCGACGAGGATGCCGATGAGGGTGCTGCCGATCGCGATCGCGAAGATCACGCCGAAGAAGACCAGCCACAGCAGCCCGGAGATGAGCTGCGAGCCGATCAGCCGGCCGGCCGGGATCTTGACGACGCTCTCGGGGACGACGTCCTGCAGGTCCACACCGGCGAGCAGGCCGTTGACGCCCTCGTTCATCGAGCCGACGAGCTGTGCCCGGGTGGAAGCCGGAGCGGTCCCGCCCGGCGTCGCTGCGCCCTGCGGATCCAACGCCGCGTGCCGCGCGGCACGAGCCCCGGAGGCCAGGCGAAGGATCTCGGCGCGCACGCCTTCGGCGCGCGGCGTCGCCAGGTACTCGAGCGCGACGTTCGCGTCGGTGCCCGCGCCGACGACCTCGAGCTTCGCGAGGCCGATGATGCGTGCCGGGAACGGCCGCGTGAGGTTCACACCCTGCACGCGGTCGAGGGGAGCACGGCGATGGGAACGGAAGATGATGCCCTTGCGCACCTCGACATGGTCGCCGGTGATGCGGAACTGCTGGAAGCGCCAGACGAACCAGAAGATCGCCACGAGCACCACGACGAGCGCCAGGACACCCAGCAACGCGATGAGCGCGAAGTTGTTCGCGAGCACCCAGTCCACCGGGTCGCCGCCGGTGTAGTCGTCGTAGTGCGCTTCCTCGGGCGCGAACTGCCCGACGAGCCAGGCGATGACCCGGTCGCGCATGTTCGCGATCACGATGCCACCCACGATGATGAGCGCCAGGCCGCCCTTGAAGAGCGGCGTGAGCGGATGCATCCGGTGCCATTCACCGTCCGCGAGGTGCGTCGACGGTGTGCCCGCGGAGGTCTGCCCCGGCGAGGCGGTGGGGAGCTGCGACTCGCTCACAGGCCGGTCCGGCGGGTCTCGGCGACCTGGATGAGCGTGTCGCGCAGCGCCTCGGCCGCCGACTGGGTGAGGCCGGGGATCTGCACACCGGTGGTCGCCGCGGCGGTGACCATCTTGAGCTGGGAGATGCCGAACGCCCGGTCGAGCGGCCCCTGGGTGATGTCGACGAGCTGCATGCGGCCATACGGCACGGCGATCATGCGCTGCCACAGGATGCCCTTGCGGAACACGATGTCGTCCGCCCGCAGCATGTAGCCGATCGCCCGCGCCTGCCGCGGGAGGATGACCAGCGTCACGAGCGTGATGAGGATGATGACCCCGGCCGGGATCCACACCCAGTCCTGTTCGAGCACGATGTTCAGCACGACGGCCGCCGCCACGACGATCGCCAGGAAGATGACGTTCTGCACGATCTGCGACACCACGTAGCGCGGCGAGATCTGGTGCCAGGTGCCGTCGAGCTCGAGGCGGGCCTCGTTGCGCGCCGTGCGCAGCCCCGTGTAGGTGCCCTGGTCGAGGGCGCCGAGGTCAGTGCCCTCCGCCGGGTTCAGGGGCGCGGTCTCTGGGTTCTGAGTCATCAGGATCCTTCGGCAGGGTGCAGAACTGTTCGGCGACGAGAGCGGCGATGACGAGCACGACCGCACTCGCGATCAGCGCCACCATGGCCACAGTCGACCCTATCGGGGGATCGATGGGGCGCGTGAGGAGGAAGGCCAGCAGTCCTGCCCCGAAGCCCGCCAGGATCGCCCCCAGCAGACTGGACGCCCGCGCGAGGGTCGCGGCCCGGAGGGCACGGAACGGGTCGATGCGCACCCCGGAGCGGACGCTGCGCCGCACCGGCCAGGCCACCCCGAGCGATGCGCCCGCGATGAGGACGAGCAGCACCGGGAGGAAGAGGGACGGCGTGAACGTGGCCCGCCCCGTCGCCGTGAGCATCTGGTCGAGGATGAAGCCGGCCCCGGCGCCGACGAGCGCGAGGACGGCGAGAAGTCCGGCGGAGGTGCGCTTCATCCCTCGCCTCGCGCGCGAAGGTCCGCCGCCAGATCGGCGACCCGGCCGCACCCCACGAGCTCGGCGTCGGGGTCGATGTCGAGCCACGGCTCCAGGACGAACAGCCGCTCCGCCGCCCGCGGATGGGGCAGCTGGATCCGGGGGTCGTCCGAGACGACGTCGCCGTAGGCGATGAGGTCGAGGTCGAGGGTGCGGTCGCCCCACCGCTCGCCGCGCACGCGGCCGTTCTCGTCCTCGATGGCGTGCAGCATGCCGAGGAGGATCTCGGGAGCGAGCCGGGTGGTCACCAGAGCCACCGCGTTCACATACCCGGGGGCGTCCGGATCGGGGCCGTCCACACGGAGCGCCACCGTCTCGAACAGGCGCGACAGGCGCACGTCCGAGACGAGCGGGAGCCGCCCGATGCGCGCGGCCGCGGCGCGGATCGTGTCCTCTCGGTCTCCGAGATTGGCGCCGAGCGCGACGACCGCCACCGTCTCGGGGCGCGGAGCTCGGGGGCCCGGCACCTCCGGCGGGCGGGTGAGGTTGCGGCTCATGTGGTGATGTCCTCCAGCGACTCCGGAGCGCGAGTCCGATGCACCGTCACGGCCACGTCGTCGAAGATCGGGGCGATCGGTGCCTGCGGCTTGTGCACCGTCACGGTCACCTGCTGCACGCGGCGGTCGCCGAGGGCGACGTCCGCGATCCGCTCGGCCAGGGTCTCGATGAGGTTCACCGGCTCCCCCGCGACGACGGCGGCCACCCGCTCCGCGAGCTCGCCATAGTGCACGGTGTCGGCCACATCGTCGGACGCGGCGGCCTGTTCGAGGGAGAGCCGCAACCGGAGGTCGACCGTGAACTCCTGCCCGTTCTCCCGCTCGTGCGGGTAGACGCCGTGGTGGCCGAACACGGTCAGCCCTGTCAGCACGATCTCGTCGAGGAAGTCCATGCCTCTAGGGTACGGCGACGCTCCGACCTCGCACTCAGCCTTCCCAGGCGCGGGTGATCGCGAGGGCGTCGCGGGTGGCCGCGACGTCGTGCACGCGCACCGCCCAGGCGCCGGCGCGCATCGCGAGCGCGCTCGTCACCGCGGTCGCCAGGTCCCGGCGCTCCTCGGAGACGCCGTCACCGCCCGGGGCCGCCTCCTGCAGCACGTCGGCGAGGAAGCGCTTGCGCGACGTCCCGACCAGCACGCGGAAGCCGAGGCCCACGATCTCGTCGAGGCCCCTCAGCACGTCCCAGTTCTGGGCACCGGCCTTGGCGAACCCGATACCGGGGTCGACGATCAGGCGGGAGGGCGCGATCCCGGCGGCGGCCGCCTCCCCGATGCGCTCGCGCAGCTCGCCGGCCACCTCTCGGGCGACGCGGCGGTAGTCGGCGTTCGCATACATGTCGGCGGAGAAGCCCCGCCAGTGCCCGATCGCGAAGTCGGCACCCGACTCCGCCACCGCGGCGCGCATGTCGGGGTCGGCGAGTCCGCCGGACACGTCGTTGACGATGCGCGCCCCCGCGCGGACGGCGGCCGCGGCGGTCGACGCGTTGAGGGTGTCGATGCTGACGACGACACCGGCCGCGGCGAGCTGTTCGACGACCGGGAGGACGCGGCGCTGTTCCTCGTCCACCCCGACGCGCTCCGCGCCCGGCCGGGTCGACTCGCCCCCGACGTCGAGGACGGACGCTCCTTCCGCGCGCAGACGGAGGCCGTGGGCGACCGCGCGGTCCGCGTCGAGGTACCGCCCGCCGTCGCTGAACGAGTCGGGGGTGACGTTGACGATGCCCCAGATGCCGGTCATGCGCGCGACGTCCCGGCCCCCGGCACGGTCATGCCGATCAGGGTCACCAACTCCGCGCGTGCCACGGGGTCCGAGTAGACCCCGCGCGCCGCGATGGTCAGCGTCGAGGCTTCGGTCTGCCGTCCGCCCCGCATCGTCACGCAGCCGTGGCTGGCATCGAGAACGACGAGCACGCCGCGCGCGTCGAGGTTCTCGGCGATCGTGTCGGCGATCTGCTCTCCCAGCCGCTCCTGCACCTGCGGCCGCGCGGCGAGGATCTCCACGACGCGCACGAGCGCACCGAGACCGACGACCTGCTCGCCCGGAAGGTAGGCGATGTGCGCGTGTCCCGCGAAGGGCAGGAGGTGGTGCTCGCACACCGAGCGGAAGCGGATGTCGCGCAGCAGCACGGCACCGGACGGCAGGGTGTCCGGCGCCGGCCCGCGGGTGACGCTGATCGTGTGGGCGAGCGGTTCGGCGGGATCCTCGCCCACCCCCGCGAAGAACTCCGCGTAGAGCTCGGCCATCCGGGAGGGCGTCTGCTTGATCCCCGGACGATCGGGGTCCTCGCCGATCGCCTCCAGGAGTTCCCTGGTGAGCCGTTCGACGCGCCCCTTGTCGACGGTCACGTCACGCCGTCGCGGGACGAGGGTTGCCCGCTCCGGCGGAGCCCTGCTGCGGACGCGGCGGGGCCGTCGGCGCCTCGACGGAGGCGGCGAGCGAGACGTCCTTCTTCGGGACTTCGATCGGCGGCCGCTCCGAGACTGGGCGGTCCTCGCTGGACAGCCACAGCGGACGCTCGGGGAGCTTCTTCACCTCGGTGAAGATCTCCGCGATGCGGTTGTGGTCGAGGGTCTCCTCCTCGAGGAGCGCGAGGGCGAGACGGTCGAGGATGTCCCGGTTCTCGCTGAGCACCGCGTACGCCTCGTTGTGCGCCTGCTCGATGAGCGCCCGCACCTCGGCATCGACACGCTCCGCGACCTTCTCGGAGTACTCGCGGCCACGGCCCATGTCGCGCGCGACGAACATGTCGCCGCCCTCGGTGCCGAGCTTGACCGGACCGACCTGCGTCGTCATGCCGTACTCGATGACCATCTTTCGGGCGATCGAGGTCGCCTTCTCGATGTCGTTGGACGCACCGGTGGTGGGGTCGTGGAAGACGAGCTCCTCGGCGACGCGACCGCCCATGGCGTAGGTGAGCTGGTCCTGCAGCTCGTTGCGGGTCACCGAGTACTTGTCGTCCAGCGGCAGCACCATCGTGTAGCCGAGCGCCTTGCCGCGGGGCAGGATCGTGATCTTCGTCACGGGGTCGGTGTAGTTCATCGCCGCCGCCGCGAGCGCGTGTCCGCCCTCGTGATACGCCGTGATGAGCTTCTCCTTGTCCTTCATCACGCGAGTGCGGCGCTGCGGGCCGGCGATCACGCGGTCGATGGCCTCGTCGAGGGCACGGTTGTCGATGAGCTGCGCGTTCGAGCGGGCCGTGAGCAGCGCGGCCTCGTTGAGCACGTTCGCCAGGTCGGCACCCGTGAAGCCGGGGGTCTTGCGAGCGACGACCTCGAGGTCGACGTTCTTCGACAGCGGCTTGCCCTTGCTGTGCACCTCGAGGATCTTCTGGCGGCCCTTGAGGTCGGGGGCGTCGACACCGATCTGACGGTCGAAGCGACCGGGGCGCAGCAGCGCGGGGTCGAGGATGTCGGGACGGTTGGTGGCCGCGATCACGATGACGTTCGCGTTCGGGTCGAAGCCGTCCATCTCGACGAGCATCTGGTTCAGCGTCTGCTCGCGCTCGTCGTTACCGCCGCCCATGCCAGCGCCGCGGTGACGGCCCACGGCGTCGATCTCGTCGATGAAGATGATGGCCGGGGCGCTCTCCTTGGCCTGGCTGAACAGGTCGCGCACGCGGGAGGCGCCGACGCCGACGAACATCTCGACGAAGTCGGAACCGGAGATCGAGTAGAACGGGGCTCCGGCCTCACCGGCGACGGCGCGGGCGAGGAGGGTCTTTCCGGTTCCGGGAGGGCCGTACAGCAGCACGCCCTTCGGGATGCGGGCGCCGATGGCCTGGAACTTCGCCGGGTCCTGCAGGAACTCCTTGATCTCGTGGAGCTCCTCGATGGCCTCGTCGGCGCCGGCGACGTCGGCGAAGGTGACCGTCGGGGTCTCCTTGTTGACGAGCTTGGCCTTGGACTTGCCGAACTGCATGACCTTGCCGCCGCCGCCCTGCATGGAGGACAGGAGCCACCAGAACAGCAGGCCGAGCAGCACCAGGGGAAGCAGCAGGGAGAGGAAGCCGTCGAACCAGGTCGCGCGCGGCACGGCGTCGTTGAAGCCGTCCTTCGGAGCGGCCGCATCGATCGCGGCGACCACCTCGTCGGCGCGGGCCTCGACGTAGTAGAACTGGACGTTCTCGGAGCCCTCGAACGGCTTCGACAGCGTCATGTCCACGCGCTGATCGCCGTCGGTGGTGACGACCTCGGTCACGGTCTTGCCGGAGAGCAGCTCGAGCCCCTCCTGCGTCGTGATCTGCTTCGGCGCACCGAGGTTCGAGATCAGCAGGAATCCGCCGAAGAGCAGCACGCCGATCAGAGCGACGTAGATCAGCGGATTGCGGGTGAGCTTCTTCACATCCATGGTCGGATCAGCGTATCGCCTCCGTGCTAGGGGGCCGCTGTGCGTTCACCCACGGCGCAACGCCGTCGGCGCTGCCGCCTCGGTGGCTGAGCCCACCCGGGTCGCTGACCCCGCCCGGCTTCTGAGCCCGCCTGGGTCGCTGAGCCTGTCGAAGCGTCAGCTGTAGACGTGCGGTGCCAGCACGGCGACGTCGCGGAGGTTGCGGTAGCGCTCCGCGTAGTCGAGTCCGTAGCCGACGACGAATTCCACGGGGATGTCGAAGCCGACGTACTTGCAGTCGATCTCGACCTTCGCGGCCTCCGGCTTGCGCAGCAGCGCCAGGACCTCGATCGACTCCGCACCGCGGGACTCGAAGTTCTCCAGGAGCCAGCTCAGGGTGAGGCCGGAGTCGATGATGTCCTCGACGATGAGCACGTGCTTGCCGTGCAGGTCGGTGTCGAGGTCCTTCCGGATCTGCACGACACCGCTCGACTTCGTGCTGGCGCCGTAGCTCGACACCGCCATCCAGTCCATCGGCGCGTGGAACGGCAGCGCTCGCGCGAAGTCCGCCATGACCATGACCGCGCCCTTTAGCACGCCGACGAGGATGAGGTCCTTGCCCTCGTAATCCTTCGCGACCTGCGCCGCGAGCTCGTCGAGCTTGGCGTGGATCTCCTCCTCGGTGACGAGGATCTGTGCAAGGTCGTCCTGGATCTCCGCGGCGCGCATGGATCGATTTTAGGTGACGTGACCGTGTGCTCCGGTCGCGGGCGCGTACCCTCCCCCGCAGGACGACGCCGCACTACTCTGACGGTGACGCGGGCGCACGCCCCGACGGAAGGAGATCCCCATGGCGACTCACGACATCCTCAGCCAGGTCCCCCTCGGCGACATCGCGCAGAAGCTCGGAGTGTCGCGCGACGAGGCCAAGGTCGCGGTCGAGCAGGGCGGCGCCGTGCTCCTCGGCGGGCTGGCCAAGAACGCGGAGAGCTCCGAGGGATCGGCGGCCATCGAGAAGGCCCTCGGCAAGCACCGCGGTGCGTCGAGCCCGGCGACGGTCGACGACATCGACCAGGAAGACGGCGAGAAGATCGTCTCCCACATCCTCGGCGGGAAGGAGAAGGAGGTCACGAAGGAGCTGACGGAATCGAAGGCGACCCCGGGCATCGACTTCGGGAAGCTCCTCCCCATCCTCGCGCCGATCGTGATGGGTCTCATCGCCAACGCGACCAAGGACAAGACGGCGAAGGCGGACGCGGAGGGCTCCGGCGGGATCGGCGACGTCATCGGCGGCATCCTCGGCGGCGGCGACTCGGGCTCCGGCGGCGGGTTGGGTGACGTGCTGGGTGGCCTCCTCGGCGGCGGTAAGAGCGGCTCCGGCGGCGGCATCGACCTCGGCGGCATCCTCGGCGGCCTCTTCGGCGGCAAGAAGTAGAACGCGACGCCGCCGCGGCCCGCGATTCAGCGGGTCGCGGCGGTGAACACGATCCGGCCGCCCTGACGCACGGCGGCGCACCCCGGCAGATCGATCGGGCCCTGACCCGACCAGTCGGTCACGAGGCGGGCGACCTCGATCGTCTGCGCGCGGCTCAGGCTCGCCCCGAACTCGCTGTCGACCACGAGCCGGATGATGCGGTTGCGCAGCGCGGCCGGGTTGGCGGCGAGCGCGGCGACGCTCACGGAGATCCCGGCCTCGGCGTGCTCGACGATGTCCTCGATCGTCTCGTGGATCATCTCGTCGAACGCCTCCGCGTCCTCCCGGAGCTGCTCGGCGGTGCGCGCCAGCGCCTCGGCGATACCCGGGCCGAGCTGCGTCTCCAGCACCGGGAGCACGTGGCGACGCACCCGCACCCGCGTGTAGCGGTCGTCGGTGTTGTGCGGGTCTTCCCACGGCTGCAGCTCCGCCGCGGCGCAGAACGCACGGGTGGTCTCGCGGCGCACGCCGAGCAGCGGACGCAGCCACCGGAGGCCGTCGTCGTCCTCCCGGTCCGGCGCCATGCCCTGCAGGCTCGTCGCCCCGGAGCCGCGGGCGAGTCCGAGCAGGACCGTCTCGGCCTGGTCGTCGAGGGTGTGTCCGAGCAGGACCGCCCGCGCGCCGATCTCGCCCGCCGCGTCCCGGAGCACGCGGTAGCGCGCATCCCGCGCGGCCGCCTCCGGACCGCCGTCGCCGTCGACCTCGACGCGGAGGACGAGCGCCTCCAATCCGAGCCGTCCGGCGATGCGTCCCGTCTCGGCGGCGACCTCGGCGGACCCGTCCTGCAGACCGTGGTCGACCGTCACCGCGGTCGCACGCACCCCGACTTTCGCGGCCTCGAACGCGGTGGCCGCCGCCAATGCGAGCGAGTCGGCACCGCCGGACACCGCGACGACGACGGTCGAGCCCTCGGGCAGGTCGGCGAGCGCGGTGCGCACGGCGAGGCGGATCTCGGCGACGGCGGGGTCGAGGGAAGGCATCCCTCCACGCTAGGGCACCGCCTCCTCCGTCACGGTCGGATCCGCGGCCCCCGAGTAGGCTGGTCCGCGGCATCCAACCGATCTTCCTGAGGAGCACACGCATGGGCGCACACGACGCCGTCATCGAGATCCCGCGCGGCAGCCGCGTGAAGTACGAGGTCGACCACGAGACCGGGCGAGTGCACCTCGACCGCGTGCTCTACACGACCTTCGGCTACCCGGCCGACTACGGCTACTTCGACAACACGCTCGGCGAGGACGGCGACCCGCTCGACGTGCTGGTGCTCCTCGACCACCAGATCTACCCCGGCGTCGTCGTCGAGGTCCGCCCGGTCGCCGTACTGAAGATGAGCGACGAGGCCGGCGGAGACGACAAGCTCGTCGCCGTGCTCTCCAAGGACCCGCGCTGGGCCCACATCCAGGACATCGACGACGTGCCGGAGTACACGAAGAAGGAGATCGCGCACTTCTTCGAGCACTACAAGGACCTCGAGCCCAACAAGTGGGTCAAGGTCGACGAGTGGGGCAACGCCGCCGAGGCGCAGCGCATTCTCGACGAGGCCATCGTCCGCTTCGGCGAGCAGGGCCACTGACCGGACCCATCTGGGTCGCTGAGCCTGTCGAAGCGAACACCCCCGGACGCCATGCGTCCGGGGGTCTTCCGCTATCCAGCCGTCCGTCAGACGGAGATGCCCTTGCTCGCCATGAAGTCGATGGGGTTCGTGTAGCGGCCGTTGATGTAGACCTCGAAGTGCAGGTGGCAGCCGAAGGAGCCGCCGGTGTTGCCCGCATACGCGATGACTTGGCCGGCGCGCACCCACTGACCGTTCCGGACCGCGAAGCCGCCGGGCTTGATGTGCGCGTAGCCGGTCGCGATGCCGCCGCCGTGCTGGATCCGGACGTAGTTCCCGTACCCGCCGTTGTAGAACGCGGCATCGACAGTGCCCGAGTGCGCCGCGTAGATCGCCGCGCCGCAGCCGTTCGCGAGGTCGACGCCGTAGTGCCAGCTCGACGAGCAGCCGTTGGCGTTGCACTGCTGGGAGCGCGGGCCGTAGCCGGAGCTGCGGTAACCGCCATGCGGACGCACCCAGCCGCCGCTTCCCGGGGTCCCGCCGCCGCCGCTGTTGCCGCCGGCATTCGCGGCGGCTTCGGCGGCCTCGCGGCGCTTACGCTCCTTCTCGCGCTCCTCGACGCCCTTCTGGTAGCCGGCGACGGTGGTCGCGGTGGTGTCCTTCAGCGCGGCGAGCTGCGCCTGCATCGTGGCGAGGTTCGCCGACTGCTCGTCGAGAGCGGCCTGGGCGGCGTCGGCAGCCTGCTGCGCCGCGACCATCTTCTCCTCGGCGATCTTCTGGAGCCGGTCGCGCTCGTCCCGGGCGACGACCGCCTGATCGCTGAGCGACTGCGCGGAGTTCCGCGCGGCGACCGCGTCGTTGTAGACGGTCTGGTTGTACTCGAGGAGCTTGTCCATCGAGCCGAGGCGGGCGAGGAGCTCGTCGGCGTTGGCTGCGGAGCCCGCGAAGAACAGCTCCAGCGAGGTGTCGTCACCGCCGTTGCGGTAGAGCTGCGCGGCGACCTGACCGGCCTTGCGGGCGGACTCGTCGGCGACGGCGGCCTGCGCGTCCGCCTTCTCCTGCAGCGAGTCGGCCTCCGCGATCGCGGCGAAGTAGGCCTGCTGCGCGTTGTAGAACTCGGTCGAGGCGACCTCGGCGGCGGCCTGCGTCTCGGAGACCTTCTGCGTGAGCGACTGGATCAGCCCCTCGATGCGCTTCACCTCTGCGGCCTTGGAGGCCTCGTTCTGCTTGGCCTTCTGCACGTCGTCCCAGCTCGGGTACGACGCGGCGTGGGCGGCCGTGACTCCAGACGAGATGCCGAACGCGCTGAGGGCGACGACGCTGAGCGCGCCGAGTCCGAGAGCGCCGCGGCGGCTGATGCCGTCGCCGAAGAGGGTACGTCGCTCCGTCGGGGTGGGCGCACACCCGCAGTCCGCGGATGCCGCGAGTGCCGCATCCTGCGTGGTCTTGTCGTTCACACGGCCCCTTCCGCCGGTTTCACAGATGCCACAGTAACAACAACTTTCACACCAGCACCAGACTCCTGGAGCGGCGCGAACGGCATCCCCGGCCCCTCCATGGTCCCGCTCGAACACGCCCGGGGGAAGCGGGTTCCGGGCTCGATTCGCGATTTGCCCGGATGATCCCTTATGCTTGAGCGTCGGCAAGGAAGTCCCCCGGGACTGACTCGGCCCCATCGTTTAGCGGCCTAGGACGCCGCCCTTTCACGGCGGTAGCACGGGTTCGAATCCCGTTGGGGTCACTCCATCCGATACAATTGAAAACACCAGTATGGCCCTGTAGCGCAGTTGGTTAGCGTGCCGCCCTGTCACGGCGGAGGTCGCGGGTTCAAGTCCCGTCAGGGTCGCTCCGTGCGACGAGCTCTTTCTTCGGAGAGGGCTCTTCGTCTAGGACGCGGCAGCATCATCGCCGCGCGGCTCTGTAGCTCAGTTGGTAGAGCGTTCGACTGAAAATCGAAAGGTCACCGGATCGATGCCGGTCGGAGCCACTGGAACCCTCGCGTAGCTTCTACATCGCGGGGGTTCTTTTATGCGCTTATCAGGGTTTTTCCGCGTCAGCGACTGCCTCCCTCCGGGCAGGCTCTGGGGTTTTCAGTCGTGGACTCCGCACAAACTCCGCACTATCAGGCTCAGGCAGCAGCGTCGCCCGAACGCAACTAGCGCCCAATCCTGACCCCAAAGTCTCGATGCATCCCCAGAGATAGAAGCCCCGTGTAGTTGCTAGCGAAGGGCACGGCACGAAGGTGGTCAATCAACGCTCGCTGACGAATCGTCACTGAGCCCTGTTCACCAGTCAAGCGCGCCTTCGCCACCGCGTGGATCGCGTCGATCTCGTCGGCGAAAGCGGATGCAACTGCGAGGTTGATGGAAGGGAACGCGAACTGGATCGTCTCTCGCCACTGTTGCACCCCCTCTTCGGCGCTAGGACCCTTGCTGAGGAACCGGATGGACGGTCCGTGGTGGTCGATGATCACGCCATTCGGGTCCTCCTCGCTACCGAGGCGCAGCCCGGATTTCCGAGGTTGCACTGCAAGCCCGTGCTTCGTCGAGTTGTACACGTTAGCCTCGCGGGCGAGCAGCGCGGCTGCCCGAGTCAAGAGAAATCGAAGGACGTCAGCGTCCTCTGTCCATGCCTCCGCGGATACCTCAGCAGGCGCATCGAGCCTGCCGCGGAATACCTCGCGCAATAGCTCATTGCGCGGAGGGCTGGTCAACAAGTCGCCCGCCATCTGCTTGAACTTCGCGAAGCTCGTCAACGACGAGAGCTTCAGCGGCGGACAAGGCTCCGGTTCCACGTGCGCGAAGTACAACCGCAGGAGTGCCTCCGCCGCGAGGTACATGATCGAGATCGACTCGACCACAGCGAATCCGTCGATCTCTTCGTCGTCTAGTGGCACCTCTAGCTCGACGCCCATACCCCACGCACGGACACCTCCAACGAGCGCGGGATGCAAGGCGGCATCGGCGTCGCCGAGGGCGACGAGCAACGCGATTCGAGTTCGCAGGTACTGCGATGGTGAATGCGAATAGAAGTCACGGTTCAGCTCGTCCGCAAGATTCAGCCCGCTCGCAGGATCAGGCGCCGGCGGCTGCTCATCAGTCATCGATGGATCGTATCCGCAGCCACGGACACTACGATCGGGTAGAGCGGAAGCCCTCTCCTCACTCCGCCCCGGGCTGCTTCTCGCACCGGATTAGATCAGCCCGTCCAGCTTCTGGCCCATGATGCCTGCAGCTTTGGTGGAGCCCTTGATGGTGTTCATGTACACGTCCTGGGTCATGCTCGGGTTCTCGTGTCCGAGGTAGTCGGCGATCTCTGTCGCGGACAGTCCAGCCTTGTCAAGAATCGTGGCTACCGACTTTCGGAACGCGTGCGTTGACAATCCCGGGTACCCCAGGCCGTCGCGACGGTCTCGAAGCTCCCGCTGCGTGTTCGAGGGATCGCGAGGGCGCATCAGCGGAGTCGGGAAGATGAGGTTGGTATCGGCGCGCAGCCTCTCGTGCCGCTTGTGAAGGAGGAGCATGGTCGCTTCCGGCAAGTGGGTGGTACGCGCGGACTTGTCGGTCTTCGCGAACTCCTGCCGCACAATTCCCCGCCCCTTCACACGCACATTCTGCGCGACAACGGAAGCTGTGCCGGCGGCGAAGTCGATAGCGCTCGCTTCGAGCGCGCACACCTCGGCCACTCGCCACCCTGACGCGAGCATGAACGTGATCAGATCCACCGTGTCCCACTCGTTGAGCTTCTCGTCCTCACGGACGCGCTGGAGAAACATCGGCAGTTCGTCCAACGGGATTGCGGTGCTGCCCTTCTTCTTCCTTTGGGTGACGCGCTCGAGCTCACGCACGGGGTTGTGCGACAAAGCCCCGTTCCGCACCGCTAGGCCGAGCATGCCACTCAGCGCCGATCGGCAGTTCTTTGCTGCCCCCGGGCCGGCTTCCTTCTCAACGGCGTTAAGGAACTTCTGCAGCCGTTCAGGTGTGGCCTCGGCGACTGAGAGGTCGCCGATCCGGGGCGCGATATGAGCGGTGACTGCATAGCCGTAGGTCTCCAGCGTGCCTTCTGAGCGCCCCAACTCACGCCGGGACTCCAAGAACCTCTGGCCGAGGGCGCGGAGGTGCGTTGCCGGTTTCAGCTCGCCACCGCGGTCGGCCTCGATCGTGGTCAGCGCATGCCTCAGCGCGGCCGTCGCCTTGGCCTTGCTCGGCGCGTGCTTCTCGATCTGGCGGGATTTGCCGTCCGCGAAACGATACCGCGTGCGGGCACGCCACTTCCCCGGCTGAACCTCGGCCACGTGGATGGTGCCGTAGGTTCCGATCGCCATTCGAGGTCTGGCCATCAGACTTCACCGTCGGTGGATGCGCGGAGTTCGTCAATGAGCACACGCGTGACGCGCCCACGCGCCTGCGGCGTGCTGTCCTCGCCGGCACGGAGCAGGGCCTCGACTTCAAGGGAATGGCCCCAGAGTCGCGCCGCGTACTGCTGAAGCAGAGGTGGGCGTATCCCAAGCTTCTTTGCCGCCCGAGACTCTGCAAGGCTCACACTAGGCCGACGAGCGCTCTGACGCGTGTCACGGTCGGGCACCTCCGTCATGGCCCCCCACTGTGCATCCACCTGGTCATACGACTCGGACTTCCTGCCGTGCACCCTCATATGCTCAAGGGCCGCCATCTCGAGTTCCTCGTCCCACTCGTGATCCCCACCTATCGGCGCGGCGCCCACGTGCGCATAGTCGCCATCCTCGAGCGCGATCGGTGCGCCCGACAGTACGCGGTTGACCCACTCCCGCCGCACGGGCTGATCCTCACGGAGCTCGTACGGCCGTTCCAGCAACTCCGCAGCCCCAAGAAGGTCGGCGAGTCGAAGCGGCTCACCAGAGAGCTTTCCAAGTGCGAGTGCGAGCGTGAGAAGCGTCGGAACCGTCGGCGCAGCCTTGCCCCGCTCAATCGCCTGGACGCTAGACAGGCTCCACGTTGCTCCGTAATCGCGTCCAACGGTCGCGATCGCCTCAAGGGTAATCCCGTGCCGCCGCCGGTAGGCGGCAAGAAATCCGCCCACCGCTTCCGCGTATGCCATTGATTCCATGCTTACAAGTTACCAGAATCATGTAGCTTGTGTTACGGTACCTCACAAGTTACAAATTTCTGGTACTCGCTATCAAAGGACTCCGCATGACACAGACGACGAACACCCTCCTCGACGTTCACGATCTCTCCGCCCAGACCGGCATGTCTGTGTCGACTATCTACCGCAAGCGGTCGCTCGGTGAGCCGCTCCCCCGGGCCGTGAAGATCGGCGCCGCTGTTCGCTGGCGTCAGGCCGATGTCGACCGTTGGATCGAGGAGCAGCTCGAGCCGGCGATGTGATGCGTCCTCGCCGGACCCATTGCGCGCGGAAACCGTGCGGAACTTCGAGGCAACTGTCGGGACCGACACGTTCCGCGTGGTGTTCCGCACGTGGCGCGCCCCGCCGTCGCCTAGATAACCCGCGCACGGGAGCGGAGATGCGGACGGAACCCCATCACTTCTCTATTGGCACCTCGGAGGCGAAATAGGTGCAGTCCGCGCAGGAGAAGTGCGGGGGTGACTTCCGCACTACCGATCTTCCTCGGCTCCCGGGAGCGTGCCTGCTCTTGCCTCGCCCCCGAAGCGGCCTGCTGGTGCTCAACACGCGCACGGCAGGGTGCAGGCGCGGATACGAAGGGACCGCAACCACAAGATCGACATCACGCTCGAACCCTGAGCGAGCACTACCCATACGGAAGAAACAAAAAGGGCCACCGAGCTGCAACTCGGCGACCCCATGGCGGATCTGAAAGGAGATCCTGCATTTGACTACCACCAGCGTACCTGAAGACCGCGATATCCCCGAGGCGCTCGGGAAGCGGTCCACCGCGCAGCAGCTCGTTGAGTTGGCCCTCGATCACTACGACCTTCACGTCGATACCGATGGCAAGCCTTTCGGTGTTCGCAAGGGCGGTCACGTAGCGATTCCTCTCCTCGGCAGCAGACGCTCCGTCCGCAAGGAACTCGGCGGCATGTACCGGCGTCGGACCGCTCGCACAGCCTCGCAGAACGCGTTGACTGAGGCGATGAGCGCGCTTGAGTACGAGGCGGAGGAGAGTTTCGAGCCCATCAAGCTGCACCTGCGCACGGCGCGCCCCAGCGACGACGAGATCTTCATCGACATCGGCGATCGCAGTGAGCAGGTCATCCGCGTGACGGCAGCCGGCTGGGAGATCCTCGACGGCGACGATGACCTTCCCGTGCTGTTTCGCCGCACCGCCGTGACCGCCCCTTTGCCCGTCCCTGCGCGCGGCGGAAACCTCGACGCATTGTGGGAGTTCGTCAATCTGCCGGCCTCGGACCGCGGCTTGATCATCGGCTGGCTCGTCGCTGCGACGATCCTTGTCGGTCTTCCGTGCCCGGCCTTGGCTCTGCTCGGTGAACAGGGAACCGCCAAGACCAGTAGTGCACGACGGCTCTTCTCCCTGTTCGATCCGACCACCGCGCCGGTGAGGCGCCCACCGAACGATGCGGACCGGCTGCTTCACGCCGGGGCTCACTCGCGCGGCGTGGTCTTCGACAATATGTCGTCGATGCCGCGTTGGTTGTCGGACGGCTTGTGCCGATTCGTGACCGGTGAAGCTGATGTCGACCGCGCGCTGTACACCGACGACGACGTGCGCATCATGCAGGTGCAGGGCGTCCTGGGATTCACCAGTATCGATATCGGCGTTCTCAACGGCGACCTCGCCGAGCGATGCGTCTGGGGAGATCTTGAGGTGATCCCCGCAGACAGGCGTCGCTCAGAACGCGAGTTGAACTCCGCTTGGAACGCGAGCTACGCCTCGATGGTGGGTGCATTGTTGGACCTTGTTGTTCTGACCTTGCAGCAGCTGCCCGTCGTGAAACTCGGCAACAAGCCTCGGATGGCGGACTTCGCCGAGATCTTGGCCGCTCTTGATCATGCAACGGGGTCAGACACTCTGAGCCGTTACCGGCGGGCGCAAGATTCTGTCGCCGAGGACATCGTGAGCACCGACCAGTTCCTGGTGGCGATCACCGAGACGATCAAACGTCGCTGGACGGGTACCGGCAAGGCCCTTCACGAGCTCTTGCGCAGACCCTCGGACGATCGCTATTGGCCCGAGCCTCGTGGCATGAGTGGCAAGCTCCGGCGAGTGGCTCCGGATCTTCGAAAGGCAGGGTGGCAGATCGACGAGATCAAGCCGGACCCGACCACCAAGCGTTCCAAGACTTGGGTTCTGGTGCCTCCGGATTCCGCCATCTCCGATGCGGATCTTGCGAGCGTGAAACTGACCCGCGAGTTCGTCGCTGAAGACGTTCGAGCGTGGATCGCTAGGTTCATGGCGAACGGGGCCACCGCCTCATGCGCCACCGACCACGGATCCGCTGCGAGCTCGGGCTTCCCTATCACTTGCCGGACGCCCGGCTGCACTGCCGGCTGGCGCTCCGAGTGGGACACGCCGTTGCAGCGGTCCCGAGCGCTGACCTCACGACTCGCGGACGAACTCACGGCTCTCGGTATCAGCGTTGCTGACCTGGACCAGTACGTCGGCAGCGATCCCTTTGCACCTCCGGGTAGGGGCGAGGAGACCGTAGCCCCACCTAAGACCGAGCCCCGTTGATCGGGGCTGACCACTACACCGCACCGTTAGGAGAACACCATGCGAAGGACCCGTAGTCAGCTCCGAGCTGCGCAGATCGCCGCGCTGCAGGCCGAGCAGGACGCCTACGACAAGAACGTGAACGACGCGATCAAGGTCGCGGCGTTCGCACGCTGTGACGCCGTCGAGCAGCTGTACGAGCTTCTCGACGTCCAGCCTGAACCACCCATCATTCGTGATGGCAAGCACGGCCGCTACGAGGTCACGTCCGATAAGGACGAGGCCAAGCGCGCTGCTCGCCTCATCGAGGCTGTCACCGTCCTGCTATCAATTGAGGAGCAGCCTACGACGCAACCAGTCGGCAGTGATCGTCAGGTTCCTGCTCAGGCAGCTGAGAGACCGCCGCAGGCGGCTTCTCCGGCCCTGGTCGCGACGACTTCAAGCACGCCGACGGCGGTCAAGCAGCCAGCCGCCTGAGCGTTGCGTCGCCCGCGGCCCCGTGCGGTCGCGGCGAGTAGAGAAACCCCATCTGCCCTCGAAGAGGCGCTGATGGGGTTTCTCCGTTTCGGAAGGTGGCGCCACGACCTGTGCGTGGAGGCGGGAGCCTTCATCCGGGTGTCGGGCCGGAGGCCTGACCAAGGAGTATCCAAGGACAGGAGCGCAGCGATATGTCTGACGGATAAACTGCTTGCCGTTATTTGTGTAGTCTGGGACCACCCTCGCGGAGCGGGGAAGCAAAGGCCCAGACTGCACAAAGAACCGAGCGAAGGGGACGACCTGATGACGAGGACCGGCAAGGCGAGCGAAGCGACGCCGCGTCGTCCGAGGAAGAGGGTCGTCAACTTTGCGAAGCGCCGCACACTGAGGTTCAGCGACGACGAGGAACGAGCCGTCGACGACGTGCGGCGAGCTTTGGCCAAGTCCTCCGGACGCGACCTCGAAGAGGTCTCCTTCTCCGAAGCTCTGCGCCTGCTCATTACTGACCGTGAGGGTGCCGCCGAGGTGGAAGCGAGGGCGCTGGCTATCGAGCGCCAGGGCCCGAACGTGACCGACTGGGGCCTGGCCGACATCTCCGATCGGCTCGGGTACGAGCTCGGTCCGATTCGCAATCACATCGCGCATATCGGCGGCAACCTCAATCAGATCGCGAAGCGGCTGAATATCGGCGACCCGGTGACCGCTGGGGAGGTCTCGGAGGCTCTCCTTACGGTGGCTGAGCTACGCGATGTTCCCGACGATATCGAGAAGCGCATCGCACGCCTCGTGGACCATGGCCTGCCGCCGCGCGGGACGGTGTAGTTATGCCTGTTGTGGTGGCGAGCTCGACGCGGTCGGCCGATGCGCTGATCAACTATGCGCTCGATGACAAGCCCGAGCAAGATGGCGAGCGGTACGTCATGGCGTCCGGCGTGGGCGGCATGCTGGTATCGGTCGCGAAGCAGCAGATGCGCGACGTCCGCAAGAAGTGGGGTAAGGACAAGCCTGGCGCGTTCGTCCAGGCGTATCACGTCATCCAGTCTTTCGCGAAGGACG
Organism: Microbacterium sp. GbtcB4; assembly: GCF_019091465.1. Taxonomy (NCBI): domain Bacteria; kingdom Bacillati; phylum Actinomycetota; class Actinomycetes; order Micrococcales; family Microbacteriaceae; genus Microbacterium; species Microbacterium sp. GbtcB4. The sequence goes on from NZ_JAGXJJ010000002.1 coordinate 286,234, forward strand.
AGTTGGACCCCGAAGAGCCAGACGACTGGCTGACGGCTCAGAAGCTCGGGACAGCACTCGCAGAAGAGAGGTTCCCCGGCCGACAGGTGCTCGTTGTAACACAACGAGACGGGCGAACAGGCTGTGTGCACAACCACCTCGTCGCGAACTCCATCGAGACCAAAACCGGCCGCAGTCTCAACAGTTCAGTCGTCACGCACGCACGCCTTGTCGAGGCACATGAGCGTGTTCTTGAACAGCGCGGCTTCGAGCAGCGAGCGGACCTCAAGCAGGCCTTCAGCGACGCGAACGAGCGCTTCGAGCGGGGCGAGCCGAGCGGTCTTCGCCGCGCCGGGTCGACCGCGGACAGTGAGCTTCGCGAATGGCAGCGGCACATCATCTGGGAAACAGAATGCGACCTCGCGGATGAGTTCGGTGCGCCCCGCAACAAGCAACCTTTTAGTCTCACCGTGCTGAGGGCGAGCATCGAGAACACGCTCGCCGATCCAGCCGTTGTCGACTGGGACAGCTTCGTCGAAGTCGGTAGAACCCGAGGCGTTCAGATCGAACAGCGCGGCAAGAAGGGCCGTGGCATTTCGTACGGCATGCTTCGCGAGAATCCGGACCGAACCCCAGCCGATCCAACGCCGAGTGATCGACGCCGCTGCACCACACTCGGCACGGCCTTCGAGAGGGACGCTGTTGAGACCGCTTTCGCTCGCAACAGCGCGGTGACATTGTCCGTGCCACAACACACGACTGTTGAACGCCGACTGTCGCCCAAGAAACGCATGATGATCGCTCTGGACGAGGCGACACAGGAGGCAAATCGCGCCGCGCAACGCCTGGTGGCTACAGCCCTGTCAAACGCCGACGCGATGACAAGCGAACACGAGAATTCCGGTGCGCACGCTCCCACCGAGCTACCCGCAGTCCCGGGCACAATGGGACTGTCGGAACTCCGAGAAACTCAGCCACGGATCGCGGACCCAGAGGAACCAGAAACGGAGGTCACGGTTCCCGACTACCGTCCGCACGACGTCGAGCAACCGCGATCGGCGCGGCCGCAGGCTAACACCGGTGAGAATCAGGAGACCTCCCCCAAGCCTCGCCCGCTGCGACTGCGGTTCCCCGCACTCTTCGAAGAGGCGGAGCTTTCCGCGCCCGATCACCAAGAACGGAGCATCGGCGACTAGCACTGTGCAGTGGGTGGCCGGTGACCGCCTCGTGTCCATATAGTGGTCCGACGGTGCCCACACTACATAGTCGCTAGTGGCAGTCCGAAAAACGGGCTTCAGCTGGTCCTTTACAGGCCGGTTCGTGGTCACTAACGAGACACCGGCATTTCGCTGGGCAGCAGGGGTGGCCAGAACATGACCACAATATGGTCGCTCGGCGCCCACTGATCTCGGCCGTTTCGCATTCTCCACGTTGAGTTGTCGACGCCATGTCCGAGTCGGCACTCACGGGCATGATGGATGGATGCAGATCCATGAGACAGCCGACAGCTTCGACCTGCCGGATGAGCGCGTGTGGGTCGTGGGCGACCTCCACGGCAATGCTGGATGGATTCAAACGCTGCTGCCCGCGATGCGTCGGCATGACCCATCGCTGCGCACCATCCTTCAACTCGGAGATTACGGTTTCGAGCATGCTCAGCCCGGGACTGGCCCGGTCGATTATTGGGCGAAGCGCACAGGCATCGAGCGCGTGCTGGTCACGCCTGGCAACCACGAAGAGTGGAACCACATCACCCCGGCGCAGGAAAGCGCCTCCGGTATGGCGATCAGGGTCAGTGACGTCGTGTGGCTCATCCCCCGGCCGTTCCGTTTTCAGATCGCGGGACGCGAGGTGCTATCGCTCGGCGGCGCGTCCAGCGTCGACAAGGCGTTTCGAACTGCGGGCAAGGACTGGTTCGAGGATGAACTCATCACGGAACCGATGGAAGCCGCCGCGATTGCCGGCGGCCCGGCCGACCTTATGCTCACGCACGAGTCTCCAGCGATCGCGGTACCGGAGGTGCAGCGGCTGCTCACGAACAATCCGCATGATTTTCCTCCCGAGGCGTTGGCCGTATCTGCTGCACAGAGAGAGCGTGTGCAACGTGTATCTGATGCTGCGCTCCCCCGCTTGCACATGCACGGCCATATGCACGTTTACGGTAAGTTTGAGCGCGAGGACGGCAGGACCGTGGTCAGTCTCGATCGGGACACGTTTGCCTGCAACGCAGGAGTGCTCGACCTCGCGGGCCTCGCGTTCAGCCCACTTCCACTCAACGAGATCCGCGGCGGAAGACGACGGTACAAGCACCGCGCTGATCAAGGCGATGGCGCCGTCGTTCGCAGCTGATGGACCGGCGGATCGTCACCCTCCGCGGGATGATGCGAGCAGCCCGGAAGCGACTGGCCTCATGCGCTCTCCACTTCGAGGCGCAGATCGCGCTGCCCCGAACCGGTTGCTGGGGGCTTAGCGAGCGCCCCAGCTCCGTAGGAGCATTCCGCTGAGCCCTGTGCTCATCCGCCCAGAACTCGTCTCCGGGCGTGGCACAAATCTGACCTCTCTGCCCTTCTAATCACGGGAATGAGACCTCAGCGGACGCCGATGGAGCTAAGTGTGTCATTGGACCGCCAGCGGCCTGGATGATGATGAACCCGGCTCGATGCTGAACTCGATGAGCCGAATCGTATTTACTTTGTTTATTCCGCGGGGCAGCTCACGTTGCGCGCACGCCGGCCCACGCAGCTACGTGGTCACGTCGCTCTGAACACATCGACGCGGGACGTCGATAGCTAGGTCACGGGCGCCTGCCCCGGCCGCGCCGACTACGACGATGTCGACCTGATCGCTGAGGTTCTGCATCAACAGTGACCCCCGCCGCTTACGCAAGCTATACTCGCTAATGACCGTTAGGATCCGATGATGTCGAACGCAACCGCACACCCCCTCCGCAGCGATCGACGCGCATACCTCACGGCGACTCGGTCGGACGAAGGTCGCGAGATCACCATCAAGATCGTCGGTCCTGTGGAATTCACGGACCACGAGGCCGAGGAGCTCGCGCACGAGCTGAACGTGCTGGGCTCCAGCGGTCGGCGCGCTCACCTCATCAGCATCCTGCAGGGCGTGAACAAGGCGCTCCGGCTCGAGGAAGAGCCTGGGCACTCGTCGCTGACGGAGGCTGAGCTGGACGCACTGCGCGCAGCCGGCTCGCTCGTTGAGCCGGAGAACGCGCTGCCTGTCGAAGAGCGCCCCAGCGTGCTCACGGCCCTCCGCCAGCAGGACATCCTCGCTGAGGCGCTGCCGACTAAGCGCGTCGCAGAACTGCTCGACGTGACCGAAGGCCGAGTGCGCCAGCGCCACGGCGAGGGGACTCTCTTCGCGATCCCGGGCCCCGGCCGCGGCCTGCGGTTCCCGACGTTCCAGTTCACCGACCACGGTGAGCTCCCGGGCTGGGGAACGGTGAGCCGAGCGCTGCCCGAAGGGGCGAACCCCGTGGCCGTGGAGTACTTCCTCACTCACGCTCACCCCGACCTGGGAGACGGCGAGCTGACTCCTGCCCAGTGGCTCGCAGCCGGCAAGCCCGCAGAACCTGTCGCGGCGCTGGCCGAGCAGGCGTTCTCGATCCGATGAGCGCGCTTCCTGCCCCCGACGCATCGAAGTTCCCGCATCCTCTCCCCCCGAGCGCTGTCCGTACGCTGCCGGCCGGCACGATCTTCGGACGCATCTACGACGCCGGCGGCGCTCACCCTGCCCGGTGGCACGAGCTCCGCCACTTCGGGCCCACGGGGAGCCGATTCGATCACCACCCCGATCCCGTGGGTCACCATCCGAACCACGCCGTGACCTACGTCACGCCCCAGATCACGGTTCCACCGGAGACGGCAGTTCAGAGCCTCCTGCTCGTTTGCCTATCAGAGTGCTTCAGCGACCGAGGCGTCATCGAACGCGGTGGCGTCGGAGCGGGAGGGACCGGGGGCACGCAGCCTCGGTTCGTGCTGTTCGCGACCACCCGCGAGATCACACTCCTCGACCTTATCGACAGCACCTGGGTCACGGACGTCGGCGGGAACGATCAGATCAACACTGGCGATCGGTCGCTGTCCCGGCCGTGGGCCCGCGCCATCCACCAGGCATATCCCGACGTCGACGGCGTCTTCTACCGCCCCCGCACCATCGCGCAGCGTCCGCAGCTCCCCGAGGCTCGCGCCGCGGCGCTGTGGGAGCGCGCCGAAGACGCCCTGCCGGTGAGCCCGACCGCGGACATCGAACTCAGCTCGCCTGGACTCACCGTGACGCTCGAGTCGTTCGCGAAGACCCTAGGCCTCGGCTTGGCGTAGAGACCCGAAAGGAGGGTGTCATGACCGCCCGTACCTGGTCTCAAGACCTCGAATACCTTCGCACTACGCTCACGCGTGCTCAGCAGACGCGCTATCGGCGCCAGGAATTTGTCCAGCTCGAGGACGGCAACACGGAGCTCGGATGGGTTCTCTATGAACGCGAGCAGATGCTCGCAGCAGTGAACGCTCTCCACGCCGCTGCAGGCAAAGCGCCCGTCTCGAGCGACCAGCTCCAGGCTGCAGAAAGCAGTGCCTGTGGCCATGTCGACTATACGTCGAAGTTCGCCATCGGGTGCGCGGACCTGGTGGCCGCGGAATGAGTCCGTCATCCGCCACCCCGCACGCCTCCGACTCGGCCGAGCAGCGCATGGCGGAGCAGCGCATGGCGGAGCGCGCGATCGTCGCGGCCGTCGCCGAGCAGCTGGGCGTCGCGCTCACTCCCGCTCGGATCGCGATCGATGACGCCCACATGGAGATCGACGGGCGACCCCAGACCGCATGGTCCTCGTGGAGGCCTACGCCCGTATCGGCGCACTCAAGGGTGCGCAGCCCCGCAAGCTCGCCACCGACGCGTTCAAACTCGCCTGGGCCGGTCAGAAGCTCGGTGCGACCCGGCTCATCCTCGCCGTGGCTGACGAGGCGGCGGCCAGCTACCTGCATCGCCCGGGCGCGTGGCTGACGGCTTCCATCCGCGACGCCGGCATCGAGATCATCGTCGCCGAACTCGGCGACGTGATGCGCGAAGCGATTCTCGCGGCGCAGGCTCGTCAGTACCGCTGAGATTCAGCTACTGTAGCTCGCGGCGGCCGCGACGGAACTTCTTCTTCTTGAGCGGCGCCGTCGGCCGTGGATCAGCTGCCTGCGAGAGCGGATCGACGTACCCTCGCCGGTTCGCCGGCACCCACCCCTTTGGTGTGTGATCGCGCTCAGCATGGCGTGCGTCGAGCCCGGCCTCACGCCGTTGCCCACGTGCGCGCCCCGCGCGCGCCTGGCGCTCTTTCGCGATGCGTTCACGCTCCTGCTCACGCAGGACGTCCGCTCGCCGCTGCTCCTCAGACGTAAGCCGCGGGGCGCCATCAGAGGAACGAACCGGGTGCTTCTTTCCGTCGCCGACGCGCAGACGGATACTCGCGGCGTTCTTCGCCTTCCAGTTCGTCCCCTGCTCGAACCCGCGCGCCTCTCCCACGGCGGCCTCAGTGCGCGGCGTCGTACGCCTGCTGCACCGCGTCGGGGACGCGGCCGCGGTCGGAGACCTGGTGACCGTTCTCCTTCGCCCACGCGCGGATTGCCGAGAGGTCGCGCTTGGCGGCGCCCTGCGAGTTCCGGCGCCCACGGCCTCCGCGAGTACCGCCGGCGGACACCCGGCGGGCTGCCGCGATCCACGGCTCAAAGGCCTCTCGCAACGCTGCTGCGTTCTTCTCGGACAGATCGATCTCGTACGCGGTGCCGTTCAGGGAGAAGGTCACCGCCTCGCCGGATCCGACTTCCAGGACTTCTCCGTCGATGTCGTCGACGAGCTGATGCACGATTTTGCGGGCCATGCCGCCGAACATATCAGCCAGCATCTAAGCCGAATCGCAATGGTGGCCGATATCCCGCGAACTGCGTGCGGGATTCGAGACCACTCTTGTCGATGTCGACCTCTCGACGTACCATTACTAATGCATTACTAACACGCTTGGAGGCCTCGAATGGCTGCACGACCGATCAGTTTCGCCGTCGAAGAGACGGACGTCCCTTTGCTCCAGGAGCTCGCCGATGCGTTCGGCGGCGGCAACCGCAGCGAATTCCTGCGCGTCGCCATGAAGGAGTTCAAGAAGAAGCTCCGCGTCCAGCAGATGAACGATCTGCACGCCGAGATGCTCGAAGAGCGCGGCGGCAAGGTCTACACGACCGAGGAAACGCTCAAGCTCATCGAGGACTTGGGAACCTCATGAACAGCCAGCGGGAGCGCCCTCGGATCGCGGTCGTCTACGACATCAACGTCTACCTCGACCACATCCGTAGCGGCACCGGAATGCTGCTCCCCGACAAGCTCCCCTCCCCTTCGGCGGCATCCGACGCTCTCTCGCTCGCGTTCGATCAGCAGGTGCGTTTGTTCACCTCGCCGCACATCCTGCGGAACGTCCACCGCCTGATGATCGCCTCCGGGCAGTCTGAACGAACCACGGCCAAGTACATCGAGTTCGTCGCCGAGGCCTGCGACGACTCCGGAGGCGCGATCGTGGACCCGGTCGTCCGCGACTATGCCATCGGGAATCACGAGGACAATAACATCCTCGCCCTCGCGAAGGACCCCGCCGTCGACGCGGACGTGATCGTCTCCTCCGACCATCACCTCATCGATCTCGGTCCCGCATGGAACGGCCGGCTGATGATGCGGCCGCGACAGTTCACCTCGCACATGGTTCGGTCCAGCTTGCAGAGTGCGGCTCAGCACACCCCCGCCCCGAAGGTGCCGCGGACTCCCGCGCCACCGAAGCGCGTCTCCGATGCCTTCCCCGAGCTTCGCGGTGTGCACCTCGATCGGTATGGTCTTGCTGGCTCCTCCGCACCTCAGCGAGAAGATGGCCTGCAGCACTGAGAACAACCCGGGACACTGCCGACCTTCGAGGACAATCCGTGGGAATGCGGTCAACGAGGGCATCGTGCATGATGACCTCATGAGCGCATCGCACGACGTCATCACCCCCGCCGAGCTCGGCCGCGAACTCGGTCACAACGACGGTGATCGGCCCGGCATCACTGTGCGCCGCTATCTGCGCGAGCGCTACCCCGACCACTTGAAGAACCAGCGCTGGGAGCTGACCCCCGAGCAGGCCGACGAGGTTCGTGCGCACTTCGGCAGGACCTCGGCGTGAGCGCTGACTCCCTGCACGACCTCACCAATCCTGCCGTCGCCGCGCTCACCGGAGAGCGCTGGGCGATCATGGAGGCCGCGCAACTCGTCCCCGCCCGTCCCGGACTGTACGCCATCTACGGCGACGAGCAGGCCTGGCGGGATCTCCAGCTTGAGCCGGCTCCGGATCATCCCCTGTACGTCGGCAAGGCCGAGGAGAGCCTGGTCTCGCGCGACCTGAACGGTCACTTCGCCACGAACCCGAAGTCCAAGCCCCGCACCGGCGGGTCCACGGTCCGGCGGTCGTTCGCCGCCCTCCTGCGCGACTTCCTCGATCTGCATGCGGTCCCGCGCAACCTCGCGAAGCCGGAGCGCTTCGCGAACTACGCCCTTGCCGACGGCGGCGACGCACGCCTCAACGAGTGGATGCACGCGCGCCTCCAGCTCTCTGTCTGGCCGGCGCCAGCGGACATGCGGGTCCCGCTCGGCGACGTCGAGACCAGCGTCATCGTGCGCCTCACACCACCGATCAACTTGGACAAGAACCCCGGCAGGCTCCCCCGGCTCTCGGCTGCTCGAGCCGCGATGGCCGCCGAGGCCGCCGCGTGGCGCCCCGAGGGCTGAACGCCATCGTGGAACTCGAGATCACCGCTACTCCGCGCGAGACACTCGTCTGGGCGCCGTCGACCGAGCACGCTGCACAGCTGCGACGAGAGCTGACTGACTCCGGCTACCTAGTGCTCGATGCTGATCCGTGGGAGCTGAACCAGCAGAGCATCATCCCCGAGGGCGAGCATCTCGAGTTCGACCCTGCGCGGATCTTCAACGTCGACATCGGCGCCGACGCGAACGCGTCCCTGCAGATGCTCGTCGACTCCGGTCACGTGCTCTTCTGGCACCGGTGGCATCCGCGACCAGCCCGGAAGATCTGGGGGGTCGCCGTCTCGTCGCAGCGTGGTCGCCGAGCAGGCACCAGTCCGGTCGAAAGCGCCGTGCACTTCGGACTCAAGGTCCGCGGCAGCCGCGAGCTCGGCCTCCGCATGTCGCGCGAGACCTACGCCCGGATCAACAAGCGCTCCTCCCTGCAACGCTGGTACCGCGAGGAGGACCCGTATCTCTGGGACGCGATCGACGACAGATACGAGGACCCCGACCACCGCATCTACACAGACGCATGGTGCTCGTTCCTCCAGGAGCTGGCACTGGCGAACTACGACCTCAACATGGCGCACTTCGCCTCCCTCGACACTGCCGAGTTCGATGCCGCGCTGCAGGCGGCAATCACCAGCCAACCGGGCATGACCGAGGTCACCGATCTCACGAAGTGGGATGGGGTGCCCGGCCTCTACGTCATGGTGCTCGACGAGTACCGCCAGGCGTATGTCGGCGCGACGAACGCCTCGGTCGGAGTGATGAAGCGCATCAAGCAGCACTGGACCGGTGCGAAGCCTCTGGACCGGTTGATCTGGCCCGATCCCCGAACGTCCATCCTCTCGATCGACAGCTTCAGAGCTCTCGACACCACGCGCATCTTCGCCGCCAGGACCTCGCGGTCGTTCGACGGTGAGAACCCGCTGCTGGACCTCTTCCCGCCGCAGTTCATGTTGAACCGCATCATGGGCGGCCGCGATGTAGTGAAGCTCGCCGGCCTCGTCGGCGTCGACCAGGTCATCAGAACGCGCGTCTTCGACGCCGCCGCGCCTGACCAGCAGACTGAAGCCGCGAGCAATCTCAGTCAGGCCTGAGACACCTTCAACAGGCGAGCCGCTTGCGCTTCACCCGTGCTGTCAGCTCAGCGCGTAGGTCAACAGGTAGCGGTGTTCCCGTCGATGATCTCGAGGTCGAGCGTTCCGGTGATTCCTGCCAGGTCCGCGGTTCCCGAGCCGGGCACGATCTCGTAGCGCAGCTGTTGGTCGGGTGCCGTCATCGTTCCGAACTGCTGGAACGCGAAGCCTCCGCGCAACCCGTCGAGCTCGCCGTCAACGGTTTCCACGGCGACATAGCCCGCCTTTCCGGTTGCCGGATCGCCAGCTGCGAGCATCGTCCCGGCCCCCTGCCCGGCAAGGTCACCCCGCCATGTCTTGGTGATGACCATTCGGCGGATGCCCGCCTGATCGTGCTCCGCGGGCTCGAGCGACACCTCGAACGTTCCTCTTGCCGTCCTCATGTCGCCACTGACCTCCGCGGTCCTGATCTCTTCGCCCATCAACGCGCTCAACGGTGTCCTCTTCCTGTCATGGCTTCGACGTTACGGGGCGCGAGAACCAGCGTGCTTGAAGATTCGCGACACCATGTGTCCGTCGGGACTCGCCTGGAACGAGCCACCAACTGCAACAGAACAGCCCCCATTCGCTCCGAGAGCGTGGGGGCTGTGCCGACTAGTGAGCGAAGTGCTTACTCGCGGCTGAGGCGCACGGTCATCGTGGTGCCCATCGCGGTGACCTCGTAGCTGAGCTCGTCGTTCTCGTACGTGAACGTCTTGGTCGCGTCGCTCGATGCCATGATCGAGGACTCGGTCTTGGACGTGTCGTTCGCCGAATCGAAGGTGAACGAGTCGCCCTCTGCCGGGACCTCGACGGTGCCGGCCCAGTACAGCGACTTCGTGTCACCGCCGTCGGCGACCCAGTGGACCTCGATCGTGTCACCGGTGATCGTGGCCTCCTGCCACGCGTCCTCGGAGTTGGAGTTGTTCTGCTTCCAGGAGCCCTCCAGACTCACCGGCTCCGGAGCTTCCTCCTCCTGGACCTGCTCGGTCTCGGACGAGGAGGACTCGCCGCCAGACGACGAGCTGGACGGTTCGGGAGATGCGCACCCCACGGCGCTGATGCCGAGGAGTGCCAGAAGTGCGATGGTCGCGCCGAGCTTGGGTGCTGTGATGTTCAAGGGATGCCTCTCCGAGCAGGTTGATGTCGACGCTGACCGTATCAGCGCCTACTGACACCTTCGGTTCTCAGTGCGAGACGCGAAAGGCGCTGATGACCATCGTTACCGGACGGTCATCAGCGCTCGCGTGGCGAGCTCCCCGTGCCCGTCATGGCGTCGATCGCACGGGCTCGAGCAGACCTGCCACCTCGACGAACGCGTCGGCTCGTCGCTTTACGCGTGCAGCTCTCTCCTCGAGATCCCGCACGAAGAGAGCCTGCGGCGAAGGGTGAAACGTCCGAACGACGGTGAGACCCCGCTCACGCTCGATCTCAGGGGACTGCCTAAGCAACCGGCGCCAGGCGTGATCCGCATCACCACCCTGGAGTAGCACGACCTTCAGCCTCGGCGCGAGTTCCAGCAGGTGCAGGATCGTCTGGACGCCGGCATCCAGCTCAGCCGCCTTCGGGGCGCGGTTGATGTACCAGGGGTACGCATTCCACGGCAGCAGCTCGTACGGAGATAGCGCTGCTTGCTCGAGCAGGACCGCCTGAAGCTCGGCGCTGCCGTCGTTGTTCTCGACGCAGATGAAGCCCGAACCCTTGCCGTCCTGCGTCGCGGGCCCTGGATCGCGAAGAATGCTCAGCACCCGCGCTTCGACTCCACCATGAAGGGGCGCGACGTACGGCGCCCACCCGCGGCCGACCTCACGCAGTTCGTCGACGTACTCGTTGACCGGCGCGATGTGCAGCGCATAGCGATCGTCCCACTGCTGCTGTCGAAACTCAGGGTCCGCCATACGTCGGGGCATGCGCCGACGGTATCAGCCAGCGTCCGTCCGGGTGTGCGGGATGCCGCACGTGCGACCGAGGGAGTCGCCACCCATGAGGCATCCCGCGTGAGGCCTCCCCAGCCTCGTCCCCAGAACCGGACACCCGCGGGGGCCCGCGGTGATCCGATACCTCAGGATGCCGCGTGACAGCGGCCGGCACAAGGTTCAGACGAAAGGTGGTTGTCACCGTCTTTCGTGACCGCAAGACTCGTCGTGAACTGTTCTTCGGAGACGGGAGCACCATCATGGGTCAGCGCGACGCATCAGAGACCATCCGGCAACAGCAGGCAGAGCTGCAGGCACGGCTCCCGTTCGACGATGAGCGGGATCTCGCGGCGGCCGAGCGAGGATTCATCGGCACGCTAGACGAGCCTGCGATCCGCAACGCCGCCGGCGATATCATCTGGGACGCGTCCACCTATGACTTCTTGCAGGGTGATGCTCCGGAGACGGTGAACCCGAGCCTGTGGCGCCAGAGCACGCTGGTCGCCAAGCACGGCCTGTTCGAGGTCGTGCCCGGCCTGTACCAGATCCGCGGGCTCGACCTGTCGGTGATGTCATTCGTCGAGGGCGACACCGGCGTGATCGTGATCGACCCGCTGATCTCGAAGGAGACCGCAGCCGCGGCGATGGCGCTCTACCGGCGTCACCGCGGTGACCGCAAGATCACCGCTGTCATCCACACCCACTCTCACATCGACCACTTCGGCGGCGTGCAGGGCATCGTCTCACAGGCCGACGTCGACGCGGGGGTCGAGATCATCGTCCCCGCGGGCATGGTCGAGCACGCGGTGGCAGAGAACGTCTACGCGGGCACCGCGATGGGCCGGCGCGCCGGGTACATGTACGGCGCGGCACTCGCACGCGGCCCGCAGGGGGCAGTCGGCGCCGGTCTCGGACAGACGACGTCGACCGGGGAGGCGACCCTGCTCGCGCCGACGCTGGAGATCACCGAGACGGGGCAGACCCACACCGTCGACGGGCTGGAGATCGAATTCCAGATGGCGCCGGGCACCGAGGCGCCCAGCGAGATGCACTTCTACTTCCCGAAGTACCGGGCGCTGTGCATGGCGGAGAACGCCACGCACACGCTGCACAACCTGCTCACCCTGCGGGGCGCGGTCGTGCGGGATCCGCACGTGTGGTCGCAGTACCTCACCGAGGCCATCGAGCGTTACGGCGACGACGCCGAAGTCGTGTTCACCTCGCACCACTGGCCGACCTGGGGCAACGCGGAGATCCGTGAGTTCCTCGGTCTGCAGCGGGACCTGTACGGGTACCTGCACGACCAGACGCTGCGGATGCTGAACCAGGGCATGCAGGGCGCCGAGATCGCCGAGGCGATCCAGCTGCCGCCCGCGCTCGAGAACGCCTGGCACGCCCGCGGCTACTACGGCTCGGTCAGCCACAACGTAAAGGCCATCTACCAGCGGTACATGGGCTGGTTCGACGGGAACCCGGCTCGGCTCTGGCCGCACGCGCCGAAGGAGCAGGCGAAGCGCTACGTCGACGCGATCGGAGGCATCGACCGGGTCCTCGAGCTCGCCCGCGCCGCCTTCGACTCGGGAGACTTCCGCTGGGCGGCCACACTGCTCGACCACGCGGTCTTCACCGAGGAGAACAATGCGGAAGCGAAGGCGCTCTACGCCGACACCCTCGAGCAGCTCGGCTACGGCGCTGAGAACGGCACCTGGCGCAACTTCTTCCTCTCCGGGGCGACCGAACTGCGCGAGGGAAACTTCGGTACCCCGACCGTGACCAACGCCCCAGCCATCCGAGCGCAGCTCACCCCGGAACAGCTGTTCGATGCCGTCGCGATCACCGTCGACGGCCCGCGCGCCTGGGACCTCGACCTCGGATTCGACATCACACTCAGTGATCTCGACCGCTCGTTCCACGTCACGCTCCGCAACGGCGTGCTCGTCTACGTCGAGCGCGAACCCGCCACAGATGCCGCACTGCATCTCACCCTCACCAAGGAGCGGCTCATCCGCCTCGCCGGCGGAGACCTCGACGCCGAGGGCCTGGACGTGCGCGGCGACCTCGGCGTCCTGAAGCAGTTGCTCGGCGTACTGACCCCCGGAGACCCGGCATTCGAGATCGTGCTGCCCTAAAAGACGGCGCGCATGGACGCCACCGAGAAAGTCACTCATCCCGGCCGGTGGTTGGAGGTGGCCACGGTGGTGCTGCTGTCCATAACCGCGGTCATCACCGCATGGTGCGGATTCGAGGCGTCGAAATGGGGCGGTGAGATGTCTATCGCCTTCAGCCAAGCGTCCAGCGCACGTGTCCAGGCCGCCTCCGCCGAAAGCAGGGCCCAAGCGGCGCGCCAATACGATCTGACCATCTACACCGAATGGGTGCTCGCCACCGCAGACGACGACCAGGAACTCGTCACCTTCATCGAGGAACGCTTCACGGACGAGTTCCGGATCGCGTTCGACGCCTGGACGGCGGAGGGGCGCGTATCCCAGGGGCCCCTCGCCAGGGAGGAGTACATTCCGCCGGGGACCGAGGAAGCGGAAGACCTGCACGCGCGCGCGGACGCCAAGTTCGACGAAGCACTCGTGAACAACCAGCGCGGAGACAACTACGCTCTGCTCACCGTGCTCTTCGCGCTCGTGCTGTTCTTCGCGGCGCTGTCCCAGAACCAGCGCGCCGAATGGCGCCGGCGCACCTTCTTCATTCTGGGCCTGACTCTCGCTGTCATCGGTGTGGTCATCTTGGCGACGTTCCCCGTGAAAGTGTGACTGGCGTCGAAGCCCTGACCTCTCGGCCATAGCCCAGCGAATAGTCTGGTGAAGCCGGTAACCGAAAACCGGCCCGGCACGAGCTATCGCACGAAGAGGGAACTGCACAGTGACGTCACCGACCACGAACCGACGCTCGGGAGTGCGCTGGTCCTTCCTCGCCGGGCTGGCCATCGCAGCGGTCGTCGTCGCCGTCGACCAATGGACCAAGATCTGGGCCGCCTCTGCGCTCTCGGGCGGAGAATCGAAGGACGTCCTGCCACCGGTTCTCGAGTTCCAACTCACCGTCAACCGTGGCGCCGCGTTCTCCCTCGGCACCGACTTCACCTGGCTGCTCGGACTCCTCGCCGCTGCCGCCGCGGTCGCCATCACGGTCTACCTGTGGCGGGTGGGATCGCTCTGGTGGGCAATCGGGCTGGGCCTGGTCCTCGGCGGTGCGATCAGTCATGCCGCTGACCGCCTGGCACGCGGTGGCGTCATCGACTTCATCGGCTACTTCGATCTGTTCATCGGCAACGTCGCCGACATCGCGATCGTCGTCGGCGGCATCTACCTTGTCGCGCTCGTCCTCCTGCGTGTGCCGACCCGCCGCATCAAACCGACCCCGGCGCCCTCGCCGGCGTCGTAGCTATCGCCAGGGCATGTGCTGCAGGCACCAGGTGTTGCCGTCGGGGTCGGCGAAGAAGGCGTAGAACACTCCGCCGAGGTCCTCGACCTCGCTGATCTCGACGCCGCGCTCGACCAGTTCGGCACGAGATGCCTCGATGTCGGCGACCACCAGGTGCAGCCCTCGCAGGGTCCCCGGAGGCATGTCGAGCGTGGGCAGGCCCTCGGCCAGGGTGATCGAGCATGCCGAACCCGGTGGCGTGAGCTGGACGATGCGGACGCCGGGCTCTGGGTTGATGTCGACGTCGAGCCGAAAGCCGAGCTGGTCTCGGTAGAAGGTCTTTGCTCGTTCGATGTCGGTGACCGGAACCGGCACGAGCTCCAGCAACAAGGCTCCCGGCGGCACGGGTGGGTTGGTCAGATCGTTGACGGTGTCGCTTGGGGGAGTGGATGCGTCGGTCATGGATACCGCCCTTCTTGAGCTGGATGCCCCGCAATCGAGGGGCCGATGATCTGCGGTCCGAGTCTGCCCTCGGCCTCGATCTCCGCCAGTCTCGCTGACGGCTACCGAATCGTCGACCCTCGGGCAAGGGCTTCGAACAAGCCCATCTCTTGCCACCTGAACGTGCGCTCTCGATCGGCGATCTCGATTGCCCGCCGGAGCTCGCTGAGTACGCCGGGGATGATTCGATATTCGTGCCGATAACGCAGAACGCCGATGACTACGGCGTGGAGCTCGACACGGTGACCTGACACCACGCGTGGCGATGAGCCAACTGCTACACGATCAGTGGCTCCGTTCCGGCGTGCGCTAGCGGCGACCGTCCAGGCTCAACGCCAGACCCTCGCCGCAACACGAGACCGAGATCCCTCCCCTGAAGCAGTTCCCGGCGAAGCTCGCTCGGAACCGCGTCATGGGTGGACGCGACGTTGCCCGCTTCGCCGGCCTCGTCGAGATCGACAAGGTCATGAGACGTTGGGATGTCCCTGTCTCTTGACGCCGCGATTCGGCCAGTCATTCACGCCGTTCATCGGAGGCCGGCGGCGATCGCCAGACCAGTGCTACCCCGATGATCGTGGTGATGATGGCGACGTCGTAGCTCGCCACCGTGTACGTCCACCAAGTGCCATTGTGGCTTCCGTATTGTGTATCGGTGCTCAGATGGATCAGGACGAGCGCGGGTCCGGCTGCCAGGAGCACAATCCCTAACCGCACAAGTCGGCGGTGCAGTCGGTACGCACGCGACGGGCGAGGTGGCGGCCTGCTCGGTGCGGAACGATGGCTGAGCGCGGACAGGCGGAGCGGATCGAATCGTGCGTCCGGCGACATCAGAGGATCGCTCCAATCGCGAGGTAGGTGGCGAAGGCGAGGAGGACGACGGCGATCGTTGCCGCGGTGATGAAGAAGACGAAGTTCCGGAACGGATTCTTGTGTTCGTTCATGGTGGATTCGTGAGTGGGCTGCGGTTACCGGGCCGGGCTGAGGACGGTGAAGCCGTCGACAGTGACACCAACGATGCCTCGGTCATCGACGAGGATGATGCGGTCATCGATGGTGCTGAGGGCTTGAACGGCTCCGTCGAGTGGCCCCAGCTGCTGCCACGTCCCGTTCTGATCTTGGGCCCAGAGGACCCCGTCGGTGCCGGCGCCGACGAGTGTGCCGTCTGTGCGTGCTACGAGGGCGTAGAGCAGGGGTGATTCGGGGACGGGGGTGAAGGTGTCGCCACCGTCGGTGCTGACGAGCAGTCCTTCTTCGGTGGCGGCATAGAGCCCGGACTCTGTGGCGGCGAGGTCGGCTGCCGCTAGAGGGGCATGGGTGGTCCAGTTCGTTCCGTTGTCGGTGCTGGAGAGCAGGTCGATTTGGCTGGAAGCGATGCCGTACAGGGTTCCGTCGGGGCTGGCGGTGAGGACGTGGAAGTCGGTTGTTCCGTTCAGGGCGATGGGCGACCAGTTGAGGCCATAGTCATCGCTACGGATGATGCCGAGGTTCGGGGATCCCAGCTCGGCCGGGGTTTGCTCTCCGGGGTGTCCGGAGGCGAACAGGGTGTCGCCGGTGACAGTGAATCCCATGGCATCGAAGTCATGGCCGCCGACGGGTCCGGAGACGTTCCCGTCCGGTGTGACGGTGAAGATGCCGTTGTGCGTGGCGACGAGCAGATCGTCACCGCGGGGGTCTTCGGCGATGCCGTGGATGTGGTCGATGCGGGGTGTCGCATCGGGCTCGTCGGACTGCGCGGCAGTACAGCCCGTAATGACGAGCGTCAGCACGGGGATGGTTGCGGCGGCGAGAAGAAATGATCGTTTCATGATGGTTTCCGGGTAGCGGCCAGGAGGGTGGCCAGGCTTGTGACGCGGGCAGCAGGGAGCGCGCCGCGGGGTCGGTCTTCGCGCGGGGCGATCGCGCGGGAAACGCAGGGCGGGTCGTTCGGGAATCGGCCCGCCCCGCGTGGTTCTACAGTTCTCCGAGGAGGTCCTTCATCGTGGCGATCTCCGCCGTCTGGTCATCGATCACCTGTTGCGCGAGCTCGAGGACGTCCGGGTTCTGCGCGTCGTCAAGCGCCGTCTGTGCCATGTCGACGGCGCCTTCGTGGTGCACGATCATCTGCTCGAGGAACAAACGGCTGGCCTCGGTCGCGTCGGCGTCTTCCAACATGGTCATGTCCTCTTCGGACATCATGCTGTCGTCGCCGCCCATGGAGCCGTGGTCCATGCCGCCCATCGAATCGGGGTCGTACTCCACACCCCAGTCCTCGAGCCACCCGAGCATCTTGTCGATCTCCGGGCCCTGCGCCGCCTTGATCTGTTCGGCGAGCTCGACCACCCGCGGGTCCGCGCCGTCCTTGGCCAGCAGAATGTCCGACATCTCGATGGCCTGCTCATGATGAGGGATCATCATCGTGACGAACATCTCGTCAGCCTCGGTTGAGGCCGACGAGGACGTCGACGCGGACGGTGAGCTGCTGGTACCGGACGGCGCGGTGCCGGTGTCGGCGCAGCCGGTCAGTACCAGGGCGAGGGTGAGAGCGCCGGTGCTGAGTGCGAGGGGGATCTTCTTGTTCATGGTCGTTCCTTCGTAAGTCGTATGAGAGTTCGCTGAAGCGGCGGCGCCAACGGGCGCCGCAGGGCCGCCCACAGTTGGGTCGGCGTGCGAATACTCAAGTTCGACTGATCGAAAGAACCGTCAACGAGGGGCCACGAGGGAGGGCATCGGTCGCTTCCCACCGCAACCAGCTGGTCACCTCGCGAAGGGAGATGCCGGAGCGTCGGGCAAACGTCGGTGGGACGAGGAGCAGAAGGCCGGCCAGCAACGCGAGTACGCAGGCGGTGACCATGTCGTCGTGACCCTGCCCTTGTCCGGTGGTCACGTGGCACGGCCCGTCGCAGGCAGCGGCACCACCGTCGTCGAGGCTCGCCGTGGCGTCCGGAACGTGAGCGACTGTCGATGCGGAATGGGCGACGCCCGAGGAGCCGTGCCCGGCAGGTTCCGCGGTGAAGGTGTGCATGCCCAGGAGGCCGACGATGATCAGGACGGCCGCGGTGCCGAGCATCAGCAGGGTGCGCAGCGACAACTGCGGGCTTGTGGCGCGAACCGTCACCTGCATCCTCGATCCTTCCTGTTCCTCACGACGCTAGCACCGCCGCCTGTGTGCCCGACATCGATCCTGTGCACACTCAGAAGCCGCCTGCCAGCTCGTGCTTGACCGCCAGGATTTCCCTTGCCGCTGACCACCCGACAGCACCCGCCCTCTTGCCGTCGGCGGTCCTGAAGGTCGAGACGAGGCCGCCGCCGGCCGATGACGTCGTTTCCGCGGTCGCCTGCGGCAAGACGACGCCCGCTCCACTCAGCGTGACGCCGTGCACATTCACCGTGAACCCGGAAACGTGCCGGTACGGGCCAGGATCGTCCCCGCCGTGCAGATCATGAAGCAGCGCTCGGGCGGCGTGAGCCCCTTGTGCCACCGCATCATCCCAATGATCCATACGATAGAGCGAACCGTCGGGACCGACATGAGCGGCGACCCCACCGGCCGCATACACTGCCGGGATCGTCCTGGCACGGAGCCGGTCATCGACCTCGATCGCGGCACCGTCTGAGCGGATCCATGAGACAGCCGGAACTGTTCCGTGGGCGAGGACGATCACGTCTGACGATACAGATGTCCCATCATCGAGGAGTACGTCACCCCCGCTTCCGGAAGCCGAGATGGAGCGCACTGTCCGGCCTGGATGGAACTCCGTGTGCGCAGCGTGCAGATCGCGGAGCCGGGTGGCGATCGGCAACCCGAGGCTGTGCGCCAAGGGGATTTCGGAGCGCGCGACGAGATGCACTCTGGCACCAGCGCTCACAAGGTAGCTTGCTGCTTCTGCTCCGACCAGCCCGGCACCGAGGACAGTGACAACCCGCCTTTCGAACGTCGGACCCGCATGCCCTCGGATGCGTAGCGCGTCGGACGCGCTGTGCAGCGTGAAGACCCCCTCGCTGACGCCTGTCGCCTGCAGGGGACGCGGGGCGGCGCCGGTCGCCACGACAGCCGTTGCGAATATCAGCCGTCTGCCATCGTGCAGCAAGATGCCCCGCTCTTCCATCCCGACAGCGCTGCCGGGGATCGTCTCGACATCGATCGAGTCCAAGGCAGGCAGCGCGGATTGCTCCGGGGTGAGCAGGCCACGAAGGATGCCCTTGGTCACCAGCGTGCGGTTGTACGGGGCGAACGGCTCCGCATGCACGATCCGGATCGACCCGTCGAAACCGCTGCGCCGCAACGTGACCGCCGCAGAATGACCCGCGGCGCCCGCGCCGACGATGAGCACATCCGAGCTGGTCTTATCCATGAGAAGCTCCCTTCACCCCCTTGACCGGAATACCCTGGGTGGGTATATGGTTAGGCATACCAGTACCCTACCGGGGTATTCCGAATCGAGGGAAGGAAGCCATCATGAGCACGAGCGAGTACCAGGTGAGCGGGATGAGCTGCGGCCACTGCGAGGTCGCTGTTCGCGGCGAGGTCAGCCAGGTCCCCGGCGTCGAGAACATCGAAGTGAGTGCGCAGACCGGCCGGCTTCTCGTCACGACGAGTTCCGCAGTGGATGACGCGGCCGTGCTCGCGGCCGTCGATGAGGCCGGGTACGAGGCGGTCCGACTCTCATGAACGCCCCGGGCCGCCTCGGCCTCTACGGCGCGGGCCTTGTCGTTGTCTTCGGCGCCGCCTTCGCCGCCGCGGGCGCACTCGTGCCCGACAGCACGGTGACCGCATGGGCGGACGCCGGGCATTCCTCGCATGACGCGCAAGCGCCCGAGGATGCTGCTGGCACGAAAGACGATCAGGAGATGGGGGTGAGTGGAGTGATGAGCGCGGCATCGGGATTCACAATGAGCCCCGTACAGGCGCCGGCGAACGTCGAGACGGACGGTGAACTCTCCTTCGACATCCGCGATCCCTCAGGTGTCCCGATCACCGATTTCGACGAGGCCCACGATAAGCAGTTGCACCTGATCGTGGTCCGCAACGACGGGCGTGAATACCGTCACGTGCACCCCGAACTCGACCCGAGGACCGGGGTCTGGTCGCTGCCATGGTCCTGGGATACCGCGGGAACGTACCGGCTGTATGCGGACTTCACCTCTGAGGGGGTGAGCGCCACGCTCTCCCGCACCGTCGATGTGGCGGGGCAGCTGACACCGGAGCCCGAGGTCGCCGTCAAGACAAGCGACACGGTCGACGGCTTCGACGTGACCGTCAGCGGCGACCTGGTCGCCGGAACTGGAAGCGAACTGACTGTCAAGGTCTCTCGGGACGGGGAACCCGTCACGGTGCTGGAGCCGTACCTCGGTGCGTTCGGCCACCTCGTTGCCCTGCGCGATGGCGACCTGGCGTATCTGCATGTGCACGCGCGCGGCGAGGAACCACAGCCGGGCGATCTGGCCGGCCCCGAGGTGGAATTCACCGCCGAGACACCCACCACCGGCCGCTACCTGCTGTACCTGGACTTCCAGGTCGACGGACAGGTCCACACCGCACAGTTCGTACTCGAGGCGACCCCCGCCACCGGCGACCAGGCGGACACCGAAGACGACGCCGAGCACGACGGGCACTGACCCGCTCAGTGCGCATCGAGTTGCAAGAAGGATCGAGGAGACATCATGACGGATACGCAGTCAGCAGCCGCGTCCAGCGTGGAGCTGGAGATCGGCGGGATGACCTGCGCGTCGTGCGCGATGCGCATCGAGAAGAAGCTCAACAAGCTGGACGGTGTCACCGCCACCGTGAACTATGCGACGGAGAAGGCGAAGGTCACCGCACCGAACGGGTTCGACCCGGCGCTGCTGATCGCCGAGGTGGAGAAGACCGGCTACACGGCCGCCCTTCCCTCACCGGAGCCGTCCGCGGTAGTCGACGGTGAGGACGCTCCGGATAGGGAGCTGGTGAGCCTGCGGAACCGTTTGATCGCTTCCATCGTGCTGACCCTTCCTGTGATTGCGATGTCGATGATCCCCGCATTGCAGTTCACTTACTGGCAGTGGCTCTCACTCGCCCTGGCCGGCCCCGTCATCGTTTGGGCGGCCTGGCCTTTCCACAAGGCAGCGTGGACGAATCTCCGGCACGGTGCGGCGACCATGGACACGCTCATCTCGATGGGGACGATAGCCGCCTTACTGTGGTCGCTCTACGCGCTGTTCTTCGGCACGGCCGGCGTCCCCGGGATGACCCACCCGTTCGAGCTCACCGTGGCACCGTCGGACGGGGCGGCGAACATCTACCTCGAAGTGGGTGCCGCGGTGACGATGTTCATCCTCGCCGGACGCTACTTCGAGAAGAAGGCGAAACGGCAGGCGGGCGCCGCCCTGCGCGCGCTGTTGGAGCTGGGAGCGAAGGATGTTGCTGTGCTTCGCGCCGGCGCCGAGACCCGCATTCCCATCGCGGACCTGCGAGAGGGCGACGAGTTCGTCGTACGGCCCGGCGAGAAGATCGCCACCGATGGTGTGATCGTCTCCGGCACCTCCGCGGTCGACGCGTCCATGCTCACCGGTGAATCCGTGCCGGTCGAGGTCGGCGAAGGAGACTCCGTCACGGGGGCGACGGTCAATGCCGGTGGCCGGCTCGTCATCCGGGCGACGAGGGTCGGGTCGGACACCCAGTTGGCGCAGATGGCGAAGCTCGTCGAGGACGCCCAATCGGGCAAGGCCGAGGTGCAGCGCCTCGCCGACCGGGTGTCGGGTATCTTCGTGCCCATTGTCATCGCGATCGCCATCGCCACGCTGGGCGCTTGGCTCGGCGCGGGATTCCCTGCCGCGGCGGCGTTCACCGCCGCGGTCGCGGTGCTGATCATCGCCTGCCCGTGCGCCCTGGGCCTTGCCACGCCCACCGCACTGCTGGTGGGCACGGGCCGCGGCGCGCAGATGGGCATCCTCATCAAGGGTCCGGAAGTTCTCGAGTCGACGCGACGGGTGGACACCGTCGTTCTGGATAAGACCGGGACGGTGACCACAGGGCGGATGACGCTCACCGGCGTGTTCACCGCTGACGGCGTCGACCGCGGCGAGCTGCTGCGCCTGGCGGGTGCGGTGGAGGACGCCTCCGAGCATCCCATCGCGCAGGCCATCGCCAAAGCCGCAGTCCAAGAGGTCGGCACGCTTCCGACACCCGAGGGTTTCGCGAACATCGAGGGCAAGGGAGTGCAGGGCATCGTCGACGGGCACGCCGTCCTTGTCGGCCGCGAGTCGCTTCTCGAGGACTGGTCCCAGCGCCTTCCCGAGAATCTCGCCGCCGCGAAGAGCGAAGCAGAGCGTCAGGGCAAGACCGCGGTCGCCGTGGGGTGGGACGGGGAAGCACGCGGTGTGCTCATCGTCGCGGACACCATCAAGCCGACCAGCACCGAAGCCATCAGGCAGCTGAAGGCGCTGGGACTGACACCGGTGCTCCTCACCGGAGATAACCGTGCCGTGGCCGAGCAGATCGCGTCTGAGGTCGGCATCGATGAGGTCATCGCCGAAGTGCTCCCGAAAGACAAGGTCGACGTGGTCACCAGGCTGCAGCGCGAGGGCAAGGTCGTGGCGATGGTCGGAGACGGCGTCAACGATGCGGCCGCGCTCGCCCAGGCAGACCTGGGGTTGGCCATGGGCACGGGCACCGATGTGGCGATCGAGGCCAGCGACATCACGCTCGTCCGCGGCGATCTGCGCAGCGCGGCCGACGCGATCCGTCTGTCTCGGAAGACGCTCGGCACGATCAAGGGCAACCTGTTCTGGGCCTTCGCCTACAACGTCGCCGCCATCCCGCTGGCAGCCCTCGGTCTGCTCAATCCCATGCTCGCCGGCGCCGCGATGGCGTTCTCCAGCGTCTTCGTCGTCGGCAACAGCCTCCGCCTGCGCACGTTCCGCAGCCAGGCGGCGGACCCATCCCCGACCGCCGCGCCCGCACCGCGTGATCATGCGACGCGGAACGCAACCGTCGGAACCCACTGAAATCACGAAAGAGGAACACACATGTCTGATTCCGGATCCTGCTGCAGCCACAACAGCCACGGCTCTGTCCCAGCCGACGGACGCAAGGACCTCCTCGCGCCGTCCGCCGAACAGCTCGCCGAATGCCCCGTGATGGTCGGCAGCACCGTCGTGAAAGCGGACGCTGAAGCCGCTGGCCTCTACCGCGACTACGAGGGCACCCGCTATTACTTCTGCTGCGCCGCCTGCGGCCCCCTGTTCGACGCTGACCCCGCCAAGTACGTGACCGCAGCCTGACATCGCTTCACCTGTGCGGGGCGGCACACGGATCGCCCCGCACAGCTTCATCGTTTCCGAGGAGGATAGCCTCATGAGCCAGCCACACAGCGACGACGCTGATCACACCCACGAACACGCAGCGCACGGGCACACCCCATCGGTCCCCGCCGCGGCCACAGAAGACCCCCCCGTCCACACCCCTCACCACGACACCGCCGTGCACCACGACGGTCCCGATACTGCACCGCACGGAAGCGGCGCGCCGATGGGCCACCAGGGTCACGGCGAGCATGCCGGCCATGACGCACATGGTGGACACGACGCTCACGGTGGACACGGGGGTCATGCGGGGCATGGCGACCACGTCGGACAGTTCCGTCGCCTGTTCTGGATCATGCTGATCCTCGCCGTCCCCACCGTCGCGCTGTCGGGCATGTTCGCGATGATCCTCGGCTACACCCTCCCCGACATTCCCGGCCTGGCCTGGGTGTCCCCGGTACTGGGAACAGTGATGTACATCTGGGGTGGAAAGCCGTTCCTCGTCGGTGCTGTCAGCGAAATCCGCGACCGCAAGCCCGGGATGATGCTCCTCATCGGACTCGCCATCACCGTTGCGTTCATCGCCTCTTGGGGTGCGAGCCTCGGCCTGCTGCACCACGAGCTCGACTTCTGGTGGGAGCTCGCGCTCCTCATCGTGATCATGCTGCTCGGGCACTGGATCGAGATGCGGTCCCTCGCGCAGACCACGTCCGCTCTCGACTCCCTGGCCGCGCTCCTGCCCGACGAAGCAGAACGCGTCGAAGGTGACCAGGTCGTGACGGTCTCGCCTGCCGAACTCGTCGTCGGTGATGTCGTCATCGTTCGCCCCGGGGGCAGCGTCCCCGCCGACGGTCGCATCGTCGACGGTCGCGCGTCGATGGACGAGTCAATGGTCACCGGCGAGTCCCGCACCGTGACGCGCGGTATCGATGACCAGGTCACGGCCGGAACTGTGGCGACCGACTCCGGGCTGCGCGTGGAGATTACCGCCACCGGTGACGACACCACTCTCGCCGGCATCCAACGCCTGGTCACCGAAGCACAGAGCTCGTCCTCGCGCGCGCAGCGCCTTGCCGACACGGCGGCAGGCTGGCTGTTCTGGTTCGCTCTCGGCGCTGGCGTGATCACGGCGATCGTGTGGACGCTCGTTGGGCTTCCCGATGATGCCGTCATCCGCACCATCACGGTGCTCGTCATCGCTTGCCCCCACGCACTCGGTCTCGCAATCCCCTTGGTCGTCTCCATCGCCACCGAACGCGCCGCACGCGGTGGCGTACTCGTGAAGGACAGGCTCGCGCTGGAGAGCATGCGCACCGTCGACACCGTGCTGTTCGACAAGACAGGCACCCTCACCAAGGGCGAACCGACCGTCTCCGAGGTCTCAGTCGTCGAAGGCAACGACACCGACCGGGTGCTCGCCCTGGCCGCCGCCGCGGAGGCCGACAGTGAACACCCGCTCGCCAAGGCCATCGTCCGCGCCGCCGCCGACCGTCACCTCGACGTGCCCCGCAGCTCGGACTTCACCTCCTCTCCCGCAGTCGGCGTCACCGCGACCGTCGACGGGACCGTTGTACGGGTGGGGGGACCGCACCTGCTCACCGAGGAAGATGCGCAGGAGCTGCCCGTTGCCGAGCGGTGGCGCAATGACGGTGCGATCATCCTCCACGTGGTTCAGGACGGCCGTGTGATCGGCGCTCTCAAGCTCGCCGATGAGGTGCGGTCGGAATCGCGCGAAGCCGTCGATGCACTGCACGCGCTGGGTGTGCAGGTCGTGATGATCACCGGCGATGCCGAAGCCGTCGCGCACACCGTGGCCGAGGACCTCGGCATCGACCGTGTCTTCGCCGGCGTCCGACCGGAGGACAAGGCCGCGAAGGTGCAGGAGCTCCAGAACGAGGGACGCAAGGTCGCGATGGTCGGTGACGGCGTCAATGACGCCCCCGCCCTCGCCCAGGCCGATGTCGGGCTCGCGATCGGCGCCGGCACGGACGTTGCCATCGCCTCTGCCGGAGTCATCCTCGCCAGCGACGACCCCCGCTCGGTGCTCTCCGTCATCGAACTGTCCCGCGCCGCATACCGGAAGATGAAGCAGAACCTCTGGTGGGCCGCCGGCTACAACCTGATCTCCGTACCCCTCGCCGCCGGCGTCCTCGCCCCCATCGGGTTCGTGCTGCCGATGTCGGTCGGGGCGATCCTGATGTCCCTGTCCACCATCGTGGTTGCCCTCAACGCGCAGCTCCTGCGGCGACTCGACCTTCGCCCGGAAACCACGGCCCGCGCGATCCTCAACCGATAACCAATCCAGAACCGGAGACCACGATGACCGACACCATCGAGACCGACCAGGTCGAGTCCGACACCGCCTGCGAACACGGCGAACACGGCGAACACGGCTACATCACCGACAAAGCCCGCTATCTCGCCCGTCTCAAACGGATCGAAGGACAAGCCCGCGGCATCCACCGCATGGTCGACGAGGAGAAGTACTGCATCGACATCCTCACCCAGATCTCAGCGCTGACGAGCTCACTCCAGGGCGTTGCTGTCGGTCTTCTCGAAGACCATCTCCGCCACTGCGTCACCGACGCCGCACGTGCAGGCGGAGACATTGCCGAGGCCAAGATCACTGAAGCATCCCAGGCCATCGCACGCCTCGTCCGCTAAGCCAGCGAGGCGGCCCCGCGGATGCCTTCGATGCTCCTCGGATAGCTCTGGGCGAGTGGACGCTCAGGACTTTGCGCGCCTGTAGTCAAAGGCGCCGTCCTGACGCTGAGAATCGAGCAACTGATCGAGGATGCCATCGTGATCGATGACGGGCTTGGGCTGGCCATCCGGCTGCAGCCGCCCATCTAACCGAACGTGGCGTCGATGACGTGGTCGTCGAGCGTGGCTCCTCCGCTGGTGCTGCCGTGTCCGAGTGGGGTCATGCACGCCTCTTCTCAGGCTGGCCGGAGCTCACCGACACTGCAGCGCGTCGCCTGCTCGAGCCGACCGGGACGGCGCCGGCAAACGGCTACCCGACGGGGGCGGAGTGGGTGAGTGAGTACCTCACCCCACTCGTCGATGTGCTGGGTGACCGCGTCCTCTACGGCACAACGGTGACGGGAATCGCGCGGCAGGGGCGCGACAAAGACGTAGACAGCGGCCGCAAGGGCCAGCCATTCGTTGTGCACACGGTCGACCAGGACGGCTGCGATGGCCGTATCCTCGCCAGTGCTCGACGCCGTGGCCAGCATCGCCTCGGAGATCGACCCGAACATCCACTCCTGCGGCTCCGTCGGAGCCACCGGCGCACGCCAGCTCGCGCAGCCCGAGAAGGACCTGTTCATCGTCGGTGCGAAGTCTTATGGCCGCGCCCCCACCTTCCTGGCGCTCACGGGCTAGGAGCAGGTCCGCAGCGTCGCAGCTCACCTTGCCGGAGATCACGAGGCTGCGGAGCGCAACGAGCTCGTCCTTCCCGACACCGGGGTCTGCGGCGGTGCCGGCGGCTTCGACGCCGAGGGTGCCAGCTGCTGCGGCACGCCATCCGTACTGCGCAGATCGGCGCAAGGCCCGTCGGCGCAGTCTGACCGACCCACGAGAGGGCGACTTCCCGATTGGGAGGTCGCTTCTTGGCATCCAGGTGCAGTGTCCGTGAACTGTCTCGCCGCCGATTGCGCCTTACTTTGAAGAATGTCAATATAGATTCATGTCGAATCAACAGATTGAGCTGGTCATCATCGGATCGGGCCCCGCAGGCTTCACCGCCGCGATCTACGCGGCCCGGGCAAACCTCGCCCCGGTCGTTATCGCCGGTTCGGTGACCACCGGTGGTGCGCTGATGACGACGACCGAGGTGGAGAACTTCCCTGGGTTCGTCGACGCCGTCAACGGACCGGAGTTGATGGAGTCGATGCGTCAGCAGGCCGAGCGGTTCGGCGCCCGCATCCTCCTCGACGACGCAGTCAGCGTCGACCTCGACGGACCGATCAAGGCCATCGTGACTGGCGCGGGTGAGACGTTCCGTGCGCGTGCGGTGATCCTCACCATGGGCTCCGCCTATCGCAAGCTCGGGTTGCCGGATGAGGAGCGACTCACCGGCCGAGGCGTGTCCTGGTGCGCCACCTGCGATGGGTTCTTCTTCCGCGAGCAGGAGATCGTCGTCGTCGGCGGCGGGGACTCCGCGATGGAGGAGGCCCTGTTTCTCACCCGTTTCGCATGCAAGGTGACCGTCGTGCACCGTCGCGGCGAGGTCCGCGCTTCGAAGATCATGGCGCAGCGCGTGCTTGACCACCCGAAGATCGAGGTGGCATGGAACAGCGAGATCGCCCGGCTGAACGGCGACGAGAAGCTCGAATCCGTCACCCTCCGTGACACCGTCACCGGCACCGAGCGCGAGCTGGCGGCGACCGGTGTCTTCGTCGCGATCGGCCACGACCCCCGCTCGGAGTTGGTCACAGGACAGGTCGTCACCGACGCAGGCGGGTTCGTCCGAGTGGATCATCCTTCCACCCGCACGAACATCCCCGGGGTGTTCGCGGCCGGCGATCTGGTCGATCACACCTACCGGCAGGCGATCACCGCCGCCGGCACCGGCTGCGCCGCCGCTCAGGACGCCCAGCACTACCTCTCGAACCTCGAGAACGACCCGGCCGCTCCGATCGAGGCCGAGGAGGTCTTCGCATGAGCACGCTCACCGCCGTCACCGACGCCACGTTCGAGGACGAAGTTCTCGACTCCGACATCCCTGTCGTCGTCGACATCTGGGCCACCTGGTGCGGTCCGTGCCGCCAGGTCGCTCCGCTTCTTGAGCAGCTCGCCGCCGAGTACGACGGACGAGTGAAGATCGTCAAGGTCGATGCGGATCGGAATCCCGAGACCGTGACCGCCGCTGGCGTCACGTCGATCCCCACCCTCGGCTTCTTCCGCGACGGCACCGGCACGGACATCCTCATCGGCGCGCACCCGAAGCCCGTCATCGCCGAGAAGATCGAGGCGCTGCTCGCATGACCACCGCAACCGCAGCTTCCGCTCCCGCCGCCGTCCGGCGTCTGTCCACCCTCGACAAGTGGCTGCCACTGTGGATCGGGCTCGCCATGGTCGCAGGACTTCTCCTCGGCCGATTCGTCCCCGCTCTGTCGGACCTGCTCGGCCACCTCGAGGTCGGCGGCATCTCGGTGCCCATCGGGCTCGGGCTGCTGGTGATGATGTACCCGGTGCTCGCGAAGGTCCGCTACGACAAGATCGCGGCCGTCACCGGCGACAAGAAGCTCCTCGTGTCTTCGCTGGTGCTGAACTGGCTCGTCGGCCCTGCGGTCATGTTCGCCCTCGCCTGGATCTTCCTGCCAGATCTGCCCGAGTACCGCACGGGGCTGATCATCGTCGGTCTCGCCCGCTGCATCGCGATGGTCGTCATCTGGAACGACCTCGCCTGCGGCGATCGGGAAGCGACCGCCGTACTCGTCGCGATCAACTCTGTCTTCCAGGTGGTCGCCTTCTCACTGCTGGGCTGGTTCTACCTCACCGTCCTGCCCGGCTGGCTGGGTCTGGACACTCAGGGGTTGGAGATCTCGGTCTGGCAGATCGCCCTGAACGTGCTGGTCTTCCTCGGCGTGCCACTCGTCGCCGGCTTCGCTTCCCGCTGGATCGGCGAGAAGCGTCGCGGCCGCGCCTGGTACGAGGAGAAGTTCCTCCCCGTGATCGGCCCCTGGGCGCTGTACGGGCTGCTGTTCACCATCGTGCTGCTGTTCGCGCTGCAGGGCGATGCGGTCCTGGCCAACCCGCTGGACGTCGCGCGGATCGCGCTGCCACTGCTGGTCTACTTCGGGCTGATGTGGTTCGCAGGGCTCCTGCTCGGCAAGAGCCTGGGCCTGAACTACGCCCGCTCCACCACGCTGGCCTTCACCGCGGCCGGGAACAACTTCGAACTCGCCATCGCCGTCGCCATCGGCACCTTCGGCGCCGCCTCCGGGCAGGCTCTGGCGGGCGTCGTCGGCCCTCTCATCGAGGTGCCCGTCCTCGTTGGACTCGTCTACGTCTCCCTCTGGGCGGCGCGCGCTTGGTTCCACACCGATCCCTACACCGGCGAAAGGATCACCTCATGAACGTCACGCTCACCGACGCCGTCGACAGCTGCAGCCCGGTCGCTACCCACGCCATCGGCCACGAGGCGGCGTCCACCGTCGCCGCGACCTTAAAGGCTCTGTCGGATCCGCTGCGCCTGCGCATGCTCTCCGCGATCGCTTCCGATCCGCGAGGCGAGTCCTGCGTGTGCGATCTCGCCGAGCTCGCACACGTCTCACAGCCCACCGTGTCGCACCATCTGAAGGTCCTCAAGGGCGTCGACGTGCTCACCTCCGAACGGCGCGGCACCTGGGTCTGGTACCGCATCAACCCCAGCCGCCGGGGCGCCGTCACCGCTCTGCTGGACTCCTTCGCGCCTGCGACCATGACGGCGCCCGGCGAAGACGGCGACGCCGAAGGCCGCGCCGGCCACCCCGAGTTCGATGCGCGGATCACCCACCTCGCCGATGAGCTCGCCGCCGAGGTCCCCGAGCTCGCCCCGGAGACCGTGCTGGGCATCGTTCGTGAGTCGTACACGTCACTCGCCCGCACGGCAATAGTCACGGGAGCGCTTGTCCCGCTCACCGAACGCTTCGCACGTCAGCGACTCGCCGACCTCACGCGCGACCGCGACTCCGCTGTACCCCAGGTGTTGTTCGTCTGCGTGGCCAATGCGGGGCGTTCGCAGCTCGCTGCCGCGCTTGTCAACAAGCTCGCCGCCGGCAGGGTTGTCGCCCGCTCGGCAGGATCTGCTCCCGCGGACGTCATCCATCCGCACGTCCGCTCGATCCTCGCCGAGATCGAAGGCGACCTGGCCGCCGAACGCTTCCCCAAGCCCCTCACCGACGATGCCGTCCGTGCCGCCGACGTGGTG
The DNA here is from genome assembly GCF_019091465.1 of Microbacterium sp. GbtcB4. Classification (NCBI taxonomy): domain Bacteria; kingdom Bacillati; phylum Actinomycetota; class Actinomycetes; order Micrococcales; family Microbacteriaceae; genus Microbacterium; species Microbacterium sp. GbtcB4. Next base: position 316,116 of record NZ_JAGXJJ010000002.1, read on the forward strand.
ATCACGATGGGCTGCGGCGACGTCTGCCCGATCATCCCCGGCGTCCGCTACGACGACTGGGCCGTCGGCGACCCTGCCCTCGCATCCCGCGAGGGCGTCGAAGCCATCCGCGACGACATCGAGGACCGCGTCCGCGCCCTCGTCGATGAGCTCACGCACTGACCACCACCCACAGGAGCCCTCATGACCGACACCACCAAGCCCTCCGTCCTCTTCGTCTGCGTGCACAACGCCGGCCGCTCCCAGATGGCTGCCGGGTTCCTCCGCGACATCGCCGGCGACCGCATCGAGGTCCGCTCCGCCGGCTCCATGCCGGCCGACCAGATCAACCCCATCGCCGTGGAAGCGATGAAGGAACTGGGCATCGACATCACCGCCGAGCAGCCCAAGATCCTCACCACCGAAGCCGTGCAGGCCTCCGACGTCGTGATCACCATGGGATGCGGCGACGCCTGCCCGTTCTTCCCTGGCAAGCGCTACGAGGATTGGAAGCTCGACGATCCTGCCGGTCAGGGCATCGAGGCTGTTCGCCCGATCCGAGACGAGATCCGGGCACGCATCGAGAGGTTGGTCGACGAAATCCTCTGATTCAAAGTCTGTCCGCTGAGGCGGGCCTCGCGCACGCTCGATAGTGTCAGCGAGCGACGGCCTCGTCGAGGGCATCCGTGAGGTCCCTGAGCTGGGTGAGCTCGAGCTTCTCGCCGTCGAGGAAGAAGGTCGGCGTGCCACTGACGTTGAGATACTGGCCGTCGTTGCGGTCTGCTTCGACTCTTTCCTTGGTGGCGGGGTCGGCGATTGCTTCGTCGTACGAGTCCATGTCGAGGCCTAGGTCTTCGGCGAACGTCCGGAACAACTGGGTGTGAGAGGTCTGCTGCTCGCCCCTCTGAGCCTGGGTCTCGAACAGGCGAGCGTACATCTCCTCGAACTTGCCCTGTTGAGCTGCCGCTTCGGCGGCGAGGGCGGCGTTCATGGAGTTGAAGTGTCCGGGCAATGGGAAGTACCGCACGACGTAGTTGATCTCGCCCTCATAGTCGGCGCGGATCTGTTCGACCACCGGGTAGAACGCTCCGCAGGCTTCGCACTCGAAGTCGAGAAACTCCACCAGCGTCGGCGCATCCGGGCCGGCGTCGTCCAGGACGTGCGAGTCAGTCCGGGCGCCGGGCAGTGCGCCCGCCGAGCCGGAAGGGTCGGGAGCAGCGGGCCGGGTCAGCATGACCACGACCAGAGCTGCGATCACGAGGACGATAACGACGGCACCGGTGATGAGGCTGACTTTGACGGGGGTCTTCACGAAGGATGGCTCCAGCTCGGACGGCGATATCACCGCAGGGTTGGTCAGGCGCGTGCGGGCTCGGGTGCCGGCGCTAGCTCTCGGAGAGCAGCGGGGCGTCGGGCTGCACGGACGCCGTTGAGGATGACGACGACCTCGGCGATCTCGTGTACCAGGACGACACCGGCCAGACCGAGAACGCCGAACAGCGCCAGCGGGAAGAGCACGATGATGATGGCGAGGGCCAGGGCGATGTTCGCGGTCATGATGCGTCGCCCGCGGCGCGCGTGCGCGAGCGCGCCGGGGATGAGGCGGAGGTCGTGGCCGGTGAACGCGACATCGGCGGACTCAATGGCGGCCGCCGAACCTTTCAGTCCCATGGCGATGCCGACCGTGGCGGTCGCTAGTGCTGGGGCGTCGTTGATGCCGTCCCCGACCATGGCCGTCGGGCGGACGGTGGTCAGGGATTCGATCGCGTGGGCCTTGTCGGCGGGCAGCTGCTCGGCCCGCACATCGTCGATGCCTGCCTGGGCGGCGATGGCGCGGGCGGTGCGTTCGTTGTCGCCGGTGAGCATGACGGTCTCGATGCCCTGACTGTGGAGCATCCGCACGGTCTCGGCCGACTCCGGGCGCAGTTCGTCACGGATGCCGATGAGCCCGGCGACAGCGCCGTCGGCTTCGACGACGACCACGGTCATGCCCTCCGCAGCCATCCCTTCGGCGGCGGTGCTGAGCACGGCCGGGTCAAGCCAGCGCGCGTTCCCGACGCGGATGAGTGTGCCGTCGACGCGGCCGGCGATGCCGTGGCCGGCTTCTTCCACGACATCGATGGCGGACAGCGCCTTCGGGGATGCCGCGGTGATCGCGGCGGCCAAGGGGTGCGTGCTGGTCGCCTCGATGGCGGCAGCCCAGGCGAGCAGGTCGTCGCGATTGGTCCCGTCGGCGGGTCGGACGTCGACCACCGCGGGTTCGTTGCGGGTGAGCGTCCCGGTCTTGTCCAGCGCGACGGCGCGGATCGTGCCGAGCTGCTCGAACGCCTCCCCGGACTTGATCACCACGCCGAACTTCGACGCGGAGCCGATGGCGCTGATCACGGTGACCGGCACCGCGATCGCCAGCGCGCACGGGGACGCCGCGACCAGGACCACCAGTGCCCGCTCGATCCAGGTCCAGGGGTCACCGACGACGAAGCCGAACAGCGCGACGAGCGCCGCGGCGATCAGGACGACGGGAACCAGCGGGCGCGCGATCCGATCCGCTAGTCGTGCCCGATCGCCCTTGCGGGCGTGGGCCTGCTCCACCAGCGAGACGATCTGCGTGAGGGAGTTGTCGCGGCCATCCGCGGTCGCCTCGATCCGCAACGTCGCCGACCCGTTCACCGAACCTGCCGCGACCACGTCGCCGGGCCCGACCTCGACCGGGATGGACTCCCCGGTGATCGCCGATGTGTCCAGGCTGGAGCGTCCCTCGACGACGACACCGTCGGTCGCCACACGCTCGCCCGCTCCGACGACGAGGATGTCGAGCTCGCGCACATCGGCAGCAGGGACCGTGATGTCGCCACTGAGCCGTGAGACGCGCACCGTCTCCGGGATCAGTGACAGCAGTGCGCGCAGGCCCTCCTTAGCGCGGTCCATCGCTCGGTCCTCCAGCGCCTCAGCGAGGGAGAACAGGAACGCCAGGGTCGCTGCTTCACCGACGTGCCCGAGCAGGACGGCGCCGACAGCAGCGATCGTCATCAGCAGACCGACACCGAGCCGGCCACGGATCACGCGCCGGATCGCACCGGGAACGAACGTGTACGCGCCAGCGAGCAGAGCTGCCCACTGCAGCACCAGTGCGGCAATCTCCAGGCCCGTCCACTCGAACGCGTACCCGGCGAGTAGGAACACACCGGACAGCGCCGACGGCAGTAGAGCGATGTCCCGCCACCACGGTGGACGCACCTCGAACTCGTGATCGGCGCCGGCGGCTGGTGGCAGGGCGGGGCCGCAGCACGCATCGCCGTCATCATGAGCAGATACGCCCGCCGCCGCCTGCACGACCTCTGGGCCGCAGCAGCCGTCTCCCCCCTGCGGTAGCGACAACTCGACGCGGTGGATGGTGCCTGTCTTCCGCGGCTCGTCGTCGCCGCAGCACTCCGCGCTCATGCGCAGCACTCGCACTTCTCGTCAACGCACGGCACGCCTTCATCGACCGCCACAACCGCGTCGAGAAGATGCCGCAGGCCCACCGTCAGGTGCGGATCTGCGATCTCGTACCGCGTGCGACGACCCTCCGGCGTCGCGATCACCAGTCCACAGCCCCGAAGACAGGTGAGATGGTTCGACACGTTCGTGCGGCTCAGTTCAAGATCACGGGCGAGCTCGGCCGGATAACCCGGGGCATCCAGCAGCGACAGCAGGATCCTCGAACGCGTCGGGTCGGCCATCGCCCGACCCAGCCGGTTCATCACATCAAGACGAGAAGCAATAGTCAGCACACGATGACTATACACGGGACACTGAACTATAGCGATGGCGACTCCACTGGACACTGCATCGAGGCGTGGCGCCTTGTCCACCACCTCCTGGAACGTGCCGAGCTTCACTCAGGATCGCGCCTACCGGAAGTTCTTCGACGAGTCCGTGTCGTTCGGATGCGACGGGGATGCCTCGATGAGTATCACCCGTCCCGGCTTCTTGCCCTTCGGCTGGGGAGCGTCGACCGCGTAGCGAAGCCTCGCGCCGTCCGTGACCTTGTACTGCCAGACGGGCAGGGTCCTCCCGCCCACCACCGCTGTAGATAGGTTGCCCTTCAGCTGGTAGCAGCGCGAGCTGTCGAACCGCGTCGGGTGAGCGGTCAGGTAGTCCCAGGCATCCGCGAGGGCGTTCTTCGCGGTCGCGCGAAGGTCGCGCCACCCGCGCTCCGCCGCGACGTCGCCGAAGACGATCTCGTACTCGCTGACCCTTGTCGGTCGCGGAACCGACGATCCCCGCCTTCCCGCCATTACGGGCGCTCGACCCGCGCAGACGTCTCCGTCAGATCGATCGGCTTAGCCGGCCGCGCACCCATGGCGTAAGCCGCAGCAGTCTCCCGCCACTCGTGCTGAGCACGCAGCAGGCGTTCAAACGTGCCCAACTCGCTGGCGGAGTAAACCAGCCGCTCAATTTCGCTCGCGTAAGTGGCCAGCTCGCCCTCATCGAACTCACTCGTCCACGCGAAGAGCTCCCGCAGCGCAGCGCCGACATCGCCCCTGTTCCGCCCGATAGCGCGGAGCAGTTCACTGGAGAGCTTCACGCCAAGCTCGAGCGTGTCGAGGTCGTGGCCACGAAGGATCACCAGGTCATCGCCATCCCGACGAGTGATACGCACCTGGCCCTCGTCGATGTGGGCAAGGACATCCTTCGGCTTACGGAGGAGATCGGTGAAAGTCGCGGTGCTCATGAGACCAGAGTACATCAGATAAACATCAGAGGTTCTGCGTCTTGTGCGCTGGAGCCCCCCGCTGCACCCGTCCGGATGTCCGTTCAGTCGGACACCCCACTGAGAACGAGTGCATCGGCCGCGATAATGTCGGAAGCGCGGTGAGATGACGCTAGATGTCACTCGGACGGGGACGGCGTCGGATTCTCTACGCGCTTTGCGGTGACACATTCCTGACGATGCACCACCGGATTGCCATCCCGCCCACGAGATCAGGTGAGTTCACTCTCGAGTTGTTCGATGCGTGCGCGGATGTCGTCGCAGTTCGAACGGACGGCGTCGATACCCTGGCGCGCTGGGTCGTCCAGCTTCCAGTCCTCGTAGCGCTTGCCAAGAAAGAACGGACAGGCCTCGCCGCATCCCATACTGATGACGACGTCAGACGCCTGCACGGCTTCGGTTGTCAGCACTTTTGGGCTGCTCGGCTGTGCTGTCGATTCCGAGCACGCCCATCGCCTCGTCAGCAGTCGGGTTGGACCGCTCGGCGGGCATGGATCCCGCCGAGCGGACCTCGACGCGGTCGCCTGCGATGTCGCGGAGACATCCGGCCGCCATCTGCGAGCGTCCGGCGTTGTGGACACCGACGAAGAGGACGGAGCGCTTGGTGGTGGTGTCAGTCATGGAGGGCCCTAGTAGGTACTAGTCCAGGAGGCCTCGTCCACGAGGGTGCGTACCCGTACGGTTTGATTGTCGAGGCTGGTAACATCCTCGTGAAATGATCACGTCTGGCCGGTCTCGTAACCAGGCGGCGTCTGTTGACAAGCTCCTGATAACGAAGATCATTACAGGCCTTGGGTTGGCCCTGCTCTTGATTGTCGGAGCATGGTCCGGTGGTCATCGCGACGCGGACGCCTCTCCATATCTCACTGCTACCTCGACTGCATCGATGGAAACCGAGCTTACGAGCTATGGTGCGGTTGGCTCGTCGACGCATGGTTCTGGTGGCGCCTCATCGGAACGGCTCCTGATAGACGGCGCCTCCGCGAACGCACTGATCGGCCTTACAGGGTGCGTGTTTGGCCTCGTCTGCTCCTTCCTGATCCTCATCGTCGCTCGAGCCTTCGTAAATCGCGTGCCGAACGGAAATCGCGAGCGACTTCCGCGCATGCCCGAGATGAGGGCCGCACCCGACCGCCCGTTTGCACGAACTCTTTCCCTCACGCAACTCTCTCTGTCGCGCACCTGACATCGATCAGCCATCTCACGATGGCGCTTCACATTCGGTGGGGTTCACGTTCGTTGTGCTGTGTTGTGGTTGGAGAGAAATGAAAGCGTCTCAAAAGGCGATCCTCGTCACGGTGGGTCTCGTCGTTGTCCTCCTTGTCGTCGCGCTGGTGTACGTCCTTCTCAGTGAGAATCGGGCCTCCGCGCCCGAGACAGAAGGCAACGACGGCCCTCAGGTGGTGCGAGAGAATTCACATGTGCTCGACGATGGCGGCGACGCAGCGGTCACCGTGGTCGAGTTCCTCGATTTTGAGTGCGAGGCGTGTGGCGCCTTCTACCCGCTGGTCGAGGACCTTCGTGAGAAGTTTGATGGGGAGATCACCTACGTCATCCGGTATTTCCCGTTGCCTGGCCACTTCAACTCGAAGAACGCTGCGATCGCGGCAGAAGCGGCGGCCCAGCAGGGACGGCTGGAAGACATGTACCACCGCTTGTTCCAAACACAGGCCCAGTGGGGTGAGGCTCAGGAGTCGCGTGCGAACCTGTTCCGGGGTTTCGCTGTGGAGCTCGGGTTGGATATGGCTGCTTTCGATGAAGCGGTCGCGGATCCGGCGACCGCACAACGAGTGGAGTTCGACGTTGATGAGGGCGAGCGACTCGGCGTCAGCAGCACTCCGACGTTCTTCATCGACGGGGAGCAGGTCGTATTGGAGAAGTGGACGGACCTCGAGGACGGCATCGAAGCTGCGGTGAACGGGACGCAGTGATGGTGCGTTCGTTATCGCATCGCCGAGCGATTATCGTCGGGGCCGGCCAATCTGGATTGGCGATGGCGTCCGCGCTGTCGTCCTATGGGCTGGAGGCACAGAAAGACTTCGTCATCATCGATTCCGCGCCGACCGGTCAACGAAGCTGGGCAACCCGTTGGCACTCGATGAGGCTTCTCAGCGATGCTCGCAACAGCACTCTCCCCGGGTTCCCCTTTCCCGGGGACAATCGCCGTCATCCAGGCGGTCGCGAGATGAGCGACTACCTGGCTTCTGTAGAGAAGACGCTCGGCGTGAAACCTCTCTGGGGCGTTCGCGCTCTCGAGGTGGAACGCCGCGGAGACGGATCCACGTTGCACCTTTCGACGTCCATCGGGGACGTGCAAACGCGAAACGTTGTCTGTGCCACAGGATCTGCGGCAGTGCCCCGAGTCCCTACCTGGCGCCAGAATCTGTCGGCACCCGGAACGGTTCTACATTCCAGTCAGTACCTACACCCGGGCCAGATCCCTTCGGGGACCGTGTTGGTGGTCGGCGGAGGGTTCAGCGGCGTACAGATCGCCGAAGAACTCGCTCACTCGCGAGATGTCACTCTATCCACCCGAACAGAACGACCGCGGCCGTCAGCGCGATGGTCCATCTGGCCGAGGCTGCGCCGCAACCACTCGATTCGTTCCGGCCCCGCGCCCACCGCTCTGGCCGGCGTGAGCCACGCGCCCCCCGTCGTGGAGGCCGACGGAGCCGTCGTGACATTTGCCGATGAGTCGACGATGCAGCCGCACTCCATGATCCTCGCTACCGGCTACGAACCCGGCGACAAGTGGCTACCCGCCCCGGAACCCACCGGTGCTCGGACACAAGCCAACACGCATATTCCCGGACTGTTCACGGTCGGCATCCCGAAGTACTCCCGAACCGGCGCAGACACGATTCCGGGGGCATGGAGTGATGCTGCCATCGTCGCCCCCAACATCATCGACCGCCCCTGAAAGGATCACCATGACAGAAGCAGGGCACTCGCACGGAGTGGGTGACGCCACTCCCCGCAATCGTCTGATCATCGCTTTCGCGATCACCTCCTCGGTCTTCGTCATCGAGGTGATCGGGGCGATCATCACCGGCAGCCTCGCACTACTCGTCGATGCGGCGCACATGCTCACCGATGTCACCGGGTTGGCTATGGCCGTCACCGCGGCGCATCTCATGAATCGCCCTCCCACCCCCAAGTACACCTTTGGCCTGCAAAGGACCGAGGTTCTCGGAGCACTCGCCCAAGCAGCGCTGCTCCTCGGGGTCGGCATCTTCGCGCTCGTCGAAGGTATACGGCGGCTCTTCGAACCCCCAGAGATCGCGTCAGGAAGCCTGCTGTTCTTCGGTATCGTCGGCCTGGTCGCCAACATCGCATCCATGCTCGTCCTGTTCAGCGGCCGCGGACGCAATCTCAACATGCGCGCCGCATTCCTCGAGGTCGTCAACGACGCCCTCGGCTCCGTAGGCGTGATCGCCAGCGCGATCCTCATCGCCGCTTTCGGCTGGTATCAGGCCGATGCCGTCGCCGGTATCTTGATCGCCCTGCTCATCATCCCTCGCACGCTCATCCTGTTGCGAGCATCCGGACGTGTGCTGTTGGAATCGACACCCCCGGGTCTCGATCTGGACGATGTCCGCCGCCACATCCTTGCCCTTCCGCACGTGGTCGCGGTGCATGATCTGCACGCGACTCAGGTCTCAACGGACCTCCCCACCCTCAGTGCCCACGTCGTGGTCGACGACACCGTCACCATGGAGACCTCCGCGGCGTTGCTGACAACTCTTCAGGAGTGCGTCAGCGAGCACTTCGCCGTCAGCATCGAGCACTCCACTTTCCAGATCGAACCCGAATCGCATCCCGGAGAGCACGACACCCATGCATAAGAACCTCCCCAGACGCACCGCCATTGTCTTATCCGCCGTGCTGTTGTCAGGAGCAGTCGTCGTCGCCACCCCGACGGTCGCTGTCGCTGACGACAACTTCGACTCGTCGTACCCCGTTGCCGACTCGACCATCAGCGGCTCGCCTGATGAGATCTCACTGATGTTCACGGGAACCCTCAACAACGAGGCCGGCACGACGATCATCGAGGTCCTTGATGAAGGCGGAGAAGACGTTGCTGTCGATTCGCCGACGGTGAGCGGTCAATCGATCACTCAGCATCTCTCCCCGGAAGCCGCCGATGGTCTGTTCACAGTGCGCTGGAAGACAGTCTCTGGGGACGGGCATCCGATCAGCGGGCAGTTCTCGTACACCGTCGGACAGCCCGGACCGAGTACGAAAACCGCGCCACCCGCAACGCCGAGCCCCAATCCCAGTCCCAGCCCGGAAGAATCCGACAACACTACGGAGGAGCCAGAGCCCGCTCCTGCCAGGCAGACATACGGTGGCACACCATCAGGCGGAGCAGAGTCCGAGATGCTGCCCGTGTTCTTCGTCGGCGGCCTGGCAGTGATTCTCGGGTTCGGCGTCGTCGGAGTGATTCTGGCCGGACGCCGGCGCCACCAGCAAGACCGTGCCCAGGCTTCTAGAGATACGGCGGCTGGGGAGGGGGGTCACGATGCGTGACCGGGCACGAAGGTTCGCCGTGGTGTTGATCATCGCCGCGATCGTCACTTTGGTCGATCAGGGAACCAAGGCCCTCGCTCTGAGCTCATTGAGCCAGGATCAGCGCATACCCCTGGTCGGCGATTGGCTCGGTCTTCAATTGGCGTTCAACCCGGGGGCGATCTTCTCGTTGGGCGAAGATGCGACCTGGGTCATCACTGTCGTCGGCGTCATCGCGACCACTCTGCTCGTGGGAGCCGCTACGCGAACCCAAAACGCATGGTCAGCAGTCGGCTTCGGTTTCATCGTGGGAGGCGCGATCGGCAACCTCATCGATCGCCTCTTCTCTCCCCCGTCGTTCGGAATCGGACACGTCACCGACTTCCTCGCCTACGGAAACCTCTTCATCGGAAATCTGGCCGATGTCGCCCTGGGTATCGGCGCCGTGTTCCTTGTGATCGCGGGTCTGCGCGCCAGTCGCCGACACTCCTCGCCTTCTCGCCCCGAATCCACAGATCCCGCACCAGCCGAAGAGATGGCCCGCCCATGAGCCCCAAACAACGTGTTCCCTCCACCTATCAGCGCAATGCTCTCGCCCCCAGCCTCGTCGCTGCCGCCATCCTGTTTCTCGCGCCTTTGCTCGTCCAGGCGGGCTGGGCGCCACTCGTCCTGTTTGTTGCGTCGATTTTCGGGCTGATCATCGCATGGTTCGCCGTGCAGGCCCGTCATTGGTGGTGGGTACCGATCTTCGTCGCGGTGGCTGTGCTCTGGAATCCGGTGATGCCCTTCCCCTTCTCCGGTGTCGTGTGGGAGATAGCTCAGCCCGTCGCCGCTGTGGTCTTCCTGGCGGCGGGGGCGACGATCAAGGTGATCCGGAAATGATCTGCGGGAACCTCGCGTCAACACCATGCTTGTGAGCGGCGCGATCCCCGACACTCCGCCAACGCTGCAGTCCTTGCTCGCGCCGGCGGATCTGACCATTCCTGTGTTGCCCGTCATCGCCGGAGTCCTTGCGGCCCTCTATCTCGTCGGAGCGGTCCGCCTATGGATGCATGGTCGGCGCTGGTCCGTCTGGCGGACCGTCAGCTTTCTTCTCGGATGTGTTCTCCTGGCGGCAGTCACTGGCCTTGGGGTAGAGGCGTACGGAGAAGTCCTTGTCTCTGTGTTCATGTTCCAGCAGCTGACCCTGATGATGACGGTGCCGCCGTTGCTGGTTCTGGGCTCGCCGGGCACTCTTCTCCTCCGAGCGACACCGCACCGTGGAGCCGGCCGGATGATCCTCACGGCAGCGCATACCGGTCTTCGGAGTCGCGCCGCCAGGTGGTTGCTCAGCCCGTGGTGCACGGTTCCCCTCTACCTGTTCGCCTTCTACGGCCTCTACCTCGCGGGCTCGGCGGACGTCATCCTCGCCCTGCCTGCCGGCCACGTCATGCTCGAGTTGGCGTTCCTCCTCGCCGGCGTGCTGTTCACCATTCCGATCCTGTCTTCGGATCCACTCCCGGTGAGGTTGGGTCACGGAGCGCGGGCACTCGATGTGTTCGCCGAAGCCGCACTCCACGCGTTTTTCGGAGTGTTTCTCATGATGGCCAGCACGATCCTGGTCGGTTCGTTCGTCGCACCCACGGAGGCCCTGGGCGTCGACCCCCTCGAAGATCAACAGCTTGCCGGCGCGCTGGCTTGGTCGTATGGCGAAGCGCCCACGGTGCTGATGCTGGTGTACGTGATGCACCGCTGGTTCCGCAGCGACACGGCCGCTGCTGCTGCTGCAGACCGGTACGTCGATCTGCATGGGAACTCAGAGCTCGACGCGTATAACTCCTACCTCAGCAAACTGAACTCTGATGACCCTCAACGTTGATGCAGTCGTGAGGCGCCCAATCGCCTCCCGCAGGAGGTGTAGTCGTCACATCGGGTTCGATCCACGCACCATGTCGACGGCAGTACCGTTGCCCGTTGCGATAGTCGCGTCCGCTATCGCCGGCGCCGCGCTGGATCTTGCGTACCCGGAGCTCGGCTGGTGGCCCGTGGCCTTTGCGAGTGTGACGATCGGCCTGTGGACACTGCGCGGGCGTTCGCTACCCGCGGCGTTCTTGGTTGCCCTCGTCTACGGGGCCGCGTTCTATTTCACCCACCTCGTCTGGGTCTCACGATTTCTCGGCCCCATCCCCTGGGTGGCGTTGGCCGGACTGGAATCGCTGCTCTTTGGTGCCGGTGGGATGCTGATTGCGCTCGCATATAGGGTGATGACCAGCCGCTCGCGGTGCGGATATTCCATGATCACGCCTGCGCTCATCGCAGGCGTGTGGGTGCTGCGCGAAACCGTGATGGGAACTTTCCCTTACACGGGGTTCCCCTGGGCGCGGATCGGATTCACCCTTACTCAAAGCCCGTTCGCGGAAGCCGCCTCCTGGGTGGGAACTACCGGGCTCTCCTTCCTGACGGTCCTCATCTGCGCGAGCAGCTTGGACGCACTCGCTCATCGACGACGGCGACCGGGAGCAGTCGCAGTTCTCGCTCTCACTGCCACCGCGCTCGCCCCCCTGTTCCCCACTACGCAGGCAGGTGCCATACGTGTCGGATGGGTGCAAGGAAACGGACCAAGCGGCTACTTCGACACCAAAGCACCCGGCGACATCATGCGGGCTCAGGAAGGGGCGACAGCTCCTCTCCTCGGTCGGGGGATGGATCTTCTCGTCTGGCCAGAAGGCGCAGTCGACGCGGATCCTTTCCAGGATGCAGACGTCACCGACCGGCTTGACCGACTCGTAGCAGACGCCGGCGCTCCGGTGTTGGTGAATGCGGCGACCGTGCGCGGCGACGATACTTTCAATACGTCGATCCTGTGGACGAGCGCCGGACCGCAGCAGATCCACGACAAAGCCAACCCCGTGCCTTTCGGCGAATACGTCCCGGACCGTTGGTTCTACGAGGCCATCGCTCCTGACCTCATCGGACTCATTCAGCGCGAGTACACGCCTGGCTCAAACACGCCCCTCGTGAACGTCGGCGGTGTTCCCGTCGGTCTGGCGATCTGTTTCGACGTCATCTACGACAACGTCATTGAGGACAGCGCGGCGAAGGGCGCACAACTGTACGTGTTCCAGACGAACAACGCCGACTTCAGAGGCACAGATGAGAACCTCCAGCAGCTCGCTATTGCGCGTATGCGCGCCATCGAAACCGGAAGAAGCATCGTGAACGTGTCGACGACCGGCACGAGCCAGGTCATCCGCCCTGATGGGACCCCACTTGCAGAGCTCGCGGTGAACACGCAAGGCGCAAACGTCACCGAAGTGCCCCTCTATACCGGGACCACGCCAGCGGTGGTTCTTATGCCGTGGATCGGGTGGGCGTTGAGCATGGGAACCGTATTGATGCTGCTCGTCACCACCGCTACTCGTCAGCAGCGAGCGGGCGAGGATTTCCGTTTTCACGAAGGGAACACGCTGTGAAGACAAAATCGCTCTCGCTTGGTGCGGCGTTCGGCGCGCTGCTTCTGCTCAGCGGGTGCGCTCCCACCGTGCATCTCGAGGCGGCTCCGAAAGCGAACGATCCGTTGTGCGCGGAGGTCACGGCCCGGCTACCCGACTCTATCGGTGATCAGGCGCGGGTGTGGACGGACGCGCAAGCCACTGGCGCATGGGGAAGTCCCACCAGCGTGCTGCTCACCTGCGGGCTGGACTCACCGGCTCCCACCACGCTGCAATGTGTGAGTTTGGGGGGCGTCGATTGGATCGTGGACGAAGCGGAGACACCAAATCTACGGTTGACGACCTACGGGCGGGAGCCCGCAGCGCAAGTGTATGTGGACACGACGACGTTGTCGGCCGACGCCGTTCTCCAAGCACTTGCCGGAGCGATTCAGCAGCTTCCGAAGAACGATGCGTGCACAGAACCGATCACGAAAGACCCTGACGAAGAAACCTCTTCGACGGAGGGAGCGACACCGTGACGCCTCCTATTCTCCGCGTCGCCGGGCTGACGATTTTCGTCGTCTCTGCAATCGTCGCCGTCGTCATCGGGCTGGTGATCGGCGGAGGAGCTGCACCGAGGCTGACCAGCGACCCCGGCGCGGTGGTTCGCTGGGGCCTCCCGGTCGCGAAACTACTCGTCAACCTCTCTGGCGCTGCAATGGTAGGACCACTCGTGTTCGCTCTGTTCGCTCTCGCATCCGGCACGAAGCCCTTCCTCACCGCGCTCAATCTTGCCTCGGCGGGTGCCGCAATTCTTACCGTCGCGAGCGGGACGGTCACCTTCCTCACCTTCCTGTCCTCGTTCAACCCGAAGGTGAGCCTGGAGGCAGAGTTCGGCGCACAACTGGGCCGTTTCCTCCTCGACACCGAGCTTGGAAGATCTTGGCTCATCACCGCCATCTTCGCGTCGGTCGTGACCGTGCTCGCATTCGCGGTGCGCGGCTACGGTGCCGTGCTCGTCACAACGATGCTCGCGATCATCAGCCTGATTCCGATGTCCACTCAGGGGCACTCCGGGGAACTGGCCAACCACGACGCGGCAGTCATGTCTCTCACCCTGCATATCGTTTCGGCGGCGGTGTGGCTCGGCGGGCTCACATTGCTCATCGTGATCCGTCCGGGCCTTCCATCGTCCACCCTCGAGGACATACTCCGACGGTACTCGACGTTGGCACTCATCGCCTTCGTCGTCGTCGCCGTATCGGGGTATGCCCGGGCGCTCACTGCCCTCGGACGATGGGACGACCTCGTCACGCCGTATGGGCTGATCCTGCTCGCAAAGATCCTCGCGCTGGTGGTGATGGGCATCCTCGGAGCCGCCTACCGCGGTCGACTCATCGCAAAAGCGGGCGAGGGCCGCAACACCTTCTGGATGTTCGTGTGCGTCGAGCTGGCATTCATGGGTATCGCAAGCGGCGCCGCCGCGGCCCTTGCCCGAACAGCCGCACCCGCGGACACGATCACGATTCCTCAGACCACGGCCGCGGAGATCCTCACCGACGCCCCAGTCCCGCCAGAATTCACGACGGAGCGATGGTTCACGGCGTGGAGCATTGATCTGCTGTGGGTGATTGTGGGAGGTTTCGCGGTGTTCTTCTACCTTGCCGGGGTGGAGCGCATGAGACGTCTCGGGCAGCCTTGGCCGATGCGGCGCACCATCGGCTGGGTGATCGGGATGGGCGCGCTCGTGTGGACCACCAGTGGCCCGCTCGCTGTGTACGACGAACCTCTGATCAGTATGCGTTTCCTCTCTTTCGCACTTCTCGGCCTCGTCATACCGGTACTTCTCGTTTCCGCTGCGCCCCTCGTGCTCGCACTCACCGTCATACATCCTCGGGACGACGACAGCCGCGGAGCTCTCGAATGGCTTCTGTGGGTTGCCGCCAGCCGAACAATTCGGCTGGCGCTCAACCCCATCATCACCGCCATACTGTTCACCGCCACGATGTGGCTGATCACATACTCGGACCTCTTCCGATGGTCGCTTTACGACCAACTCGGAAGCGAATGGATGATCACGCACCTCCTCGTTATCGGGTGCCTCTTCGTCAGTTCGCTCTTCCGGCGCAATGGCGCCGTGCCCGCTCCCGGGCGATCTCGGCGGTGGACCTTCACCGCACTCATCACTCTGACTCTGACGACGGTGTTCATCGGCATCGCCACCATCACCCGAACAGACCTCATCGTCGCCGAGTGGTTCGGCGCCATGGGACGGAGCTGGGGATCCACCCCGCTCCAGGACCAGCGCGTCGGAGGAATCATCATCGTCGGAATCGCGGCTTTGCTCGCGGCCCTGATCGCAGCCTCGGTGCTGCGCCCCCAGCGCACAAACTCAGTTACCCTCCCCACGCACACCTCCCGAAAGGACGCATCGCGGTGACCTCGACCCGACGCCCGACCTGGCTCGCCGGCAGCATCATGACCCTGATTGCCTTGAGCATCATCGTCGCCCCCGCACCCGCGGCCATGGCGCACGATAACCTCCTCGACGCGGTACCCGCGCCGGAAGAGACGGTGACACAGCTCGACGCCGTCGCCCTCACCTTCAGCGGAGAGCTCATCGACTTCAGCCAGGCCAGCTTCGCGCAGGTCCAAGGCCCCGATGGTCTGTACTACGAGAGCGCGTGCTCGACTATCGACCGCAACGTCCTCACCACTCCGGTGAGACTCGGAAAACCTGGTGTCTACACCGTCCTCTGGAACGCGGTCTCCAGCGATGGGCACCCCATCTCCGAGAGCTACACGTTCACCTACGCACCGACAGGCGTGGACCCCGAATTCGGGTGGGACAAACCAGCATGCGGAAATGAAGAGTCCCGCGCTCAACCCGGTAAGTCGACTCCGTCGCCTACCCCCACAACGAGCGGTGAAACGGAAAACTCAGAGCCGTCGTCGGCACCGACATCCCCACCCCAGGACGAAACCACAGCCATCGCGATTCCCCTCATCATCGCCGTAGGCGTGGTCGGAGTTGGCGTCATCGCCACAGCTCTCGTCGCACGACAGTTGCGCCGAAAGAAGGATCAGCGCCATGACTGATGTACGGACCCCGGCCATCGGGTCGCAGCGACGACGCAGTTACGCGCCGACCATACCCAGCGCGAATCAGTCACATGTGGCGAGGTGCCACGGAAGCGGCAGCCCCCCAGGAGACGATGGACGCGCGAACACGTTATCCATGCGACTGAAAGAAGGGAAAGCGTGAACGCCCACATCGCGAACGAAGCAGCTGCATCATCCGAGGACTGCGGGTGCGCGCCCACCCCCGCTGAACGCGACTCCTTCTGGAAGCTGCGCATCAGCCGGCGCGGGGCGCTCGGACATCGCGCCCTCAGCGCCGTTGCTCTCGCCAGCTTCGGCATCACCTCCGGCGTGTCCGCCCCGTACGCGGCGTCCTATCTCGGTTGGGACGATTTCCAACGAGTCAAAAGCAACGAAGCGGCCAAAGCCGCGGAGGTCACGCGCGTCGGAGGGCTGGTCCAGTCGCTGCCGCAGAAGGTCGCCGAGACTAGGAGTGCGCCGCGATCGCCGCTGCGAAGATCACGATGTCGGCGATGTTCCCGATGAACCAGTTCCCATAGGCGAGGAAGTCCACGACATGTCCGCGGGCGAATCCAGGCCCCGAAAGAGACGATCGCCTGCGTGTGATGCTGCAGCTCCGCCGAGCGCGCCGACGATGATCGCCCAACCTGGGCGCTGAACTCGGAGTGCGAATACGATCGCTGCGATGGTGGCGGCGACGGCGAGTAGCGCGAAGACCCAGGTGTAGCCCTCCCCGAAGGAGAATGCCGCTCCGGGGTTGTAAGCAAGTTGCAACCAGCCAGGCCGCCCGATCAGGGGGATGCGCTCGCGTTCGGTGAGGCTTGCTTCCGCCCACATTTTCGTTCCCTGATCGATCAGAACAACAACCGCGGCGATCAGCAGCGCTCCGCCAGTGAGTTGCCAGCGCTGTGCCGGCGACAATTTCCGCGGAGCGGACGGGCGAGCTTCTGCCTCGGGCGACGTCATGCGAGGACCTCAATCAGACGAACGATGACGCCGGATTCGATCAGGATGAACAGACCCAGACCGATGAACACGGCCGGGACGAGCCAGTGCTCGACGCGTTCCAGCCCCTCAGTGACAGCCTTGTTGGTGCCGATCAGCCGTCCAGCGGCGCACCAGACGGCGACGAGAACGAGGAACACGACGATCATGACGGCGACGTCGCCGGGTGCGGTGGTGCGGAAGATCGGCGTGTACAAAGAGATATTGTCCGCCCCATTGGCAATCGTGATCCCCGCAACACCCCACATTCCAACCGCGGTGATCTTGGCGTCGTCGTCATCGTCATCGCCGTTGCGGCGCAGGCCGGCGACAAGCGTCCAGATACCGATGCCGAGCGGGATCAGGCCGAGGAAACCGACCCATTCGTCCGGGACGATCGTGAGGCCGAGCGCGGCGATCACGCTGATCACGACGAGGGCGATGAACCCGAGGTACTGGCCAGCGACGATCTGCCAGGGCCGGGGCTTCCCCCGGCTTGAGGCGAGGAACAGCACGGTGAGCACGACGATGTCGTCGATGTTGGTCGCTGCGAACAAGCCGATCGCTGATCCGATGGTTGCGAGCATCAGCTTTCCAGCCGCGGAGTGTGTGCGCGGGCGGCTCGCAGCCCGTTGAGGATCACGATGACCTCCGCGACCTCGTGGACCAGGACGACGGCCGCGAGCCCCAGCACTCCGAAGAGTGCGAGCGGGAGCAGTGCCGTGATGATCAGCAGCGACAGGATGATGTTCTGGTTGATGATCCGTCGCCCTCGGCGGGCGTGATCGAACGCCCGTGGGATGAGGCGGAGATCATGGCCGGTGAACGCGACGTCCGCGGATTCGATCGCCGCGTCGGAGCCGGTCGCGCCCATCGCGATACCGATGTCCGCGCCAGCGAGGGCCGGAGCGTCGTTGATGCCGTCGCCGATCATCGCGACCGCCCCTGCCTTCGACAGCTCACCGATCGCGGCCGCCTTGTCTTCGGGGCGCATCTCGGCTCGCACGTCAGTGATGCCGGCCTGCGCAGCCAGTGCACGAGCGGTGCGGGTGTTGTCGCCGGTGAGCATCGTCACGCCGATGCCCTGTCTTGTCAGCGTCCGGACCACGTCGGGGACTTCGGGACGCAGCTCGTCGCGAACGCCGATCGCGGCGACCGGGGACCCGTCACGGTGCACGATCACGACGGTCATGCCCTGCTCCTCGAGCCCCGCCACCCGGTCCGTCAGGTCGTCGGCGTCCAGCCAGCGGGGGCTGCCGACGGTGATTCTCGATCCGTCAACGGTGCCGTCGATGCCGTGCCCGGGCTGCTCGGTCACATCGGCAGCCGCCAGAGTACCCGGGGCCGCTGCGGTGATCGCGGCAGCCAGAGGATGCGTGCTGTGCTGCTCTAACGCTGCCGCCCACGCCAGGGCCTGAGCCTCCGTCACGCCGTTCGCGGTGAGGACGGCGGTGACTGCCGGTTCGTTGCGGGTGAGTGTGCCGGTCTTGTCGACGGCAACGTGGCGGACCGTACCGAAGCGCTCGAAAACAGCACCGGACTTGATGATTACACCGAACTTGCTCGCCGCACCGATCGCGGCGACGACCGTCAGCGGTACCGAGATCGCGAGCGCACACGGAGACGCCGCAACGAGTACCACAAGCGCGCGGGTGATCCACACCTCAGGATCGCCCAGCACCGAACCGATGATCGCGACGAGCGCCGCGAGGATCAGAACGCCTGGCACCAGCGGTCGGGCGATCTTGTCGGCTAGACGAGCACGCTCACCCTTCTCCGTCTGCGCCTTCTCCACCAGCTCAACGATCGTGGTGAGCGAGTTGTCGCTGCCGGCCGCAGTTGTCTCGACCTCCAGTGCACCGACACTGTTGATCGCGCCGGCCGAGACCACATCGCCGGGCTCGACCTCGACCGGGATCGATTCGCCAGTGATAGCCGATGTGTCCAGGCTGGAGCGACCGGAGCGGACGATCCCGTCGGTCGCGATCCTCTCGCCCGGTCGGACAACCATGACCTGACCGACCATCAACTCTCTCGCCTGGACGTGCACGGCAGTGCCGCCCTGCAAGACGGTCGCTGTCTCCGGTACGAGCTTGAGCAGTGCACGCAGCCCGCCGCGGGCGCGGTCCATCGCCTTGTCCTCGAGTGCCTCAGCGATGGAGTACAAGAACGCCAGGGCCGCGGCCTCCTCCACGTAGCCGAGGACGACTGCTCCGATGGCGCTGATTGTCATCAGCAGCCCGATGCCGAGTTTGCCCTTGAAGAGCTTCCGAATCGCACCGGGCGTGAACGTCGACGCACCCAGCAGTAGGCCGATCCAGAACAGTACCAGCGCCGGGATCTCCTGACCCGACCACTCGAGAATCAGTCCGACCAGGAACGCTATGCCGGAGAAAACAGGCACCATGATCCCGCGGTCTCGCCACCAGGGCTGCTCGACCGCGTCGGATTCTTCGTCAGCAGTACTAGAGGGCTCGTGCTCGCAGCCGCACGCCGCGCTCACGCGTCCACTCCCGTCGCGCAGCAACCAACCACCATGCACGCTGAATCCACGCACGGCGCATGCGCGTCGACAGCCAGCGTCACATCGACGAGCGCGACGAGGGCCGCTGCAAGATGCGGGTCGGCGATCTCGTAGCGGGTCTGGCGACCTTCAGGCTCGGCGACCACGATGCCACAATCGCGTAGGCATGTCAGGTGGTTCGAAACGTTTGAACGGGTAAGGACCAGGTCCCGCGAAAGCACTGCAGGATAACTGGGTCCTTCGAGCAGAGTCATCAAGATCCGTGAGCGCGTGGGATCTGCCATCGCCCGGCCAAGCCGGTTCATCACGTCGATACGGGAAGTAATAGTCAGCACACACTGACTGTACAGCAGTGGATGACCAATCGCTAATGGGCTGCCCACTCCCCACCCCGCGGGCGATGCGCGAACAAGCTTCCATCTCATTCCCTACTCGGTGGCGCCACGACCGTTGTGGGTCGCCAGTCGATCCCCGATGACTGCAACCGCAGGATCCCGCCGTTGACATCGTCTGCACCAAACCGATCGGGGCTGCAGGCATCGGCGGCCATCGAGAGGCTCTCCTCGGAACTCACCGCTTCACTGTCCGCTGCCTCGCCAGTCTTAGAGCGGAAGGATGACGGTGCCCATCACCGCCGTCAGCCGGGACATGATGTCGGTCCAGATTCCGCTTACCATCAAGGCGCCCAGCGCGAGGAGCAGCACCCCGCCGATGGCGTTCACGACGCGGATGTGTCGGCGGAGGAACCCGATTGTCTTCGTCGCCCATCCGAATCCGAGAGCGACGAGCAGGAACGGGATACCGAGGCCCAGGGAGTACGCGAGCCCGAGGAAGCTGGCACGCACGGGATCGCCGGCGTTGAAAGAGATCGCCACGATGGCGGCGAGGGTCGGGCCCATGCAGGGTGCCCAGCCAATGCCCAGCGCGATGCCCAGGAGCGGGGCACCGACAATGCCGTACTTGGAATCGATGTGAAAGCGCAGCTCACGTTGGGCGAAGCCGAAGAAGCCGAGGAACACATGGCGGGGGTTTTGCTTTGCCCTGGAACGAACAGGACGCGGCTTCCCGGATCTGAGGCGTCGCATCCTGATCCCAGCCGACGTAGAATATGGCTCAGAGGACATTTCTACGGGGAGGCGACGTGACCAACGCATCAGTGCTCGTGCGCGCTGCGCGGAAGAGCAGCGGGCTCACGCAGAAGGATCTCGCCGAGCGAACCAACGTCGATCAAGGCCGCGTATCTCGAGTGGAAGGTGGCCGCGAGGCTGAGTTCAGCACAGTCGAACGCTTCCTCCGTGGCGCCGGCTATCGCCTGTACTCCGCACCGACGCGACGGGACGACGCGGCGACCATCGCGGCGGCGATCCGCGGGTACCTGCGAGCGGGCGACAAGCACAGCGCGCTTCGCGAGTTCATCCAGCTGAGCGACAACCTCAACGCCGAGCACGGCCTCGTACGCGGGGTTCTCGGTCTCGCGGAACCCGAGCCGACCGGTGACCGCGTCTGGGATGCCGCCCTGGCAGCGCTCGTGGATCTTCGCCTCCGCGAGGAGGGGCTCCCCACCCCGGCGTGGGTCGACGGCCCGAACAGGAGGGTCCAGGTACCCCGAACCCTGGACGTCGATCCGGCGGATCCGATCCCGGCGCCCGACGACGTGCCCACGGAGTTCCTCGAGCGTGGTGTCCTTGTCTGGCAAGACACGCTGACGAGCGTCTGATGGCTGACGCCCTGAACCGCGACGACATCATCGCCGGCCTCCGCGACCTGGTCGGCGAGCTTCATGCCGCTGGCGAAGTCGCAGGCATCCGACTCGTCGGCGGCGCTGCGCTCGTCATCAGGTACTTCGACCGCCGTGCCACCGGAGACCTCGATTCCCTTCACATCAACCCTGGAAGTGACGAAGCCGTTCTCGCCGCGGCCTCGCGCGTCGGAGACCGACGAGGGTGGAGCGTCGGCTGGTTCAACTTCGCTGTGGAGCACGCCGATTCCGTACCGACGTTCGGGCGTCGAACTGTCGAGTGGGAGACGATCTACGACCGAGACGGCGTCATAATCCAGGTCGCCTCGAAGGACGCGCTTCTCGCCATGAAGCTCCGCGCCAACCGGCCAGGACGCGACGTCGACGACATCCGTCAGTTGCTCACCCTCTGCGGCATCACCACGTCGGAAGCGGCGGAGGCTCACTACGAGGACTTCTACCCGGGCGACGGTCTCAGCGACCGCGCTATCGGCATCGTCCAGCGGATCCTCGATGGCGGCCTGCCGACAGCGGTTCCCTCCCCCGGCCCCATCCATCTCTGACGCGATAACAGAGCGGGTGAAGAGAGCAGAACGGGAGGCGGCGACCCGCAGACTCACGCCGGCACAAGTGAGTCCGTCGAGCCGTCCCCCCTCGCGTTCCCCGCCGCGACCGCGTGCGGCAGCGCGTGGGCCACGAGGCTCACCAGGAACTTCCCGGGCTCCTCGAACATGCACAGGTGTGCGGAGTTCTCGAACCACACGACGTGCGTCGCGGGCGCCGTCACGGTCTCCAACCAGCGGGCGACCGGTCCGGTGGGGGTCGTCCAGTCGTGTCGTCCGAGGAACTGGAGCATCGGCACCTCGAACGACGTCTGGTCGCGGCCGTCGAAGCCGAGCAGGGCCGGCAGCACCTCGGGCATGGTCACCCCCTGCCCGACGCCGATGAGGCCCAGGTCGGCGTCCGTGTAATACGGGGACAGCTCCTGTGACTCGGTGAAGTACGCGAAATCGGAGCGATACGCCGAGAGGCCGCCGTAGTACTGCGCCCATCTCCGGCAGGTCACGATGCGTTCGACGGTCAACGGCTCCTCACCGGGGTACTCCCCGAGCGCCTGCAACTCGGAGACCGCCTGCTCGTTGCGATCCGCGACGGCACTCCGCATCGCGTGGCGGAAGCTCTCCTCCTCGTTCTCGGGACCGGAGATGACCTGGCCGACGCCGACGTACGCCCAGAGCAGGTCGGGACGCCGCCGGGCGAGGGTGAGCCCGAGGACCGTCCCCCAGCTGTGCCCGAGCACCCCGACCTTCTGCACGCCCAGCTCGCCCTGGAGCCACGCGATCAGCTCCGCGAGATCGTCGACGTACCGGTCGACGCTGAGGTCCATGTCCTCAGACACGGACCCTGCGGACTTGCCGCTCGCACGCTGGTCGTAGTTGACGACCGTGAAGTAGTCCTCCACGCCGCGTTGCCAGACCCACGACGAGGGCAGCGACGGCAGGGCCGGGCCGCCGTGGCAGACGACGAGTACGGGGTTCCGTGTGCTGCGCCCGCGGATCGAGACGAACTGGGGGACACCGCCGAGGTCGACGTACGCCGTCCGGTCGATCGACTCCGGGTTCGGGATCCGGCACAGATCCGCGATCACTGCGCGGCCGAGGTCGTCACTCATGTCGATCACCCTAGGAGACGCGGACCGGCGAAGCGGTCACGCCAGGGCGCGCTGCCACACACCCCGATGCGCGGTGACGTAGTCGAGCACCGCCGCCCAGTGCGCCCCGTGACCCGCGCGGTACATGGTCCCCCACGGCTCGCGCCCCGCCTCCGCGGACGAGCGCAGCAGGTCGAGCATCGCCTGCGTGCGCCGGCGCATCATGCCCGGGAGCACCGCGCGCAGCTCCGCGTCGGCGCCGTAGCCATCGACGAAGGCCGCGAGGTCGTCGGCGGAGCGCTGCGGGTCCCTGGTCGGATCGGGAAGCGCGAACGTCTGCGCGGAGAAGGCGAGGTCCCACGACCGGGTGCTCGGGGAGGCGCCGTCCCAGTCGATGAAGACCCAGCGGTCGCCGAGCATCAGATTCCACGGCGCCAGGTCGTTGTGGCAGATGAGCTCCTGCGCGGGCGCCGAGAGGGGTGGTTCCCAGATCGCGTCGGCATCAGGGACATACCGCGCCGAGACGTCATGGATCCGGCGGACCATCCCGCCCACGTGACCGAGCTCGGCGGCGGAGAGCGGTGCGGCATCCATCGCGAGCGTGCCGGGGATGAACTCGATGATCTGCCGCCCCTGCGCGTCTCTGCCGAGCGGCTCGGGCGCATCCACTCCGCCGTCCCGCATCGCCCGCACATAGGCGACGATGTGCGGGGTCGCGGCTGTCCACGCCTTGCGGACGGTGTCCCCGACCCGCACGACGGGTCCGCTCGCGTTGCCGCCCTCGAGGAGTTCCTCCCGCATCCCCCGAGGTTATCGGAGGCGCCTGCAGCAGAGATCACTCCTCCGGGTGACGAGGGATACCTCCCCCGACGGACGCCGTCCGCGAGCCGCGCCAGCAGAGTGGAAATATGACACGACGACACCTCCTCCCCGCCGCCGCCCTGCTCCTCGGCGGCACCCTGCTGCTCGGTGGATGCGCCGCCGTGGAGGGTCTCGTGCACAAGCAGTCGACCGGGACGTTCGACGACGCCGATGCCTTCCGCGCGGACGCGCCGATCGATGCGGACTGGGTTCCGGAAGACGCGACCGCCCTCACGCTGACGACGTCGACCATCGAGGACGCGGACGACGCCGTCCTCCTGCTGGCGAGCACGACAGCGCTGCCGGACGACTGCGTGGAGACGGAGCGGACCTCCGCCCCGACGTGGACCCTGGATGACGGCCCGTCCGCATACGAGGCGAAGACCGTCTTCGTCTGCGGCGACTGGAGCGTCATCCCGGCCGACGACGGCTGGTTCGGATGGACGCCGAACTCCGCTGAGGAGAAAGCCGCCGCCCGGGGCTGAGACCGCTCAGAGATCGGCGAGAGCCGCGCGCGCCGCTTGCACGGCCTCGGCGGCGGCATCCTTCTTCTCCACGGCCGCGGTGCGCCGCTCCTCCGCGGCGGGACGGTCGCGCTCGACGCGGTCGGCTTCCTGATGCAGCTTCTCGATCTGCGCCTCCAGCTCGGCGATGCCGTCGGCCAGCTCCTCCGCGCGATCGCTCAGCGCCTGCATCACCTCGTCCTCCTTCGCGAGGGCCCGCTCCGCCGCCGCAAGGTCCTTCTCCGCAACCGCCAGCTGACGCTCGGCATCCCGGCGTTTCCGACGCTCCTGCAGTTCGTCCGGAGGACGCGGGGGTTGGGGCTGCAGTGCGGGGAGCGTTCCGGCCACCGCGTCGCGGATGTCGTCCGCCGTGCCCGAAGGCTCCAATGCCCGCACGAGACGCCCCGAGGCCACGGCGGCCGCCGCGTCCGGGTCGAAGAATGCCGCGGAGATCGTCTGCTCGACCGCATCCCGCGTCGCCGCCGTCACTCGTTCGCCGCGGGAGCCCGCAAGGTCCGCGGCGGTCTCGGCGAGCCGCCGGGTCAGCGCGCGCCGCTCCCGGCCGAGCTTCGCCAACGCCGCGGCGTCCAGATCCGCCTGCGCCTCGCGCAGCTCCGCCGCCAGCGCCAGGGCCTCCCCGAGCTGCGCGGCACGCTCCTGCGCGAAGACGTTGACGACCCAGGCAGCCACTGCCGGCTTGCGCAGCGCCTTCACCTCCGCGGCGAGCGCGCGATCGTCGAGGTCCTTCGCCCGTGCGTTCCGGGCGGTCGTGAACTCCTCGGGCGGCCCTGCGTACAGCGCCGCCGCGATGTCATCGAGGGTCGGAGCGGCCATGCGCCCACGATACGCGTCGGCCGGTGCCCGCTACGCGACCCGCGCTATTCGATCGCGAGGTAGTCCGCCGCATCCGAGGCCATGAGGATCTTGGTGCCGAACCCTCCCGCGCCGTTGCCGGGATAGAGGTAGAGCTGTCCTGCCGCCGTGCGGGCGACCAGGTCCGCACGACCGTCCCCGTTGTAGTCCGCGCCGCCGGTGACCTCGGTGAACTCCTGCCAGCCGGTCCCGGCCTGACGCCAGGTGCGCAGGCCGGACGCGCCGGTGTAGAGCCTCAGCACGCCATCACCGGCGACCCCGATGAGGTCACCCCGTCCGTCGCCGTCGAAGTCTCCGGCGACGAGGTAGTGGAAACCCTCCCAGCCGTTGCCCACGGTGACGTTCGGAGTGCGGAAGCCGCCGGCCCCGTTGCCGGGGAAGATCACGAGAGTCCCGGCCGGGGACACTCCGATGACGTCCTGCCGTCCGTCCCCGGTGAAGTCCGCACCGGAAGTGACGTGACGCATCCCGTACCAGCCGGCTCCCGGGGTGGTCGCTGCACGGAAGCCGCCGGCGCCGTTCCCGGCGTAGTACTCCAGGGCGCCGTCGGAGCGCGCCACGAGGATGTCCGCGTTGCCGTCTCCGTTGAAGTCCGAGTGCGTGATGTGCCGTCGTGAGTTCCCCCACCCGCCTCCGAACAGGGTGGTCGGTCCGGCGAGGCCGCTGCGGCCGTCCCCCGCTCGCAGTCTGAGATCCCCGTTGCCCGCGACGACGAGAAGATCGGCCTTACCGTTACCGGTGAAGTCGGCGGTGTCGATGCCCGCCGAGTCGCTCGCCCCGAGACCGGGGAAGAACAGCGGGATCGTCCCTCCCCGCGTGACGTTCGACAGGCAGGTGAATCCGTCGTTGATCTGGGAGTAGACCTTGCCGTTCAGCCACACCTCGAAATGCAGGTGGTACGCGGCGGAGTTGCCGGTGTTCCCGACGACGCCGATCTGCTGCCCGCGCAGAACCTTCGTCCCCGGTGCGTACCAGCCGGATGCCGCCATGTGGGCGTATCGGGTGACATAGCCGCCCGGGTGCTGCACATCGACGTAGTTGCCGTAGCCGCCGTTCGACGTGCGGCTCTTGATCACGCCGTCATACGCCGCCAGGATCGGCGTCCCGCCGTTCCGCGAGATGTCGATGCCGTCGTGCGCACGATAGTTGCCGAGGCAGCCGTCGCCGACCTTGGACTGGATGTTGCCCGAAGCCGGATAGACCATGTAGCCGTCGGACGCCGCGCTCGCGGAACCGGTCGTGGTGAGGGCCGGCGTCAGCGATCCCAGCACGATCGCGAGCACGGCGACGATCCCGATGCGACCAAGACGCAAGCGGGACGTGCGCTTCATCTCGAAGTTCTCTCTTGCTCGGCGGCCCCAGGGGACGTGGTGTCCTCCGCGGTCACCGTACCAAGGCCAGGCGCTCCGCCCCGCGAACGCCACCCCCTTCGCCTCGTTCCGCGGGGTCTCACGTCGGTGATCGTGAGACCCCGCGGGGGTGTACCGTCAGCACCATGGGAAGACTCCGGTACGACGGGCACTCGGATCCGATCCTCATCGAGGACGAGACGCTCGCGCATCTGAAGATCGTCATCGCCACCAAGCTGCGTCGTCAGGAGAGCTTCATGATGACCTGGCAGCCTCCCCAGGGCGGCATCGACCGGCGAGCGAGCGTCTGGATCCATCCCGCGATCCCCCTGCAGTTCGGCTTCGACGAGGCGGAGCCGCCGGCCGTGGACCCGCAACGCATCCAGGAGATCATGCAGGCACTCAACGCCACCGGCGACCTTCAGCTGGACCATCTCACCGGCCCGCGCTGACGCGCACCGACGTTCAGCACGGAAGGTCGCTGCCCTGGACACCGCTCTGATCCTCGTCCTCTTCCTGGTCATCCTCAGCCTCATCGTGGGAGCCGCCTTCCTGCGCGGCTGGGTGCGGCGCAGCGCATCGTCGGCCGGCGAGCGCGCGGGAGCCCGGTACACCGCCGCGCGGATGGAGGAGATCTTCGCCGACCTCGGAGCCACTCTCCTCGTCCACGCCTCCCCGACGGCCACGGCGGAGCTGCTGCGCGTGATCGTCGAGGAGCGAGGCAGGAGCTTCTCGCTGCTCCCGGACGGCGCGCTGGGCGTCCGCTTCGTCGAACCGGACGACACCGTCGCGCGATTGGTTCCCGGCAGCGCGGGGACTCTCGTGCGCGTCGAGACCTTCCGCGAGTACCTCGGCTTCCCGCAGACCGCACCCCTCTGGCGGGAGCTGCGCGCCCTGGTGTCCGCCGAGGCCGCGACCCGCGGGATCGAGGTGGCCGACGGGCCCGTCTCCCTGTTCGAGCGCGGGCCGGAGCTCGACGACCGCAACGCGCGCTGGTTCCGCCGGGTCTGATCGTCGCTCGCAGGGCCTGGAATTAGGGGTCACGATTCCCAGGTGACGCAATTAGGCTAGACGCGCGCCGCGCCCCGCAGGGACGGATGACGACCCGGTCGTGGCGCATGCCGGGGGCCTCCTCCCCCGAGCTTGCGATCCCGTCCACGAAACGAAGTCCGCTTCGTGTCGCGGACACGCCAGAAAGGCTTGAACCCATGAGCGATTCCTCGGGCACACCCCGCGACGACGAGCGGTCGCCGGACTTCTTCGATCAGCTGATCGAGACGGCTCCCCGCGACACGTCGTCCACGTCCACGTCGGCGTTCACCATCGGATTCCGCGGCTACGACAAGGGCGAGGTCGACGCCGCGCTCGCATCGATGCGCGCCCAGCTCCAGCAGGCCGCCGATGAGGTCGCCGAGGCGAAGGCCCGCGAGGCCGAATCGGTCGAAGCTCTCAAAGCCGAGGAGCGCGAGGCACGCGAGGCCCTGGAAGCCGAGCTCGCCGCCGCGAACGCCAAGGCCGCGGATGCCGAGCAGCAGGTGGCGACGCTCACCTCCGAGCTCGTCGACATGCCGCAGGCCGATGGGGAGGAAGCGCCCTCCCGCCAGCAGTTCGAGGCGATCCTGCGGGTGGCCGAGGAGCAGGCGAACGTCCTCATCCAGAACGCCGCCGTGCAGGCCGACCGCCTGATGACCTCGGCCCGCGAAGAGGTCGCCGCGCAGCGCGCCGAGGCCGAGGCGGATGCCGAGCGCATCATCTCCCAGGCTCAGCGCGACGCCGATCAGGTGCGGCTGAAGATGGAGACCGAGTACACGGCCCACGAGGCGCGCATCGAGCGCGAGGCCGCCCACGCCGCGGAGAAGGTCAGCCAGGCGTCCCAGGAGGCCACGGCGATCCGCACCGAGGCCGAGAAGGGCGCCGCCGCACTGCGCTCCCTCGTCACGCGTGAGACCACCCAGCTGCGGGCGGACGCCGAGCGCGAGGTGCGTGAGATGAACGCCCGCGTGCTGGAGTTCGAGGAGACCCTCACCCGTCGTCAGGACGACGCGCAGCAGGAGTTCCTCGTGCTGCACAATCAGGCGGTCGCACACGCCGAGCGCATCACGACCGACGCGAACGAGCAGGTCACCGCCTCACTGGAGCACGCCCAGCGCATCTCCGCGAAGGCCGACGGCTACGAGAAGCTCATGCGCTCGCAGGCACAGGCGATCGAGGCCGACGCGCAGGTCCGTGCCAGGGACATCCTCGAGCGCGCCCGCGTGAAGTCTCAGAAGATCGTCGACGCGGTGACCGGCCACACCTCCACCGTCCTCCGCGACGCCGAGGATCGTGCCCGTCAGCTGCGGTGGCAGCAGCAGCAGCTCACCAGCTTCATGGCCGAGGTGCGCGAGCTCATCCGCCCCGACGGCATCTTCAGCGACGACAACCTCCCCACGGAGATCGCGCTGACGGAGGCCACGATCGACGAGGATGACGACGAGAACGAGGACGACGTCGTCGAGGCGTCCGTCGAGAGCTTCCGAGGCGACGAGGTCCTCGACGACGAGCTCGACGACGACCGTCCGCTGGAGAAGATCACGATCGACGTCATCGAGTCGGACGACTCGAAGCGCTGATCCGGCGCGGACACGACGAAGGGGCGAGCAGCTGTCTGCTCGCCCCTTCGTCGTATCGGTGCGGCTTCAGGCGCGGCGGAGCTGTGCGGCCGCCGGGCAGTCGAACGGGTCGCGCGCCGCCAGGCCGACCCGGTTGAGGTAGGCGATGACGATCGCGTACGACTGTCCGAGGCTTGTCTCGGTGTATGGGATGCTGTTCGCGGCGCAGTAGTCGCGCACGATGCCGCGCGCCTTCGACAGGTGCAGCCGCGACATGTTCGGGAACAGGTGGTGCTCCACCTGGTGGTTGAGGCCGCCCATCAGCCCGGTCACCCACCATCCGCCGCGGATGTTGCGCGACGTGCGCACCTGCTTCGAGAAGAAGTCGAGCTTCGCGTCGGGAGCGATGACCGGCATTCCCTTGTGGTTGGGGGCGAAGGATGCGCCCATGTAGACGCCGAAGACCGCGAGCTGCACACCCAGGAACGCGAAGGCCATGCCGACGGGAAGCAGGAGGAACAGCGGCACGAGGATGACGGCGAACCGGAGGACGATGAGACCGAGTTCGATCCAGCGCCCCTTCACGTTCTTCCTCGTCATCAGGTGCTTCAGGCCGAGGTAGTGCAGGTTGAGCCCCTCGAGCGTCAGGAGGGGGAAGAAGAGCCACCCCTGCTTGCGCGTGATGAGCCGGACGATGCCACGCGACTGCGCCGCATCCTCCTCCAGGAAGGAGATGGTATCGACCTGGATGTCGGGGTCCTTGCCGACCTGGTTCGGGTTGCCGTGGTGCCGGGTGTGCTTGGAGTCCCACCAGTGATAGCTCATGCCGATGATGCCGGCGAGCACGCGGGCCAGGCGGAAGTTCGCCGGCCCCGTGGAGAGGATCTGACGGTGCGCCGCCTCATGGGCGAGGAAGGCGACCTGCGTGAAGACGATCCCGAGGGCGGCGGCGATGAGGAGCTGGAACCAGCTGTCACCGAGGAGGAGGAAGCCCGCGACGCAGGCGGCGAAGGCGACGACGAGGGCCGCGCCGATCAGTGTGTAGAACACAGGAGTGCGCTGCAGGAGCCCGGTCTCCTTCACGACCTGCTGCACATCGCGGTAGGCCCGGGTGAGCGGGGGGAACTCGGCGTTCCCGGCGTAGGTCTGACGAACCGGCCCGAGGGTGGCGGTGACGGTCGGGGAGGATGTGCGGGAGATGATGCTCTCCTGTCGATCGGGAGCCCTTGAGCTGAAGAAGCCAAGGGCGGTTGCCGATCGCTGTGGCCACACTAACCGCGCTCGCATACGCGAGGCGGCATACGACTCAGGCCCGTGCTCGACGCGGCCGCCGACCGCGCGTCCGAGGGAGGGCCGGCGATGCCGCCGGCCGGGCGGGCTGCTGCGCGGCGGCGAGCGCACGGAAGGCGTCGTCGAGCGACGGGAACGACCCGAGGTCGGTGCCGCGCTCGTCGCGCAGCCGGTGCGCGGATCCGTCGAACTCGACGAATCCGGCGAACTCACCGTTGCGGGTGGCGACGTGCACGTCGACGTCGGCCTGTTTCCAGGTGAGAGGGATGGAGGAAGGGACGGTGGTGGTACTCATGCTCATGCTCATGCTGTGGGGCGGGCGCGCTCGCGCTCCGCACGTGAAGAGACCGAGGGCGGATTCCGCGCGCGTCGATGTGCGTGGTCCGTGGATGGCCCTGATCAGTGGCGACGAGGCGGCCGAGAGGGGGCGAAACGCACACGTTGCACAATCAGCTTAGCAGATCCACGAACCACGCGTCGAGAGCGTCAGCTGCCGGGCGGACGACCGCCGCCGCTTCCGGGCGCGGATCCGGCGCTCGGGGTGGTCGTCGTGTCGACGCCGACCACGAGGGTCGCGGTGTATCCGCCGGTGACGCTCCCCGTCGTCGTGGCGAGCTGCGACACCCCGCCGTCGTCGCCGAAGACGTTGTCGGAGGTCAGGGAGATTCGCGCCAGGTTGTCCGCCGATCCGGAGTACGCCGTCTCCGCATAGACCGCACTGCAGGCGTCCTCGGGCAGCGCGAGCTGGGACGTGGCGATCGCGTTCGACGCGTCGGTGATCGCGGTCGCATCCGGATACACCTCGAAGTGGATGTGCGGCCAGCGCCCGGAGTAGCACCCGGGGAAGACGGAGGTGAAGGACACCTTCCCGTCGTCGTCGGCGACCTGCACCCCGCGCAGATAGGAGACGTCCTCGAGCCCGGACGAGTACAGGGAGTACTCCCCCTGCGCGTTGCAGTGCCACGCGTAGACCGCCACGCCGGCGAACGGCACCCCGCCGTTCGCCAGGTCGAGGATCTGGAGCTCGAAGGAGAGCGGGACGCCGTCGGCCGTGGCCCCGCCGTCGATGGACGAACGGATGTCCTGGCGGATGATCCCGGCCTCGTCGAGGACGTCCGGGCCGTTCGAGCCGTCGCCCGGGTAGGGGCCGGCGGTCTCGTCGGGGATCTCCGAGACCGCATCCGACGCCGTGCCGGTGGCGCTGGGCGTGGGGGTGGCGGTCGTCGACGACGATCCTGTGGCGGCGGGCGCGCAGGCGGCGAGCACGACAGCGCCGAGGCCGAGCCCGCCACCGATGAGGAGCCCGCGGCGGCTCATCAGCGTCCGGAGATCGAAGGCCACGCCCTGGTCGACCACCTCCTCGTCCGCGCGATCCAGCAGTCGTCCTTCGTACATGGGGCCCTGCGGCGTGGGGGTCGGTTCGGGGATGCGGCTCATGATGTGCTCCTCTCGAGCGTGTGCGGCGTTGTGCCCATGCTCGCGGGGTGATCAATCAGGGAGCTATGCGTGACCGATGAGAACTCTTCGGGAGGAGGGCAGAGCGGAGGATGCGGGGACATCGCTCCGCTCTGCAGCGCTGGCGCTCGAAGAACTCGGCGGACAACGCAGGGCCGGGGCGATGGGGGAATCGCTCGGACGGCCACGAAGACGGCCGGCACGCAGGGGACATGCGCGGCCGTGACGCATCCAGTGCAGCACGCGACTTGGCACCTGTCAAGTTTTCCCCGGACACCTGTCCAGATCCGCCCACATGCCATAGCATTACCCGCACCGATCCCGACGGGGACGAGACCGGGGGCACAGCATGACGACGGCGACCAAGCGGGCCGAACGCGCAGGGGTGGACAAGTTCGCACTCCGCCGACGAGCACTGGCCGAGGCAGCCCTGGAGGCGATCGCTGAGCGCGGGTTCGCCCGGACGGGGCTTCGCGAGATCGCCCAGCACTCAGAGCTCTCCCACGGTTCCCTCCATTACTACTTCACCGACAAGAACGATCTCATCGCGGAGGCGGTGCGGATCTCGAAGGGCGGACTCGGCGACCGCTACCTCGCCGTTCTGCAGAACGCGGAGACCGCGGAGGACCTCGCGGCAGGGGCCGCGGCGGAGCTCGCCCGGAGCGTGGAGCAGGACTCCCGCCTGCACCGGCTCTGGTACGACCTCCGCAATCAGTCCTTGTTCGAGTCGGGCTTCGGCGACACCATCGCGGAGGTGGAGGCCGACCTCCAGGAGGCGATCTGGCGGGTGGTCGAACGCTACTCCGAGCTGCGAGGACGGCCCTGCCGCTTCACACCGCTCTTCGCGTATGCGCTCACGGACGGCATGATGCAGCATGCTCTCATCCGTCACCTCCGCGGCGACACCGAGGCGATCGCCCGCCTGCGCACCGAATGCCTGGACCTCTTCGCCGCGAGCGTCTGACCGAGGCGCTCAGGCATCCGTCGCCCCGGCACCGCGAGGGATCGGCGGCCGCATCACGAGCACGACCACGATCGCGACCATCACCGCTGCCGTCAGCGCCACCGGCACGGGCACGAACGGGTCGAGCAGGACGAGCAGCGCCCCCACCGGGATGACGGTGTTGACGACACTGTCGGCGTTGTCCCGGATGGCGACCCACCAGATGCCGATGAGGAACACCGCGATCGGCACGGACACCGTGAACGTGGCGGCCATCGGAGCGAGGTGGCTCTCCCCCGTCAGCACGTCCAGCTCCACCTCGATGCCGGCGGAGAAGGCGGCAGCCGCCGCGAACACGAAGTAGTGGGTGTAGCCGTAGCGCAGGGAACGGCCGAGGGTGGTGATGGACCGGTGGTGGGGCGGCCAGAAGTAGATCCACCACAGGGCCGCCGTCACGACGAATGCGAGGGCCGAGATCGCCAGGAGCGGCCCCAGGGCCTCGACCTCATCCACCGCGTCGATGATCGCGTTGGCAGAGGCGAGAAGGCTCTCACCGAGCACGATGAGGGTGAACAGACCGTAGCGCTCGGTGATGTGGTGCGGGTGCCACGGCGTCTGGTGGCGGCGCTCGGCGACCACCGGGACGGCGATCTCGATGAGGGCGAAGACGATGAAGGCCGCGAGCTGGACCGGCCCCGAGGGGACGAGTAGGAACAGGATCCACAGCACCTGCACGGCGGCGATGCCGCCGGCGTATCGCAGCGCGACGGAACGGAGCGGCCCCGCGGTCCGGGACGCGCGCAGCCACTGCGCGACCACGGCGACGCGCATCACGACGTAGCCGATCACCGGGAGTGTGAAGTCGCCCTCGTTGAAGGCCCCGGGGATCCCTGCGGCCAGGACGAGGACACCCGCCATCTGGACGAAGGTGGCGATCCGGTACGGCCAGTCGTCGGTGTCGAAGGACGTGGCGAACCAGGTGAAGTTCATCCACGCCCACCAGATCGCGAAGAAGAGCATCGCATACGAGGTGATCCCGTGGAGGAAGTCGCCGTGACTCAGGGCGTGATGCAGCTGCGCCGACGCGATGCTCACCGCTACCACGAAGACGAGATCGAAGAAGAGCTCCAGCGGACTCGCGGCGCGGTGCGGCTGACCGGGGTCGCGCGGCCGCATGGGCTGCAGACGGAAGCGAGGAGTCGAAGTCGGGTGCGCAGTCACCGCGACAGACTAGCTCCCGGCTCCCTCTCCCCGGGCGGTATGCCGGAACGGATCTCCCTCCGGCGCGGGATGCGCTTCCGTCCGGCGGCTGAATCCGCTACAGTGATGACCGTCTGCAGTGCCTGCTGCACGCCTCGTCGGTTTGGGACGACGAGGACACCTTCTCGATGTGGGATCGGGAAGCACCAGCAGGACCCGAGGGGTCGGGACGCAGACGTGTCCGTGAACGTGGGGTTCATGGTCTGGGGAAAACTGGGGAAACGATGGCGCACTGGGGTTATCTGCGTACATTCACGGCTCAAGGGGCCTCGGCATGACTTCCGTCGAGGATGCTCTGAGCATCGCTCGTACGGGTTTCACGCCGATCACGGCACCGCGAGCGACCGCGTCGGTGACGCCTGCGGCGAGCACGCCGCGTGTGTCGGCGACGCTCGAACGACGCCGCCAGTGGGAGCGTCGCTATCGGATGCGGCTGCGGATCACGGATGCGGCTGTCATCCTGATCGCGGTCGCACTGACGGCGACGGTCCAGCTGGTCTCCGGCGTCTCGGTGATCGAGGCCGTGCGCAACGCCGCATTGCTGGGTCTCGCCTGGTACCTGATGCTGTCGGCGCTCAACAGCCGAGCCGCCGCCATCTTCGGGTCCGGGGCCACGGAGTACCGTCGCGTCGCGCACGCGGCGGGACTCGCCTTCGGCATCACCGCCATCGCGGGCGTGCTCCTGGAGTGGGAAGGACTGCAGCCGCTGTTCTTCATCGCCCTCCCGGTCGGCATGCTCGGTCTCCTCTTCGCCCGCTGGACCTGGCGCCGCTGGCTGCAGCGGCAGCGCCTGTCCGGGCGGTTCGCGTCGAGGACACTGGTGGTCGGCGCCACCGAGGACGTCGAGTATGTGATCGACTCCCTGCAGAAGGGCGGGGAGAACGGCTATCACGTCGTGGGGACGACGCTGCTGGATCGCACTGCCGGCGCGCTCAGGATCGGGGAGAGCATCTACCCGGTCGTGGGCGATCTGGACACCGTCGCCGCGGCGGCGGCACAACTCGGGGCGGACACCATCATCGTGGCGAGCCGCCCCGAGGGGTCCCCCGACTTCGTCAAGCAGCTCAGCTGGCAGCTCGAGGGCACCGCCGCCGAGCTCGTCCTCTCCAGCCGCCTGACGGACGTCGCGGGCCCGCGCATCTCGCTGCGCCAGGTCGACGGCCTGCCGCTGATCCAGGTGAAGATCCCGACATACGAGGGCGGGGTCCACCTTCTCAAGCGCGCCCTCGATGTCGTCGTGGCCACCGTCGCGCTCATCCCGATCGCGCTGCTCACCCCCGTGCTCAGCGCACTCATCAAGCTCGACTCGCCCGGCCCGGTGTTCTTCTTCCAGGAGCGCGTGGGACGGGACGGCCGCCGGTTCAAGATGGTGAAGTTCCGCTCGATGCGCACCGACGCCGAGAAGCAGCTCGCGGCGCTCAAGGAGCAGAACGAGGGCGCCGGCCTGCTGTTCAAGATGAAGGACGACCCGCGCGTGACCCGCGTCGGGAAGGTGCTGCGCAAGCTGTCGCTGGACGAGCTCCCGCAGTTCTGGAACGTGCTCGTCGGCGACATGAGCGTCGTCGGCCCTCGTCCGCCGCTGCCCAGCGAGGTCACCGCCTACGACGGCACCGTGTTCCGCCGTCTCTACATCAAGCCCGGCATCACGGGCCTGTGGCAGGTCTCCGGACGCAGCGACCTCTCGTGGGACGAGAGCGTGCGGCTCGACCTGCGGTACGTGGAGAACTGGTCGGTCATGAACGATCTGCAGATCATGTGGCGCACCGCGAAGGTCATGGCGCAGCCGAGCGGGGCATACTGAGCGGATGAGCACTACGACACCCCTCACGATCGCGATGGTGGGGACCCGCGGCGTGCCTGCCGCGTACGGCGGGTTCGAGACGGCCATCGAGGAGGTCGGCCGCCGCCTGGCCGACCGCGGGCACGACGTCGTCGTGTACACCCGCGGTTCCGAGCACCGGGAGAAGGAGTACCTCGGCATGCGCGTGGTGCACCTCCCCGCCGTCCCCGTGAAGCAGGTCGAGACGCTCAGCCACACCGGGCTCTCGGCCCTGCACCTGCTCTTCCACCGCCGCCCCGACGCGACCTTCGTCTTCAACGCCGCGAACTCGCCGTTCCTGCCGCTGCTCCGGCTGCGCCGGGCGCCCGTCGCCCTGCACATGGACGGTCTCGAGTGGCGTCGCTCGAAGTGGGGGCCGCGCGGCAAGGCCTACTACCGGTGGGCCGAGCAGTTCGGTGTCCGCACCGCAGACGCGCTCATCGCCGATGCCCCCGGCATCTCCGACTACTACCGCCACCAGTTCGACGTGCCGACGGAGCTGATCCGCTATGGCGCGCCGATCCTCGACGAGCCGCCGACGCATCGTCTGGCCGAGATGGAACTCGCCCCCGGCGGCTACCACCTCGTCGTCGCGCGGTTCGAGCCGGAGAACCATGTGCTCGAGATCGTCCGCGGCTACCGGGCCAGCGCCGCGCGCCTCCCGCTCGTGGTCGTCGGGTCCGCGCCGTACGCGGCCGGGTACATCCAGGAGATCCGGAACGCCGCCGAGGGCGACGAGCGCATCCGCCTCGTCGGCGGCGTCTACGACCAGGAGCTCCTCGACGCGCTCTACGCTCACGCCGCCACCTACCTGCACGGTCACTCCGTCGGCGGCACCAACCCGTCGCTCCTCCGCGCCATGGGAGCGGGCACGGCCGTGATCGGCTACGAGGTGCCCTTCAACCGCGAGGTCCTCGACGGCAACGGGTGGTTCTTCGCCGATGCGGACGACGTCGCCGCGCATGTGACCGCCGCCGAGGGCGATGCGGCCACGCGCGATGCGCATGCCGCAGCAGTGCAGGAGATCGCCCGGACACGATTCCGGTGGGACGACGTGGCCGACGAATACGAAGACCTCGCTCGCCGCCTCGCCGAGGGCTCCAGCGTCCATTCCTCCGCCCGGCGCGCACGCCGACGGAGCGCGGACTGGGCCCCCATCCCCGCGGACGCCGCCCGATGACCGCGAAGGAGAACCGTAAGACCGTCCTCCTGGTGCATCCCGGCGCGGAGATGTTCGGGTCCGACCGCATGCTCCTCGAGAGCGCGACCGGTCTCGTCGAGGCGGGCGCCCGCGTCGTGGTCGCCCTGCCGAGCACGGGTCTCCTCGTCGCGCCGCTGCGAGAGGCCGGCGCGGAGGTCGTCATCCTGCCGATGCTCGTGCTGCGCAAGGTCCTGCTCACCCCGCGGGGACTGCCGCGCCTCTTCCGCGACACGTTCCGCGGTCTCGGCTCCGCGTGGCGGCTGATCGGACGCCTCCGCCCCGACGCGGTCTACGTGTCGACCATCATCATTCCGCAGTGGCCTCTCATCGCCCGGCTCCGAGGTACCCGCGCGGTCAGCCATGTGCATGAGGCCGAGGCCTCCGGCAACACGCTGGTGAACCGGCTCCTCTACGCGCCGCACCTCGCCTCCGCCCGGACCCTGGTGAACAGTCGGTTCAGCCTGGACACGATCCGGCGCGCGCTCCCCGCCCTCGCCGACCGGACCCGCGTGGTCGCCAACGGCGTCGCATCACCCGAGCACCCTGCTCCGCCGCGCTCCCGCCTCGATGGTCCCCTCCGTGTGCTCTACGTGGGCCGGCTCTCGCCGCGGAAGGGCCCCGACCTCGTCATCGACGCCGCCGCCGCGCTTCAAGCGGCGGGCCGTCCGGTCGAGGTCACGCTGCTCGGCGCGGTCTTCGAGGGGTACGAGTGGTTCGAGCGCGATCTGCGCGCGCGCGCCGACGAGACCGGCGTCCCTGTCACCTTCGCCGGTTTCCACCCCGACATCTGGCCCTTCCTCGCCGAGGCCGACGTCCTGGTCGTACCGTCCCGGGTGGACGAGCCGTTCGGCAACACGGCCGTCGAGGGCGTGCTCGGACTCCGCCCGGTCATCGCGAGCGACAGCAGCGGCCTGCGGGAGGCCGCGGGCGGATACGCCACTGCGCAACTGGTCGCTCCGGACGATGCCGACGCGATCGCGACCGCGCTCGAGGAGGTCCGCGAGCGCTGGGACGACCATGTGGCCGGCGTCACTGCGAGTCGGGACGAGGCCCTGCGTCGGCACGCTCCCGCGGTCTACCGCGCCGGCGTCACCGCAGGCGTCCTGGACTGACCCGCGAGGAGCGCCCGCGGATCACACCGATGCGGGGGTGTCGGCGGTCAGCCGCGCCCGGTTGCGCACGATGTAGATCGAGAACGGGATCAGCTGGCACACCAGCAGCGCGAACGCGACCCCGATCAGCGGTCCGACGATGCCGAGGATCGGCGTGAGCACGAACGCGAGGACGATCCCGACGGCGGCCATGCTGAGCGTCGGGATCACCTGGAAACGGATCCCGGGCTTGTCCATGATGAACATGCCCAGTGGATACACGGCCGCCGTGAGCATGATCATGAGCCCGAACGCGAAGATCGTGGTCGGCCGCACCTCAAGCTCCCCCTGGGTGATGAATCCGAACAGCCACGGACCGACGAGCCACACCACGACCGTCGCGAGGGCGACCGCCGTGGCGAACAGGGCGGAGAGCAGGAAGGGCCCGCGGCGCAGGTCGCCCTGGTGCCGCATCCGCGCGAAGTGCGGCCAGAGGGCGAGTCCACCGGCCATCACGAGACCGTTGAGCGCGAAGAACACCTGGCCGGCCACCCCGTACTCCGCGACGTCGGTCGGGCCGCCGAGCTGCGCGATCACATAGCGCTGCGACCCCACCGCGATGGGATAGGTCACCATCTGCGCCAGCATCGGCCAGCCGACATCCATGACCCGGACGCCGGGGAACCGTCGCGGCCGCAGCACCATGCGTGCGGCCTCGGGGATCAGCGGAGAGGTGGTGCGTGCGGTGATGAGCACGCCCAGGATCGAGACGATGAGAGACGCCGCGAAGGACGCCATCGCCGCATAGGAGTGGAGATCGTCGCCACCGAATGTGAGGAGCAGCCAGACCCCGGCGAGCGTGAGGGGCGAGATGAGACCCTGCAGCAGGATCACGATGTGGTTCTTTCGCTGCCCGAGCATGATCCGCGCCCAGATCCCGAGCGGGATCCCGAGGCAGAAGATCGTGACGCAGAAGAACGCCGCCAGCGACGCCCCGGGCTGCTGCCCGGCGTCACCGAAGATGAGCTCCCAGGCTCCGGTGGCGAGGAGCACGGTGTTGATCGCCATCGCGGAGGCGGCGAACAACAGCAGCACACGCCCGACGGAGGTCAGCTGGTAGCGCAGCTTCTCGTCTGTCCGGACGTCGTCGCTCGTGGCCACGGCGTTCACGAGCACGGCGCCGCTGCCGAGATCGGTGAACGTCAGCAGCGACGGGATCGTGGTGAGCAGCGTATAGAGGGCGAAGCTGCCGACGCCCGCGTCCCCGATGATCATCCGTGTCGTGAGAACGCCGCAGACCAGCGCGATGACCATCGTCAGCGCGCGGGCGCCGACAGCGAGAAGAGAACCCATACCTAGATCGTCACCGCGGCAGGGCTCCCAGCGTCGCGCTGTTGCCGGGGAGTCGCGATACCGAGGCGATATCCGCGGGAACCGGCACTGCCACTGCGGCCTGCCGCTGCGCCTGCGCGGGGATCAGTGCGTATGTCGCGGACACCACGGAGGCTCCCTGCACGAACTGCGAGCGGCGGTCCTGGCCCGTCGCCGCCGTGAAGGCCGCGAGGGTGTCGGCCACCGCCGGATCCCGCGAGACGGATCCCTTCGACCACGCCGAGAACCACCGGGGTGTGCCCGGGGCGGTGCGGTGGTACAGGTTGCCGTTCACGCTCGACATCATCTGCGCACCCGTGAAGGTGGTCGAGTAGTCCTGCACGCAGACGAGGCAGTTGCCGGCGCTCTCCGCCATGACGTTGTTCGACATCACGGTGTTGCGCACGATCCATGGCGCCAGCGGCGCGTACCGCGTGCGTGGATCATGGCCGGCCGCGTTCGGGTCGGAGGCTCGGCGAGCGTCCTGACCGATGCTGACGTTCCGGTTGGCATTGCCCACGAAGGTGTTGTTCCAGATCTTCACGTTTCCGGAGTTCAGGACGAACAGTCCGAAATCGCCGTTGCGCGCGATGATGTTGTCCGCGACGACCGCCCGCTCGGAGAGTTCGACCATGACGCCGTGACCGGTGTTGCCGATCACGTCGTTGCCCGTGAAGACGATGTCGATCACCGACTCGTCGAACCAGGGACCACGCCCGGCGTTCCCGGTGAAGGCGCTGTCGGACACGGTCACGCCCCGCGTCCGGGTGACCTTGAACGCGCCGGATACCGGGGAGTGGTTGAAGCGCTCGGCGTTGTTGC
Organism: Microbacterium sp. GbtcB4; assembly: GCF_019091465.1. Classification (NCBI taxonomy): domain Bacteria; kingdom Bacillati; phylum Actinomycetota; class Actinomycetes; order Micrococcales; family Microbacteriaceae; genus Microbacterium; species Microbacterium sp. GbtcB4. Next base: position 356,201 of record NZ_JAGXJJ010000002.1, read on the forward strand.
CGACGGAGAGCATCTGCTTCACCTTCAAGCCGTCGGCCTGGCTCGCCCCACCGCCGAGAAGCCCGTTGCCGATCAACGAGACCCGTGTCAGCGTCGTCCGGGGCGCCCAGGAGTAGAACCCGGTCGTCGAGTTGTCCCGGATGGTCACGTCGGCCAGCGTGATGTCGCTCGCCGCGGCGATGACCGTCCCCATCTGGGGCACACTGGTGGCATATCGCCGCACGCCGATGCCACGCACCTCGGATCCGGCGGAGCGGATCGAGAGTGCCTGCGTGAGGACGCTCGCCTCCACGGACTTGCCGGTGGGATCCGTGCCGATCACGAGCCGCTTCGCCCTGTCGTCGACGAAGAACGTCCCGGCGACCACCTGTGCCGCGGAACCGACCTCCCGGAGCTGCACGCCCGCGACCCACACCTGATCCGGATGCGCGGCCATGGGATACGCGGGATCGACGAAGCGCCACTCCGCCTGGGCATTGTCGGGCGCGCCCTTCGTGTACGTGGGGCTCGAGTCGAGCGCCGTCCCCCACCCGTCCACCGTCCAGGTGTTCCCTGCGGCCTTCCAGCCGGTGACGGCCTTCGCCCCGTCCATCCAGACCGCCTCGTTCGGAGCCGGCTGGATCGTGACCCGCTTCTGCGGCGGCACGATGACCTCTTCGTGGTAGGTCCCGCCCCGGAGCACGATGGTCCCTCCGTTCGGCACGAGCCGCAGCGCCGCCGCGATCGTGCGCACCGGCGCCTTCTGCGTGCCGGCGGCATTGTCGGATCCGCCCGGCGCCGCGTAGATCGCGGTCGCGGGAGCCGGGTACGACAGCGTGCCGGGGGCAGCAGCACCTGGCTTTCCGCGGACGCCGGCCGGAGTCGCCGGCGGGGCGGGCGTGACCGGGTTCGTCGGGTTCGCCGGCGGAGCCGGGTTCGGTGCGGGCGCAGGGGTCGGCGTCGGAGTCGGAGTCGGTGCAGGAGTCGGTGCAGGAGTCGGTGCAGGAGTCGGCGATGGCGCGGTGACCAGGAGGTCGTCGAGCGCCAGCGGAGCGGCTGCCTTCGCCCCGGACGAGGTGTACAGTGCGAAGCCGTAACCCCCCGCGGCGGTGATCCGGGCCGCCGAGGAATCGGCGTGCGTCACCTGCCACGCGGAGGGCTCGGCCGCCCCTGCCACCCAGGCCTTGGCCGCGAGCGTCACCGGGCTGGTCCCCGTCACATCAAGCGCGACGCGCAGTGACATGCCCTTCGTCACTGCGAACGGGAGTCGCCGCTCACTCAGGTTCTGCACCGTCGTGAGATCGGTCATCCGGACGACGGAGACGTAGGCGGAGCCGTCGGGGTGCACCCGCAGCCGCACGCCGTACGAGTCCTTGCCGACGATGCGGACGGCTTGGGCGAGGTACAGGGGGCCACCGACGGGGAGGGCGGGGACGGTCACCGTGTAACGGCTGGACACGTCCGCCGCGGTCACCCCGGCCACGGTCGCCCGCGCCGTGATCCCGGGCTTCCGGCTGGCGAGCATCCCCCGCCCGTTCGTGACGCTCGACGTGCCCTCGACCACGCGCCAGGCGCCGACGGGAGCCGCGCCCCAGCCGGAGGCGACGGTGCGGTTCATGTCGTCCGAGAGCAGAGGCGCCGCAAACGTGGCTGCCGGCCGGACGGACGGTGAGGCGGCGACCGCCGCGGACGCCGGTGCGGCGACCAGCGCTCCGGAGAGCGCGACGGCGATGCCGAGGACGCCAGCGAGCATGCGATGGCGACGCCGCAGCGCGGCGGGCGCTACGGAAGACGAGGGACGAACAGGGAACGGAAAGGACACGATGTCACCGTTTCTGGGGCAGACTGCACGATCAACCCACGCTTCGCCGCAGTTTCAACCCCGGCGACAAAGAGCGAGCCCCCCTCGCAACCCATGAAGAATAACCGCCTCTCCAGGCGATGGCAAACGTTTCGAGCCCCTCCGCCGATATGCTGCGTGCCCGCGCACAGCGGACCTCGAGCCGGTCACTCGCTGTAGTACTCGCTGCGGTGACGATCGGGACGTGCGCGGTTGAGGACCGTGCCGAGGATGCGTGCGCCGCCCGATTCCAGCGATTTGATGCTCTTCTCCAACGCTGCGCGCCTCGTCTTCGTGGCGTCGACGACGAGGATCACGCCGTCCGTCTGGGTGGCCAGGAGATTGGCGTCCGCGACGCTGAGCGTCGGGGGCGAGTCGATCACGACGTAGTCGTAGTCCGCGGCCGCGAAGTCGAGAAGCTGCGCCATGCGGGCCGACGTGAGCAGCTCGGCAGGGTTCGGCGGGATGGTGCCGGCCGGGAGGATGTCGAGCGTGGTGTCCGCGACACGATGCTTCGCCACCTCGAACTCGACCTCGTCGAGCAGCACACTGGTGAGTCCGACCGAACCGTCGATGCCGGCGTGCTCGTGGGCGCGCGGGCGCCGCATGTCCGCGTCGATCAGGAGGACGGAGTTGCGGAGCGCCGCGAGGGTCATCGCGAGGTTCACCGACACGGTCGACTTGCCCTCGGCTGGCATGCCGGAAGTCACCAGCAGCACCTTCACCCGGGACGAGACGTTCGCATACGCGAGCGCCGACCGGATGCGCCGGAACTCCTCGGACGTGTGGCCGAGCGGCTCCTGGGCGACGGCGATTCCCCGCGCCTCCAGCAACGGCGACTTGGAGACGACGCCGAGCACGGGATCTCCCCCGGCCTGCGTCAGCGCCTCCTCGTTGCGGACCCGCGTGTCCAGCACTCCGATGAGCACAGCGGCCGCGAGGCCCAGCACGCCACCGAGGAACCCGCCGAGCGCTGCATCCCTCGGCTTGCTCGGGGTGAACTGGAACTCCGGGACCACCGCGTCGTCGATGACCTCGGCCGTGATCGTGGACTCGCCCTGCGGGTCCTTCGGGGCGACGTCCTTCACGACCGTGATGAGCTGCTCGGCGACCGCGTTCGCGAGCTCGGCAGCGGACTCAGGGTCGTCGGTGATGCCGGTGACGCGCAGCGTGACCGTGCTCTGCGGGATGGTGACCTCGATGTCTCTGGCGAGCGCGCGAGGTGTCGTGTCGAGACCGAGCTCCTCGATCACCGGGTCGAGCACCCGCGAGCTCGTCGCCAGCTGGGCGAAGGAGAGCATCTGGCTCTGGGTGTACACGGACCCCTGGTTGAGATCGGAGGCACTCGTACCCTGGTTGAGCGCGAAGTAGAGCGAGGTGGTCGCCTGGAACAACGGCGTCTGCAGCGACGCGTATCCGTATGACCCGGCGGCGCCCACCACGCCGCACAGCACGATCAACCACCAGAACTTACGCAGTGAGCCCGCGATGACACGCAGGCTGACCCGGCTCTCGGCCATGACTCCCCATTCCCCCTGAGGTCTCGATTCTAGAGGAGCCATCTGCACGTCTCCCTCACGTCTGCCGCACCTGTGGAGCGGCTCGGGTCGGCGGCGGCGCCGACGTGTCAAGATCGCGCAGGAATGCCGTGTCGGCCGCGGTGGATCGTGTCCCCGCGTCTCGGGCCCAGGTCACCGCGAGCCCCACGCAGAACCACAGGAACATGCTGTACTGCGTGATGAGGGCGACGACGACCAGGCTCGGAAGCTGCCCGACGACAGCGAGGGCGGCAGGACTCCGCGTCGACCGCCGCACGGCCAGGAGCGCCGCGCAGACGACGGCCGCCATGATGAGCAGCGTCGGCACGTAGCCGTACCGGAGGAGCGTGAGCACGAGGGCGTTGTCCACCGAGCGCGCGAAGTACCCCAGGTAGTAGTCGCCGGAGACGAGGGAGTGCCAGTCGCCGGGGTTGCCGAACAGCTGCACCTGCTCCAGGAGGACCAGGAGGTCGGTGCGGTAGTCGGCGCTGCCTCCGGCCTCATCCCCCGCCGCACCGAACACGGAATCGATGACGGGGATGACGATCGCGGCGCCGATCACGCCGGCGACCGCCACCGTCACCCGGAAGCGGGTCGAGACGCCGACGATGAGGAAGGTGGACAGGACCAGGGTGAGCACCAGCGTGAGCAGGCCGGCACGACTGAAAGTGAAGACCGTGGCGGTGGCGATGAGCACGATGCCGGTGATCTTCGGGAACAGCCGCCACCGCGTCGCCACGACGAACGCGGAGGACATCGCGAGCGCGGCGCCGAGCGCGATCGAGTGCCCCCAGGCGCCTTCCGCACGCAGCACCCCACCGCGCTCCTGCAGCGGACTCCACGTCTCGTACACCACACCCGACCCGGGGATGAGGACGAAGGGGTTGAAGGACGTGAGGAACTCCACCACAGCGAGCGCCGCAGCCACGATGGCCACGACCGCGATCGTGGACGTGATCCAGTCGGTCGTCACACGCGCGAGCACCACGCGCCCCCAGATGTACGGGATCACCCACTCCAGGAGCGAGGCGACGAGGGAGGCGAGGTCGACAGTGCCGAACCCGTACAGGCCGACCACGACGAGGACGAACGCCGCGACCCAGGCGTCGGCGGCGCGCAGCGGCACGACCGACCAGTTCACGATGATCAGCAGGACGGTGAGCAGGGTGATCCCCGCCCAGTAGAACCCGAGGTTGACACCCACCCAGAGCGGCACGAAGAACAGCACGACGGCCCACACCGCGAAGGCGGCGCGCGGAAGCAGCCGGAGGGCGAACACGACGATGGCCACTGCCGCGATTCCGCCGAAGGCGAGGAGCGCGATCGGGACAGCAGTGGCCATGCGTCAGGATCTTACTGCGGTGCGGTGACGCGGAACGAATCGAACGACACGCCCAACGGCGCGGTCGCGCTGCCGGAGCGGTTGCCGCTCAGACCCACCGCGCCGGCGCCCAGGGGCGCCGCGTCGGTCGTGGTGATCTGCCAGGCTGCCGGCTTCGTGTTGTCCGTCGGCCAGAACTTGGCGGACAGCGTCGCCGACGTCGTCCCGGTCACGGACACCTCGAGGTTGTAGGAGGTGTCCGCCGCCCAGACCAGCCCGGGTACGGCCTGCGTGCGCAGGACGGTCCCTTCACGGTGCACGACGAGCCAGACCGTGCCGTCAGGACGCAGCCAGGCGCGGACGAAGTACTTCCCGGCCGCCGACTGCCGCGCGATCACGCCGATGTAGGCGCCACCCGCCGCGGGGGCCTGGTCGACCCGGAACTGCGTCTCGAGCACCGTGTCGGCGGCCGACGTGGTGTTGAGCGTCGCGTGGCGGGTGTCCCCGGCGATGAGGTTCAGCTTGGCCTGACCGTCGGCCACCGTCGCCGCCGCCTGCGAACCGCCCGCGATCGTCCACGCCCCGCCGACCGTGGCGGTGCCCCAGCCGGGTCCCGCCGTGCGATCGAAGCCGTCGTCCGCCACCGGAGCCGGCTGCGGCTCGGGCTCGGGCTCGGGCTCCGGCTCGACGGGAGGCGCAGTCACGGTCACCGGCTTGGTGGTGGTGTGCGTGGCACCCTTGTCGTCCTTCACCGTGAGGGTGACGGTGTAGGTCCCCGCCGCGGTGTAGGTGCGGCTGCTCGTCGCACCCGTCCCGGTCGTCCCGTCGCCGAAGTTCCAGGCGTACGAGGCGATCGTGCCGTCGGAGTCGGTCGAGGCGCTGCCGTCCACGGCGACCGTGAGGTTGGTCGCGGTCGCGGTGAAGGCAGCCACCGGAGCGACATTCGCGGGCTCCGGTTCGGGCTGCGGCTCGGGCTCAGGGGCCGGCGTGCCGAGGTTCTTCAGCGTGAAGTCGTCGAAGCTGGCGAGGTTGGTGCCGGTGGCGCTGCCCGCGCGGTAGGAGAACACGGTCGGGGCGCCGGCGACCTGGAGGGCCGGAGTCGCATCCGTCGTGGTGAGCTGCCAGTTCGCGGGCTCCGCCGACCCCGACGCCCACAGCTTGGCGCGGATGGTCGTCGTGGACGACCCGGTCGTCTCCATCAGGAGCGTGAACGAGCTGCCCGCGCTCCAGGTGAGCCCGGAGACGGCGGTGCTGGCGATCGCGGTGCCGTTGCGGTGGATCACGAGCCAGGTCGTGCCGTCTGCCCGGTGCCAGGCGAGCGCTCGGTAGCCGGAGGACCCGGAACGGCGGGCGCCCAGTCCTTCGTATGCCACCCCGGTGGAGGGACCGGACGCGAGGGTGTAGCTGATGCGCGCGGAGGAGTCGAGGACCGACGTGCCCTGCAGCAGCATCTCCCTCGTCTCACCCGGCGTCAGGTTCACCTTGCCCACGCCGTCGCCGACGGAGAGCACCGCGGCGGAGCCGCTCACCGGCGCCCAGGTGCCTCCCTTGTCGGCGGCGCCCCAGCCGCTCGAGACGACACGGCCGAAGGCATCGGATGCCGCGAACACCTGAGCGGTCAGCGTCACCGTCTTGGTGGCCGCCGCCGTCGACCCGAGGCTGTCGGTCACCGTCAGGGTGATCTCGCGCGCCCCGGCGCTCGCGTACGTGTGGCCGGCGGAGGCTCCGGAGCCCGCAGGGGATCCGTCACCCCAGTTCCACGAGTAGGTCAGAGTCGCGCCGTCGGACGCGCTCGAACCCGCGGCGGAGACGTTGACGTTCAGCCCCGATGCCGTCGCCGTGAAGGCCGCCACCGGGTCGGCATGCGTGGTCGTCACCTGTCGAGTGGTGGACGCGCTGCCGCCGCGATCGTCGGTGACGGTCAGAGTCACCGTGCGGGTGCCGGCGGTGGCGTACACGTGCGTGGCGACCTGCCCGGTCGACGTCGTGCCGTCCCCCCAGTTCCAGGCGTAGGAGGCGAGGGAGCCGTCCGAGTCCGCCGAGGCGGACGCGTCGGCCGAGACCGTCAGGCCGTTCGCGGTCGTCTCGAAGGCAGCCGTCGGAAGGACGTTCGGTGCCTGCACCACGACCTGCTTCTGCGCCGTGCTGGCGAGCCCGTTGCTGTCCGTCACCGTCAGCGTCACCGTGTAGGTGCCGGACTTCTCGTACGTGTGGCTCGTCGTCTTGCCGGTCGCCGTGGCCGAGTCGTCGCCGAAGTCCCACCGGTAGCCGGCGATCGTCGCCGACCCCGCGGGCGCCGAGGCCTCCGCGTCGAACGCGACGGCGAGGTCGGTCGGGGTGGCGGAGAAGGCCGCCGTGGGGGCCTGGAAGCCCTTGCCGATGCCGTAGTGCGTCTTCACCTGCGTCGGGGTGAGAGCGAACGGATAGACCGCGACCTCGTCCAGGGACCCCTTGAAGTACTTGGAACTGGGCTCGGACGGCCAGCCGGCGAGGTTGTCCCCGCCGATACGCCAATATCCCGTGTAGTTCTCCGCGGTCGTGGCCCCGGCGAGCGACGACACGAGCTGGCCGTCGACGTAGAGCTTCATCCCGTCCGCGCTCTGCGTCGCGACGGCATGGTGCCACTGGTTGTCGTTGAGCGCCGCGCCGTTCTGCACCGTCTGCGTGCTGCCGTTGTAGGTACCGAAGACGAGGCGGCCGTTGTTGGTCATGTAGATGTGACGGTCGTAGCTGGTCGACTCACCCGACGCCGCAGCGCCGTAGCCCATCAGCTTGCCACCGCTGGTCGTGTTGGTCTTGAACCACAGTTCGGTCGAGAACTCGGAAGGCGCGGCGATCTTGCTCCCGGAGGCCACACGGCCCGCGTTCGTCCCGGTGAAGGTCGAGGCGCCGGTCGCGGTGTTCTCCACACCGGACGTCGATGCGGTCACTCCCGTGCCGAACACGGGGGTGTTGGATCCGGCCCAGTCCTGCGCGGCGGTGCCGAGCGGGTAGTAGAGCTGCGGTCCGTCCGCCGTGACGGCGTTGACGTAGTTCGACACCGCACCGGCCGCGATGGTCACGCTCATCGCCTGGCTGGAGACGGAGTTGCCCGCGCTGTCCTTCGCGACGACGGTGTACTCCTGCGTCGACCCGGGAGCTGCGGTCTTGTCCTCGAGGTTCACCGAGGGGCGGTCCCACCAGGTGCCGCGGGCGGTGGCGGTGGCCACCGGTGCGGTGGTCCCCGTCCGACGCAGCTCATAGGTCAGCGTGAGGTCGTCACGATCCCAGTTCGCGGGGATCGAGATCCGCGCACGCCCGGGGATGAACGACTGCGCCGTGCCGGTCCAATTGGCACCCGACAGCCGAGGGCCGTCCTTCGCGCCGCCGGGCGGGTTGGTGGAGAAGCGCACGAGCCCCTCGAATCGGCCGTTGTTCACGGAGCGGAACTCACCGCCGATCGAGATCATGTTCCCGGCACCGGTGATCGAGAGTCCGGCCTGACCCATCCCCGTGGTCACGCCCACGGCCCAGTCCGGCGTCCAGGCGTAGGCCGAGGGCGCCGGCGTCCCGGCCCAGTTCTTGTACGTGCCACCGGCCGCGGGCTGGTTGCCCAGCAGACCGCGGGCGTCCGCCGTGTACGCCTCCGAGTACCGGTGCGTACGCGGGTTCTGCTCCGGGTGCATGCCCATGGTGCTGCAGGCATGGGTGTGGCTGGTCGTGTAGACCGTCTTGCCGGTCGAGTAGACGCCGTAGTGGTCGCCGAGGCAGTCCGCGATCCAGCGGACCTGGCCGCTTCCGGCCTCTGCCGCGAAGGTACCCTCGAGGTTGCCCGTGGCCGCGTCCGCGTACACCCACCCGGTGCCGTACACGGCGCCGGCGTCGGCCGCGAGTCCGAAGATCCCCGCCTTGCCCGAGTTCGCCCCGGTGTTCGAGCCGTTCTTCACCGTCTGCGGCAGCGCCCATCCGCTGTCCACCGCGCCGGTCGTCTTGTCGAGCGCGACGGTGCCGCGCATCGTCAGGTCGCCGTTGACCTGCGAGAAACGACCGGCGGCGATGACGTTCTGACCCGCCGGGTCCATCACCATGGCGTCGACCTGAAGGTCTGTCTGCGGCGCCCAGCTGAGCAGCGCGCCGTTCGTCGAGGAGAAGGCCGCGAGGTTCTTGCGCGGGGTCGCGTTGCCCTGCGTGAAGAGACCTCCGACGTAGACGCTCGAGCCCGAGGTGGCGAGGGCATACACGCCGCTGCCGCCGATCGAGGGCGAGAAGCCGGGCACGAGCTGTCCGGTCACGGCGTCCAGCGCGGCGAAGTTCCAGCGCGTCTGACCGTTGACGGCGTTGAAGGAGCCGCCGATGTAGATGCGGCTGCCGTCCGGCGAAGCGGCCACGGCCTTGATCACGCCGTTCACCTGCGGTGCGAAGGAGAGCAGCTGACCCGTGTTGATGTCATACGCGAGGACGTTGGAACGGGCGGTCAGGCTCGTCCCCGGCGCGGCGAGCGGTGCGCGGGCGTTGTCGAACTTGCCCACCGCGTAGACGGTCGAGCCGATCGTCGTCTGCGCCCACACATACCCGTTGTCGATCTGCACGGTCGGGATCGGGTCCGACGTCACCACGTCGTCGTTCCGCTGCAGAAGCGGCGGTGGCGTCGGCGGTGTATCGGCCGCTGCCGCCCCGGTCGCCCCCAGCGTGGTCATGCCCGTGATCAGCAGCGCCGCCGTCACGACCGACGCGAGTGCGCTCAGCGCCCGCCTCGAAGTGGATGTCTTACCCATGTTGCTCCCCAGCCCCAGATTTCTTCTTCGAAAGTGTCACGTACGAGACGCGGCGGAAGTCGTCGCGTCCACAGCTCAGGAGAGCTCGCCCGCGAAGGTCGCCACCGGCTCACCGGCGGCATAGTTCACACTGATCTTCACGGCGCGACCCTTCGTGGGGTCGAGCATGAAGACGTAGGTGCCCGTGGCGTCGTCGCCGGCGGCCAGCTCCCCGTGGAGCGGCTCGTTCGGACCCGCGGTGGTGGCCACCCCCACGTCGCCGTCGTCGGTGACGAGGCTGACGACGGCGGAGTCGATGCTCTGCGCCCGCTTCGACCCGTTCGCGACCTTCACGGTCACCACCACGGCGGAGCCGGCATACTCGCCCGGCGTCTCGGGGGTGATCTCGGTGGTCGAGATGTCGTCGACGGTCACGACCATGTCGGTGGACAGGGCGATCTCCGCGTCCAGCGCGCCGCTCTCCTCGGTCAACGCGGGGGCCTCGGTGGGCCCTTGGGCCTCGGGATCGGCCGGCGGCGTCCAGTCGGTCGTGCTGGTGCCCTCGGGCTCCGGCGACGCCGCGGTATCCGGTGCCGCCGTGCAGCCGGCGAAGGCGAGCGCGAGCGCCACGACGGGCGCGATGAACAGCGCACGTCGTGCGCGAGATGAGCCGTCCCCAGAACGGCATGCTGAAACAGTGAACACTGCAGCTCCCCAGAACCCAGATTCCCCAGCCAGAGCCCCCTCGGCTCCGGTTTCCCCCCAGCCGTGCAGAACACGGCGTCGGCTAATGGTAGTGCGGACCGTGGAAAACCACAACCCTCGGCTCAGGAGGAATGTCGGCGGTGCCCGCCGAGCTGCCCGGCGATCGCATCGACGGCCTGCTCGACCTCGGTGATGGTGTCGGTGTGTCCCCGACTCCCGTGCCGATCGGCGATGGACGCCGGGTCCTGGGCGGAGCGCCGGTCGAGGAGATGACGGAGCGCACCGCCGCGACGCGGCGGGCCGCCGAGCGGCACGGCGCGTGTCCGCGCCCGATCGAGGTGCGCGAGGTAGTCGGCGACCACGTCGGACCCCCCGGACGGGAAGCCGATCCCGAGGTGCGCCGCCTCGCGCAGCGTGAACATCCGGTCGCGGTACTCGGGCGCGGCCCGCACCAGGTCCCCCCGGACATCGCGCGAGGCGGTCAGCACGAGGTCCGCCTCGGCGAGCATCTCCGTCGTGACCTCCTGGGCTCGATGCGCCCGCGATTGCGCCTGCCAGCCTTCGTCGGTGTGCCGCGCGGCGACCTCAGCGCAGATCGGGTCGCCGTCGTGGGCGCGCACGCCGGCGCTGCGCACCACGAGCGCGGACCCCTCCCCCAGCCCGCGCCGCAGCGCCAGCTCGGCCAGGGGGGAGCGGCAGACGTTGGCCGCGCACACGATGAGGATCGAGCCGCCGGTCATGCCGCGTCACCCAGCCTTCCGATCTCGCGGAACCACTTCACCGCGGCGAGCACGAGGAACAGCACCGCAGCGGCACAGAGCGCGCTGTAGGCGACGAGGAACACCGGCGTCCAGCCCCAGAGGACGAAGACGAGGCAGACCAGCCCGAAGTCGGTCGGCAGCAGCACGAGCGAGCGTCGGAGGGTGCCTCCGCCACGCTCGTGCGTGGACGCCACGGAATGCTTGCCCTTGAGGAGGTCGTTCAGGAGCATGCCCGAGAACGTGGTCGTGGCGACGATGCTGAACACGATGGGGATCAGCAGCAGCGACGGCGTCTCCGGGAGGACCCGGTACAGGCCGATCAGCACGGCCAGATGCAGGGACGCGATCTTGAGCGTGTCGATGAAGTGGTCCAGCCACTCGCCCTGCGGGCTCCCGCCGCCGCGGAGCCGGGCGACCTGACCGTCCGCGGAGTCCCACGCGTAGCCGAGGACGAGGAGGAGCGCGATGAGCAGCCCCAACGGCACGGTGACCGGGGCGAAGGCGATGAGACCGATCGCCGCGAACGAATGGACGGCGCTGATGATCGACACCTGGTTCGGCGTGAGGCCGAGCCGGAACGCCACCGCGGCGAGCACGCGTCCGAGCCGGCGGTTCACGTAGACCGAATAGGCCGGTGCGCCACGCGCGTGCCCCTTCTGCGCCCGTGCGAGCTGTCGGTAGGCGTCTACGACCATGTCGTTCCCTTCGGGTCCGTGCCGGAGAGTCGCGCGATCCGCCGGGCCTCGCGCACCCCGCGGACGTAGGCGCGGAGCGGAGCGGCGGAGTGCAGCAGCTGTCGGCGGCCGCCGCGGAGGATCACCTCGCGGGCGGTACGGGGTATCGACTGGCGCCAGCGATGCACGGCCTCGTCGTCGAGGTGCCGGACCGCGTACAGCATCCGGTTGCGGATGTTGTAGAAGTAGTAGCCCTCCGACTTCGCCCTCGCGAGCTGGGGCTCGGCGCGTTGCGTGCCGCCCTCGTCGTGCACGGCCGTCGCCTCCTCCACGAGGATGAGGGTGCCTCCGGCCGAGACCACGCGGCGGGAGAAGTCGACGTCCTCCCAGTAGAGGAAGTACTCGTCGTCGAAGCCTCCCGAGAGCGCCCACACCTCGCGGGTGATCCACAGGCAGGCGCCGCTCAGCCACGGCTCATAGGGGCGCACGTCGTCCGCCCGGCGTTTGCGGCGCGCGCGCATCGTGCCGTCGTCGAGCAGGAGGTCGATGCCTGCGAACCAGGTGCGTCCGTCGGAGTCGGTGATCACCGGCGAGGCGAGGGTCGTGCGCGAGGCCGCGGTGACCGCGGCCAGGCGCGCCAGCGACGCTCGGTCGATATGGGCGTCCGGGTTGATCACGAGGACGTCGGTCGCGCCGTCGGCGAGCGCTCGGGCGACCCCGATGTTGACGCCGCCGCCGAATCCGCTGTTCGTCTCGGGGGTGATGAGAGTCCATCCGTGCGCCTGTGCGGCGGCGACGGCGGCCTCGCGCTCCGCGGTACCCGCCCAGTTGTCGACGACGACGATCAGCGTCTCCTCGTCGACGGCGCGGGCCTCGCGCTCCACGAGCACCAGGTTGCGCTCGAGCAGCCGCGCCGAGGCGTAGTTCACGACGACGACGGCCAGCCGTCCGTGCACGATTGACACGCGATCCTCCCCCCGGATCCGCCCACACGGTCCGCTCGGGTCGCCGGTCGAATTCCCCAGAGTCGCGACCGGCGTCGACTCCCAGGACACCGACTATACGCCAGAGCCGGCTCGGCGCACCCGCCGTTCACGGTACGATGAGCCGGCGCGGGGACACAGGCGCACGACTGCCATGGGGATGAGGCGGATGAAGAGGGGACCGGGGACGGGCGACGCGATCGCCGTGACGATCGGCGTGCCCACCTACCGACGGCCGGAGCTGCTGGCGGCGCTGCTGCGCGCACTCCCCGACCGGATCGCGGAGTGTGCGGACCTCGGCGTGGACGTGGAGGTGCTGGTCGTCGACAACGACGCTGCGGGCTCCGCGCGCGAGGTGGCCGCGAGCGCCGCCCTGCCTGTCCGCTACGTCGTCGAGCCGACGCCGGGCATCGTCGCGGCCCGGAACCGGCTGCTCGACGAGTGCGCCGACCGCGATCTGCTGGCCTTCATCGATGACGACGAGGTTCCTCGCGCCGGCTGGCTCGCAGAGCTGATCACGACGTGGCGGGCCTTCGACGCCGATGCCGTCATGGGCCGCGTCATCTCCGTGTTCGATGACGACGTCGATCCGTGGCTGCTCGCCTCGGGAACGTTCCGTCGTCCACCGCGTCCGACCGGCACCGTGCTCCCGGTCGCCGCCGCGGGAAACCTCCTTCTCGATCTCCGCGCGGTGCGCCGCTTCGGTGTGCGATTCGACCCGTCCCTCGGGCTCGGCGGCGGCGAGGACACGCTCTTCACCCGCGAGCTCGTCGATCGCGGCGGCCGCATCGTCTGGTGCAACGAGTCCGAGACGGAAGACCTCGTCGTCGCCGCCCGACTCACCCGAGCGTGGGCAGCGCAGCGGGCGTTCAGCTCGGCGAACGCCGGCACCCGCATCGCGGTGAAGCTCGCGCACGGGAGGATGCGCCGCGGGGTGCTCCGCGTGCGCGCCGCCCTCGGCGGCATCGCCCGGATCGTCGTCGGTGCGGCGCGCCGGGCCTTCGGCGCCGTCACCTCGAACATCACCCATCACGCCCGCGGCACCCGCCTGATCCATCGCGGTCGCGGCACCATCGCGGCCGCCTTCGGGCGCCGCTACGACGAGTACCGTCGCCCCTCGGAGGACAACACGATGACCGAATCCGCGTCGAGCATCCGCGTGATGCAGTCCCTGGGCGCGCCGCGCCCCACGACGAATCCGTACAACAAGATGCTCGACGAGGCTCTCGGGACGACGGAGGGCCTGGAACACCTCCGGTTCTCCTGGAAGACCGCGCTCTTCGGCCGCTACGACGCCTTCCACTGGCACTGGCCCGAGGCGAAGCTCCACGGATCCACCTGGTGGAAGTCCGCGGGGAAGTTCGCGCTCACGACCGCGCTCGCCTTCCGGCACCGGTTGTCGCGGCGGATCGCCGTGGTGCGGACCGTGCACAACCTGGAGCTCCCCGACGACAACGCCCCGCGGCTCTGGCTGCTGCGCTTCATCGATCGGCACACCGACTACCGGATCGTCATCAACGAGACCACACCGCTGCCGGCCGGGACCCCGCACAGTCTCATCCTGCACGGGCACTACCGCGACTGGTACGCGGTCTACCCGTCCGCGGAGCGCGTGCACGGACGGCTGGGGTCGTTCGGCGGAATCCGAAGGTACAAGGGCCTCGACGGGTTCATCGACGCCTACGGCGAGGCCGTCGCGATCGAGCCGGCGCTGAGCCTGCGCATCGGCGGGCGTCCGTCCACGCCGGAGCTCGCCGACGACCTCCGCGCACGCACCGCCACGCTCCCCGGAGTCGACCTGCACCTCGACTTCCTCAGTGACGCCGAGCTCGTGGAGCTCGCGACGTCGTCCGAGCTGATCGTGCTCGCGTACCGCTTCATGCACAACTCGGGCAGCGTCCTGGCCGCCCTGTCGATGGGCCGCCCGGTGCTGGTGCCGCGGAACCAGGCGAACGAAGCCCTCGCCCGCGAGGTGGGCGCCGAGTGGGTGCACATGTACGACGGGGACGACCTCGATGCCGAGACGCTCGTCTCGTCCTGGCAGGCGGCGTCCGCCCTCGCGGGGACCCCCGACCTCTCCCGTCGCGAGTGGGCCGATGCGGGTCGCGCGCACCGCGACGCCTTCCGAGCCGCCGTGCGCGTCAAGCGCCGGGGACGGGACTGATCCGCCCCCTCAGACGTCGGCTCGGAGACCCCGGACGAGCGCGTCGACCATCGTCCTCGTCGTGAACCGCTGCTCGACCTCGATCCGTCCCTGCTGCCCGAGCGCGACCGCGCGGTCAGGATCGTCGAGCATCCCGATCAGCGCCTCCGCCAGAGCCTCCGGCTCCCCCGGCGGGACGAGGGCGCCGGTGCGGGTGCTGACGTAGTCACGCATGCCCGGGGTGTCCGAGACGACCACGGGACGCGCGGTGGCGAGCGCTTCGAGGGCGACCGTCATCCCGGATGCGTGCAGGTTCGGGCGGGTCGCGGTCACCACGACACTCGCTGTCGCGTAGAGATCGCGGAGTTCGGTGTGCGGCAGTCGGCGCACGAGCCGGACGCCCTCCGGAGGCGGCAACGCGGAGGGCGACTGGACGACGACGTCGACGCCCGGGCGCGCGGCGAGGACCAGGGCGAGCGCGGCGTACAACGTCGCGGGATCCCGGTCCCTGTCGTTACCCGCGCTGACGATCCGGGGGGTGGCCGTCGGCGGGTGCGCGGAGAAGAACTCGTGGTCGATCCCGAACGGGACGACGAAGACCCGCGGCCCGCCGGACCCGAGGAGCCGCTGCAGCGGGACCACCTGCGCCTCGCTGAGCACCCAGAGCGCCGTGGCCGCCCGCAGCATCGTCACCAATCGACCGGGTGCGGCACCGGCCGCCGCCATGTCGGTGAGCCAGATGACCCCCGCGGCGTACCGCGTCCGCGGCCGCAGGATCTGGAGGCGGTAGGCGGTGTTCTCATCCCAGGCGATGGCGAGCCCCGCGCGGGGTCGGGGGCCGAGGCCGGCGCGTGCGCGGAGCCGTGCGATCCGACCGGGATCGGGGAGTTCGTCCACCTCCACCACGGCATGGTCGCGGAGAGCGTCCAGCCCATACGGCCACACGCTCGGAACCTCTCCCCTGGCGTGTGCGCGCGCCCAGACGGAGGCCGACTGCTCAGCACGATGCGCCCAGGTGACGGACAGCGCCGGGCTGTCCTCGGATACCACGAGGCCCACTATGGCCCTCGGCCCGGGCGGTGTAAAGGGCGACTTCTCCGCTAGAGTCGAGCGTACGACTGTGGGGGTCGTCGGACGGCAGGGGATGGCCGTCCTCTCAGTGACGCCGCCACGAGCATCGATGTTTCACGAGGGGGATACATGAAGGGCATCATTCTGGCGGGCGGCTCGGGGACGCGGCTGCACCCCATCACGCTGGGGGTCTCGAAGCAGCTGATCCCGGTCTACGACAAGCCGATGGTGTACTACCCGCTGTCGACGCTGATGCTTGCCGGGATCCGCGAGATCCTGGTCATCACGACGCCACACGACGCCGCGCACTTCGAGCGGCTGCTCGGGGACGGCTCGCAGTTCGGCGTCTCCCTCTCGTTCGCTCAGCAGGAGTCCCCGGACGGCCTTGCACAGGCTTTCACGATCGGCGCGGACTTCATCGGGGACGACAGCGTCGCCCTCGTCCTGGGGGACAACCTCCTCTACGGGCCGGGCCTGGGCACGCAGCTCAAGCGCTTCGCCGACATCGACGGCGGCGCGGTCTTCGCCTACTGGGTGGCGGAGCCGGAGGCCTACGGGGTCGTGGCGTTCGACGCCGACGGCCAGGCCGTCTCCCTGGAGGAGAAGCCCACCGCGCCGCAGAGCAACTACGCGGTGCCCGGCCTGTACTTCTACGACAACGATGTCATCGAGATCGCCCGCAACCTCGCGCCGAGCGCCCGCGGGGAGTACGAGATCACGGACGTGAACCGGGCCTACCTCGAGCGCGGCAAGCTCCAGGTCGAGGTGCTTCCGCGCGGGACCGCATGGCTGGACACCGGGACATTCGACCAGATGACCGACGCCGCCGACTATGTGCGCACGATGGAGCGACGCACGGGGATGAAGATCGGCGTGCCGGAGGAGGTCGCCTGGCGTCAGGGCTTCCTCGACGACGAGGCCCTGCGCACGCGCGCGAATGCCCTCGTCAAGTCGGGCTACGGAACCTATCTCCTCGGATTGCTCGAAAGGGGCGCTCGATGACCCGCCTGCTCGTGACCGGCGGCGCCGGCTTCATCGGATCGAACTTCGTTCACCACGTCGTCGCGCACACGGACGCACAGGTGACGGTGCTGGACAAGCTCACCTATGCCGGCAACCGCGCCTCGCTCGCGGGTCTGCCCGCCGACCGGGTCGAGCTCGTGGAGGGGGACATCGCCGACGCGGCGCTCGTCGACAGCCTGTTCGCCCGGACCGACGCCGTCGTCCACTACGCCGCCGAGTCCCACAACGACAACTCGCTGCACGACCCGCGGCCGTTCCTCGACACGAACATCATCGGCACCTACACGCTGTTGGAGGCCGCCCGCCGACACGATCGCCGGTTCCACCACATCTCCACCGACGAGGTCTACGGAGATCTGGAGCTGGACGACCCGGCACGGTTCACGGAGCAGACTCCGTACAACCCCTCGTCGCCGTACTCGTCCACGAAGGCCGGCAGCGACCTGCTGGTGCGGGCCTGGGTGCGCTCGTTCGGGGTGCAGGCGACGATCTCGAACTGCTCGAACAACTACGGCCCCTACCAGCACGTGGAGAAGTTCATCCCGCGCCAGATCACGAACGTGCTGCGCGGGATCCGGCCCAAGCTGTACGGCGCCGGACAGAACGTGCGCGACTGGATCCACGCCGACGACCACTCCTCGGCCGTCCTCACGATCCTGGAGAAGGGCGAGATCGGCCAGACGTACCTGATCGGCGCCGACGGCGAGAAGGACAACAAGTCCGTCGTCGAGCTGATCCTCACGCAGATGGGCCAGCCCGCCGACGCCTACGACCATGTCACCGACCGCGCCGGCCACGACCTGCGCTACGCGATCGACTCCACGAAGCTGCGCACCGAGCTCGGCTGGGCGCCGCGATTCTCCGACTTCGAGTCGGGCCTGGCCTCGACCATCGAGTGGTACCGCGAGAACGAGGACTGGTGGGCGCCGGCCAAGGACGCCACGGAATCGTTCTACGCCGCCAGGGGGCAGTGATGACCGCGTTCGGCAAGGCGCTCACGATCACGGAGACGCCGATCCCCGGCCTGCTCCTCGTCGACCTCCCCGTGCACGGCGACACCCGCGGCTGGTTCAAGGAGAACTGGCAGCGCGAGAAGATGGTCGCCGCCGGTCTTCCGGACTTCGGCCCCGTGCAGAACAACATCTCGTTCAACGACGCGATCGGCACCACCCGCGGCATCCACGCCGAGCCGTGGGACAAGTGGGTCTCCGTCGCCACCGGCCGGATCTTCGGTGCCTGGGTCGACCTGCGGGCGGGCGAGACCTTCGGGCGCGTCTTCACGACGGAGATCGACCCGTCGCGCGCCATCCTCGTGCCGCGCGGCGTCGGCAACTCGTACCAGACGCTCGAAGCGGACACCGCCTACACCTACCTGGTGAACGACCATTGGTCGCCCGACGCGGCGTACTCCTTCCTGAATCTGGCCGACGAGACGGCGGCCATCGCGTGGCCGATCCCCCTCGACCGGGTCGAGATCTCTCCGAAGGACCGGGCGCATCCACGGTTGGCCGAGGTGACCCCGATCGGCCCGCGGAAGATCCTCGTCGTCGGGGCATCCGGTCAGCTCGGCCTGGCGCTGCGCAGGTCCTTCGGCGATGCGGAGCACGTCGAGTACACGACCCGCGAGACGCTGGACCTCCGCGACCCCGGGCTGACCGGCGCACGGCGCTGGCGCGACTACGGAGCGATCATCAATGCGGCCGCTTACACGGCCGTCGACCGCGCCGAGACGGAGGGGGGCCGCGCGGAAGCCTGGGCGGCGAACGTCACCGGCGTGTCCGCGCTCGCCCGGGTCGCGACCGAGAACGGCCTCACGCTCGTGCACGTGTCCAGCGACTACGTGTTCGACGGCACGAAGGACGAGCCGTACACGGAGACGGACGGGGTGCGCCCGCTGGGGGTGTACGGCCAGACGAAGGCGGCTGGAGACGCGATCGTGGCGACCGTGCCCCGCCACTACATCCTGCGCACCTCCTGGGTGATCGGCGACGGTCACAACTTCGTGCGCACGATGGCCTCGCTGGCCGGGCGGGGCGTCGCCCCGCGTGTGGTGGGCGACCAGATCGGACGACTCACCTTCACGACCGACCTCGCGGAGGCTATCCGGCATCTGCTGGACGTGTCGGCGCCGTTCGGGCTCTACAACGTGACCGGGGGCGGCGAACCGCACTCCTGGGCCGACATCGCACGCGCGGTCTACCGGCTGACCGGGCACGACCCGGCCGCGGTCACCTCGGTGACGACGGAGGAGTACTTCGCCGACCAGGCCGGACCGATCGCGCCGCGTCCGCGCAACAGCGTTCTGGACCTCGCCCGGATCACGGCCACCGGCTGGACGCCGCGGGACGCGGATGCGGCCCTCGCCGACTACCTGTCCGCAGACGCCTAGAGCTCGCCCGGCTTCATCGCCTCCGCGTCGATGGCGCGGATGATGCGCAGGGTCGCGGTGTCCGGCTCCGGCTCACCCGCGGCCTGCCGCTCCTCCCGACGCCGACGGGGCGCGTACACGACGAGCGAGTGGAACAGGAACCGGGCGAAGAAGGCCACGACGAGGGAGAGGGCCGTCGCGAGCACGCTGGAGATGTGCCAGGTCTCGACCATGAGCGCCATCACCGGGATGCGCAGCGCCGCCTCGACGTTGTTGAACGTGAACGAGGCCGCGAAGCGCACGGCGGCGCTGCGGGCATCGGTGCGCATGTCGGCGAAGACGAAACGCTCCTGCAGCAGGAAGTTGCCGATGATCGTGACCTCGGCGCCGATGATCGCCGCCCACACGTAGGGCACGCCCGCGGCGGTCAGCGCCCACATGATCGCGAGGTTCGCTATGGCCCCGAGGACGCCGATCGCGGCGAACAACGACATCTTGCCGAAGCGCAGCCGCGCCAGGTGGGCGATGAACGTGGCCCCCTGCCGGAGGCTCGCCTTCGAGGTGCCGTGTCGGCGCTCGGCGAACTCCATCGGGACCTCCGCGATCCGCAGATCCGTCCGCGCGAGGATCTCCAGGAGGATCTTGAACCCTTGCGGCCGGAGGGCGGCCAGGTCGAGCCGGCGCCGGTCGACGAGGAAGAACCCGGTCATCGGATCGGTGCTCCGGGCGAGCCGTCGGGGGAACATCGCGCGGGTCAGCCAGGTGGCGGCGCGGGACACCCCGAAGCGCATGGCCGTGCCGAGGCCGCTGGTGTCGCCGCCGCCGATGTAGCGGGAGGCGCCGACGACGTCCGCGTCCCCCGCCGCATAGCGGTCGAGCAGGGCCGGCAAGAGCTCGGGCGGATGCTGGAGGTCGCCGTCCATCACGATGCAGACATCGGCGTCCGCGGCTCCCAGGCCGACGACGACCGCCCCGCCGAGGCCTCCGACGTTGTCCGAGCGATGGATCACCCGCACCGGGATCGGGGCGTCGACCGCGACGCGCTCCACCTCGGCCGTGGTGTCGTCGCTGCTGTCGTCGACGAAGAGGATCTCGGCGTCCCTTCCCGCCAACGCCGCGGCCGTGCGCTCCACGAGCTCGGCGACGTTGTCGCGCTCGTTGTAGGTCGGCACGATGACCGTGACCCCTGCCCCCAACGTGGTCCCCTTCGTCGTTCCGCAGCCCCATCGGCTCCGACATCCATCGTTCCATGGGTTCCTATGGGCTGCAGGACACGTTCCTGCTAGAGTGTCGTCTGCGGCTGTGGGAGTCGCGCCGAACGGGTGGGGATCCGTTCGACTGGGGAATGATCGATCTGGGGAGATCATGGGGACGCGTATCGGCTATGCCGTCGGAGCTTTCGACCTGTTTCACGTCGGGCACCTCAATCTGCTGCGACACGCCAAACAGCACTGCGACATCCTGATCGCCGGTGTCGTGAGCGACGAGATGCTGCGTCAGGTCAAGGGGATCGAGCCGGTCATCCCGACCGCCGAGCGTGCCGAGATCGTCCGGCACATCTCCTTCGTCGACGACGTGTACGTCGAGACGACGCCGTCGAAGATGGACTCGTGGCGCGACGTGCGCTTCACGCACTTCTTCAAGGGCGACGACTGGCGCGGCACCGAGAAGGGCCTGCGGCTGGAGAGCGAGTTCGCGGAGGTGGGTGTCGAGGTCGTCTACTTCCCGTACACCGCGCACACGTCGAGCTCGGCGCTCCGCCGCGCGCTCGACGCGATCACCGCCAACGCCACGGCATCCGCCGTCGGCGCGACGCGCTGAGCCGGGACTCAGTTCGCGACGCCGAGGAGGCTGCGCGCCATCCGCGCCACGTGCGGCGGAGTGTGCGGGCCGAGCCACACCGTCCAGTGCTCCGGGGGCTCGCTGCACGTCCACTCCAGGCACCACGCATAGACGGCGTTCGCCAACCGCTCGCCCCGCGTGTGAGCGTGCGCGCCCTCCGCGCGAACCAGCCAGCGGACCGACACCCCCTGCGGCACGTCGATGTGGCGGAATTGGATGCGGGCGGCGGCCTCGATGAGGATGACGCCCTGTGCATCCCACGGGAGCCGGGACGCGACGCGAGCGATGGCTCCGACATCGGCCGCATCCCCGGCGATGAGCACCGCTCCTTCCATCGCTTCCCAGTCCGGATCCTCCAGGTGCTCACACGCGCTGCTCATGCCTCCACTATAGGTAAGGCTACCCTTACTCTCAAGGGTGGCTAGTCCTCTTCCATAGCACCGTCAACGCCGTTGCCCGCGTCGCGGCTGTACGCCACCCTGAGCCCGTGAGCAGTGACAGGATTCGACGGACATCCGCCGGACGACGCCTGATCGGCGCCCTGGCCGGCCTCCTCGTGGCCACAGCCCTCGGCGGATGCGGGATGACGGTCCCCGCGGACCCGGACGGCACCCTGGACCGGGTCACGGGCGGAGAGCTGCGGGTCGGCACCTCGCCCGAGCCCGGCCTCGTCGAGATCGACCGCGGCGAGCCGCGCGGGCCGGTCGTGGATCTCGTCGACGACTTCGCCGCGAGCATCGACGCGAACGTCACCTGGACGGTCGCGACCGAGGAGAGCCTGGTGGGCATGCTGGAGACGGGCGACCTCGACCTCGTGGCCGGCGGACTGACGCCGGACACCCCGTGGATCGACAAGGCGGGCGTGACCCGCGGCTATCCGGGGATCGAGGGCGCGGGCGATCGGGAACTCGTCATGCTCGTCCCCCTCGGAGAGAATGCCTTCCTCTCGGCCCTCGAGGCCTCCCTCGACGAGGAGGTCGCTCGATGACCGGGACGAAGCAGTTCGGGCGCACCGAGCTCCCCGACGAACAGCAGCGGGCCACGCGCAAGGCCGTGCGCTGGGAGATCTTCACGATCGTCTACACCTCGATCACGATCACCGTGATCGCCCTGGTCGTGGGCGAGTCCCAGGCCATGCGCACGGCGTGGATCGAGGACATGCTGTCGCTCATCCCGCAGTTCGCGTTCCTCCTCGCGCTCCTGTTCGTGCGGCGACGCCCGACCCGGAAGCACCCCTACGGCCTGCACCGGGCGATGGGCGTCGGCCACCTCGTCGCCGGTGTCGCGCTCCTCGCGGTCGGCCTGAACCTCGCCGCCGAGGCCGTGGCCGGGCTGATCCGCGGGGAGCATCCGACCATCGGCACCGTGCAGGTTTTCGGCCAGACGATCTGGCTCGGCTGGCTGATGGTCGCCGTCATGGCCGTCGTGATCGTCGGGCCGGTGTTCTTCTACGGTCCGGCCAAGGCCAAGCTCGCCCCCGTCCTGCACAACAAGCTGCTCTACGCCGACGCCGACATGGCGAAGGCGGACTGGCAGACGACGGTCGCCTCCATCGTCGGCGTGCTGGGCGTGGGCGCCGGCGTCTGGTGGCTCGACGGTGCCGCGGCGCTCTTCATCTCGCTCGGCATCATCTGGGACGGCTTCCGCAACACGAAGACGGCGATCGTCGACCTCATGGACCAGCGGGCCCGCACCTTCGACAGCGCGGAGCCGCACCCGCTGGCCCGCGATGTCGTCTCCTACCTGCGCAGCCGCCCCTGGGTGGATCAGGCTGCCGTGCGCATGCGGGATCAGGGCCAGGTGTTCCACATCGAGGCGTTCGTGGTGCCGCATCATCGTGGCGTCCGTACGGCCGACCTGACCGCCGCGTCCGAGAGGATCGCCGACCTGGACTGGAAGGTGCAGGACGTGGTGATCGTCCCGGTCGAGAAGCTGCCGGACGAAGCGGACCCCGGTCGATGAGCAGCTCCGACGCGGCACTGTTCCCCGGCTTCACGACCACGCGGATCCCGACCGCCGAGGCGGACATCCTCGTGCGCCACGGCGGCTCGGGGCCGCCCATGGTGCTGCTGCACGGCCACCCCCGCACCTCGGCGACCTGGCATCGGGTGGCCCCGCTTCTCGTCGACCGCGGCTTCACGGTGATCTGCCCCGATCTGCGGGGCTACGGACGCTCCCGCGGCCCGGCGCCCACCGCCGATCATTCCGCCCATTCCAAACGCGCCGTCGCCCGAGACATCCGCACCGTCGCCGAGCGACTCGGCCATGAGCGCTTCCGCCTGGTCGGGCATGACCGCGGCAGCTACGTCGCGCTCCGACTCGCCCTCGATCACCCGGAGGCCGTCGAACAGGTCGCCCTGCTGGACTGCCTGCCGATCTCGGAGCACCTCCGTCGCTGCGACGCGACCTTCGCCGCGCACTGGTGGCACTGGTTCTTCTTCGCCCAGCCGGACGTCCCGGAGCGCGTCATCGGCGCGGACCCCGAGGCCTGGTACACCCCCAAGGCCGACCCGGCGACGATGGGCGCGGCCAACCATGCCGAGTTCCTGCGCGCGGTGCGCCAGCCGTCGGTCGTCCGGGCGATGCTCGAGGACTACCGCGCCGGCCTCACGATCGACCGCGCGCACGAGGAGGCGGATCGCGCCGCCGGGCGTCGGCTCCAAATGCCGACGCTCGTGCTGTGGTCCCGACGCGACGATCTCGAAGAGCTCTACGGCGACCCCCTCCGCATCTGGCGGGACTGGGCCGACGATGTGCGCGGCCACGGCATCGACAGCGGGCATCACATGGCGGAGGAGGCGCCGGAGGCCCTCGCCGCCGCCCTCACGGGCTTCTTCGGAGCCACCCGTCCCTCGCAGACGTAGGCTGGAGGCATGACCAACCCCGCCTCCGACACCATCACGATGTTCGGCGCCGACTGGTGCCGCGACTGCATCCGCACGAAGAAGCAGCTCGACGAGCTCGGCGTCGCGTACACGTATGTCGACCTGGTCGCCGACCCCGCCGCCGCGGACATCGCGAAGGACATCTCGGGCCGCACGAACATCCCCGTCGTGGTCTACCCCGACGCCTCGCACCACGTCGAGCCGTCGAACGCCGACGTGGAGTCGAAGCTGCGCGAGCTCTCGATCATCTGATCGTCCTCGCACTCGGCGGATCTCCGCGCGGACGCCTAAGCTGAAAGCCCGTTCGAAGGAGACGCCGATGACTTCTGCGCCCACGACCGCGCCCGCCACCCCCGCCCTCGGCGAGGGCGAGAGGGAACGGCTCGACGCCGCCGTCGCCGATCTGCAGACGGGGACCGCGGTGTGGACCGCGCTCACCGTGGCGCAGCGCGCGACGCTGCTCCGGCAGGTCCGCACGAGCGTCGCCGCGACCGCGGAGGACTGGGCGACGATCGCCGCCGCCTCCAAGGGCCTGGACGCGCGGCATCCGCTCCGCGGCGAGGAGTGGCTGAGCGGCCCGTACAGCGTCCTCGGAGCACTCGACGCCTCGATCGCCACGCTCACCCGCATCGCGAACGGCGCGAATCCGCTCGACGGCATCCGGGTCGACCGCGCACCAGGCGGCCGTGCGCGCGTGCATGCCTTCCCCCTCACCGGCATCGACCGGTTCCTGCTGTCCGGCTTCACCGGCGAGGTCTGGCTCGAACCGGGGACCACGCCGAACACCGCCCGCGCAACCGCCGGTCTGGCACAGCGCACGCCGACGGTGTCCGGGGGCGTCGGACTCGTGCTCGGCGCCGGGAACGTGACCTCCATCCCCGTGCTGGACGTGCTGTACGAACTGCTCGCCCACAACCGCACCGTCCTGCTGAAGGTGAACCCCACGCAGGATGCGCTGGTCCCCGTCTACAAGCGCGCGCTCGCCCCGCTCATCGAGCCGGGACTGCTGCGGATCGTGCGCGGGGGCCCGGCCGCCGGCGCCTACCTCACCCAGCACCCCGGCCTCGCCCACGTGCACATCACCGGCTCTGCGGCGACCTTCGACACCATCGTCTGGGGACCGTCGACCGGCGAGGGGGCCTCCGCGACGAAGCGCCGCCGCCGCGAGAACCGGCCGCTGCTGAAGAAGCCCATCACCGCGGAGCTCGGCGGAGTCTCCCCCATCATCGTCGTTCCGGGGAAGTGGACGGCCGCCGACCTCGCGTACCAGGCCGAGCACATCGCGACCATGCGCCTGCAGAACAGCGGCCACAACTGCATCGCGGGGCAGGTCGTCATCCTCTCCGCGGACTGGGACCAGGCCGACGCCTTCCGCGCCGAACTGCGCCGCGCCTACGCCACCGCTCCGGAGCGCCCCATCTGGTATCCCGGTGCCCCCTCCCGCATGCAGACCGCCGCGGACGACTACCCGGACGCCCTCGTGCTCGGCGACCGGCTCCTCGTCGAGGTCGATGCCGACGACGACCCCTCAGCCCTGGAGAACACCGAGTACTTCGCGCCGGTCCTCGGCGTGGTGAGCCTGCCCGGCACGGGCCAGGAGTTCCTCGACGCCGCGGTCACCCACGCGAATGAGAAGCTGCAGGGCACACTCGGCGCCAACCTGCTCATCGACCCGGCGACCGAGAAGGCGCTCGGCAGCGGGTTCGAGCGCGCTCTCACCGCCCTGCACTACGGCTCTATCGCGATCAACGGCTGGACCGCCTTCGGGTTCATCACGCCGACGCTCACGTGGGGCGCGTTCCCCGGCGGCACGATCGACAACGTCGGCAGCGGCATCGACGTCGTCCACAACGCCCTGCTCCTGGATCGGGTAGAGCGCTCCGTGCTGCGCGGCCCCTTCCGGCCGTTCCCGCGCTCGCTTCCCGTCGCGAACGGCGGCGGACGGATGACGATCCTCCCGAAGCCGCCGTGGTTCGCCTCCTCCCGCACCGGCGCCGCCGTGAGCGAGGGCCTCACCCGTCATCGCGCGGACGGCGGCACCGTCGGCCTCGCGAAGACACTGCTGCGCGCGCTCCGCGCCTGACGGGAACGCGTCAGGCCTCGGGGCGGAACCGATCGGTCGCGGCGCGGAGAGCCGCACGGATGCCGGGTTCAGCGGCGGAGTGCCCCGCGTCGTCGATCACCTGGAAGTCGGCTTCCGGCCAGGCACGGTGCAGGTCCCACGCCGTCATCATCGGCGTGACCACGTCATGGCGGCCCTGCACGATCACGGTCGGGATGTGCCGGATGGCGTCGATCCCCGCGAGCAGCTGTCCCTCGGCCCACCAGCCGCGGTGCACGAAGAAGTGGTTCTCGATGCGTGCGAAAGCGACGGCCCGGCGGGGGTCCGCCATCGCCGCGATCTGCTCCGGGTCGGGGCGCAGCGCGACGGTCGCCGCCTCCCACGCGGCCCACGCGAGGGCCGCCCGTTCATGGACCGCAGGGTCCGGGTCGAAGAGCCGCCGGTGGTACGCCTCGATCATCCGCGAGCGCTCCAGGACCGGGATCGGCGCGATGAAGTCCTCCCACAGGTCGGGGAACAGCGCCGCCGCCCCGCCTTCGTAGAACCACTCGAGCTCGGCGCGACGGAGCGTGAAGATCCCGCGCAGGATCAGCTCGGAGACCACATCGGGGTGCGCCTGGGCGTAGGCGAGCGCGAGGGCGCTGCCCCAGGACCCGCCGAACACCTGCCACGTCTCGATGCCGAGATTCTTGCGCAGCAGCTCGAGGTCGGCGATGAGGTGCGCGGTGGTGATGTGCCGGAGATCGGCCTCCGGCTCCGCGGCGGACGGCGTGCTCCGACCGCATCCGCGCTGATCGAGAAGGACGATCCGGTAGACGTCGGGGTCGAAGAACTGGCGCTGCCACGGCGAGGTGCCGCTGCCGGGGCCGCCATGGAGGAACACGACGGGTTTACCCTCGGGGTTGCCGCTGATCTCCCAGGCCACGCGATGCCCGTCGCCGACGAGCAGCACTCCGGTCTCGTGCGGCTCGATGGGCGGATAGAGCCCCTCGGTGTTCGTCATGTTCGGTCCCCCAACCGGTCGTGCGGTCCTGCCGAGTCCACGTTATCTGACAACGGCGGGACCACCGGGCCTACGGGTCGAGCTGATCGGCGGGGAGGGTGAACACCTGCCCGCACGCATCGAGCCCGTTCTGGTATCCCTCCGCGAACCAGCGCTGACGCTGCTCGCTGGAGCCGTGGGTCCAGGTCTCCGGGTTCACCTGCCCGGACTGCTCCTGGATGTGATCGTCGCCGACGGTCGACGCCGCGTTCAGGGCGTCGCGGATCTGCTCCTCCGTCGGCTTCTCGAGGTACGGATCGCCGTCGGCGTCGGTCTGCTCGGTCGCGCGGCCGAGCCAGCCGCCGGCGTAGCAGTCGGCCTGCAGCTCCATGCGCACGCCGTTGCTGCCGGGGCCCGTCCCGTTGTTCGGGTACTCCTCCATCGCCCCGAGGAGGTTCTGGATGTGGTGCCCCCACTCGTGCCCGACGATGTAGAGCTGCGCGAGGTTCCCGGCCGAGGCCCCGAACTGCTGCTGCATGAGCTGGAAGAACGTGGGGTCGATGTAGACGGTCTCCTCCGGCGGGCAGTAGAACGGGCCGACCGCGTTGGAGGCGGTACCGCACTGCGTGGAGGTCGCTCCGTCGACGACGATGAGCTGCGGAGCCTGGTACCCCTCCACGTTGTCCTCCCAGAAGGCGTCGAGCGCGAGCTGCGCCCCCGCCATGCGGCAGTCGACGTTCGCGTTCGCGTCCGCGCCGCTGTCGCAGTTCTCGATGGCCGAACCGCCGCCGGGCTCGCTCCCGCCCCCGGGCGCGCCGCCGACGAGTCCACTCAGGTCGATGCCCAGCAGCGGGCCGGCGATGAGGGCGAGGAGGGCGAGCACGCCGACGCCGGAGCCGCCCGCGATCGCCGCCGTGCGTCCGCGGCGGCGCGTGGTGTTGCGGGAGAGGTCGGCGTCGGGATTGAACGTCATGCGTCGAGGGTACTCCGCGCGCCGACACCGCGACGGACGTAGGCTCGTGACATGGCCACCACGATCACCATCACCGGCGCGGGCGGACAGATCGGCTACGCGCTCCTCTTCCGCATCGCCGCCGGCGACATGCTCGGTCCGGATGAGAAGGTGCGGCTGCGGCTGCTGGAGATCCCGCAGGGGCTCGGCGCGGCAGAGGGTGCGGCGCTGGAGCTCCAGGACGGCGCATTCGACCTGCTCGAGCACGTGGAGGTGACCGACGACGCCGCGGTCGGCTTCGACGGCTGCGACCTCGCCCTGCTCGTGGGCGCCCGCCCCCGCGGTCCCGGCATGGAGCGCGGCGACCTGCTGGCCGCGAACGGCGGCATCTTCGGGCCGCAGGGCGCCGCCATCGCCGCGAACGCCGACCCCGGCGTCCGCGTGACCGTGGTGGGCAACCCGGCCAACACGAACGCCCTGATCGCCTCGGCGGCGGCCGACGGCGTGCCCGCCGACCGCTTCACCGCCCTCACGCGGCTGGACGAGAACCGCGCACGGGCCCAGCTCGCCCAGACGCTCGGCGCCCCCGTGCACACGGTGCGGCGGGTGCCCATCTGGGGCAACCACTCGGCCACGCAGTTCCCCGACGTGTCGCATGCGACCGTCGGCGGGAAGCCCGTGCAGGATGCCCTGGAGCGGATCGTCGGCGACGTCCCGGCGTGGCTGGACCAGACGTTCATCCCCCGGGTCGCCAAGCGCGGCGCGGAGATCATCGAGGTCCGCGGGTCATCCTCCGTCGCCTCCGCCGCGAGCGCGACGATCGACCATGTGCGCGACTGGGTCCGCGGGACCGAGGACTGGACCTCCGCCGCCGTCGTCTCGCGCGGAGAGTACGGCGTTCCCGAGGGCCTCGTCTCCTCGTTCCCCGTGCAGTCCGTCGACGGCGAGTGGCGCATCGTGGAGGGCCTGGAGATCGACGACCGTGCCCGCGCGCGCATCGACGCCTCGGTCGCGGAGCTCGTGGAGGAGCGGGAGGCAGTCCGTGCCCTCGGACTGCTCTGATCCGGTCGCCGCGGGACGCCTCGGCAGGGCAGAATAGAGGGCGGAGGTGCGGGATGAGCGACACGATTGACCCGGCGGGAACGACGCCGTCTCTCGACGATGCGCTGACGAGCCCGCTCCACCTCCCGCACGACGCAGCGAAGTGCCCGAAGTGCTTCACGGAGCTGCAGCAGAACCGCAACTTCTGGACCGCGCGTCCCGCGGGCTCCCGCCTGGTCGGCCTCGTCGTCGCCCGCGAGGGCATGCCGTCGGTCGTCGAGCAGCGCGCCGACCTCACCCGCTTCGGCGTGCCCATCGAGGGCTTCCGTCACCCGGCGCCGGACATCCTGGAGAGCTGGAACGACCGCCTCGCGCGGCTCATCTCGACGCTCCGGACCGGAGACGTGGTCGTGGTGGCGAACATCCGGGCTCTGGGGCTCGATGCCGAGGAGGGCGCGCGCACGGTCGCCGAGCTCCGGCGCCACGGCATCATCGTGAAGGTCCTCGGCCACGAGGCGCGTCATCTCGCCGACGCCGCCGCCCGCTGAGCCACCGGTATACAGCGTCCCCGTTCTCTTCACCGTCGTCCTCTCTCCTCGTTAGCCTGGATCCGGGGCGGGGGTCTCCGGGGGAAACAGTGCGCAACGGTCTTCACATCGACGTCAGTGGCATGCGCCGAGTGGCGCGGTCGCTCCATGACATCTCTCACGGCAAAGCACGTCTCGATGGCGGATTCGACCTCACGGAAGCGCTCAGCGACCTGGTCTCGTCCGGTGCGGAGATGTTCGTGTCTACGTGGTTCGAAGCGCATGGTGTCCTCATGCTCTCCAGTCGAGGCCTGGCGAGCGGAGTGGACGACACGGCGCAGGATTTTCTCGCCACGGAGCAGGCGCACGTCGATGCCGTGACGGCCTTCATCGAGGCGCTGGAAGTCCGGTAGTGCCGAACTGGACGAGGTTCGACCCTGGCGCCGGCGACCTGACCGCGTGCGACAGGGCGAAGCAGTGGACGGACTCGCAGGCGTCGGGCCTCGCGGACGCGAGATCGGCCGTGTCCGCCATTCTCCGCGACCTCGACGACATCTGGACCGGGGAGAGCGCCGACGCGTTCCGCGCCCGCATCCTCGAGTTCCACGACCGTCTGGAGGCCTCCGAGGAGGCGATGCGGATCGCCGGCAAAGGGATCCTCGCCTACGCTGATACGGTGGCCGAGATCGCTCGCCGAGCCGCACCTCTGAAGCACCGACTCGAAGCTGCCGAGCTCATCCTCAACGGTGTCCACAGCGAGACCCTCTTCGGCACAGACCCCGAGGGACTCGCGCGGCGGTTCGATGCCGAGCAGCAGGCGACGATCGATGCGCAGGATGCAGCCGACGAACTCGCCCGCCTCGCCGATGCCCGTGAGAAGGCGGACCAGGTCCTCGCCGCCCTGCTTGCCAGAACCGCGTCGGAAGCCTGGGGAGCTCTCGACTGCACCGCCAGCCCGTCTGGCAAAAGCCCGCGGGAGCTCGCCAACGGACGTGTAGGGGATCTGCTCAGTGACTTCCTCAGTGGCCGTGACGGTGCGAGCGGGGTCGTCCTCGGCCCAGACGATCCGTTTGTTGCAACCCTGATGCACAGCGACCACATCAACGGTGCCCGCACCGAGGTGGTTGATGCGCTCCGCAGTGGGAGATTAGTCGAGGGTGGGATACCCCTTTATTACGATCGGGTCATCAGCGACAACCCCTGGGTTCTCGTTCAGGACGGTTTCAACGTCTTCACGAGCGGGGTTCCCAGCTCCCTACTCGGAGGCCAAAACCTGCCCGAGTCCCTTCTCGGCTCATATGAGCTGGAGGTGCACGCCGGAGAGTCCCAGCCAGACGGAGGCGTGGCAGTCACGTACATCATTAACAACGACACGACCATCGACTCCGCAACGCGCATCCCCGGCACGGGTGGCGCGCACGTGCCCCTCGTGGAGGCCGCCATGACGTCGGCCTACGCTAGTCACGGAGAGTTCGCGCCCCAGCATCAGACCATCGTCTGGACCGAAACGGTGTACTCATGACTTTCATCCTCCGCGCCCGCTCAGCAATCGCGGCGGTTGCTCTTGCCCTTCTCACGATACTCACCCTCGCCAGCTGTGCCCCCGCCCCCGCCGTCACCTCTCCCATCGGCGTCTGGGAAGCGGTCGGCGACGACAACGGCACCCTCACAATCAACCGCGACGGCACATTCACGATGACCGATGCCTCCTTTGACCCCATCTGGCGCACTGATTCGGCCGATTTCCACGGACGAGGAACCTGGCAGACGTTCTCTGACGACCCACCGCTTGTCCTACGATTCGACGAAGCCACCAACGACGGCTTCGCCGTTGACCCCGCGGGACTGCAAGTCGACTTCACGTCGGGCACGATCCGGTTCGAGGACCCGGAACAAACCGTGAACATCGAATTCCGTCTCGCGAACTGACACCTCATGGCTCACCTCCGAGGCTCATTTCCGAATGCCGTATTGTCGCCCGTACTCGTCCTTGCCACCATGCTCGGCCTCGCCAGCTGCACCCCCGCCCCACATGTCACCTCTCCCGTCGGCGTGTGGGAAGCGGTTGGCGACGACAACGGCACCCTCACGATCAACCGCGACGGCACATTCACGATGAGCGACGCCTCCTTTAATCCCCTCCAGTACCGAGACACGCAAGACAACTTCCGCGGCTCCGGTGTCTGGGAAACCTTCTCCGACGACCCGCCGCTTGTCTTACGGTTCGACGAGGCCGCCAACGGCGACTTTCCCATCGATCCCGCGGATCGGCAGGTCGATTTCACCTCCGGCTCGATCCGGTTCGAGGACCCGGAACGGACCGCGAGCATCGAGTTCCGCCTCACGGACTGACGCTCTGGCGACGACCCCCGAGGATCACACCGTCGAACCCTCGCGTATACGGAAAGGTCTTCCTAGAACTCGCCGGACCGCAGGCGGGCGAGCGTGCCCGCACCGATCTCGGCACGGACGTCGGGACGGTTCGCGTAGAAGGTGACGAGCTCGGCCAGGAGCACAGGGTCGCTCGCGAGGTCGGCCGCCGCCCACGACGACGGCTGCGCGGTCGCCGTCCGCAGCACCACACGGTTGCCTTCCAGGCCGGCGCCGACGACCTCCTCCCATGCCACGGCCACGTTGTTGCGCGGGATTCGGAGCTGCAGCCCGTCGGGGCGCAGCGTCAGGCGATGGGCGGAGGGAGCCCGGAACCACGACCGGATGCCGGCGACCGTCATGATCAGCGCGACCACCGGGAGGAGGAGCAGGGTGAGGAGCGGCAGTCGGTCTGCGGGCACCGTGAAGATGCTCCATGCCCACGCCGCGAGGAGCAGGGCCCCCACGGGCGCGAGGGCGCGCAGCGGCCAGACGATTCCCGCGGCCCCGCCGAACGCGATCGCCGGACCGTCGACGACCGGCCGGACGACTCGGACCCGGGAGACGCGGGCGTGCGCCACCATCAGCCAGACGCCCACGGCGACGGCCGCGAGCACACCGATCCCCAGAGCCTTCATCGCCGGAGCCGGATCGGCGAACAGGATCAGGCTGAACAGCAGGACCACGATGGCGAACACGACGCCGAACACGGTGAGTGCCGTGGTCGCCCGCTGCTGCCCCTGCCACCCCGGATGACCTGGCACCCAGATCGTCTCCGGAGACGTCGACTGCTGCTGCCCTGTCACCCGAACAGTCCCTTCCACGCCTTGCCGATGTTGTGCCCCGCGTCGCCCACGAAGTCGGTCGTGTTCTCCCAGGCGTCCTCCGCGAAGTCCGTCGTGGCGTCCCACGCATCCGCCATGCCGGCGTCGATCGACTCCCGGACGTCCTGCGGGACCCAGTTCTCGTAGGCCCACACCGCACCGGCACCGACCGCCACCGCGGCCCCGCCCACGACGACCGCCGTGCCCCACACGGGGAGCGTGACGACACCGGCCGCTGCGAGCGCGGCGACACCGGCAGCCGCAGCGGCGCCACCCGCCGCACCGCCGATGATCTCCACCGCGGTGGACGACGGGTCGTCGCCCGACGACATCGCCGAGCCCAGATTCCAGGCGTCGACGCCCCAGCCGATGAACGGCACCGCCCGACTCGCGCGAGAGAGTCCGCGGGCCAGATCCTCGGCCTCATCCGCCGCCCACCGCATCCCGGTGGGGTTGGCGGCCTCGGCAGCGGCCTTGACGGCGGGATTGCCGGAGCGCAGCTCGCGAACGAAGTCCGATGCTCCGAGACGCAGATCCTCCGCGTGGGAGGTGAGCTCGGCCGCCGTCTCCGCCCACGCCAGGCCCTGGCCCTCGAGGTAGATCTTCGGGACCTCGCCGCTCGCCTCCCGCAGACCGGACAGGATCTTGTCCGCCGTGGACTGGCTCGGCATGGTCCCGAGGAATCCGTCGAGGTTCTCGCTGATCCAGACCTCGAGCTCGCCCCACCAGGAGCCGACGTCGGCGGCGATCTCGTTGTACAGCTCGATGCGGTCGAGGTGTTCCTGCCACTCGTCCCAGTAGGGGTCGTCCCGCGAGGTGGGGCACACCGGGATCAGGGACACCGGCCGGCCGATGATCATGCCGTTGACCGGGAGCCCCGCCGCCCTCGCATTGTCGCGGTGCGTCGCGAAGTCCTCCTTCATGCGCCGCAGCTGCCCGGCGTACGACCGGAGCTTCTCGGCGGCGTCACGGGCGAGGTCCTTGATCTCCTTCGCGGCGTCGGTCGTGCGCGAGAGGATCGTGACGTAGTCGTCCGCCGACTCGCCGTACCAGTGCCCGCGCACCCCGGTCGGGATGAAGGTCGTGACGTTGGAGGAGGCGTCTGCGGCGTCCTTCAGGTCGGGGTCGAGCCAGTCCGCGGCCGCCTGCACCTGGTCGGCGTCGCCGTACGTGGTCGTGTCGATCGTCATCAGAGGTCCTCGACGATGGCCGCGACCGGGTCGAGCTGGTCGATCACGTCCTGCTCGTTCGTCTCCGCGTCGTCGGCGATGGCGCGGACGATCTCTCCGAGGGTGCCGTTGATCCGGTAGAGGGCGTCGACGCCCTCCCCCACCCGCTGCATGATCGCGGCGACCGTGTCGGAGGCGAGTCCGCCGTCGACGGCCGTCGGAATGCCGGAGAGCTTCGTCTCGATGAGCTCGACCGCCTCCTCGTGCATGTCCGCGTGGACGGCCATCACCTCCGGGTCCATCGAGATGCGGCTCATGCGATGGCTCCGTTCCGGCGGTAGGACGCGGGCACGTCGAGGTCGAAGATCACGACATCGTAGGGCTGCGCCTCCTTGATCTGACCGAGGTCCTCGGTGCGCACCAGCACCCAGGGCTGCCGCTCGCCGGCGAGCTCCAGCAGCCGGTCGAGGGCGGTGTAGGCGAGCAGTGCACGCCGCCCGTCCTTCAACTCCCGGATCTCGACGAGCTGCTCCTCGGGCGTCGACGTCACGCCTAGGGGCAGGTACAGCACGGGTGGGACCATCGGCGCTGCGGCCGGCGTCGGTTCGAAGGTCATCTCGGTCTCTCCTCGGTTGTCACTCGTAGCTCGGCGGCACCCACAGCAGCTGCGCGGAGACGAGGCCCCGATCGCGACTGACGATCTGCGCACGGCCCGGGATCGCGGGAACGGCCTTCACCTTGCCGATGAGCTGGCCCTCCTCGGGGCTGCCCGAGAGCAGGATGCCGGTCGCACCCAGGTCGGTCATGCGCTGGATGATGGGATCGTACGCGGCGCGGCTCGCCCCGCCGGTGCGGCGGGTGAGGATCACGTGGAGGCCGAGGTCGGCCGCCTGCGCGAGCAGCGGCGCGAGGACCGCGACCGGATTGCCCTGCGAGGTCGCCACGAGGTCGTAGTCGTCGATGAGGACGAAACCCTCCGCCCCCTTCCACCACGACCGGCTGCGGAGCTGGTCGGGCGTGACGTCGGGTCCGGGGATGCGGCTCCGGAAGAACTGCGCGAGCTCGTTCATCCCGCCCTCGGTCATCTCGTGCGACGTGAGGTAGGCGCCGAGGTATTCCTGCGGGATCTCGCCGAGCAGGGCACGACGGTAGTCGACGACGAAGATCTTCGCCTCGGTCGGCCCGTACAGACGCGTGATCTCGTGCACGACGCCGCGGAGCATCGACGACTTGCCGGAGTCCGCGTCGCCGTACAGATACAGCAGCGGCTCGGCGACCGGATCGATCGAGAACGGGGCGAGGTTCGCCTCGTCGATGCCCAGCAGGAGTTCGCGGGGCTCCGTGCCGTCCAGCGACTGCGCGGCCGCGACGGCGCGCAGGTCGGCATGGCTGATGCGCGAGGGCAGCAGCCGCAGCTTGGGCCCTGCCGGACCGTGCCACGCCGCCGCGACCCGTGCCACGAGGTCGTCGATCCCGTCCGGCAGGCTCGACGCGTCGTCCACGCCGTCGACACGCGGCAGCGCCGTGAGCATCTGCAGACCGCGGTCGTTGAGACCGCGGCCGGGGATGGCCGTGACGTTCTCCGCCGCCTTGCGGTTGACCTCGGAATCCGTCGGGTCGCCGAGACGCAGCTCGATGCGGGTGCCGATGAGGTCTTTGATGTTGGCCCGGATCTCCATCCAGCGCGCCGCCGTGATCACGACGTGGACGCCGTAGGTGAGACCGCGGGCCGCGATCGCCTGGATCTGCGGCTCGAGCATCTCGAACTCGGCGCGCAGCGTGCCCCATCCGTCCACGATGAGGAAGATGTCGCCGTAGCCGTCGTCGGCCAGTCCCTGCCCGCGGCGCTGCCGGTAGGCGTCGATCGAGTCGATGCCGTGCTGCCGGAAGTACACCTCGCGGGCGTTCAGCAGGCTGGTGACCTCAGCCACCGTGCGGCGGACGACGTCCGGCTCGGACCGCGTCGCGACGCCACTGATGTGCGTGAAGTCCTGCATGCCGGTGAAGCTGCCGCCGCCGAAGTCGATGACGAAGAACTGCACCTCCTGCGGCGTGTGCGTGAGCGCCAGGGCGGCGACCGTCGTCCGCGCGAGCGTGCTCTTACCGCTCAGGGGCGCGCCGACGATGGCCATGTGTCCGGCCGCGCCGCCGAGCGAGACCGCGAGGTTCTCGCGGCGCTGCTCCAGCGGCACGTCGACGATGCCGAGCGGGACCGTGAGCGCTCCCGCCTTCCGCCAGCGCGGGGAGACGAGACCGAGCGACGGGTCCTCGACGAGGTCGCCGAAGAGCTGGTCGAGGGTGGCCGGTGTCACCAGCGGCGGCAGCCACACCTGGTGCGCCGCGGGGCCGCGTCCCTTCATGGACTCGACCGCGATCTCGAAGGTGTTGCGCTTCTCCTCCGGCTCGGCGTCGACCACGACCTCCGGCTCGTCCACCGGTGCCTCCGCCCGCCACACCGGCGCGGCGGTGAACAGCTCGACCGCGGTCGAACCCGTGCTCTGGCCGGAGCCGGACGAGGCCCGACGACGACGACGCGGCGGTGGTCCGGACACATACGCGGCGCGGAACTGGGTCATGGTCTCGGTGTCGGACTTCAGGATGCCGGCGCCCGGCTGCGTGGGCAGGTGATAGGCGTCCGGCACGCCGAGGACCGTGCGGGACTCGGCCGCCGAGAACGTCCGAAGCCCGATGCGGTAGGAGAGGTGCGTGTCGAGGCCGCGCAGCTTGCCCTCCTCCAGCCGCTGGGAGGACAGCAGCAGGTGCACCTGCAGCGAGCGGCCGAGCCGGCCGATGTTGACGAACGTGTCGACGAACTCCGGCTTGGCCGACAGGAGCTCGGAGAACTCGTCGGCGACGATGAGCAGGGCCGGCAGCGGCGCCAGGTCGGTGCGGCCGCCGCGACGCGCCTTCTCGTAGTCGGCCACGTTGGCGAACGGACCGGTGGCCCGCAGCAGCTCCTGTCGGCGCACCATCTCGCCCTGGAGCGCGTCCTGCATGCGGTCGACGAGGGAGATCTCCTCACCGAGGTTCGTGATGATGGCCGAGACGTGCGGCATGTCGGCCATGCCGGCGAACGTCGCGCCACCCTTGAAGTCGACGAGCACGAAGTTGAGCTGCTCCGGCGAGTGGGTCATCGCGAGCGCGAGCACGAGCGTGCGGAGCACCTCCGACTTCCCCGAGCCGGTGGCACCGATGATGAGGCCGTGCGGGCCCATACCCTGCTGCGCCGATTCCTTGATGTCGAGGATGAGCGGGCTGCCGTCCTCGGTCTGGCCGATCGGCACGCGGAGCCGGTCGCGCTCCAGGCGCGGTGCCCAGGCGGCGTCGAGGTCGAGGTCGCGCACATCGGGAAGACCGAGGAGCTCGACGAGCTCGGCCTGGCCGGTCGCGCTCTTCTTGCTCGCGATCGCCGTGCCGCCCGAGTACAGGGCGATGAGCCGACGAGCGGTCGCCTCGGCCTCGACGATGGTGATCGCGTCGGCCTCGAACGGGCGTGCGGGCACCTGCAGACTGACGAGCTCGGCGCGTGTGCTCGCACCGCCGGTCTCGAACGCGATGCGCAGGGCGTTCGGGTCGTCGAGGTCGCCCCACCGGGCGGGCAGGTCGATCACGGTCACGCCCTGGACGCCGTCGCCGGTGACGAGGGCGTCGTTGAACGACGTCGTGGCGCCGTCCGTGACGATGACGATGTGCGGCGTCTTCGGTCCGGAGCCGTCGCGGGCGAAGCGCGAGCGCTCGCGCACCTCGGGCGGCAGCATGTCCTCGAGCTCCGACAGCTGCGAGCCGATCATGCGGGCGGCGCCGAGGCCGTCCCGCACGGTGCGCGAGTGCGTGTGCGGCAGCCACTTCGCCCACTCCCATTGCGGGAGCACTCCGGTGTCCGCGGCGATGACGATCTGCAGCACGTCGGGGTCGTGCATGGTGGCCGCGTGCAGCAGCATGGCCCTGGCCAGCGCCCGGGTCTCGTCCTCGTCGCCGGTGATCTCGATACGGGCGTAGTCGCGGAGGGTGACGCCGAGCGGGAGGTTCTTCTGGACCTCGTGCGTCAGCATGAAGCGGTGCGCGGCCGAGGCGGCGACGGGGTCGAGCTGCGCCAGTGGCGGGAGCTCCGGGGCTTCGAGCGTGACGCACAGCGGCTGATCGGTGACCCCCACGCGGACCGACAGGAAGTCGGGGTCGTTGACGCCGCGCTCCCAGACGCGGGTGCGCTCCTCCGCGAGGTACGGCAGGGTCGACGGCGCCGGCAGATGCCAGTTCGCGGAGCGGCGCTGCTGGCGGGCGGCGACGCGGACGGTCTGCCGCAGCTCGGTCAGATACGCCAGGTACTCGCGCCGGGCACCGAGCGTGGCCGCCTGCCGCTGAGAGCGCTGCCGCCAGCCGTTGACGGCGACGAAGCCGAGCGAGGACAGCAGGAACATGCCGCCGGTCAGCAGACCCGTGACGGACTGGTTCGACATGGTGACCATGACGATCGCGCCGACGCTGCCGAGCATGGGCAGCAGCGACCCGAGGATCCCGATGCCGCCGTCGTTCGGCTGCAGCTCCGGCGGGGCCTGGACCGGGAGCCTCCCGGAGGGGACACGGGGCGGGGCGAGACGGGGTCCTGTCATGCTCTCTCTCCGGCGCTGCTGTCTGTACCTAGCAGGAGGCTGATGGTGAAGCTGCGGTTGCCCATGCGGACGCGGTCGGCGTCGTCGAGGAGCACGCGCTCGCCGGCGACCAGCTCAGTCGTCTGTCCGTCGTCGCTGCGGACGTCGGAGCCGTTCGTGGAACCGAAGTCAGTCACCCACGTGCGGCCGCGGGAGTGCTCGATGCGCAGATGGGTCTTCGAGACCGAAGCATCGGGGTCGGTGACGACGATGAGGCGGTCGTCGTGGGCGCTGGCGACGGGGCCGCGCCCGAGGTTCGCGGCCACGGGGAGGGCGAGCTGCACCCGCTGGCCGGTGTCGAAGATGAGCAGCAGCGCCCCGGTCTCGGGGGCGGGGGCCTCGGCACCCGTCTGCGGCGCCGGGGCGGGGGCGACCGTGAAGAGCGGCCGATCCGATCCGGGTGCTGCCGGTTCCGGGGTCTCGGTACGGCGGGAGGCGGCGCGGGCGTCGGTGGGCTGGGAGTCCTCGTCCACGACGGACGGCGACGCCACCAGCGGCACGACCTGCGGCGGAGCGAGCGGAGCGGCCTCCCCCGGGGCGGGAGCCGGCGGAGCCTCGACGGCCGCCTTCGCGGGCACGGCGACCACGACGGTGCCGGCGACGCGGTCGGCCCAGGACTGCCGTCTGCCGCCGCGATCCCAGGCGCTGGAGGCGACGACGACCCAGCTGCCGACAGCCACGAGGAAGCCGGCGCCGGTGACGATACCGCGGACGAACTGGCGCCCGATCCCCGGCGACCACGGCCGGTCGGCGCGCGCGCTGCGCAGGCGCAGCACGGCGTTGCCGAGGGTGAGGCCGGTGCGCGCTTCCAGCACCCAGAGGAACAGGGCGAGTTCGAAGACGGTGAGGCCGGCGAGCAGCACGCTCTGGGTCAGCACGAGGACGACGGCGGAGGCGAGGAACACGGCGGCCGCGTCGAGGGTGAAGGCCGCGATCCGCTGAACGGTGCCGGCGGGGGCTCCGCGGAAGGCGGGGCCGAGTCCCTCGGCCGGCCGAGGGACGGTGCGCCGCGACGAGGCGATCGGCGTGGGCGGCGCGGGCGTCTGGCGCAGCGGCGTGCCGTCGACACCGGGGGGCGCCGCGATCAGGGCGGGCGGCAGCGCAGGGATCTCCCCCGGACGGTCTCCGCCGGGCGCCATCGGCGGGATCGGACCCCCGCTCGGCCAGGACTGTGATGGGCCGTTCCCGCTCATCCGGCCATCATTCCACGAACCAGGGAGAGCGCATTCGCGTACAGCAGGGCCGACGGCAGGGCGAGCGCGACGGCGAGCCATTCGAACGCGTCTCCGACCCGCGACCAGACCAGCGACTTCGCGCCCTTGGACACCGGGATGACGACGGCGACCGCCGCCAACCCGACGAGGAACAGCAGGGCCGCTCCCAGCAAATGGAAGCCGCTCCCGAGGGCCGCCGCGACCTGGATGCCGGCGACGAGGCAGACCACGGCGGCCGCGGCGCGGGGGAACCATCGGAGGAGGCGGGAGGTGGTGTGCCGCGGCGTGAGCAGCAGGGCGAGCGCGAGGCAGCAGAGCAGGGCGATCCCGCCGGAGACCACGAACGCATCGTCGGGCCAGGGCCGCAGGAACGCGACCGGAGCCATCACCGCGGCCACGATGCTGAGCACGGCGGTGCCCGCGATGAGCCGCGCGGAGGAATCGTCGACGACCGCGGTGATGCGCTCCGGATGCAGCAGCCCGACCGACTCGGGGATGGCTCCGCGCACGGTCCACCGGCTGGTCATGAAGTGCTTGTAGTCGATGAAGTAGCCCTCGGGGAGGTTGACGAGGCTGCTCGGGAGCGCGCGCAGGCCCAGCGGCACGAGCCCGAGCGAGAGGGCGGCGGCCTCCGCCTCCCCCCACCGCAGCAGCAGGGCGAGGCCCCAGACGGCGGCCAGGCCCACGAGCAGCACCGTCGCCGTCCCCGCCGCGGCGCGCATCGGCCGGGCCCTGGCCGTGACGGCGATGATCGCGGTGGTGATGCCGGCCGCGAGGAACCCGGTGGCGGTCGACAGGTGCGACGCGTCCTCCAGCCCGGCCGGGATGAGGAGAGCGCCGGCCGCGAACGACAGCAGCACGGGCGCGAGCACCCCGAGGATGCCGCGCACTCCCGCCGCGGAGTCGCGTCGCGCCCACGCGACGGCGCCGCCGACCGCACCCGCGGCGACGAGGAGGGCGACGAGCAGCCGGATCAGAGGATCGACGGCGCCCTGGGCGAAGACCGCGACGAGCAGCATCCCGCTCACGGCCAGCAGCCACCACCGTGCGCCGTGGTCGGTGCGCGTCGGGCCCGTCGCCTTCTCTGCCGGGCGCGCCTGCGGAGCCAGAGCCGTGCGGTCGATGAGCGCATAGAGGCCGCCGTCGACGAGGTCTTCGCACTCGGTGTCGCCGGGGATCTCGTATCCCCCGGGTCCGATCGTGACGAACCGGTTTGCGTCGGGGATCCCGCTCAGGGTGAGGGCGTCCTCCAGCGTCTCGTCGAGCGGCAGGGAGAGGTCGATGCGGCGGTCTTCGCTCTGGAGGACGATCCGACGCCGCTCTACGATCTCGACTGACACACCTGCACCCTATCCACTGCGCGAGACTCTCGCCGCGCGGCGCCGCCGCCGGAGGTCCGGAGGGTCACGATGACCCCGCTTCGACGGCATCGATGATCTCGCGTGCGCCGTCGGTCGTGAGCGTGACGTGCCCATACACAGACGTGTCAACGACTCCCGGGACCAACCGCTCCATCATCGACTCGAGGTCGATGGCCTCACCGTCGACGTCACGGACCGCAAGCTCGATGTCATCGGTCGGCAGATCGTTCTCATCGATGATGATCTGAAGAACCGACGCGAGGTCCGACTCGGTGAACTCCGCATCATCGAGATAAACGCCGACCGACAGCTCGAAGGAGAGTCCGCTCGTCGCCTTCTCTGCAAACGCCTCGGTGACTCCGACATCGGAGGCCAAGAGCGCCGCGGGGATCTCCTCGACTTCGTCGTCGGCCAGATCGCCAGCTACCAGCGAGCAACCGGTAACGGAAAAGACCGCCCCTGTGAGAAGCACGGCGGTGATGATTTCGCGACGACGCCTCAATGCTCCACCCCCGAATACACCTGGTGGTCGATGACCTGCCCCCCGAGTCCGGCGAGATCCCAGGGGTCTTCGCCATCGTTCTCTGACCGATAGTGTCGTTCCCACGCGGCGACGGATTCCGCGTACGCATCATTGTCGTGCGCATCGAAGAGGTGTTTCCCTGGCGGGTCGGGGAGCGTGATCTGGTGCATGTTCGGCGGCAGAACCGTGATCGGCGTGTGCGGCACATCGATCGGTGCGATGCCGGGAAGACCCGGCAGCGCGATCGCGCTTCCATCGGTCATCGGCACGATGTCCGACGCGTGCTGGAACGCATAGACGGGGACGTGCGGCGGCACCGCGAAGTTGTCGACGGGCGAGCCGTTCGTCACCACCGCGAGCGGCTTGTAAGGGAAGGTCGGGTCCGCAGCGAGGTTGGCCGCCATGATGCCGCCCTGGCTGAAACCGGTCAGGACGACATCAGCTCCGGCGGGAATCCCCGCCTCCTGCATCGCCTGCAGGACCGCGCGCTCGTACTGGCCACGGAAGACCGGGTTGTCCATCATGAGAGCCAGGTTGCTGTCGCGGTCGTTCATCGCACCGTGCGGCCCGTCGAACTCCCACGGCTGCGTCGAGGGCAGCGACACCACCCAGTGGGTCGAACCGTCCGCCGCCCGCACCTGCTTGATGTCGATGACCGTCGCGTCCTGACCACCCATGGCGTCCGTCGTCGTGTTCACCGCGACGAGATCCGAGAGGGAGCGCAGGTCGGTGACTTCGTGCGCCTCGATCCACGCGAGGAGCGCCCTCCCGCTCAGGTCATCCGGGTCGATCTCCCGCACGTTCACGTCCGTGTCGAGGAAGTCGTCCAGCACGTTCCCGCCCGGGATCCCGAGCGGGCCGCCGAACAGTCCCCCGAGCACCGGCATCATGTCGGCGACCACTCCGCGGAGCCGCTGCAGCGCGTCGCCGACCAGCGGGACGAGCTTGTACAGCAGTTCCGCGAGCGAGACGACGGCGCTGATCAGGTTCTTCACGAGCGCGCCGCCGACCGTGACGAACTCCGCGGCGGAGTTCGCGAACCGCTCGAGGTCCTTGAGCTTCGACAGCGGGTTCACCGACCATCCGAACAGGTCCTCGGCGAATCGGCTGAGACGGCCGAGGAAGTCGCAGATCAGCACGCGAGTGGACTCGATGATGTGCGAGACCGCACGCACGGCGCTCGCAGTCGCGCCCGTCCACTGCACGCCGTCCTCGCTCACGGAGAGCACATCGGAGAAGCGCTCGCGCAACGCCCTGACCGTGCGGCCGTCCAGGTCGACCAGCCGACGATCAGCGTCGCTGAGCATCGCGTGCGTCCTTCCGAGCGCGCGCTCCGCGTCCTCCCAGCGGGCCGCGAAGGCGCCGACGGTGCCCGGGTCGCCGAGCAGATCGTCGAACCACTCGCGGAGGGGCTGGATGTACTGGATCAGCAGACCGGCGATGCCGGGGATGCTCGCACAATCGGCCTGCGCCGACGTGTAGCCCGCAGCGCCCGCTGCCCAGGACCCGGATCGCACCTGGCCGCTGATCGCGGCGACCGCGGTCACAGCGCCTGTCCTTCGATCGCGCGGAAGGTCGTCACGGCGGTCTCCTCCACCTCGCGGAACTGTCCGACAGTGGCCGCGAGAGCCGCAGACGTCAGTGCCGAGAGCGCGCTCGCCGTCGCGAGCGTCGACCGGGATGCCTCTGCGAGTGCCGACACCGCCGGGCCGAGCAGGGGGGCGCACAGGGCCCCGAACGCCTCTCCGCCCACGCCGCCGGCCGCGTTCGCCGCGGCGCCGCGCAGGATATCCGCGGCATCAGAGAGCGCCCGCACATGAGCCTGCAGCAGATCCGCGTCGACGACGATCTGCTGGTTCGCCGCTCCCGTGGTCATTTCCATCCTCCCGACATCGTCATGTTCAGCTACCCCCCGAGTGCGCGCTGGCCGGCCAGGTCCGTCTCGGAGTACGACGTCGCGAGATCGTCCAGGGTGGTCGCGATGGCGTCGACGAGGGCGCTGCGCTCCCGCATCGACAGGTCGAAGCGCCCGTGCGCGGAGTCGAACGCGGACTGGGCCTCCCCCGACCACGAATCCCGCAGCACGCCGGCGATCCCGACGAGCTGCTCCAGGGCGGCATCGATGTTCGCCGACGCATCGCCGATGGAGCGCGCAGCCGCGGCCAGGCGGGACGGGTTGACCTCGATCGTGGCCATCAGCGGTACCCGAGGG
This sequence comes from Microbacterium sp. GbtcB4, assembly GCF_019091465.1. NCBI lineage: Bacteria > Bacillati > Actinomycetota > Actinomycetes > Micrococcales > Microbacteriaceae > Microbacterium > Microbacterium sp. GbtcB4. The sequence continues at coordinate 399,953 of NZ_JAGXJJ010000002.1, forward strand.
TGTCGTCGCCCGGGGCCGGAAACGCGGCCTGGACGTCGCGCCGGACCGCGTCGACCAGCCCGGAATCCGCGCCGAGCGTCTGCGCCAGGGACTCGACCACGGCGTCGGCCGCCGCGCGCTGAGCCGCGGCGATCGTGGCGGTGATCGTCGCGCCGAGCGCGATCGCATCGTCGATGGCGCTCGACAGCCGCACCTCGGCGATCGCCCCGGTCGGCTGCGCCACCACCGTGACCCGACCATCCGACGACGTGACCGTCGCCGTGGTCTGCGTCGCCTCGGCAGACACCCGCGCCGCTTCCTCCGCGAGCACGCGCGAACGCGCGATCTGCGCATCGATCTTCGCGTTCAACGCCTCCATCGACGCGAGAACGTCATTTCCCTCCGGCATCTTCTTCCCCCTCCGTTCGGTCACAACGAGTCGAGTGACCGATTGCGCTTAGTGCTCATGCTTTCCCCCTTGCGCGGCGGTCTGTCGTCGTGACGAGCTGGTCAGCACTACGGCAAGGACGACCCCGCCGATGACGAGGATGGCGAGCACGGCCCCACCGCCGATCAGCAGCGGCGCGAGACCTGTCCCGGCAGTACCCGAGTCAGATCCCGCCTCACTCGTCGGCTGCGGAGAAGCGCTCGCGGCGAGCAGCGCGGCTTCCTCGTCCACGTTGGCCTGCTGGGGAACAGCGTTCTCATCGTCGGCGTCCCAGAGCGGGTTCACATCCGGGTACTTCGTCGGATCGACAGCCAGCATGCCGGAGAGCGATATCGCCCCGTACCCGCCGCTGTTGTTCCACTTCGGTTCGTGCTCGCCCTTCGTCCCGGTGTTGTGGATCATGCTCTGGATGAGCTGATTGGACGTCGCCTCCGGGTACTTCTGCTTCAAGACCGCCAGGAAGCCCGCCGCGATCGGCGTCGCCAATGAGGTCCCTGAACGCAGTTGCTGCGCGTCCCACGAGTCCGCGGTGCCCTGCGCGATGATCTCCAGCCCCGGAGACGCCACCTTCACGTCCTCACTCAGGTTCGGCGAGGGCTCGGCGAGCACCGGATCGTACGTCGAGTACTGGATCTTGCCGTCGGGACCGAACGCCTGCACGGCGACGACACCGTTGTAGCTCGAAGGCCAGTCGCCGACCCCGCCCACATTCGGCAGCGAACCCAACACCACGACTCCGGCCGCATGAGCCTTCGCCACCGAATCCGCGGCGTCGACCAGCCCGCCCAGCGAAACCGAGATGATATCCGCACCGTCGTCCACCGCCGCCGAGATCGCCTTTGCCAGGCCGGAGGGGCGGCGCATTCCCTCATCGCTCAGATCGTCGTTGATCAGCTCGCCGTTCTCCTGCAGGCAGGTGGACTCGACGTCGTTCCCCTCCGGCGCGCTGGTGGTGATCATCGAGTTGTAATAGAGCACCGTCGCGCCCGGCGCCACGCCCTTGATGGGGGTGCCGCCGACCGCCTCTCCCGTGCCCAGGATCATCGAGGCGACGTTCGTGCCGTGATTCGCCGCGACATAGTCCGAGGAGATCGCGTCATACCGCTTTCCCGACTCGTCGAAACAGAACGACTCCTCCCGCACCTGGAGGTCAGCGCCCCGCAGACCGGGAGCATCCGGATTCACCTGGGTGTCGATCACGGCGATCGTCACTCCGGAACCGTCGAGGCCGGCGTCCTGTGCGGCCTGCACCTTGCCCCGGTTGAAATACCACAGCCCGCCCTCGGACGCATCCGATGCGGCCGCCTCACCGGAGGCCCGAGGCTCGGTACTCGGCTGGGCGACAGGGCCGTCGCAGGTGATCGATCCGGTCAACGTCGCGGGGTACCGCTCGGCATCATCAGCCGTGACATTCACATCGTCACCGGGTTCCCATCCCTCGACGAGGGATACTTCGCCGCCGGACTCTCCGATGGTGAGCACGGTATCTGAGGCGCTGAGGTGGAGTTCCGTTCCTTCGAAGAGCACCAGCCCCTCATCGCTACCCGCGCCGACCGATCCACGGCGGTCGCTGTCGAGCCGGATCGAAAAGCGTCCCTGTGGATCGTTCGAGATCGCAAGCCCGTGCGCACTGTCCGAGTCGCAGCTGATCTGGTCCGGCTTTAACGTCAGAGTCTGCTCTCCGCCGTCTGTCGCGTAGGTCACAGTGAGCACCGTCGCGCCGCTCGGGGCGCAGGCCGCAAGCGAAAGCGCGGTCAACGCCGTAGCAAGGAACGCTGCCGCTGCCCGCCGCATCCCGGAAACGGCGCGCCCACGGGTCAGCTCACTGCGTCCACTCATCCCCCGTACCGCGCCTTCTCGGACCAGAGCGGCGTCATTCAGTTGTTGGGCTCGTCGCGGGATCCGGCGCGGGCGCCCTTGGCGCGGGGGCCAACTTCCTCGTCGTCCTCCAGCTTCGGCGCGATAGGACCACCGAGGCCCGAACGCTTCGCCTTCTCCTCCTCGTCCGCGCCTCCGGCGCCGCCCATCATGCCCATGCCGGGTCGGCCACCGGCACCTGCCGCGCCGGAAGACCCGGTGCCCGAGGCACCCGCCCCGCCGACGCCGCCGGCACCGGCCATACCGCCCGCACCACCGACGCCGCCGACGCCGCCGCCGACCGCGGAATTGCCGAGCAGACCGCCACCGGCCTTGAGTCCGGCACCGGCACCCGGGCCCAGGCCCGCACCGCCGAGTCCGCCCATGCTGCCGAAGCCGGCTATCTTCGAGCTCGCCGCGATCGCCGCCGCACCGGCGCCACCGCCCACGATGCCGCCGAGACCCCCGCTACCGCCGGGGAAGACGCCGCCCGGGAGGGCGCCGCCGGGAAGCGAGCCGGAGCCCGAGCCGCCGGGACCACCGGAACCGCCAGGAAGACCGCCACCGGGCCCGCCCGGAAGGAGACCACCGCCGGGAGAGTCGATCGAGGGATCATCGATACCCACATCGCCCGGACGATCGCCGGGACCCTCCGGAACCCATCCTCCATCGCCCGGCCCGGCGGGGACCGAGGGCACCGCAGGGTTCGTCGGGACCGGGGGATGATACTCGCCGACACCGCCGCCGGGAGGAGTGACACCTCCGACACCGGGTGCGGAGCCGGACGGGCCTCCGATGCCGCTCGGATACGAGATCCGTGGAGCCGTCACCCCGGGATCGGATCCGCCGGGCTGGTCATCCGTGCCGCCAGGCACGGTGACGTCCATGTTGAACGACGCCACCCGCTCTGAGGACTCAAGGAGTTCCTTGGCCGGCTCCTGGAGCGACGCCTCGACCCGCTCGACGATCTTTCGGGCCTCTTCTTCCCGCTTGTTGCCGAGGAAGTTCCCGATGGCATCGAGTGCGGTGTCGGCGGCAAGCGGCCCCAACACGGGGTGGACGACCACCGAACCGACGCGCGCAGCGTTCGCCCAGAAGGAATCGACCTGCGCGCTCGGAAGCTCTGCCGCTGCGGTCTCCCGGCGGATCGAGTTCGCCGTGTCGATGACCCGCGTGATGTGTGAAACGTGCGCTTCTACGTTGCGGAACTGCGCGCGGAGGGTGTTCAGCGACGTCTTGGCGCTCTCGGCAGCGCTCCCCTCCCAGGCGGACGATGCGAGCACAGCAGCAAGCGCACTGTCCAACGACCGCAGCGCGTTCTGAAGCGCAGGAGCCTTCGGGATGCGCCAGTCCTCAACAGCTCGGATGCGATTGAGTTCCGCTTCGTAACCGCCACCAGCCTGCTTACCGGCCATGGGCTCCCCCTTGCTCGTTGTTCCGTCGTCGTGAAGATCGTGTGAGCACCACCGCGAGAATGATGCCGCCCACAAGAAGGACAGCGACCAGGATCCCGCCCCCGACCAGCAGCGGCACCAAGGCGTCCTGCGTGGACGAAGTCTCGCCAGGCTCATCGCTGTCGGCGGTCGGCGCCGGTGTCGCCGAAGCAGCAGCGCGAACGTCGGCCGCCGACGGCCGGGCGTCCGGATCGTCTGCATCGAAGATCGGGTTGACATCCGGGTACGCCGTCGGATCGACAGCGAGCATCCCCGTCAGCGAGACCGCTCCATAACCCACGCTGTCGTTCCACTCCGGCTCGTGCTCACCCTTGGTGCCCGTGTTGCGGATGAGACTCTGCAGCAGCTGACCCGAGGTGGCATCCGGGTACTTCTGTTTCACCACGGCAAGAAAGCCCGCCGCGATCGGCGTCGCATACGACGTGCCGGTGAGGAGGACCTGCTCGTCCCAGGAGTTCTCGCTGCCCTGCCCGAGCACACCCACTCCGGGCGCCGCCACGATCACATGGTCGCTCTGGTTCGGGAAAGGCTCACCCCCTTCAATGGGCGTAGAGCTCTGGATCTTGCCGTCGGCCCCGAACGACTGCACCGCGACGACGCCGTTCCCCCCGGCAGGCTGCACGGCGAACCTGGAGTCGTTCGGGAGCGCCGCCACGACGATCACGCCTGCAGCCTCCGCCTTGGCGAGCGCTTTGGTCACGTCCGTGCCGCCGAGGGAGATCGAGATGATGTCCGCGCCATCCTCCACCGCGTCCTCGATCGCGCGTGACATCCCGGTCGTCCCATCAGCCATGACCGTGCTGCCGTCCTCGAGCAGGCACTGCTCATCGGACCTCTCACCCATCGCGGTATCGAACACCCCATCAGTGACGATCGCCGGGTAGTAGAGGACCTTCGCACCAGGCGCGGCCCCTGCGACAGGAACGCCGCCTGCCGGGGCATCTCCGGTCCCTGCGATCATCGAGACGACGTGCGTCCCGTGCGATGCCGCCACATAATCGGTCGACGTTGCCGGCACCGGGTCTCCCGCGGCGTCGCGACAGTAGGAGTCCTTCACCTCGAGATCCGCGCCGCGGAGACCGACGACGTCGGGATTGATCTGACCGTCGATGACCGCGACGGTGACACCCGTCCCGTCGAAGCCCGCATCGTGCGCTGCCTGCACCTTGCCGCGATCGAACCACCACAGACCCGACTCCAGCGTCGCTGCGTGAGCGGAAGCAGGGAGGAGAAGCGCCAGCGCGACGATCGACGCGACCGCGCCGGATGCGCTGGCTGGCACACCGCGTCGCATCAGTAGTCGGCCTCCGGATTCGTTTCTCCATCGCTCTGCGCGACGGCAGAGTCGAGAAGCGACAGGATTAGCTTCGATTCATCAGCGATGGCTGCATCCTGCTCCGCGATCATCATCACGGCCTGGCGGATGGTCTCCTGCGTCGCATTCAACGAATCGACGGCGTTCTGGGTCGCCATGCCCAGGCGCTCGGCCGCGACGGCCACCGCGGTGCGCAGCTCATCCGTCGCCTTCGACGTGCCACCCTCGGACACGGCGACTTCGTTCGCGGCAGGAAAAGCCGCTGCTTCACGGGCCAGCCGCTTGAGCTCAGCCATGATCTGATCGAAGTCGATTCCGATGGTCATCGACGCCCCCTCTTCTTTCCTCCGGCGATCCCGTCACGCCTGCTGTACCGTCCGGTGGCTCACCGAAAAGCACAGCAGACGGCGCGGGCCCGACGCATCTCTGCGCCAGACCCGCGCCCCGGGTTCACGCGCCGAAGCGCCCCGCAGCCGACTTGTCGGTCTGCACGTACTGACCCGAGATCTCCTCGGTCTTCCCGGCGATCTGCGTGAGCAGCTGCTGCATCTCGCTCAGCGAGCGGTTCCACTTGGCCTGCGCCTGGTCGTAGGCCTGCTGCGCGGCACCATCCCACGCCGCACGAAGCTTGCTGACCTCGGACTCGAGGCGGTCCAGCTCGGAACGAATACCCTGCGACCCGCTGCGGATCTGCGCCGCGAGAGCGTTGACCTGCTCCGGGCGAACGGACATCGACTGCATCATGTTCTCCTTGAAATCTCTGCGGACTGCGCTCAGGCGCCCATCATCGAGCCGAGGCCCGCGATGGTCTGCTGGTGGGATTCTTCGGTCGCGGCCTGGTCGCGCTCGGTGCCGGCGAGGGCATCCTCGAGCGTCACGAGGACCTCGTTGAGCTGACGAGCCTGCTCGTCCCACCGCGACATCAGCGTGGTGAACGATGCGGCGGCCGCACCCGTCCAGAACCCGCGCAGCTGCTCGATCTCACCGCGGACCTTCTTGGTCTGCTGATCGATCCCGGACTTCGTCTCCCGCACGGCCTGGGCTCCGCGACGCAGAGCCCCCTCTTCTGCGGAGATGACATCAGCCATTACTCACTCCCTCCGGTCCCCATGAGGACACACGCGGGGGAGCGCCTTCCCGATACGGGACGACTTCGGAACAACCCCCGACAATCTGTTTCCGCACATAGGCTAAAGCAGGTCGGTGCCCATTTCCAACGGCCTGGACAGATCCGTATCGAAATTTCTACGTTCGATCGATGAATGGCCTGAAGCATCGGCACGCCACTTCCGCTGATGCCCGGCGCCCTACCGGTCTTGCGCGCCTCGGTGCTCGTTGTTCCGTCGTCGTGAAGATCGCGCGAGCACGACCGCGAGAATGATGCCGCCCACAAGAAGGACAGCGACCAGGACCCCGCCCCCGATCAGCAGCGGCACCAATGCGCCCTGCGTGGACGAGGCCTCGCCAGGCTCGTCGCTGTCGGCGGTCGGCGCCGGCCGCGCAGCAGCAGCAGCGGCAGCAGCGCGGACGTCGGCCGCCGACGGCCGGGCGTCCGGATCGTCTGCATCGAAGATCGGGTTGACATCCGGGTACGCCGTCGGATC
>NZ_JAGXJJ010000020.1:0-1197 GCF_019091465.1 Microbacterium sp. GbtcB4
GTACCTTCTGTACGGCATCGCACACGAGAAGCTCGCGGCCCAGGGAATCACCCCAACCCGTAGCTATGTCGGCGAGTACTGCACCTCGCTGGACATGGCGGGCGCGTCCATCACGCTGGTCAAGCTTGATGACGAGATTCGCGAACTTCTCGAGGCTCCCGCGGAGATCCCGATCCGCACCTTCTGAGCAGCCCCCCGCTGTTCGGCGTAGGTCGCGCTGCGCCGCACAGTCCCGTACCGAGCGCGCCCGGGTAGACCGCGATTGACCTTCCACCTTCTACCCGGGCGCCGCCCCCTCGCACCACCATCTGTGACCACGCGCACCCGAGCGCGTGGTTTGACCTGCGCGGACGCAGACGTCCGCGGAAAGGAAACACCATGGACCTCGGATTGATCTTCCTCTCCGAAACGGTCGGAACGGCCCTGCTACTTCTGCTGGGTTGCGGAGTCGTCGCCAACGTCTCCCTCATCAAGAGCAAGGGTCTCGGATCAGGATTCCTCGCGGTCAGCATCGGTTGGGGTCTCGCCGTCTTCGCTGGAGTCACGGCATCGTACTCCTCGGGCTCGCACCTCAACCCGGCCGTCAGCATCGCCCTGCTGATCCTCGGAAACATCACATTCGTGCAGTTCCTCGTCTACATTGCCGCTCAGCTCGTCGGTGCCATGCTCGGAGCGCTCCTGGTCTGGATCACATACCGGCGCCACTTCGACGAAGAGCCCGACCCCGCCACGAAGCTCGGCGTCTTCTCGACCGGTCCTGCCATCCGTGCCTACGGCTCCAACCTCGTCACGGAGGTCATCGGAACGTTCGTCCTCGTGTTCGGCATCCTCGCCTTCACCAATGGAGGCACCCCCGCGGAACTCGGCGCCCTGCCCGTCGCCTTCCTGGTCATCGGTATCGGTATCAGCCTCGGCGGCCCCACCGGTTACGCCATCAACCCCGCGCGCGGCCTCGGGCCTCGCATCATTCACGCCATCCTCCCCATCAAGGGCAAGGGCCCCTCCGACTGGGCGTACTCCTGGGTGCCCGGGGCCGGCCCGCTCATCGGAGGCGCGCTCGCCGCCGCGCCCTCCATCGCACTGCTTCCCGTCGCCTGACGGGAACTTTCAACCCCTCGGCCGGCCCATGTCTGTCAGGCCTTCATCGGGGCCGGCCGAGGCTCCACCCCACTCGTGGCCCACCCGCTGCCGACCACC
>NZ_JAGXJJ010000200.1:0-262 GCF_019091465.1 Microbacterium sp. GbtcB4
CGGGAGCGGCGATCACGCGGACGCGCTGCCCGTAGCGCAGCCCCTCGGTCGTGACGGGCCCCCCCGACTCGCCGTCGAGGACCATGATGAGGTCGGGGGTGGTCGCCAGCACCTGCCCGTCCGCCTCCGCGTCGAGGTGCTCGTTCTGGAACTGCAACGTGAGCGACGTGCCCCCGTCTCCGTCGGTCCGTGCCCGGCCACGGGCGAAGCCGGTCGTCGTGGCCCGGTTCACGTCGGCGACCTTGCCACCGAACTGCTCGCG
>NZ_JAGXJJ010000201.1:0-262 GCF_019091465.1 Microbacterium sp. GbtcB4
AGACCCTCGCTGGATCGAATGCTGACGGAGCGCGCTCGTGCGCGTCCCCCCAGCCTACCGGCCACGCGCGGAACGGAACCGCTCCCGCGCGTGCGAGTAGGCTGGGGCCGATGAGTACGCAGAGTCCCGGACCGGTGGTCCCCATCCGTCGGATCGACCGCATCCTGGCGTTCACCGCGCTCGGCATCGCGGCGGCCTCGGGGATCTGCTTCTTTGTCATCATCATCGGCACGGCGCTCGGCATGGGCCGGGCCGCGTTCGG
>NZ_JAGXJJ010000202.1:0-262 GCF_019091465.1 Microbacterium sp. GbtcB4
CGCGGCCCTCCCAGGGTCGCGCATCGACGGGAGCCCCGAGGAGGCCGCGGATGAGTGAGGTCAGCGTCCGCGACGCGCGTGACGTGGTGGTGCGGTACCCGGGCACCCCGCCCGTGATCGCGGTGAACGGCGCCTCGCTGAGTGTCGCGGCGGGAGAGACGGTCGCCCTCGTGGGCGAGTCCGGCAGTGGCAAGGCGAGCCTGGCCCGCGCCGTCGTGGGCACCGAGAAGGCCGCCGCCGGGACGGTGTCGTTCCGCGGCGC
>NZ_JAGXJJ010000203.1:0-262 GCF_019091465.1 Microbacterium sp. GbtcB4
CGCGGCTCTGCCGAGCGGCGCGGGCGCATCCACTCCGCCGTCCCGCATCGCCCGCACATCGGCGACGATGGGCGGGGTCGCGGCTGTCCACGCCTTGCGGACGGTGTCCCCGACCCGCCCGACGGGTCCGCTCGCGTTGCCGCCCTCGAGGAGTTCCTCCCCCATCCCCCGAGGTTATCGGTGGCGCCTGCAGCAGAGGTCACTCCTCCGAGTGACCGGGGGTACCTCCCCCGACGGACGCCGTCCGCGGGCCGCGCCCGCA
>NZ_JAGXJJ010000204.1:0-262 GCF_019091465.1 Microbacterium sp. GbtcB4
GGGTCCACGACACGTCGGGTCGCGCGCTCGCGAGTACCAGACCAGGAAGTCCGGCTCCGGACCCGGTGTCCGCGACGGAGCCGTGGAACAGGGGCGCGGCGTTCGCGCTGTTCAGGATGTGACGGGTCCACAACCGGGCCAGTTCCAGCGGTCCGATCAGGCCCCGCTACTCACCCTCACGCGCAAGGGACTCTGTGAACCGTCGAGCGAGCTGAGGGCGCCCCCCGACAATCTGGGCGGGGTCTGCCGGGTCCTGCATGAC
>NZ_JAGXJJ010000205.1:0-262 GCF_019091465.1 Microbacterium sp. GbtcB4
CCAGCAGACCATGGAGGAGGTGCGAGCCAAGGCCGCCGCTCTCTTCACGGACATCCGGGAGCGGCTCTACGCCGACTTCGGGTTCACGTGGGTACAGGTGGGAGACGAGGACATCCGGCCGGAGCGCAACGGCTACGGCGGGGAGTCGATGCTGGCCGAGTACACGTCCGCGGCCTGGGCGACCGAGCAGCCCCTGCAGGGCTACGCGCGCAAGCCCGAGGTGATGGCCGCGATCGACGAGGTGGTCGGCGGGCACGGCCCG
>NZ_JAGXJJ010000206.1:0-262 GCF_019091465.1 Microbacterium sp. GbtcB4
TTCGCGACAGTGACGTCCGCGCTCGACATGCGTATGCGCATCGCCTACACGATCGGCCTGTACCTCTCCGCACCCGTCTGGCTGTGGGAGAACTGGGCCCTCATCATGCCCGGCCTCACCCGCAAGGAGATCCGTTACCCCGTCGGCTTCGTCGTCGCCGCGGTGCCGCTGTTCAGCGCGGGGTGCTATCTCGGGGTGCAGATCATGCCGCACGACATCGAGCGCATGTGGAGCTTCACCCCGGAGGGCGGCACCAACTTCT
>NZ_JAGXJJ010000207.1:0-262 GCF_019091465.1 Microbacterium sp. GbtcB4
CGAACCTGAAAAAAGGATCCCACCTGGCGCCAGGATGGTATGCAACGTGTACGAAATGGAAACTTGTAAAAAGCAGCCTCCTGCTGCAAGATGACTACAAAGATCAGGATGGATGCGCCATGCAGGATTGATAAGCGCCGGGGGTAATGCCTTCCAGCTTGCGGAAAACACGGATAAAATAATTCACATCACTAAAACCACAGAGGTTACTTACTGCGCGGAGGTCGTTATGCGCATCGGCCAGTAATTGTTTGGCCATTTT
>NZ_JAGXJJ010000208.1:0-262 GCF_019091465.1 Microbacterium sp. GbtcB4
CTAAAATGTTCTAACTTCGTAAACGCGTCCTGACCATCATCAGAGCGAAAGCTCTCCGTGGCGTCCACCGACAATACGGCTTTAACTTTGCTATACGGATCGGCGTATTCATTAGAGTGTAAAAAGCAAAGCTCATTGAATTGTTGCGCCCAACGCAGTGCTTGATGCTCGAATACGGTATTATCTATGTCAAAAATGGCTTTAGCCATATCTGTTCTACAACGCTATCGTTTGCACGCGATCGGGACCTACCGACAAAAAT
>NZ_JAGXJJ010000209.1:0-262 GCF_019091465.1 Microbacterium sp. GbtcB4
TGATTTAATCAATGAAAATATAAAAATAAAAAGAAAAAAAAATAATTTTAACGTTTTAATTGATGGTGGCAGACGATGTTGGTGCTAGTTTACAATAACAGAAACATCGCTAGGGGCCACAGGTGGTTATCGTGGATGAGGAGAGCGATGACAAGAGATGATGATCACTTTGCATCTTCATCAATATCGATGCAGTTATCGAATAACTATTTCGTTGTTTTATATCTGCATTCGTATCAACACAATTGTCGAGTGGCGAAAG
>NZ_JAGXJJ010000021.1:0-456 GCF_019091465.1 Microbacterium sp. GbtcB4
TGTAAAAAGCGTAGGGTGCTCTGGTACCAGTACGGGAACTGCCTGCCGGTGCGCAGCTCCATTTCTTTTCTTACCAGCGCATCTGTTTTCCGGAACACAGGTGTGCCCAGGTGGTAGGTATCCGCATCGCAGATAACAGATTCCAGGAAATTGCCGGGATGGGATGGAAAACGGGTAGCCATAATACAACCGGCTATAAAAGGAATGGATGCACCTGGCAGGCAGTGCTGCTGAAAATAGTTCTGCATCAGCTGCACTCCCCTGAGCTCGTGGTCCTGTATGCCGCCCGTAAGGTGGCCTATATCATGGAACCAGGCCGCTGTTCTTACAATAAACAGCTCCTCTTCGCCCAGGGCATAGGACCGGGCTATTTCCGCCGCATGCTGCACTACGCTTTTGGTATGCAGCAGGTTATGATAAGGAAACTGCTCCTTAGCATGAAATTCAAAAAAACCG
>NZ_JAGXJJ010000210.1:0-262 GCF_019091465.1 Microbacterium sp. GbtcB4
CCCCCCTCCGCGTGCGGGGGGGCGTCGTGCGGGTGGTGGGCGCCCGCGGGGAGGCCCCGGGGGGCGGCCGCGCCGGCCTCGCCCGCCCAGCGGGACGACTCGATGTCCCCGGATGCCTGCACGACGCCGATGACGCCGTCCGCCTCCGCCCGGTCGAGCTGCTCGGTGTGCGAAAGCCCCTGGGTCCCTGAGCCTGTCGGAGCCAGGGTCCCTGTGCCTGTCGAAGGGCCATCGGGGGTCTCTGGGGGCGCGTGGATGTCGT
>NZ_JAGXJJ010000211.1:0-262 GCF_019091465.1 Microbacterium sp. GbtcB4
AAGCTCGATTCTTTCCAGCACAGAATTGGAATCGAAATCCAATAGAGAGCCCGGGCATACTGCTATATGAGAATGAGCTGTCTTTGGATTGGAGTATCAAATGTATCAGATTGGTGCACTTGATTGCTCTTTTCTCCTTTAATGGCTAATTCAAAACCTCTATGTTGCTCCCTATTAGCTAAAATCATTCATTCTATTCTTTATCAATAACAATTTCTATCCCGCTGCTCTCATTGTAAAGCAAAGACATGCATATAACCTT
>NZ_JAGXJJ010000212.1:0-262 GCF_019091465.1 Microbacterium sp. GbtcB4
AATATGCGACCTCGCCGTGCGGTTTACTGTCGGACCGGTTTTGGTCACCGAACCTGTGGATAACTTCGCCGATCCCTTGCCACGACTGGGATCGCGCCTCGACGCGTCTGTGTGTTAACCAGTGGTCAACCTGTGGATAGATACACGAACGTCGCCTCTTGAATCACACGGCTGTAACTACTACCTGTAGGGGTGCGGGTCGATGTCCGTCCCCATATGTAGAGTTGAACCCGCAGACGCGACAAACGCTGAGACAAGCTCA
>NZ_JAGXJJ010000213.1:0-262 GCF_019091465.1 Microbacterium sp. GbtcB4
TCTTGATATTGGAGACATATGATGAAGGCTCTAATCCCATCGAGCACGTCTCTGTATTCCGGCCCCAGAAGGCCCTCTATGGCGCCTCCGATGCGCTGATGTGTCGGGCATTCCCGACCACTCTGGGGGGGCTGACGCGGACGTGGTTCAGCTGGCTACGCCAAGCTTCAGTCTCATCCTTCCACCAACTGGCCGAGGAATTTAAGTAAAACTTCCTCGCTAGCGCGCAGCCCAGGCCCTCCATGCCCACTTTGCTTGCATT
>NZ_JAGXJJ010000214.1:0-262 GCF_019091465.1 Microbacterium sp. GbtcB4
CGCGGACCGGTGCCCAGCCAGTTGCTGCGGGAGCTGTCTGCAAATTCCCGCTGGCTAACCCCGGTGGGCTGCGGAGTGAATTTTGTTTTGGGTATAGGCGCGCTGGTTTGCGCACAGGCAGTACCGGCAAATAATGAAGCGGTCAGGAATATTTTCACCATCATATTATTCAGAATGGCGCTTAAAATTAAATAGCAAATGCATTCCCCGCGTGCGCATAACAGAAGTTAGCAAGATCGCGTTATTGCAAAACATGGTTTTA
>NZ_JAGXJJ010000215.1:0-261 GCF_019091465.1 Microbacterium sp. GbtcB4
TGCCGAGGATGCTTCCGAAGTCCATGCGTCAGCCCACCCTTTCCTTGCATCCGAGGATGCCCTGCGGTCGCACGAGCAGGATGATGATCAGCGCGACGAGGGCGCTGGCGTACTTGAGGTCGGACGGCACTCCGAGGAGCGTGGAGACCTCGACGGCGAGGCCGACGATGATCGAGCCGATCAGCGCGCCGATCCCGGAGCCGAGACCGCCGGGCGTGATGGCGCAGAACATCAGCAGCAGCATCTGCATGCCCATGTCCC
>NZ_JAGXJJ010000216.1:0-261 GCF_019091465.1 Microbacterium sp. GbtcB4
GACCCCGGCGGGCGTGATCGTGGCGACCGCGTAGAGAAGGGACTGCGTCGGGTACCCGTGCGGGCGGGTGTCCCGGATGATGGCGCGGTCGTCTTCCGGGGGCAGGGTCGCCGAGGATCCGAGGGGCGCGGTCCACTCGGTCGCCCAGTCGGCGCTCGCCGCGGCGGGCCCGGGCGCCCGGAACCCCGGGGGCCACGCGGCGGTGCGCGGGGGCCCCCCGTCGGCGAGGGCGCCGTGGGGGGTCATGTGGGGCCCGGGCCC
>NZ_JAGXJJ010000217.1:0-261 GCF_019091465.1 Microbacterium sp. GbtcB4
TTGGGGAGGGTGTGGCAGATCGTGTGGGATAGCCCTTCGCCCTGGGCGCCGGCGAGGCCGCGTAGCCGGAGCTGTCCGGCGTTTTGCCGGGGCTTCATCTGCCCGAACGCGGGTTCAACGATGGCTTTGCGGCGCGCGGAGTCGGTGCGGCCCTGCTCGGTGCGCAGCGCGTGCGCCATCCCCTCCCGCCGGCTCGCGTCCTCTGGGGCCGGATCCGGGGCGCCCGCGGTCGGGCAGCTCCCCCCGCCCCCTTGCCGCCCC
>NZ_JAGXJJ010000218.1:0-261 GCF_019091465.1 Microbacterium sp. GbtcB4
TCGCTTAACTGGATATTAGCCTGGGTATCCTTAACGGGAATGCATACACCGGCATACATGCTTAGTCTTTCATAATCGGTAACCGGCACAGCATCCAGGGTACCGGTAACAATTTTACCTTGTGGCAGATCCAGCAGATCCAGCATTTTGCGGAAGCGCTGCTCGTAGCGGCTCATTCTCATTACCAGCTGGGCTATGGGGTCCTGGCCATAGGAAATGAGGGTGTAATACATGATGGAATCGGGCAGTATTACATGTTCT
>NZ_JAGXJJ010000219.1:0-261 GCF_019091465.1 Microbacterium sp. GbtcB4
TCTCTATCAATTTCACCTCGCGCATTATGTTGTAGGGCCAGAGCAGTATGTGATTATGACTTGAACCGGGGCCTGTACTAGATGATGCCCCTAACTCTCCTTGAAGACGAAAACCAAACTGGCAATACTTAACGCTTCAGTGATGCACTTACTATATGGTATATGGGGCAAACATCCATTTCCCTTTCCGTTAGCACAAATCAAAGAATTCACTAATGCCCCGCCCCTGACGCATTGAGTCTTGCTCCGGCTCGGCTCCTC
>NZ_JAGXJJ010000022.1:0-229 GCF_019091465.1 Microbacterium sp. GbtcB4
AGTCTTTTAATGATAGATGTGATATCATGATGTATTTGGTCTTGACGGCTTCATGACGAAACTTATGTTTTGATTTTAAATGATGATTAATGAATTTATTTTACCAATCTTGTGAATCTCATGAAAATAAACATGATAAATATTTTGAAAATAAATGAGTGTATCATGAATTTTGTCTTAATGATTTCTCTTGAACATACTTTTAGAAATCATACTTGATGATGAATAT
>NZ_JAGXJJ010000220.1:0-261 GCF_019091465.1 Microbacterium sp. GbtcB4
CAGCATATTTGCACGCCTATTTTCCTTCTCATTGCCGCCGATCACTATCATACCATTGCCGGTGGTCTTTGTCAGTAGAGAACTATTGCAGCTGTGTATCTCTACCGCACTGCAAACAGCTTCTTCTTGGGAGGAGACCAGAAAAAGATTGCTTTCTCCATAGGAGTCTCTCCATTTTCCTCTCTCCAGAGCAATCTCCACACAAGATTATTGCTAGGCTCAGTACTAGCAGTGTGGTCTCTGAAATCTTCACAACTTTGT
>NZ_JAGXJJ010000221.1:0-261 GCF_019091465.1 Microbacterium sp. GbtcB4
CCTACCCTGATCGATCTTGGAGGCGGTGCAACGCATAATGAACTGGATGGTGCATCCTTTAAAAATGTGTTGTTAAATAAAAAGAAAAACCACCATCAATACATTTTTGCTGAAACATCTATGGAGCCGCATTTCTGGTATAATTATACGCCTTCGCGGGCTATCATTACGGATGACGGCTTCCATTATATCAAAAACTATCATCCCGGAGCGCGTTTTATTACGCACATAGATAAGGTAGAACAGAACGAATTTTATTTT
>NZ_JAGXJJ010000222.1:0-261 GCF_019091465.1 Microbacterium sp. GbtcB4
CAAAAAAATATTGTTGTAAGGTTATACGACCTTTGCGGAAGCATCCCAACCGATCTTATCACGTTACAACAATTAACAAACTGATAATTAGATAGTTAAATGAACGTCCTGATATTTAACGGCTCCATGGATGACCGGCCACATGCTACGGCGGGGCGGGTAACCGGCTACTTTGAGGATGCGTTCCGTCAAAAAGGCTTTACCACAGAGGTGTTTAGTCCGGCCAGCACAGAGATACCGTTCTTTGACCCGGCTAAACCT
>NZ_JAGXJJ010000223.1:0-260 GCF_019091465.1 Microbacterium sp. GbtcB4
TCAACGCGATCCTCATCACCAGCGGTTCGGTGGCCGAGCAGGTGCGGGAGCAGTTCCCCGTGATCCCGGACGAGACGCTGCTCGCGGCGATCGGCCCGCGCACGGCCAAGGACGCCGTGCGCGCCGGCCTGCCCGTCTCGGTGGTCGCCGATCGGCAGACCATCGATGCGCTGATCGGTGCCGTGTCGCAGTTCACCCTTCCGCACGCGGCAGACGAGTTCGCGCCGTGAGCTTCCCCGACATCCGTCTGCGCCCACTGC
>NZ_JAGXJJ010000224.1:0-260 GCF_019091465.1 Microbacterium sp. GbtcB4
CACAATTCCTGTTCGTAAGGTCTACTAACAAACATGTCCGTTTCGGATGAACAGCGCCCCGCGGCGACGTCAGACTTCGTCGCCGCGAACGCGCACGCCTTCGGCCCTGCGCGGCATCTCCGTTCGCGCACCAAGGTGCTCCCCGTGCACGCCCGCGGCCATAACCGCGCGCTCGTGCTGCAGACGCTCTACCACTCGGGGGCGATGAGACCCGCTGATCTCTCCCGCGTGAGGGGCCGCACGGGCGTCTCAGTCTCCGT
>NZ_JAGXJJ010000225.1:0-260 GCF_019091465.1 Microbacterium sp. GbtcB4
GCTCGGGGGCCCGGCCCCTCCGGCGGGCGGGTGAGGATGCGGCTCATGTGGTGATGTCCTCCAGCGACTCCGGAGCGCGAGTCCGATGCACCGTCACGGCCACGTCGACGAAGATCGGGGCGATCGGTGCCTGCGGCTTGTGCACCGTCACGGACACCTGCTGCACGCGGCGGTCGCCGAGGGCGACGTCCGCGATCCGCTCGGCCAGGGTCACGATGAGGTTCACCGGCTCCCCCGCGACGACGGCGGCCACCCGCTCC
>NZ_JAGXJJ010000226.1:0-260 GCF_019091465.1 Microbacterium sp. GbtcB4
TCAAAATTCACCACTCTTGGGATATCTCCTCTCCCTTTTGGCGTTCACTCCTCGCTTCCACTGTGAGCAGAGAATAGGAAGATGGCGTGCGCGTGTTGGGCCGTCGCGGAATTTTGACCCGGCGTTGGGCGGCAGGTGCTGCTCACCAACTCCCCTCCCCCCTCATTCTTTTTATTTTGCGTGTAGGAGGCGGAGGAGGAGGAAGAAAGAACTCGAGGTCGTGTTAGGTGAACCCATTCGTTGCTTACCGGCCTCACCTA
>NZ_JAGXJJ010000227.1:0-260 GCF_019091465.1 Microbacterium sp. GbtcB4
TGAAGTGAGATCTATATAAATTTAGATATACATTGTATGTTTACTTAAACATAACCTTTTTTGATAACTCATCAGGAACATTTGATAAGACCTTTTTGCTAAACAATCAGCGATTTATTCTATCATCCATGCACTTAAAAAAAAATCAACTTTCATTGAACTGTTCACTTGTCCTTCAATATATTTGGTCATAATCTGGTATCTATTACAGTCTATATGTGCTTCTTCAAGTAGCCATCGGGAATGGTCCTTTTGGTGTA
>NZ_JAGXJJ010000228.1:0-260 GCF_019091465.1 Microbacterium sp. GbtcB4
TTACTTTATTTGAAATCATCATTATTTTATGCTGGTTAAACACTACAGTGTTTCACAGACTACAAACAGTTAAACACAATAGTACTCATACATAAAATACCTGAATATGCTGCTAGAATGGGAAAAAAAAACCATCCATCAGATAACATTTGCCAAGACCTACTACAAAAAGACTCAATCATTTTTCTACTTGATTTTCACAAATCTTTCAGGGTGTAAGCATCACACAAACTCACTAATAGGCCCTAGAAGTCTGATCT
>NZ_JAGXJJ010000229.1:0-260 GCF_019091465.1 Microbacterium sp. GbtcB4
TTATGGCCAGATATATCATGTATATAAGAGTACTCAGAGCAGAAGTCAGTGCAGAGAGTTTTTTTATCCAAAGGTCCTTCCTAGAAAGGGTTCCAATATACCATGACACGATAGTTTCTCCAATCAAGGAGTCTTAATTATCTGTCTCCATAAGAACATGAATTTTTTGGCTATTGATTTACAGTGTTTTGGATGCATGTACCAGCTAGTGTGCTTCTGACAATTTGTAGTTGATATTAGATGTTAGCTAGTTGGATTCT
>NZ_JAGXJJ010000023.1:0-429 GCF_019091465.1 Microbacterium sp. GbtcB4
GTGGCCACCTCTTCGCCCGTCCAGCTGGTATTTAACCCCGTTTCATCCTGGTTAATAACCTCACCTGCCGGTGTGTAAAATGCTACGGAAAAAGGTTGCTTGCTGATCACGGTTCTCAGTGAATCCGTTTGCAGAATAATCTCCTTATCTGATTCAGTAATGCTGGTTTTTACCGTTTCCGGTTGGGCTATTACGGCATAAGAGAAATCAGCTGCCAGCGGCTGTTTATCTATCCGCACCCGTATGGTGGATGCGTTGTACACTGTTATCGCTGCAAAGGCGTTGGCAGTGGTGATCTTTACCCCTTGCGTTTCTTTTTGCACAGCCGTTACATTGCCCGGCTCTTTTACCTGCGCATAGCCGGCTGTAAAGGCCAGCAGCGCGGTAATAGTTATTGTATAGACTCTTGTTAACATGTTCTGTTATTCC
>NZ_JAGXJJ010000230.1:0-260 GCF_019091465.1 Microbacterium sp. GbtcB4
TGGAATTGCCCCTGTACATTAGCGATAGCGGCTTTTACCAGCGTTGAATCTTTCATCAGACTAACTGTGGCGCCTGCAACTGCCTGCCCGGTTTTATCTTTTAGGCGGCCGCTTAATACCATGTTTTGCTGCGCGTACAGGCAATAGGATAACAGTACCATGCTGATGGCCAGCAGGCAGGGAATCAATTTCATAAAGGACGGATTTAGATTTAGATGCGGGCAAAACAATCCTGTTCACCCGTAGATGAATGAAATGGG
>NZ_JAGXJJ010000231.1:0-260 GCF_019091465.1 Microbacterium sp. GbtcB4
GCCTCCTCGTTCTGGTCGATGCTCCCCGGCGCCGTGCTGCCCGGCTCGGCCTGGTGCATCCCGTACCTGGTCTCCGCCGTCCTCTGCGTCTTCGCGCTGTGGATCCGCCACCGCCTCGAGGAAACGCCTGAGTACCGGGACGCCGTGGCGGACGGCGAACCCGCCGCGACGAAGGGGCCCCTGGCAGAGCCCTTCCCCCGCAGTCCCCGCGAACCCATGCCCGGCTTCTTTAGTGTGTGCGGTCCCCACGGGACGAACTA
>NZ_JAGXJJ010000232.1:0-260 GCF_019091465.1 Microbacterium sp. GbtcB4
CGCCGCGCGCAACGTTGGGCCCCACCCGGGCGCGACCCCCAGCAGGTACAACGTGCTCTGCTCGGCCATGGCCGGCTCGCGCGCGATCGTGGAGTCGCTGCTGCCCAGCCTCGCGTTCGTGATCCTGTTCACCCTTCGCCCTGTGCCCCTGCTGCTGCCCCTCGGTGTGTCCGTCGGTTTGGCGGCCGGGTTCACCGTCGTCCGGCTGGTGCAGGGGGCGCCGCCGTGGGGCGCCCGTGGGGGGCTGGTTGGGGTGGGGG
>NZ_JAGXJJ010000233.1:0-260 GCF_019091465.1 Microbacterium sp. GbtcB4
CAGCGGGGCAGCGGAGTTTACTCCCCCCGGTGCCCCGGCGAACACATCGGCGCCCACGAGCCCACCGGCTCCGTAACCGAGCCCCAGCGTGAGCAGGTAGAACCCGCCGGTCAGCCAGATAGCCCACACCACCGAACGCGGGGCCCCCTTGGCCGCCGGCCCGGGGGGGGAACGCATGGGGACCTGGGGCGGGCCCCGCGGTCCGGGGACGGGGGCCAAGCCCCGCGGCAGGAGGACCCACGGGGTGGCCCCCAACTGCA
>NZ_JAGXJJ010000234.1:0-259 GCF_019091465.1 Microbacterium sp. GbtcB4
GAGGGACGAGCGCGCCGCCGCGGCCGGAACGCCACCGTCCTGCCCTTCCCGGGCTACGGCGGGCCCGGATGGGTCCGTGTGCTCGGTCGTGTGCTCATCGTCCCGCCGCAGCGCCGCGGTCGCGACGGGGAACCGGCGGGCATCCGCGGCTGGCGCAGCTTCGTCGGCATCCCTGTCGGCTTCGCCTCCGTCGACGTGCGTGGCGGCGACAGCACGCAACGGGTGGGCGCCGGCCGCGGGGGCGCCATCGGCTCCGGCA
>NZ_JAGXJJ010000235.1:0-259 GCF_019091465.1 Microbacterium sp. GbtcB4
GACGCCCTGTCCGCCGTGACCCCGGCGGATCTCCAGGCCCGCGCCCGCGTCGAGGAGGAGGCCCGATGACCGCCGACCTGTCCCTCTACCTCGTCACCGATCGGTCGCTGTGCGGTGCTCGTGGGGTGGACGAGACCGTCCGCGAGGCCGTGGCGGGTGGGGTCCGCATCGTGCAGCTCCGCGACAAGGAGGCGACGGGCGAGGAGGCGGTCGACCAGCTCCTCGCCCCGTCCGTGGCCATCGTCGGTCGCGCGCTGCT
>NZ_JAGXJJ010000236.1:0-259 GCF_019091465.1 Microbacterium sp. GbtcB4
TTTAGTTATATGTTCAGAAAAATAAATATACAACATGTTCAAAACATAGTTCTAGAGATAAGAACCTAGCACAAAGGGTGTGGTGAATTTCAAGCACAAAGTCCTGGAGGAATATCTCCAAGAGGGCAAGAGTGGCATCAACAACAGACCATTCTGATGCAAGATTAGTAACAAATCATCAGGATAAACAGAAAAGACAAGTATTCACCTTAAATGACTTTGGCTTTGTGTCCCTATGAATTCAACACGTTGAAACATC
>NZ_JAGXJJ010000237.1:0-259 GCF_019091465.1 Microbacterium sp. GbtcB4
TTTACCAAAAGTACGGCGGCCTATTATCATCCCGCGGTCCCAGTCCTGTATGGCGCCGGCCAGTATTTCGCTGGCAGAGGCGGGGCCTTCATCCGTAAGCACTGCCAGGGCGCCTTTTTCAAACAACCCGGGTTTTTCACATTTATAATCTGTACGCGGGTAGCTTTTACCTTTTGTATAAAGGATCAGTTTATTACCATCCAGCACCTCATCAGCAATACGGGTAGCAGCATCCAGGAAGCCGCCGGGGTTCTGGCGC
>NZ_JAGXJJ010000238.1:0-259 GCF_019091465.1 Microbacterium sp. GbtcB4
CACCGCGGCGCAGGATGACGAGGCCGCGATCGACCTCGCCCGTCGGGAGGCCTCGGCGCACCTGGGTGTCCCGCTGTCGCCCGACCAGGGCGAGGCGGGTCATCGAGGGCGCTTCGTGCAGGCACAGCCCGCGTCGATCATCGGCTCGGGGGAGCGGCGGGCCGCGGCGCGTCAGGCCGAGCAGGCCGTGCCAGGGCTGGCCGCTGTGGGTGCGTGCCTCGCGGGCACGGGGCTCGCGCAGGTGGGGCCGGTTCCTGGG
>NZ_JAGXJJ010000239.1:0-259 GCF_019091465.1 Microbacterium sp. GbtcB4
CGCACACACGCCCCCCCCCCGCGTCGCACACGCCCCCCCACCCCCCCCCCGCCCCCACCCCCCCTTCCCCCGAGTTTGTGAGGGCCCCCGGGGGGGGGGGGGCGGGAACCGGCCCGCCCCCCCCCCCCCGGGGGGGGCCCCGCCCCCCCCCCCCCGGGGGGGGGGGTGGGCGGGCGGGCTTCCCCCCCGGGGGGGGGGCCCGCGGCGGGGGGGGACCCGCCCCCCCCCGGGGGGGGGGGGGCGCGGGGGCGCGCCCCCG
>NZ_JAGXJJ010000024.1:0-425 GCF_019091465.1 Microbacterium sp. GbtcB4
ATTTTCAAGCCAGAGTAAGTCAAGGATTCAATTATCTCATGTCATGAATTCCAACAAGCATCTCAAATTATCAACATCACAATAAAAAGATATTTCAAAAAGACATATCGATAAGTGATTCATTTGTATTATTTCATTCATTCAGAATAAATCTAGGAGAACAACATGAATTAAGGGAGATATAACATGATTGAAGCATTGAACATGATTCATATTTAAAATGTGTCTCATGTCATAAGTATGAATCAAGCATTTTTGAAATCCGAAATCATCCTCAAAGTCACATTCAATAAATTCATACATGACAAGCATAGATTTATTGAAAAGTCGATAAGATAGAGGATCGCATTTTGTTTTTATAACTTTCTATTCATGTGATTTGCTTCTTATAAGAATGCCTTTACCTTTAATAAAACAAGTGTCAA
>NZ_JAGXJJ010000240.1:0-258 GCF_019091465.1 Microbacterium sp. GbtcB4
GGTCGGACGGCTGCACGTCGGCGACCGCGTCGCGGAGGGTCGAGGCGGCGGAGGCCATGTAGTCGGTGTGGGACGCGCCGGCCACCTGGAGCGGCACCACGCGCGTGCCCTTGTCCGGCTCCTCGGCGAGAGCGGCCAGGGCCGGAAGGGGACCGGCGGCGACGATCTGCCCGCCGCCGTTGAAGTTCGCCGGGGCGGGGCCGAGTTCGGCGGGGGGGGCGAGGGGCGTCACCTCATCGCCGCCGAGCACCGCGCTCA
>NZ_JAGXJJ010000241.1:0-258 GCF_019091465.1 Microbacterium sp. GbtcB4
CCTGCACGACCACCCCCGCCGACGCAGACGGCACCCTCGACGAGACTCGCGACGGCGAGATCCGGGTCGTGATCACCCACAACCCGCCGTGGCCGGAGACGTCGGATCCCTCGGACCCGGCCGGGGTGGAAGTGCGCCTCGTGGAGGACTTCGCCGACACGCTGGAGGGGACCGTCGTCTGGTCGGTGGACAGTGAGGCGAACGTCGGCGAACGGCTGCAGTACCACGTCCTCCACTAGTGCGCCGGCGGGGTCACGG
>NZ_JAGXJJ010000242.1:0-258 GCF_019091465.1 Microbacterium sp. GbtcB4
TTTTGCTCTCTGTGATATGTGAAATGTATTAACAAGATGACAATCAATGGCGAAGCATATCACGGCCATCGCGGAACTCCACGCACGCTAGCGCGGCTGCTGTTGCAGCGCCGCATGCGGTTTCCTGGTCTCTTTTCTTATGTGGGCAAAACGGCTTCTGTGGCCGATGCCGTGTGCTTGAACTATGGCCTCTTGAGGGCCTCTTTGATCAACAGGCCAATGAACGCCATGTCCTCGATGAAGTAGCGCCGGAACATG
>NZ_JAGXJJ010000243.1:0-258 GCF_019091465.1 Microbacterium sp. GbtcB4
TTCCATTGTGGTAATGTGTAGAACCATAAAAAAATGTTCATTTCTGTAGTGTGTTGAGTCAAATGTTCATGTACTTGCAATCTGTTGATCTACATTAACTACAATGTCCATGTCTGAAGGCAAAAAGGAACTCAGAATAATTGTCATTTGAGAGATGGACACTCGGTCCGACATGATTCCAGTGCCTTGATGGCAGAACGTGTTGTTTGCTTGTTTGGAACATTGGAGAAGTAGCATAATGGAGCTCTGTTTTCTTCC
>NZ_JAGXJJ010000244.1:0-258 GCF_019091465.1 Microbacterium sp. GbtcB4
TTCAGGGAAGCCGGCCCGCGCGACGTGCTTTGGTCACGGCGGCATGCCGCGTCGACGCATCCAATTTCGACATCGCGGTGCCGAGATAGGCCTTGTCGGTGCCTTCCCGCAGACCGAGGTGCGCGGCGATCTCCGCATTCGTCGCTCCGAGGGCGGCGCACGCGAGGACGTCGGTCTCGCGCGGGGAGAGGGGGATGACGGGGACGGGACCGGTCGCCGTCGGGAGGTCGGCACCGGCGAGGGTCAGCAGTCGGCGCT
>NZ_JAGXJJ010000245.1:0-257 GCF_019091465.1 Microbacterium sp. GbtcB4
GTTTTTAAGCAAGGGGCATAAGGGTGTGGACCACTAACAGCTGTATGAAAGCCCTGTGCTGCTGATATCAAGCCTACCTTTCTTTGTTTTCAACCTAAAACACTATGTAGGGAATACGAATACAACTATGGAATACAGCCCACTATAGAAATACAACTACCAATAAGAGCTTAGCTGGGAACTCATACTTTGGCTAGAAACAGAGCCTTCCTATTCTTGTGTGGAATGAACCAACCTTGCATTACAGGCTCTTAGCC
>NZ_JAGXJJ010000246.1:0-257 GCF_019091465.1 Microbacterium sp. GbtcB4
CAGCTGCAGGTTTGTTTTTTGCTGCACATCCTTAAATAAGGGGATACCTGTACCCAGTAACACAGGATTCACATTGATCAGGTATTCATCTATCAGCCCCAGCTCCATAAAAGAGTGTGTTAAACGCGGGCTGCCAAAGATCATCAGGTTCTTGCCGGGCTGTTGTTTCAGCTTGGCTACTGCCGCGGCAGTGTTTCCGTTTATTAAGGTAGTATTATTCCAGGTTACTTTTTCCAGTGTGGTGGAAAAAACTATTT
>NZ_JAGXJJ010000247.1:0-257 GCF_019091465.1 Microbacterium sp. GbtcB4
CTATCAGATGTGGTGGCAGCCATAGTTCATAAGATGGGTATGAAGCTTAACACTGATGATGCATTTAATCAAAGAACTAACATTGGAGGTATTGGGTTTCTTTTGCGTACTAGTGGTGCTTTTTGTCTATTGGCAAGTTGCAAATGGATGGAGGGTGAAAGTTCCCAATACAATGAGCTGAAGGCAATCCAAGAGGGAGTTGTTTATGCGTTGAAGGAAGGAATCCGACTGCTGGAGACTGAAACTGACACTGTCAC
>NZ_JAGXJJ010000248.1:0-257 GCF_019091465.1 Microbacterium sp. GbtcB4
TTTTATGTGGCAAATGCAGTTGGGCTTTGAAGGACAAAAAGGATGGAATACAATCAATTATTTTGATAATAACGCTGGTCAGGCAACTGCTGTGCAGTACAACATCGATCTTACCAATCTTCAATCCAGCTTTTTTTACAGAGCTTCCGCAACGTTCTTCCGCAAGCTACATGTTGAAGGTTCTCTGGGCCTTAACAATGCCCAGATCGACTTTACACGCCTCTACCCGGTAACGGACGTTAACAGCGGCAACATTG
>NZ_JAGXJJ010000025.1:0-414 GCF_019091465.1 Microbacterium sp. GbtcB4
ACAATATACAGGTAACCAGTGGCCTGAACATAGGCGATACCGTTATTACCAGCGGTATTATGCAGCTACGGGCCGGCATGACGATCAAGTATAATAAGGTTAATTAGTCCACGGTCCATAGTCCACGGTCCATTGCATACTACGTTTTAAAAGTAATACGGACAATGGGTCTATGGACGGCATAAAATAATAAATCATGAATTGCGAATTACACCGAAAGCAAAACACGATCAGCTTTTTGCTTTCAGCGTAATCCGTAATTAAAATGCAGTGTTATGAGTCTTCCTTCCATATCCCTCAAACGGCCGGTACTGGCGATCGTGATGAACATCATCATTGTGATCTTTGGCGTAGTAGGTTTTTCTTTCCTGGGGGTAAGGGACTTTCCGGCTATAGATCCGCCCATTGTGAACG
>NZ_JAGXJJ010000249.1:0-257 GCF_019091465.1 Microbacterium sp. GbtcB4
ATGTGTGAAGCAAGGTTCGGATTTGGTCCTTTCAATTGCAATCATCATATTCTCATGTTGAAATAGATGACAAATGTCCAGCCAAACATTAAAGTTTTATATCTCATTGACTGACTGATTCCGAGTTTTTGCATGAGTACTAGTTCAACTGGATAATTAAGAAACCCAATCAACTGCATTTAGCCTTTAATCATCTTTAGAATATTTTACTGTATTAGAACTCCATAGAACCAAAAAGAAAATCTGATTAAGAACTT
>NZ_JAGXJJ010000250.1:0-256 GCF_019091465.1 Microbacterium sp. GbtcB4
GTACGGAGTGACCCGTGCCTGGAACTGGATCACAACCATCGCCGCGCTCGTGGTGGCGGCCGGCTGCGTCTTCCTCATCCCCGACAACCTCTCCTACCTGGCCGTCCTCGCGATCGTCACCCTCCTCGGCGTCGTGAACACGGTCTCGACCTGGCTCATCGTGCGCTCGGCGGGGGCGGAGCAGCTGGGCAGGGAGCTGGTGACCAGCGAGGGGCGGGGAGCCGTGGCGCGCGGCGTGCACGACCTCATCGGCCTC
>NZ_JAGXJJ010000251.1:0-256 GCF_019091465.1 Microbacterium sp. GbtcB4
GCGACCGCGAGTGCCGCGTCCAACGCCCGGTGCAGGGGCTCCGGATCGGCGCGCAGGCCGAGTTCGCTGTTGCGCTCGACCTGCTCCAGGGTGAAGCCGTGCGCCTCGACGACGTCGCACAGCGGTGTCGCCGGGATCCGTCCCCATCCCGTGCGGGGCTGAAGCATGCGGTCGGACTCCTTCGGCCGGAGCAGGGACCAGATCAGGAGGACGCTCCGACCGCGCTCCCTGGCCTCGGCCACGGCGCGGTCGAGCA
>NZ_JAGXJJ010000252.1:0-256 GCF_019091465.1 Microbacterium sp. GbtcB4
TTCGTCGTCGCGCGCGAACTCCAGGCTCTCCTCCAGCGTGTGGATGCGCGGCGGCCTCATCGACTCGAAGTTGTCGGCCGTGGAGGAGCGCATGTTGGTGTGCTTCTTCTCCTTGGTGATGTTGACGTCCATGTCGTCGGCGCGCGAGTTCTCGCCGATGACCATGCCCTCGGAGACCTCTTCGGTCGGCTGCACGAAGAACGACAAGCGCTCCTGGAGCGCGATCATCGCGAAGGGGGTGACGACACCCGAGCGG
>NZ_JAGXJJ010000253.1:0-256 GCF_019091465.1 Microbacterium sp. GbtcB4
GAGACCCGGATGCGGAGAAGGTGCGGCGGGCGGCTCGGGTCGTCGCGGTCTGGGTGGGCGCCTCGTCCGGGGTGATCGTCCTCGGAGGTGTGCTGATTCTTCACGCGGTGGTGCTGTCGTCGTCGCGCCGTGAGGGCGAGAGGCACGAGGGCGGGTGGGTCCCGGGTGCGGGTGGGGACGATTTCGTCGTCGACATCAGTGTTCTCGTGCCCCCCGGGGTCCTGCTCGGTGCGGTGGGGGAGCGGTTGCTGGCCGT
>NZ_JAGXJJ010000254.1:0-256 GCF_019091465.1 Microbacterium sp. GbtcB4
GGATCGACGGGTCGGTGGACACCCGCTCGCCGGTGCGGTCGGTGTTCGGATGCGGGTACCGGATGCCCTCGTCGTTGGCGACCACGACGTACGCGAGGTCGGGGGCCTCGCGGTTGACCTCGGCGACCGGCTGGATGGCAGCGGCCGGGTCCTCGTCGTCGAACGCATCGAGGACGACGGGGAGGGCGGCGACGGACTGGGCGACCGCCTGCACGCGGTCCTTGAAGGCCTCGCGAAGCGCGTTCTCCTGGAACGC
>NZ_JAGXJJ010000255.1:0-256 GCF_019091465.1 Microbacterium sp. GbtcB4
GAACAATTGCCAATCCTTAATTCCACTTTATTTTCATTTTGATAATCATATCTGTTAATTACTAAAATCAACCTATCATGCCGAATGACAACCTTATTTCGGTTGCAGTAGACCCCACTGCGATGGATGCTATCCAACAGGCTATTACCACCATTAAAACCCAGTTGCCCTTTCTGTTAAAATTAAGCCCTGACGAAAAACGGATCTATGCCCGCATGGGCGATAAATCCCTTCCGTTTGTGGACAAAGCGCTGGG
>NZ_JAGXJJ010000256.1:0-256 GCF_019091465.1 Microbacterium sp. GbtcB4
CATGAGCTCAATCAGAGGGGTTAATCTCGTGTTTAACTGTATGACAGCAGACACCTCATGGTATCAGATTCTAAAATGCTGAAAGCATGTAAGTTACTATATGATAACACTTGGTTAGCAGAGGATATCTTTCTTTTCATTTCAGGCATTCAAAGGCCTGCCGCGATGTGTGTGTCGGAGAAACACACGGTGGTATTCATTACTCGAGTAACTACGAGTAATGCATACATACATTGCTACAATTATGAAGGTCCTT
>NZ_JAGXJJ010000257.1:0-256 GCF_019091465.1 Microbacterium sp. GbtcB4
TGACCGTGATGGATGGGATCGAACGTCCCACCCATGACCCCGATACGAGGGGCGCGCGTCACCGACATACGGTGGCCCTCAGTGGCCGTGGGCCTCGGGCGTGGGCGTGCCGTGCTTCTGCGTGTAGGCCTCGGCCTTGTGCGCGTGACGGTTGGAGACGTTGCGGTACGACAGCGTGACCAGGCTCAGCGCGACGAAGACGACGAAGGCCACCACGCCGTACCAGAAGGTCGAGGCCTGGACGTTGCCCCCGTGG
>NZ_JAGXJJ010000258.1:0-256 GCF_019091465.1 Microbacterium sp. GbtcB4
CAATTCAGCAATGTTGCAATAAACACAACTGCATAAGAAAACAGTCAATATTGCAACTTCTCTACCTCAAACATACACTTGGCTGCGTCCAGAATAAAAATGGCATACCACTCAGCTTTTTCTTCAACAGGAGTGGTCATGTAGGTCGTAAATAACTAAGCTAAAATAGATATGAAAAAGCAAAGTATATTAAGATTTTCATGGAAACAATTTACCAAGATCAAGTTCACATCACAGGAAAATTCAGCAACCAAAT
>NZ_JAGXJJ010000026.1:0-386 GCF_019091465.1 Microbacterium sp. GbtcB4
GTTCGTGATGTTAATAACGCTTGTATACTTTGTACTTCCTGTTGTCGGTGTTGTTCCGTCTGTCGTATAATAAATATCTGCTGTTTCATTTGTACTCATTGTAACTGTCATACTATCTGTAAATGTTGTTCCTGGTGTGATTGTAAGGATAGGCGGTGTTGTATC
The DNA here is from genome assembly GCF_019091465.1 of Microbacterium sp. GbtcB4. NCBI lineage: Bacteria > Bacillati > Actinomycetota > Actinomycetes > Micrococcales > Microbacteriaceae > Microbacterium > Microbacterium sp. GbtcB4. The sequence goes on from NZ_JAGXJJ010000026.1 coordinate 166, forward strand.
AGGCGGGATTGTATTTGTTGTCTTCACACTAATACTTGCTCCACTTGCAATATTTCCACTTCTATCTTTCGCTTTCACCCAAAACATGTATGAAGTTGATGTTGTCAATCCGCTCACATTATAAGTTGTTCCTGTTACGCTAGCTAAGAATTGAGTTCCATTATAAATTTCATACCCTGCAACATCCCCCGACACACTTGATGTCCATGTTAATGTGACTG
>NZ_JAGXJJ010000259.1:0-256 GCF_019091465.1 Microbacterium sp. GbtcB4
ACCCCAGGAGCAACGAATTAGTACAAATAACATCTAGGAAACCCTAAACCGCTACTCCACGCAGAAAGAAGACGGGAAAAACTAGATGGTCCCGGCAGATTCAAAGACAAAGTGAAATCTAACAACTCTCGACAGATGATCCCTGCCGACCATCAAAGCGGATAAAGAATCACAAGAAAACGAGTAAAATATTTGTCGGATGAGATAATCCTAAACCTCACAGGATCCATAACATCTGCGAAATCATAGCACCTTT
>NZ_JAGXJJ010000260.1:0-256 GCF_019091465.1 Microbacterium sp. GbtcB4
ACTATTTCTTATTGTTCAGGCATTATAAAGGTATATTTTAAAAAGTTAATTCTTTTTAAAATATTGTTTCCTCTTTTTACCCTTATATATACCTTTCACCTTTTTCTCTAAATTTGTTGTTACATTCAAACTGATGTTTATGATGTTGAAATATATTGATGAATTTGGAAAGCATCAACCATTTTATATACCTTCACGTTAACTTGCACCATTTTGTGAATTAATCATAAAGCCACACCTTTTTATTTGTGCCATA
>NZ_JAGXJJ010000261.1:0-255 GCF_019091465.1 Microbacterium sp. GbtcB4
CGCGCCCGGCATCGAGGCCGGGCGTGCGGAACGGCACCGCGAGGGCTCGCGTCAGCAGCGCCGCATCGATCTGGTGCCCGTACTGCAGGGCACCCATGAGCGCATCGCGCTCCACGGCGACGTCGGGTGAACGGGGCAAGCTGGCGAGCGCCACGGCCGCGACGACCGGCCCGCCCGTGGCGGGATCGACCCGCGGACCGGTCCCCCGACGCGCCTGAGGAGCGGCCGCCTGCGCACCGCGCGCGGCGCGCTCGA
>NZ_JAGXJJ010000262.1:0-255 GCF_019091465.1 Microbacterium sp. GbtcB4
GGTGGCGCCGCCTCGGGCGTGCGGGATGGGGGCATGAGTATGCGCCGCCTCGCGCCCGCGGGCGAGGGCGCCGCCCGGAGTCCGGTCGAAGGCGACGCCGCGGGCGAGGAGCTCGGCGGTCCGGGCCGGGCCGTCCGCCACGAGCGCGTCGACCGCGGCCGGATCGCACAGACCCCCTCCGGCGCTGATCGTGTCGGCGGGGTGCGGGGCCGGGCCCTCTCCCGGCCCGCAGCGGCGGGGCACCCCCCCCCCCGC
>NZ_JAGXJJ010000263.1:0-255 GCF_019091465.1 Microbacterium sp. GbtcB4
CCACTCCGGCGCCGTCCGCTACGCGCTCGCGGAGACCGAGCAGCGGCCGACCGTGCTCGGCCTCATCGCGTGCGGGCGGATGCGTCCGGACACGGGCCGCGTCACGATCGATGCGGCGGCGAGTCCGAAGGGGCTGCGCCGCCGCGTCGCCCTCGTGGACGCCCCGGACGTCAGCGATCCGCACCCGGACATCACCCTCCCCGGGGTGGTCGGCGGGGGGCTGATGTTCGCCGGACGTGGGGCGACCCCGCTCCA
>NZ_JAGXJJ010000264.1:0-255 GCF_019091465.1 Microbacterium sp. GbtcB4
CTTGGTCTGCGACCGACGTCCACTCCCGGGCGGTGGGGGAGCGACGGTCGCAGGATTGCCGTCATGCCTCCACGGGGGGCCGATCCGCGTGGGGACGCGCAGCGGGCGGGGTGGCTTGTCATGAACCCGGGACCGGTCGGCGTGCGACGTCGGCAGACCCCAGGCCGACGCGTGCTTCGGGGGCCCGCGCCGCTCCCTCCCCTGTGCCGGCGTGGCATCCTCGAAGCGCATCCACCGCGGCGGTCGGGTGGCGGA
>NZ_JAGXJJ010000265.1:0-255 GCF_019091465.1 Microbacterium sp. GbtcB4
GTCCCCGCGAACTCCTCCTCGCCGGCGATCGTGAACGGCACCTGCACCGTCGTGACCGTCGCCGGGACCTCGTCCGTGAGCTGCTGCTCACCGAACACTCCGGACGGCACCGCGAAGGTGAGGGTGGCGCGGCCGCCCTCGTCGGGGGTGTCCACGATGGTCGGGTCGACCGTGCCGGCCGCGAGCTGGGGGTCTCCGCGCGACTGCGTGGCCGCTCCCCGTGCCGCCTCGCCACCCCTGGAAGCCAGCGAGGTG
>NZ_JAGXJJ010000266.1:0-255 GCF_019091465.1 Microbacterium sp. GbtcB4
GGATCTGCGGATGCTCGCCGCCGAGGCCCATGTCTTCGAGGCGTCGTACCTCGACGGCCTCGTCGGTCCGCTCCCCGCTGCCGAGCACGTGTACATCGTGCGCTCACCGCTGACGCACGCCGACCGCATCGACGTGCCGGTGCTGCTGCTGCAGGGCGGGGAGGACCGCGGCGTGCCGCCGTCCCAGTCCGAGGCCATCCGCGACGCCCTGGCGGCGAACGGCATCGACCACGGGTACGGGCTGGACCCGGGCGA
>NZ_JAGXJJ010000267.1:0-255 GCF_019091465.1 Microbacterium sp. GbtcB4
TTTTTCATTGTTTATGATTTTAATTATACACACTCTTAACTCTAGCATGGTTTTGTTCTACGTATACTTGGAAGATTTATCAAGAGTAAAATTACTTATGAGGCCTAATTAAATGGAGGAGGAATGGACTAAAAGGTAATCTGCTGTTCGAGAAGCTCTACCGTCGTCGGCATCGTCTTCAGCCGAATTGGATGAGTATACTCGCTAGCCGCGTTGCGCCTCCATTTCGAATAGGCCACAACGCTTTCCTGCCCT
>NZ_JAGXJJ010000268.1:0-255 GCF_019091465.1 Microbacterium sp. GbtcB4
GTATAACAAAGGAGATTCTTGATGAAACTAAATATAGATGTGTGACCTTAAGAGAGAGTTGGTGGTGGTGTAAGGAAGTTTAAAAAATAACTTTTACTAAAAGATTATGCTTTAAAGATAGGTAAAATTATAAAAATGAGAATTTTTAAAAAATCTATATATATAAGTGATTTGTATAGTAACATATAAAGTTTATGATAATTTTAATAATAAATTATGTACTAAAGATGATATAAAAGGAAATATATCGAATTG
>NZ_JAGXJJ010000027.1:0-375 GCF_019091465.1 Microbacterium sp. GbtcB4
TTGCGCAGCGTCTTCTCTTTGCGACGTCGGTGCTTGAGGATGCCGGCCGTCTCCTCGATGAAGCCGCGGCGATCCTCCGGCGAGGCCTGGAGCACGGTGGCGGGCCGCCCCTGACCCACGATGACGTGCGTCTCCCGGCCGAGGCCCGAGTCGCTGAGCAGCTCGTGCACATCGAGCAGCGGGCAGCTCTCGACGTAGATGGCGTACTCGCTGGAGCCGTTGCGCAAGAGCGTGCGGCTGATGGTGACCTCGGCGTATTCGAACGGCAGCGCGCCGTCGGCATTGACGATCGTGAGCTGCACCTCAGCGCGCCCGAGGGGGCCACGGGTCGAGGTGCCGGGGAAGATGACGTCTTCCATCTTCCCGCCGCGGAGG
>NZ_JAGXJJ010000269.1:0-255 GCF_019091465.1 Microbacterium sp. GbtcB4
GGATTCGCAGGATCGCCTAGGGGGCGTCGACATCTCTCTCGACCGTGGCACTCTGCTCGCCGCCTCCTTCATATGGAACGGGGGGCAAAGTGGTCGAGCGAGTAGTAGCACCGACATGATCGACCAAGTACACGCATCTCCTCTTTTGCGCCAATCTCGAAGCATCTTAACAACCGCATCGAAAACCGGATCATTGCCAGGGGGGTGTCGAGTGCATCTGCACGAATCATAAAGCACTAAAGAAACTATAAATTT
>NZ_JAGXJJ010000270.1:0-255 GCF_019091465.1 Microbacterium sp. GbtcB4
TCGAAAACTTTTGTAAAAGTGACGAAAATATAAGTTGTAATGAATTGATAAACGACGCTAAAAAGCTACCCTTCGGAGTTCGTTTGGGGGATATAAGTTTCGTATATTTTTTGCTGCTATTCTTGCAAATCGTTTTTCAAAGATATATACCCATTCAGTTCCTAGCCATTTTAAGTGTACCAGTTATTCTCTTCTCAATAATTTACCAAGGGCTAGTGGCGAAGAAATGGTGTAAATTGTGTCTGAGCATTGTCG
>NZ_JAGXJJ010000271.1:0-255 GCF_019091465.1 Microbacterium sp. GbtcB4
GAAAAATAATTTTATTAACATATTTATTCTTTAAAAATGGAGAAATAACGTATTTGTTACTAATAAATTTTATTAAGACATGTATATCCTTCAGGTAGTTTAGATCCTCGGTTCGTTCAAGTTTTATTGTGACACGTATATCCTATTTTTTTCTCACTGATTGTTGTATTTTTTTCTCTTTTCCTTTTAATTTTTCACTGTTGATTTTGGACAAAAAAGAATGGTAGTTTAATAATTATATTTCATGTTAAAAGA
>NZ_JAGXJJ010000272.1:0-255 GCF_019091465.1 Microbacterium sp. GbtcB4
GTGATAAAATAAACACCCGGTACTATGTTGCCCAGGTCAATAATATGTTTGCGTGAGGTTTCCCGTCCCTGGTATAATACCCGGCCTGTGTGATCGCTCAGCGTGATCACAGCCTGCCCTTTTAATAATGAAGCAGGAATAGTGACAGTAACATTATTTACCGGCGGATTAGGATAAACAGAAAGACTATCGCTGTTATAATTGATCTCCATTGTGACCGGCATGGCCAGCCTGGCCGCTGTACTGCTCACCGGC
>NZ_JAGXJJ010000273.1:0-255 GCF_019091465.1 Microbacterium sp. GbtcB4
GTGAAATGAACAAAGGTGTCGAATTTACATGGCTTTCCATGGATATACTTGGTCCTCTGCAACATAGATACACTTCTGGTCCTAAGATAGACCTTGAAAAATGGTGTAAAATGGGATATAATTCAAGTTCTAAAATTTGGATATACTAGCAGTAACAAATGCTTTATTACAGTGATAGTGGAGTAGTACCTGTCCTTCTGGATAATGGGTCTTCATTGGATCCCGAGGTTCTGATTTATGATTAATTCAATCTGC
>NZ_JAGXJJ010000274.1:0-255 GCF_019091465.1 Microbacterium sp. GbtcB4
GGCCCCCCCCGCCCGGCCGCGCCCCCCCCGCCGCCCCCTGCTCCTCCCCCCCGCCCCGCCCCCCGCCCCCCCGCGCGGCGGGGACCCGCCCCCCCCCGCGCTGGGGGGGCGGGCCCCCCGCGCCCCCCCCCCCCCCCCCCCCCCCGCCCCGCGCGGGCCCCCCCCGGCCGCCCCCCCGCGCCCCCCCCCCCCCCCGAGGGGCAACACCCCCCCCCCCCCCGGGGCGCCCCGGGCCCCCCCCCCCCCCCCCCCCCC
>NZ_JAGXJJ010000275.1:0-254 GCF_019091465.1 Microbacterium sp. GbtcB4
CCGTCCCCCCCGCCGCCAGCTCGACCGAGCGGCTGAACGTGGTCATGCTCGCGCCCAAGGAGACGATCTCGCGCTCATTGTCGGTGGCGACGAGTTTCGGCGCGATGATCGCGGCGGACGGCGTCCGCTCCAGCATGCCGGTGAGACGCTCCAGCGCACGCGGGTGCGGGGCGGTGTCCTGCGCGAGGAACCAGATCGCCGATCCGTCGAGGGCGCGCGGGCGCGCCAGATCGAGGGCCTCGGCGAACGAGGTC
>NZ_JAGXJJ010000276.1:0-254 GCF_019091465.1 Microbacterium sp. GbtcB4
GAGGAGATCGAGGCCCGCTCCGCCGCGTAGGATCTGTCAGATGCACTGCCCCTTCTGCCGTCACCCCGCCTCCCGGGTCATCGATTCCCGCACCAGCGTCGACGGACTCTCGATCCGTCGGCGCCGTCAGTGTCCGGAATGCGGGGGACGGTTCTCCACGACGGTGACGGCGAGCCTCAACGTCATCAAGCGCTCGGGCGGCATGGAGCCCTTCAGCCGGGAGAAGGGCAACTCCGGAGTGCGCAAGGCCTGCC
>NZ_JAGXJJ010000277.1:0-254 GCF_019091465.1 Microbacterium sp. GbtcB4
GTCCTTCCGTCGCTGCCGTTCACCCTCGATCGGGTGTACGCGATGACCTGGCCGGGGCGGGCGACCGATCGGACTCTCGACCGGGCCATGGCGCACCGCCCGCCCGTCGTCCTCGTCCACGTGCAGGCCGACTTCTGGGGCGCCTTCATCGGCCACCCCTTCGCCGCCCGGCACGGAATCCCGGTCGTGCACACGAGGCACAACCGCGACGATGTCGGGCTCGCCCCAGCCCCCCCGCTGCACCGGCCCGGGCT
>NZ_JAGXJJ010000278.1:0-254 GCF_019091465.1 Microbacterium sp. GbtcB4
GGATTCGGGAAGATCAGCGGGGTTGTAGGCGTCGCCGACCTCGATGACATGTCCGTCGAGGCGGGCGGCGCTGAGTTCCCAGACGCTGAGTCGCGCGCCGGGCAGATACAGCAGAGCGGGGTGCATCCCGCCAGTGTGGCGGCCTGCACCCCGCGCGTGCGGAGATCGGTGGATCTGTGGAGAGCTCAGCCACCCAGGGGGTTGAGCCAGGCGCGACGGGCCTCGAGGGCGTCCGCGGCCTCCTTGGCGGCCTT
>NZ_JAGXJJ010000028.1:0-372 GCF_019091465.1 Microbacterium sp. GbtcB4
TCCATCGGCCGCGAGGATCTTGGCGACGAAGGCATGCGGAAGTGATGCGGGTGTGGACATGAGGGACTCTCCTAGGTGTCGAGGCTTCTTGGTGAAGCGAGTTCAGCGTATGACGAGCGAGGGCCGGTGGGGAGTGGCGTATACGGCAGTATTGCTATTGTTTACGTCATGCGTATCGGACTGATCGCGATCGACGGCTGCTTCGGTTCGGCTATCGCGTCGATCATCGACATCGTGCGGGTGGCCGACGGAGCCCGCGGCGATGTCGACCCGCGGATCGACCCGATCGAACTGGCCATCCTCGGACCGAAACGGCGAGTGACCACGACGGCATCGATGACACTGTCGGTGGACCACCCGCTGTCGGAGTCC
>NZ_JAGXJJ010000279.1:0-254 GCF_019091465.1 Microbacterium sp. GbtcB4
GTGGATCGGTCCCCACCAGGTCATTGGGTTGGACTGCCGGCAGATGCCGGAGGCGCCCATGGAGTCCGGCAGGAGGGCGCCGGTCGCCGGCATCCGTCAGCCGCTCGCTCTGGCGTCCCAGTTCGGGGTCATCGACGCCGACCCGGAACCCGGGCGGATCCGCCAGTTCCTGGAGAAGCCGACCAACGCCACGGGTCTCGCGGACTCCCCGCACGAGGTCCTGGCCTCGATGGGCAACTACATCTTCGACACCG
>NZ_JAGXJJ010000280.1:0-254 GCF_019091465.1 Microbacterium sp. GbtcB4
TGGGTGCTGAAGGCCTGGGGGTACGCGAGGAAGAGCAGCAGCGCGCCGAAGACGTAGAAGATCCAGGAGAAGTGCTCGATGAGGGTCGCACCGACGGCGATGAAGACGCCGCGGAGGATCAGGGCGATTACGATGCCGATCATCAGCACCTTCTGCTGATAGATCTTCGGCCCCGCGAAGCCCGTCATCAGGATGGGGAACACGAAGAGGTTGTCGTTCGACAGCGCCTTCTCGGTGGGGGAGCCGGGGAGGTA
>NZ_JAGXJJ010000281.1:0-254 GCF_019091465.1 Microbacterium sp. GbtcB4
TATATTATCTGCTTTGGAATTATGCTGCCAGGAATACAAGAGAGACTCGCCTACACTTTGGCAATCCCTATCTACCTACCAACCATGGCAACTGGTTTGATCAATAAGAGGTCATGAGATACAATGCCTACAGAATAGTTATATACCTTGAGATTGTATGACATTGGATTGTTCAAGTTATTTTGTACTAAAATGACAGGAAAAGATCAATGTAGCAACCCTTAGCAATTGGGTTTTCATGTTTTGTTGTTGTT
>NZ_JAGXJJ010000282.1:0-254 GCF_019091465.1 Microbacterium sp. GbtcB4
AAGGCGATAGCGCTCGCTTCGAGCGCGCACACCACGGCCACTCGCCACCCTGACGCGAGCATGAACGTGATCAGACCCCCCGTGTCCCACTCGTTGAGCTCCTCGTCCTCACGGACGCGCTGGAGAAACATCGGCAGTTCGTCCAACGGGATGGCGGTGCTGCCCTTCTTCTTCCTTTGGGTGACGCGCTCGAGCTCACGCTCGGGGTGGGGCGACAAAGCCCCGGTCCGCACCGCTAGGCCGAGCATGCCACT
>NZ_JAGXJJ010000283.1:0-254 GCF_019091465.1 Microbacterium sp. GbtcB4
TATTATTTATTATTTGCCGTCATCTGCATAGCAGTCAACAGTCGAAGCCAGATCTCGCCTTCATCGCTGCCTACTTCTGTGCCCGGCGACGACGCCCAACGTCACGTTGATCGGATAATTAATGACGAACACGTGAGTCTCCATCTGACACACAGATCGCACTGCTGTCTTTCGTGTTGACCCGCTACAGTCAACACTCCTTCGGCTCCAACAACGAGCAATCGCGTGAATCGAGGATCTCGTTCTTTGTTTTC
>NZ_JAGXJJ010000284.1:0-254 GCF_019091465.1 Microbacterium sp. GbtcB4
AGTTGTTTTCCGCCCCCGCGCGCGCGCGCAAACACATCGATCTAAAATCTAAAAGACTGGGAGAGTCATGGCTCGGGTTATAACCTTTAATTCTTCTATTCTTTTATCCTTTTATATTCTTATCTTCGTCTCCTCTATTTTATGTTTGGACTTTAAAGAACGAAGGTGTTTGATAATTAAGACGATGCACTAATTGCTAACATTTTGTATCAAATTTTGAATACATTCTAATTTATTCTTTCAGAAATTTTTTT
>NZ_JAGXJJ010000285.1:0-254 GCF_019091465.1 Microbacterium sp. GbtcB4
CCCCAGCGGCGCGGGGGCGACGTTGAGCAGGATCGCCGCACCGGCCGCCGCCCCGACGGGGGCGTCCCCGCGGAGGGTCGGGGGGGCGGGGGGGTTGGGGCCCCCGGGGGGGGGGAGGGCGGCCCGGGGGGGGGGGCGGGGGGGGTGTGGGGGGGGGTTGCGCCTGGCTCCAGCCCCCCGGGAGCCCGTGGGGGGCGGGGGGGCACCCGAGAGGGAACCCCGCCCGCGGGGCAGGCATCCACCCCGGCCCGGGA
>NZ_JAGXJJ010000286.1:0-254 GCF_019091465.1 Microbacterium sp. GbtcB4
CGGATCGTGGTGACGATCAAGCGGATCGGCATTAACGGCGAGGGCGTCGGCTATTACAAGCGCAAGGCAGTTTTCATCGATGGAACGCTGCCGGAGGAAGTCGTGAAAGCGACGGTGACGAAGGCCGAGCCGAGCTATATCACGGCCAAGCTGGACGAGGTGGAAAAGGCTTCGCCACACCGTCAAAAGCCGCCCTGTCCCGTCTACGACAGCTGCGGCGGCTGTCAGCTTCAGCATATGACGTATGAGGCGCA
>NZ_JAGXJJ010000287.1:0-254 GCF_019091465.1 Microbacterium sp. GbtcB4
CTATCATGCCAAGAACTCCGGACGAAACCGGACCGTCTTCTACGAAGACAGCATGACCAAGGATTACGTCAGCAAGAGCTGGCTGATCTACAAGAAGTGACCGCCTGCCCTCACCACATCGTCTTGGCGGCACGGTCCGCCCAGTCGCGGACATAGGTCTCCTTGTCGAAGTCGGCCTTTGCCGCCTTCAGCAAGGTGCCGGGCGTCGGAAGGGTCTTCGGGTCAACAAACCGAGCTGGGTTCCACAGTTCCGA
>NZ_JAGXJJ010000288.1:0-253 GCF_019091465.1 Microbacterium sp. GbtcB4
TGCTGCTGCTCTCGGACGAGATCTACGACCGGGTCGTGTCCCCCGGATTCACGCACGTCTCCACTGCCCAGGTCGCCCCCGATGTGCCCTGCGTCACCTTCGCCGGACTGTCCAAGTCCCATCGCGTCGCCGGGTACCGGGCCGCCTGGGCGCTGACGGCCGGGTTCGCTGCGGACGATCCGTTCCTCTCCGGTCTGCGGCTGCTCGCGTCGATGCGGATGTGCGCGTCCGGGCCCGCGCAGCATGCGATCAC
>NZ_JAGXJJ010000029.1:0-365 GCF_019091465.1 Microbacterium sp. GbtcB4
GGCACGGCACGAAGGTGGTCAATCAACGCTCGCTGACGAATCGTCACTGTGCCCTGTTCACCAGTCAAGCGCGCCTTCGCCACCGCGTGGATCGCGTCGATCTCGTCGGCGAAAGCGGTTGCAACTGCGTGGTTGATGGAAGGGAACGCGAACTGGATCGTCTCCCGCCACTGTTGCACCCCCTCTTCGGCGCTAGGACCCTTGCTGAGGAACCGGATGGACGGCCCGTGGTGGTCGATGATCACGCCATTCGGGTCCTCCTCGCTACCGAGGCGCAGCCCGGATTTCCGAGGTTGCACAGCAAGCCCGTGCTTCGTCGAGTTGTACACGTTAGCCTCGCGGGCGAGCAGCGCGGCTGCCCGAGT
>NZ_JAGXJJ010000289.1:0-253 GCF_019091465.1 Microbacterium sp. GbtcB4
CGGCGCGGAGATCCCCACGGATCACTTCCCCAATGCCCGCATCGAGGTCGAGCTCGCGTCCGTGCTCAAGGAACCACTGGAGGGCCCCGACTGCACGCTGGAGGACGCCCCCGCCGCGATCGACTACGCCGTGCCGGCCCTCGAGGTGCTGAACCCGCACATCGAGCTCGAGGGCCGCCCGATCGTCGACACCATCAGCGACAACGCCGCCTACGGGGCGATGGTGCTGGGGACGGTGCGCACGCGCCCGGAC
>NZ_JAGXJJ010000290.1:0-253 GCF_019091465.1 Microbacterium sp. GbtcB4
GGCTACCCCACGTTGCCGCCCCCCACCCGGGTGCGCAGGCTGCTGCGGCCGAGGGTGCGCCGGAGCAGACGCGGCCGCACCACGCGGTACGGATAGTCGAGCCAGAGCGCGAGCTGCGCCCTCGGGGTCAGGATCTCGTCGGCTCCCTTGCTCGTGTACTGCCACTCGGTCACCCAGCGCTCCTCCGCCGCGAAGGTGCGCACGTCGCCGAGGAACTCCGCCCTCGGGGTCCAGTCCGGGCCGTGGGACAGGC
>NZ_JAGXJJ010000291.1:0-253 GCF_019091465.1 Microbacterium sp. GbtcB4
GGCTCCTCCCCGCGGTGGCTGTCGGCGTCGTCGTGACGCTGGTGCTCGTGCTGCGAGAGCTTAACATCCCCCGTGTCCGCGTGGTGGGGAGGCGGGGGGGCGCTCTCGGGCTGGAGCCCGAGCGGGGACTCTACACGGCGAATGCGCTCGCCAATCAGCGGCTCATCGTGCAGTCCGTCGCCGCGCAGGCCGTGCCGGTGCGGACGCTCGTGCTCGGGCTGCCGCAGCTGGTGGTGATGTCCATCACGGTGCT
>NZ_JAGXJJ010000292.1:0-253 GCF_019091465.1 Microbacterium sp. GbtcB4
CACCGGTATGCGGCGTGCAAATTCAGCATCTGTGAGCTGGCCCGGGGAGGCATGTTTGATGGTAGTGGCAGAAACGGCTGCTACGCCATTCAATGTTCCTGTCAGGAAAGGAAGGCTTCCCGTAAACAGTGCACTGGTCTTTAACCAGTGACGACGATTCATGGTTGACATAAGCGTTTAGAATTTACAGGTTGGTGATATTAGCTGAAAGCTGAAAGCCGAAAGCATAAAGCATAAAGCTGATTGTGTTTTG
>NZ_JAGXJJ010000293.1:0-253 GCF_019091465.1 Microbacterium sp. GbtcB4
CCGGGTTTATGAAAAAGCTAAGCGAGGAGGATGTAGCCTTCTTATTTAGTTAATTTTAATATAACTTGGGGAGAAAATCCACAATAATGGTCTGATATTTGCCAAATTTGTCCTATGTTCCCAAGGAAAGTAATACTATACATCACGCTACTGACTGCCAACGTGCTGTTTCCTAATGCTTTATGGGCACAGGATAAAGCAAATAACGGCAAATTAGTGCTGCAGCGAGGCACCAACATCAGCCACTGGTTAT
>NZ_JAGXJJ010000294.1:0-253 GCF_019091465.1 Microbacterium sp. GbtcB4
TGAACTGGTCAAGGACATGATTGAGCAGCTATTGCACTGCCTAAGGTTTTTCTGTCATCAAGCTTGGCTGATTTCAATGGCTTGTCTTGGCTGCTAAATTCAAGGAGTTCCTCAGTTAAGCCTAACCATGCAATGCTAGCTTTAAACTAAAAAGTATATCTTCTTTATGTTCCGAAACTGTACTCATCAGTGCAAAAAACAATTGCACTCATAAAATGATAAGGAATAGGTTTATACGAGTTCAAACCTGGCT
>NZ_JAGXJJ010000295.1:0-253 GCF_019091465.1 Microbacterium sp. GbtcB4
CCCCCTCCGCAGGGGCCGCAGCGCAGCAATCGGGCGAGACGTACCCCAGCCCCCTCATCATCGACATGAAACGGATCGTCGACGATGGTGCTCCCGCGTGGCAGGTCACGACGTGCGACACCGAGACGAGCGCGCAGGCGAAAGTGATCGTCCGATAAGGAAGCCGGGGGCGTTCTCGATCTCGCGCCCACGAACCCCTCACAGACGGGGCACGCGCCATCACGAGTGGGACACGGGTCCCCGTCGACCGGAT
>NZ_JAGXJJ010000296.1:0-253 GCF_019091465.1 Microbacterium sp. GbtcB4
AAGGAGGGGGTGTGGCGGATTCCCTTTTTGGCGGAGGCGGAGGTGCCACAGGTGTAACCGGCGCTTCCGGTTGCTGCGGGGCTGTAGCTTGTACAGGCGCTGGTTCCGGGGCAGGTTCCTGTTTAGGCTTTTCGGCCTGGGGCGGTGTTTCTATTGCCGTCGCGGGCTCCTCTTTCGTTCCACTCTTCTTCCCTGCTGCTTCCGCGGCTTCCTTCTCCTTTTTCTTCATTGCATCTAACACGCTTCCTTTAGG
>NZ_JAGXJJ010000297.1:0-253 GCF_019091465.1 Microbacterium sp. GbtcB4
GCGGCCCCACCTCCGCCGGGCGTGTCGCCGTCTGCCGTTGGGGGCGGGGATGTGGATGGCGCCGGTGGTGCGCCGCGGAGCGACGAGGTACTCGGGGATCCCAGCCGACCCCTCCCTGCCCGGACGCACCCCCCGTTCCCGCCCCACATGACGCTCTGCTCCTTGCGCCGCCTGCGGCTCATCGTGTACCCCCCGACGTACGTGAAGCTCGCCCAGGCCGACAGGACCGCCTTGAGCGGGCTCTTGGTGTACC
>NZ_JAGXJJ010000003.1:0-237990 GCF_019091465.1 Microbacterium sp. GbtcB4
ACTCGAGGCCCGAGCGACCGCCATCCTGGAGCAGATCAGCCCGCCACTGGCCGCTTGACAGCAATAGGAGCATCCACGATATGGGACGCACCCCCCTCGCGCGATCACGGACAGTGATCGCTCGCCCCAGGGCGCGCCGGTCGGTCAGCGGAGGCAAGTTCGATGGTGAGTTGGCGGTCGACGGCGCGCGCGATTCGTCGAAGTGTGGAGAGGGTGGGCTGCTGAGATCCGTTCTCGATGGCGGAGATGACGGACTGCTTCGAGCCGACTCGATCCGCGAGTGCCGCCTGGCTGAGACCCGCGGCCGTGCGCGCCTGATAGACCATCTCTGCCATCGCGCGCCGTGCCTCTTCCTCTTCGAGCGCGGCGTCGAACCGTGCGCGCTCGTCTGTCGTCATGGCCGCGAGCGATGCGACTTCCAGCTCCCGAAACGGAGTGCTCATCAGTTCTTTCCTTGCTTGTGTCTTGCTTGCGCCCGACGAGCTCGAAGAATCTCGCCACGCTCATTGTTGCGCCATGTGCCCGCGGACTGCACCGTGTAGGCGGGCTTGCGTCGGTCGCGTTTCCGTAGGACACTTCTCTGTTCTGCTTGGAAGGGGCACCGGTGACGCACGATGATGGCGATGTCGACTGGGAGGAGGTCATCCGCGGCATGATCGCGCGCAGCGCCGAGTCTGCTCCCACCGAGCCGGGGGTATACCGGATGCCGTGTGGGAACTGCTACGTCGACTTCTTCCTCACCTCGGACGGCGCCGAACGGTGGCTCGTCCCCGGCGATGAGCGCAGCTACACCCGCGACACCGTCGCCGTCGCCCGGCACGGCGACTACCCGTGGGAGCGTATGTACACCCTCGCCCACGCCGCCGCAGAGATCCGGCGCCGCGCGGCCGACGTCGGGAGACCCGTTGATGCCTTGATTGAGGAACTGGCAATGATCGCGGAAGCGGCGGACGCAGCCGAGAACGAGGAGATCGCCCGCATCGTCCGGGAACGGCCCACCGACAGTGAGGACATCCCGCTGGCCGACCTCGCTCGGAAGTTCGGGATCGATCTCGACGAACTCTAGCGATATCTATCCGGGTCTATCGAAACGCTAGACATCGCTAGATTCTGCAAGAGCATCCATCACCTGCGAGAGGCCTGCCATGAGTGAGTATCCGTGGTTCGACTTCGACCAGGTCGACTACGTCACTGCGGACACCCACTTCGACCACGCGCGGATCAGCGAGCTCGCGGAACGCCCGTTCACCACCGTCGACGACATGAACACCGAACTCGTCCGCAGTTGGAATGAGGTCGTCAGCCCGACCGATGTGGTGCTGCATCTCGGGGATGTCGCACTCGGACCGATCGAAGAATCGATCGGCCTCACCGCGCAGCTGAACGGTTGCCGATACCTGGTACCCGGAAACCATGACCGGGTGTCGCCCGCGACGCAGTCGAGGAAGGCGATCGAAAGGTTCGCGCCGCTCTACGAGGCGGCCGGGTGGACCATCCTGCCGGAGGTCATCGAAGGGACCCGGCGCGGGTACCGGATCCTCGCCTCCCACTACCCCTACAAGGGCGACTCCCAAGAGTCGGACCGGCACACCACGCACCGGCCGCGCTGGGACGACGGGATCCCGCTCCTGCATGGCCACACCCACGCACGCGATCACGGCCCCATCGGCCACCAGTTCCACGTCGGCGTCGACGCCCACGGGTACGCGCCCATCCCCTTCACCGTCATCGACGCCTGGATCCGCAACCTGCCGGACGTCGAGCCGTGGCTCGATGTCACGATCCGTGAGGCCCGTCAACTCGTCGCGGACTTTGACGCCAGCGAGACCTCGAACTCCGATGCCCTGTTTTACCAGATGGGATACAACGAACTGCTGATCGCGCTCGAGGACCTCCTCGGCGCGCTGGACCGCCAGTGGCCCCGCCGTGACGAATCGTGTTGATCGCGAGCAGCAGTCATGTGCCGGCGGAACCGCGGAGCCGTGTCAAGGGAAAGCGATGCTGTGGGATTGAACGGCAGCCCGATCAAAATCGGGCCAGTTTGTGACGGCTCTCATGAGACAAATCGGTGCCAGCGTCGATCCGGTCGAGCAAGGGGTTCAGGTCAGCGGGTTCACGCATGACAGTTGGTCATGAGATCCCACAATCAGCCGCCGGTCTGTCAGATCGTATACGTACTGCCGCACACCCGAAGCGGAGGGCGGCATCCCTACCGTCACGACGCACCGTCCCGGGAACCACCAGCGGAGAGCCTTCACTGAGAGACTGCCGTAGGCGCGAATCGTGGTCTCGCAACCTCAGCATCATGATCTCCGGAGAGATCAGTCGCGGACTCGTACGGTATCTACGCGGCAGCCCGGAGAGAGGGAGCAGATGGGCCACTACGACCTCAATCGCATGGGCTGGCAGCAGTTCGAGCACATGCTTCAAGCTCTCGCAAAGGCCGAGCTGGGCAATGGTGTACGCCCGTTTGGGTCCGGTAAGGATGGTCAACGCGACGCAACCTTTGAAGGTCGGGTCACTTTCCCTGTGGGCAGCGCGAGCTCTTGGAATGGATACGGCGTCATCCAGGTGAAGCACCACGAGAAGCCAACCACAGCTACCGCCGACTGGAAGTGGTTCATCGAGGAGGTGCGCGGCGAGATCCGCGGCTGGCTCGGCAAGAAGCGTCTCGGCAAGAAGACACCGAAGTACCTCCTCTTCGCCACGAACGTGGCGCTCTCCGGCACGGAGGGCAGCGGAGGGAAGGACCAGTTTGAGCTTCTGATGAGCAACTCGGCCGCCGAGCTGGGTTTGGACGGCTGGTTCGTCTGGGATTACGCGGAGATCCGCACGATGCTCGACAAGCACACCTCGATACGACAGCGGTACCTCGAACTGATCGTGACCGGCGACTTCCTCGTGCAACTCGAGTCTCTGCTGCCCAAGAGGACCGCACTTGAAGCCGACAGGCTGGCGGGTCACGCTGTCGCGGAACTCATCACCCGACAATGGGTTCGCACCGGCGACGCCGGCTACAGCGACACCTCAAAGGTCCGACTGGCGGACATTGCAATCGATCTCCCGTGCGTATGGCGCGCGGGGCCCGCCAACGAGGCCGAAGGCCGACGCATGGCTGCACGCGTAACGCTCGCGATCGGCAATCGCGCATTGTCCAGCTCTGGGGGCTCCGGCCCGCAAGGTGTGGTCCTGATCGGAGGACCGGGCCAAGGAAAGAGCACCATCGCGCAGGTGATTGCACATGCTTACCGGGTAGCGTTCCTCCGCGACACCGACATAACCCGATACGGCGCCAACGCGAAGCACGCTTTCGACGGCTTGCGCGACCGTCTCACCACCGCCGGGATCCCAGCCCCGAAGCGCCGACGCTGGCCCATCGTCGTCGAGCTGGCCAAGGCAGGAACGTCGGTCGCTCGAGACGAAGGCGCCTTCTCGCTCCTCAAGTACATCGCTGACTCAATCCTCGTGGAGGGAAACCCGACCGACCCGAGCGCCCTGCTGGAATGGATGAGCAGCTGGCCGGCCTGCCTCATCCTTGACGGCCTCGACGAGGTTCCAGATGCGAAAGTGCGCAGCAGGCTGATCGATGCCATCAGCAGCTTCGTGAGCGAACTCAGCGCTCAACGCGCCGACGTTCTTGTCGTCGCCACCACTCGCCCGCAGGGGTACCGCGGAGAGTTCGGCGACGCTCTACCGTGTGAACAGTTGGAGTTGCTCGAGTTCACGGAAGGCGAAGCGCTGAGCTACTCCGAAGCGCTCACAGCCGTCCGAACGTCGGAAGACCCAGACCTCGCCGCGCAGGTCACCGAGCGGCTCATCACCGCTGTTCACGAACGAGTCACGCAGAGACTGATGACGACACCCCTGCAGGTGACGATCATGACCGCCCTTGCAGAGGAGGCCGTTGACCTTCCCAGCGACCGGTTCGAGCTCTTCGATCGCTACTACAAGGTGGTGTACGAGCGGGAGCTCGCCAAGAGCGAGGCGTTCGCCGAACTCAAGACACTCCGCCAACACATCGATCACCTGCACGAACAAGCCGGCATCAAACTGCAGGCACGCACCGAACAACCTGGCAAATCCGACGCCGTACTGACGAAGACGGAAATCGGTCGAATCCTCCGCAGGCGTCTCACCATGGCCGGATTCGATGAGACTGAGTCGGAGACGATTGCGGACAAACTCCTTCGGCTCTCCACCGAACGGGTCGTCATGCTCGTCTCACGCAGGCCGGCCAAGTATGAGTTCGAGGTCAGATCCCTGCAGGAGTACATGGCAGCGCGAGCCCTCACGGACGGCGACGACGCAACCGTGCTCGGCGGACTGAAGACGCTCATTCCGTCTAGCCACTGGCGAAACACCTGGCTCCTCGCCGCGGGAAGACTTCTCAAGCGGCGCGAGCACCTCACAGACGAAGTCATACAGATCGTGACCGAGTACGACACCACCACAGCAGAAACTCCATTGACCGCCCTCGGTGCCGGACTCGCTGGTGAGCTCTATCTCGACAATCTCGGCGCTGAGTTCCCCGCCGTGAGACGCGCGCTGCTGACGAGCGCGATGGCGCAGTTCGCGGAAACTGCTCCAGAGTTGCCCCGATCACTCGCCGACCTTATGGATCTAGCGTTATCGCAGGCCGAGCGCGAAAGCGCAATCGCGCTGGAGTCGCTGCACGAACTCAGCAGAAAGAACCTCTCCAACCTCGCGACCAAGTACCTCAGCGAGCACAGCAGCGGCATGTCGCCGGCAGCCAAACAAGCACGAACCACGCTCACCGAAGGACGCAAGTACATCAAGCCCGGCGGCCAGACGACGCGAGCACGAGCGCAGATCCTCGCACGACACCTCGCACGAGTCGCTGCCACGGTGCCCGAGGCACTCGTGCTGGTCGAGCGGCTGAATGAGGAAGCCGCATCGACCAGCAGTAGCAGTGGCGCAACGGCGTCGGTGGCGCTCCTCCAGGCGATGGACCAACCCGCGGCACGAGCAGGACTCGCTTCCACGATCAGCTCGATGGCCCATAGTCAGCCCGACGCGGCACACTATGGGACTGTTCTGCTTCGCCAACACGCGTCTAGATCGCTTCGAGGGCAAGGGTATGCCGGGTAAGTCGGGTGTTGCGCTCACCGGCCAAGCCGCCCGAATGCGTGCGAGCCCTTGACCTTGTCCGGGCGGGTGTCTTCTCGTCGGTGCCATCGTCGGCGGGCGACTCGGATCGATTGTTGGTGCAACGCTTCCGGGAACTGCTCACCGCTTTGTCACGGTCGCACAGGTTGTCGCATCGCGGGGTACTTTGCGTATGGTGCTGCGGCTGCGATTTGCCATCGTCGGGCGACGCTTGGCGCCACGCCTGTGAGGTCACAGAGAGGACCGATCGGCATGGTGCTGGCGAGGTTGAGCATTGCGGAGCCTCGGAGCGCGACAATGCTGCAGCCGAGCGCTTCGAGGCTGGTCACGGGACGGTCGTAGTCGACATGCGCACCCGCCCTGAGCTTGGAGGGAAAGAGCCAATCGGAATCGGTATCCCATCGTCGGGGCGCGTCGATCTGGCTTCGAATGAGCTCTGGGAGTGGCGGTGGCAGGGTGATTGGAGTCTGTCCAAGCCGAAGTTGAAGGGTGTTGCCATCATCGATGATGTCCGCGCGCGTGAGGCGCAATACGTGGGAAGCGGGTCGACCGTAGAGGCCGCTGATGAGACCTGTGATCCGCGTGATCAGCGGCAGCGACTCGTCGGTGCTCAGTCTCTGGAGCCACTTCTTGTGTTCGTCTGGTGGGTAGCTGGTCGCTTTGAGACCGCTGGGATGCTTGATGGGTCGGAGCCGTCTTGCGCGGCCCGTCCGCGCGGCCCAGCGGAGAAAGTTTCGCAGGGAGGAGGCTTCCTTTGGGTTGTCGTCGAGGTACTGCTCGACGACGCTCTGCGGCGCTGTCCCGAGATCGATGCCGTTCTGGTCGAGGTGGTTGAGGAATCTCTCTGCTGTGCGGCAGATCAGTCGCGCCCGCATGTAGGACCCGTCCGTGATCCCCTTTTGCCTGATGAGCTGGCGGGTGCGTGCGGTGACTTCCCATCGGCAGAACGGTGTGAGGTGTCGCGCGACAGAGTCGGGCCGGTCGCTGAGGAAGGCGTCGAGCCATCGCTCGAACCGGACTCCACCTTCATCGCGCGGCTTGAGGATGCCGACGTCTGTAAGCGAGTGCCGGAGTAGGTTGGCAGGCTGGAAGGCTGGATGATCATCGAGTGCAGTGTGGCTGATCGGGATCTCCTCACGCAGCATCTGCCGGAGCAGGGCTGCGGTGCGGCTTCGCTTGGTCCACTTCGCCATCGATTGGGGTTCAGGGTGATCGAGTAGCCGCACTTGCAGGGGTGCGAGGAGCGAGCGCGTTCGCGCGGTTCCTTCGGCAAAGAGGTCATTGACGCAGTCGGTTGCGTGGCAGCGATGGCAGATGCGGCCGTACCGTGGCTCTTCGTTGCCACAACGTGGGCATGCGTATCGGGGTGGGGTTCCGGCGCATGTGCTGCAAACCAGGTTGCCGGCTTCGTCCACCGCGACGAGCAGAGCACTCGTGTAGCAGGTGGGGCACTTCTTCTTCGTGGACTTGGCGTGCCGGTAGCACGACTCGCAGGTGTCTCCTCCGAGGAAGGAGACGGCGATGGTCGTGGTCTTGTGGCAGTGGACACATCGCCCGCTGCGTCCATCCGCGCAGTTCTCGCAGACGCTATGGCCGTCGACTCGCTTGTGCGCTGGCTGCATCCGATCGCAGATCGTGCAGAGCCGGTAGTTGGCGGGATCCTTCCTCCAGCACGTCCCGCACACGGCCGAGCCGTCTTCGAGTCTGCGTCGAATGATCTTAGGGAGGTGGCATCGGCCGCAGATCTTCGGTGTCGCCTTGGTATAGCACCCGTGACAACATCGTGAGCCGTCGGGGTGATTGGCTCCGAGCAGCAGATCTCGATCACAGTGTGTGCAGGCCGGCACGACAACATCGTGCCCTTGTGCGCGGGCGAGTCGGAGAAGCCGCTGCGCGGAACGACTCATCTGCTGATCGCCGTTGTGCGCGTAGTTGGGCGAGGTTTGCAGGTATTGGATGAGCCAGGCCCGGGCGGTCGGCGTTTCTACGACTAAACCGAGCATCTCGGCGACACCCGCCTTGCCGATCGTCTTCCACGGTTCCCCGTCGCTGACTAACAGGGCGGCGATGTCGGCAAGGGAGGTGGTGCTGCTCATTGCTGGTTTGGGCGCACGATGCGGGCGGGGACGGGCCCTATTGCACCGTCAGTCACCGGTCGCCCCGTAGTTGCCTCCTTCGCAGCGGTGGCGGTCGCGGCGCTGAACGAGATGAGATCGTTGGGGGTGCAGTCGAGGATGTCGCAGAGCGCGTCGAGGACCTCAAGATTCAGGCGCTGGGGAGTGCTGGTGACCAGCCGATACACCTGTTCTCGGGATAGCTTCACGCCGCGGGAGGCGAGCAGCGGGACGAGCTCGGTGGTCTTGTAGATGTCGTGGAGCGCGAGGAGCTTTCTCAGGTTCCACTCGACTTTGCGGGTCATGCCGATTCCTCCTTCTGTCCGTGCACCCTGCTGAGCGCCTCCTGCAACATGCGGTTCTTGAAGTCGTCGCTGACCGACGTGTAGATGGCCGTCGTCGAAGATGCATTGTGTCCAACCTGCTCTTGGACGAATCGCTCCGCGTATCCGAACTCGATGAGGTGAGTGACGTAGGAGTGACGGAGACTGTGAAGAGTGAGGGTCTTGTCGAGCCCGAGATCGTCGCGGATGAGGGCGAAGCGTTGATTCGCATGCCGATACGCGACTCGGCTTCCTCGCTCGGTGAGCCAGAGCGCTCGTGTATCGACCGCCTTCATTCGAGGACGAAGCTGCTCCACCCACACTTTGAGTCCATCGATCGCCCACTCGAACTCCGGCACGGCGAGTATGGTTCGTCGTCGAGGTGGGGAGCCTGGAAGCGCCTTCCCGAACCGCACGTGGATCTTGCCATAGCTTCCCCAGTGCGGAACTTCGGGGTTGGGGCGTAGGTCGTGCAGATCCAGCATCACCGCCTCCCGTCGACGTAGGCCGAACGCGTAGATGGTCTTGAAGAACTGCGAGTCGCGTAGCGCGGGTAGAGCACCCTTCCGTCCGGATCTGAGCAGGCTGACGGCGATCTCGTCAGCGCGGGCGAAGAAGGCTTCGAGTTCGTCGTAATCGAGTGGGCGACGGCCGGGCTTCGCCTCGAACTCGGACAGATGCGCGTATGTGTTCCAGTCGTGGCAGATCTGGCCAGGAGCCGTGCCGAACCGTTCGATGCACAGGTCATGCCAGTCATAGGCGGGGTTCGAGAGATACCCGCAGAACCAGCGCAACCCGAGGTGATACCCACGGATCGTTGAGTGGGCGAGCTGGGTTCCACCCGAGAGAAGTGACGATGTGTAGTCCTCGACATCTCTCTCCGTCCACTCCCACGGGTACTCGCCTGTGAATTGCTGAAATCTGCCCGCGATCGAGACCCGCGACTGGATGGTCGACGGCGCCAATCCTCGTGACCGCATCGACAGTGCGAACCCCTCGAGCATCTGGTCGAACATCATCTTCGCCGGGTCCAGCGGGATCACCGGTGCAACACCGCGGAGTGTGCGCCTCATTTCACCTCGATGCATCTATCCCAACAAAGATGGCTATGAGCCTAACACAAGGGCGTTTAATGCATCGTTCTCTAATCGCGATCGGCGACGGTCACGAGATGTTCGACGACGATGCGGAACGCGACCAAATCAGCTGCTGATCAGCCAAGAGCCCCCCGCCCAGAAGTCGAAGGTTAAGGTGACGCAGGCCCATCGAAACCCGGAAGCTTGCCCCAACAACGGCACACGCGACAGGATCACAGTCGTCAGCAGTGCATGGTGATCCCTCACCGCCCGCAATCTCCGCAGAGTCATCTGATGCAACAGTGCGCACTTGTGCCCTCGAGGCTCGGCTGACGCCCCTGCAGCGCGACCACATCCGGGCCGTCCACCGCGAGCTCGAAAGTCTCCTCCACCGTGATGATCCGCTGGTCCGCCGCGCAGGCAGCGAGCAGCGCCCCGAGCATCGTCGTCTTCCCCGCGTGGGTCGCCCCCGACACGATCACGGACGCGCCCGTCCGCATCGCCTCACCGAGGGCCCGCGCGGCCTCGGGGGTCAGCGCGCCCTGCATCACTAGCGCATCGAGCGAGCGGTACCCGGGAAGGAACTTGCGGATGTTGACCGCCCACGACCCGCGCACGACATCGGCGATCGCGACATGCAGCCGCGAGCCGTCCGGCAGCGAGGCATCGACGAAGGGCTGCCCGATGTCCACGCGCCGTCCCGTCGCCTGCAGCATCCTCTCCACCAGGTCCCGCACCGTCGCCTCGTCCAACCACAGCGCCGTCCGCTCCGCCACCCCACCCCGCGCCGTGTGCACGGCCCCGTCGCCGTTGACCCACACCTCCTCGATGCCGGGGTCGTCGAGCAGCGGCTGCAGAGCACCGAAGCCGCTCACCGCCGCCAGCACGTCCCGCACGCACGCCGCCTCGTCCTCGACCAGCACGCCGCCCCGCGCGAGCGCCCGATCATCGTGACGCCGCACCTCCGCCCGGGCGACCTCCCGCGCCCGCTCCGGGTCGGTCGCCGGATCCACCCCCTCGGACCGCAGCCGACGCCGCACAAGGTCGGCGATGATCGACGCGGGCTGCTCCATCCCTGCATCCTCGCAACGATCCGCTCCCGGCCCGCGGAGTTATCCACACCCCGTGCGCGGCCTCCGAACGGGAACGCTCTGGCACCGGGTAGCGTGCAGGCATGAAGCGGTTCACTGTCTCGTGCGGCCTCCTCGGCGTTCTCCTCCTGTCCGGCTGCACCGGGGGCGCCGATCTCCTGCAGTGCCAGAGTGTGGCCGCCGTCGACACGGAGCTCGAGGCCTTCTTCGCCCAGGACACGGTCGGCGGCACGCCGAGCCCGGAGCAGACCGAGCGCCTGAAGGAGCTCGCGGACGAGTACGCCGATCTCGACGTCGACGGCGAGGTGCAGGAGGCTGCGACCGCAGTGAGCGACGATCTGCGCGCGCTCCACGACTACCGCGTCGGCGTCCAGAACGGCGACGACGCGGACCCCGACCGCGAACAGGAACTCCGCCGGACCGCGATCGATACGTTCGTCGAGGGGCAGGCCGTCTGCATCCAAGGCTCCTCCTGACGCCTCCGTATCGACCCGCCCGCCCCGGTGTCAACCGGTACGTCCCCCGTCGTCGCGCTCCCTAGGCTGAGGAGCAGACCTGCGAGGAGACGACGTGCACCGCGCCACACCAGCCGCCCCCGAACCGACCCTGAGCGTGGTCATCCCGGTCAAGGACGACGCGACGGAACTGCAGCGGTGTCTCCGCGCCCTCGCCCGACAGACGCTTCCGCCCGACGAGATCATCGTCGTGGACAACGCCTCGACCGATGAGTCGGCCGCTGTGGCTGTCCAGCACGGCGCACGGGTCGTGCGGTGCGACGCCCCGGGCATCCCTGCAGCGAGCGCGACCGGGTACGACGCAGCGACGGGCGACGTGATCCTGCGACTCGACGCGGACGGCGTGCCGGGGCCCCGATGGATCGAGACGATGGCGACCGCGTGCATGCGGGATCCGCGGGTCGGCGCCTGGACCGGCGGTGCGCATTTCGTCGACGGCCCCCGGTTCCTGCGGCGGCCCCTCGCGGTGGCCTACCTGCTGTCCTACGTCATCGTGTGCGGCTCCGCCCTGGGCCACGCGCCGCTGTTCGGGTCGAATCTCGCCCTCCGCCGCTCGGCCTGGCTTGCGGTCCGAGAACGCGTGCACCGCGACGACGCCGACCTCCACGACGACCTCGACCTCGCCTTCCACGTCGGCGAGCGCCACCGCATCCGCTGGCTCCTGCACACCGACATGGGCATCTCCATGCGGCCGTTCGGCAGCGGCCGCTCGTTCGCGCGCCGGGCCTGGATCGGCGCCCGCACCGTCCTCGTGCACTGGCCGGAGGACTTCCCGCCCGTGCGCTGGGTGCGGCTCGCCCTGCGCCGGGTACTGCACCGGCTCGGCGTCCCCGCGCCCGGAGCCCGCCGATGACCACCCCGCTCCTCGGAACACCGTCTGCCAACGAGCTGCACGTCATGACCCTCAACATCCGCCGCGATCTCGGCGCGCTCGCCTGGCCACCCGCCGACCGCTGGTCGGTTCGACGTCCCCGGCTCACCACGCTCCTGCGCACGGAGCGGCCGGACGTCCTCGGTGTGCAGGAAGCCCTCCCCGAGCAGGCTGCCGCCATCTCCGCCGCGCTCGGCCCGTCGTTCCGCCGTGTCGGCCACGGCCGCCTCCCGGGACCCCGCGGCGAGGGCTGTCCGCTCTTCTACGACGCCGACCGGCTGGAGCTGCGCACCTGGCGACAGGTCGCGCTCTCCCGCACCCCCGATCGCCCCGGTTCCCGCTCCTGGCTGAGCGTCGCGCCGCGGCTGGCGGTGGAGGCGTCCTTCCGCGACCGCCGCACGGGCGCTCCCGTCACCCTGCTCAACACCCACCTCGACGCCTTCTCGCCGTGGGCTCGGCTCCGTCAGGCGCAGGCGGTGCACGACCTCGCCGCCGCCTCCGCGACACCCGTCATCCTCCTCGCGGACGTCAACGCCGCCGCGGGCTCGGCACCGTGGCGCGCCCTGGAGGCCGACGACGTCCTCCGCGATTCGTGGACGGCCGCTGTGACCCGCCGCACACCCGCCTGGAGCACGTTCGCCGGCTACCGGTCGCCGCGCCGCGGACGCCGCATCGACGGCGTCCTCGCCTCCCCCGCGCTACCCGTGCGCCGGGTGGGCATCGACGCCCGCCAGTATGGAGGGGGCTGGCCGTCCGATCATCTCCCCGTGCACGCCCTGTTCGATCTCGCCCCCGCCGTCGCACCCGAGGAGCCCGCATGAAGGAGGACTTCCTCCGCCCACCGCAGTCCGTGGCGGAGTACGGCGCCGACGCCGTCCGCGTGATCGGCATCCTCAGCGTCCTCGTCGCGGCGATCTGGTCCACCCCGACCGACGCCGGCATCCTCGCGCTCGCCCTCCCCGCCCTCATGCTCCCCCGTGTCCTCGGGATGCGCGGCGGCATCGACCTCGCGATCGGCCTGATCGTGCTCATCGCCGCCGCGAGCAACGTGTTCGACCTGTACCGCACGCTCACCGGGTGGGACCTCGTCGTGCACTTCGTCTGCACAGGCGCCCTCGCCGCCACCGGCTACCTCGTGCTCTCCCGCCTCGGCATCGTCACCGCGCAGGAGTCGCCGGCGTTCCGCCCCCGCATCCCGATCATCCTCTGCACCGTGATCGGGCTCGCTGCCAGCGCTGTGTGGGAGATGATCGAGTGGGCGGGACGCACCTTCGTCACCGACGAGATCTTCGTCACCTACGAGGACACGATCGGCGACATGGCGATGGGCGGCCTCGGTGCGCTCGCGGCGGGAATCCTCGTCGCCGTCGTCCGGCTGGAGCGTCATCGCCCCGCGTGACGGCGCGGAACTGCGGGACGATCCCCAGGGTCGAACAGCGCGCGGGTCAGTAGACTGAAGCCACCGCGCGGGAGTGGTGGAATTGGCAGACACGCAGGATTTAGGTTCCTGTGCCCCAGGGCGTGTGGGTTCAAGTCCCACCTTCCGCACGACGGGTGCTTCGGCGCCCGCATCGCTCCACCGCCGACACCTCACGACCGACGGGAATCCCGCCAGTGCTCGAAAGCATGCTGCACGCCCCCACCGCGCTCATCCCGTGGCTCGATCCGCAGACGATCATCGGGGCGGCGGGTCCGTGGGCGCTCCTCGTGGTCTGCTTCATAATCTTCGCCGAGACCGGTCTGCTGGTCGGCTTCCTCCTGCCCGGTGACACGCTGCTCATCATCGCGGGCCTGCTGACCCACACGAGCAACGTCTTCGGCGTGAACATCTGGGTCGTCTCGCTGCTCATCGCGCTCTCGGCGTTCATCGGCGGCGAGGTCGGCTACGTCATCGGACACAAGGGCGGTCCCGCGGTGTTCGAACGCAAGGAATCCGGCCTGTTCAGCAAGAAGAACGTCGAGCGCACCAACGCGTTCTTCGAGCGCTTCGGCGGCCTCACCGTGATCCTGGCCCGCTTCGTGCCGATCGTGCGCACGTTCGCTCCGGTCGCGGCCGGGGTGGGCCACATGCCGTGGCGGCGCTACTCGCTCTACAACTTCATCGGAGCGATGATCTGGGGCTTCGGGCTCACGATGGTCGGGTACCTCATCGCCTACATCCCCTGGATCCGGCACCTCGTCGTCGAGTACATCGACATCATCCTGCTCATCGCCGTCGGCGGTACGGCGATCGTCACCCTGTGGCACTACCTCACCGAGCGTCACAAGGCGAAGAAGGCCGCGGCCGCGGGCGAAGACGTCGTGACCGACCATGCGGAGGCGGAGGAGCTCGTCCTCGACGCCGACGTGTTCGACCGGGCCCCCGACCTCGACGGCGACGGAAAGCACTGACCTCGTCGCGGATCAGCCCGCGTTCTTCGAGCGCTTCTCCTTGGAGCGGGCCACGCTCGCGCGCAGCGCCTCCATCAGGTCGATGACCTCGCCGCCGTCGGCCGCCTTCTCGGCGTCGCCACCGAACGTCTCGGCCACATCGAAGGTCTCGCCGGCCTCGATCTTCGCGTCGATGAGGGTGCGGAGCTCCTTCTGGTACTCGTCGACGAACTCCTCGGGATCGAAGTCGGCCGAGTAGCTGTCCACGAGGGAGGACGACAGCTCCAGCTCCTTCTTCGAGATCCGCACGTCCTCGTCGAGGGACGGGAACTCCGCCTCCCGGACCTCGTCCGACCACAGCAGCGTCTGGAGCACGAGCACCTTGCCCCGCACACGCAGCGCGGCGAGCCGGGTCTTCTGGCGCAGCGTGAACCGCACGATCGCGGTGCGATCGGTCTGCTCCAGGGTCTTGCGCAGCAGCACGTACGCCTTGGGCGACTTCGAGTCGGGCTCCAGGTAGTACGGCTTGTCGAGGGTGAGCGGATCGACCTGGTCGGAGGGCACGAACTCCACGACGTCGATCTCGCGGCTCTTCTCCGCCGGCAGCGCGGCGAGGTCGTCCTTGGTGAGCACGACCGTCTGGCCGTCGTCGACGTAGGCGCGGTCGATGTCAGAGTACGCGACCGTCTCGCCGCACACCTCGCACGTCCGCTGGTAGCGGATGCGGCCGCCGTCCTTGTCGTGCACCTGATGCAGCGGCACGTCGTGATCCTCGGTCGCGGAGTACACCTTGACCGGCACGTTCACCAGCCCGAACGTCAGGGCGCCCTTCCAGATCGTCCTCATCACACCAGTAGACACCAGCCCCACCCGTCACGACCACCCCTTGACTACGCTGGCTCCATGGTGGGAGAGGCGCAGGTCGTACAGGTCGACGGCCGACGACTGCGCGTGACCAACCTCGACAAGGTCGTCTATCCGGAGACGGGCACGACCAAGGGCGAGGTCATCGCCTACTACACCGCCATCGCGCCCCTGCTCCTGCCACTCCTCGACGGCCGCCCGGTCACCCGCAAGCGCTGGGTCGAGGGCGTCGGCACCGCCGCGGCTCCCGAGGACTCCTTCTTCACGAAGCAGCTCGAGCCCGGGGCTCCGGACTGGATCCCGCGGCAGGACATCCAGCACTCCGACGGCCCCAAGGCGTATCCGCTGGTGGAGGACGTGCCCACATTGGTCTGGCTCGCGCAGGTCGCGGCGATCGAGCTGCACGTGCCGCAGTGGCGGTTCACCCCGGAGGGTCTGCCCGGTCGCCCCGACCGTCTCGTGCTCGACCTGGACCCCGGACCCGGCGCCGACCTCGCGCAGTGCGCCGAGGTCGCCCGGATCGCCAGGACGCTCCTCACCGGCATGGGCCTCGACCCCCTGCCCGTGACGAGCGGCAGCAAGGGCATCCATCTCTACGCGTCCCTGCCCGGCGAGCAGACCAGCGCCGAGGTCTCCGCCGTCGTCAAAGAGCTGGCGCGCATCATCGAGAACGACCACCCGGACCTCGCGACGAGCGTCATGTCCAAGGCCGTGCGCGGAGGCAAGGTGTTCCTCGACTGGAGCCAGAACAACGGCAAGAAGACGACGATCTCCCCGTACTCCCTGCGGGGGCGCGCCCGCCCCGGCGTCGCGGCGCCGCGCACGTGGGAGGAGCTCGATGACCCGGGGCTCGCACACCTCGAGCTGGACGACGTGCTCGCACGCGCGGCTGCCGGATTCGACCCCCTCTCGTCGCTCCGCCCCGACGCTCCGGCACTGGCCGCGAACGCGCCCGCCTCGACCCCGGCTCCCGCGATCCGGGCGGCGGCCGTCGCCCCCGCCCGCCGCGGACGGCCGCTCGCCGCACCCGCACCGTCCCCCGCCGCGACCACCCTCCCCTCCCTCTCCCCGATGCTCGCCGAGAACGGCACCCCCGCGATCGCTCGAAACCTCAGCACCCCGTCCTGGGTGGAGGTGAAGTGGGACGGCATCCGTGCGATCGGCACCTGGCGCGACGGGCACATGTCGCTGCACGCCCGTCGCGGCACCGACATCACCGCGCGCTATCCCGAGCTGACGGCCGACGGCGCCCCGTTCCTCCCGGTCGACGAGGCGATCGTCGACGGGGAGATCGTCGCCTTCGACAGCGCAGCCCGGCCGAGCTTCTCCCTGCTGCAGAACCGCATGCACCTCACCCGGCCCCGGGAGATCGAGCGCGAGGTGGTGCGCACACCGGTCGTGTACATGCTGTTCGACCTGCTCCGCCTCGACGGGCATGATCTCACCGGGATGCCGCTCCGCGAGCGCCGCACGCTCCTGGACGACATCGTGGCGGGGGTCGACGCGCCCATCCAGGTCCCACCCGTCTTCGACGACGTGGACGCGGCGCTGGCCGCGAGCGAGGAGTTCGGGCTGGAAGGCGTCGTCGTCAAGGATCCGGCGTCACGGTATCGCGCCGGCCAGCGCTCGCCCTCCTGGCTCAAGCTCAAGAACACCCGCATGCAGGAGGCGGTGATCGTCGGCATCCGCCCGGGGAAGGGCGAGCGGGAGGGCACTCTCGGCTCTCTCCTCCTCGCGGTCCCGGAGGGCGGCGACCTCCGCTACATCGGCCGCGTGGGCACCGGATTCACCGACCGGATCCTCCGCGACCTCCTCGCCCGCCTGGAGCCGCTGCGGGTGCCGCGCGCACCGCTCGACGGCGTCCCCCGACCCGATGCCTCCGACGCCCTGTGGGTGCGTCCAGAACTCGTGGGCGAGGTGGAGTTCGCGAACTGGACGCCGGACGGCATCCTCCGTCACGCCCGCTGGCGTGGTCTGCGTCCCGATAAGACCGTCGACGAGATCACCGTCGAGGCGTGACGCACACGCCGCTCAGGCGTGGTGCGGTTCGCAGTCGCTCTGCTCGGCCGGCTCGATCTGGAACGTGGAGTGCGCGACGTCGAAGTGGTCCGCGAGGCACGCCTGCATCTCCGAGAGCAGCGCCGCCGAGCGGCCGTCCGCCAGCAGATCCGGCCGGACGCTGACGTGGGCGGTGAAGACCGGAGCACCGCGGGTGAGCTGCCACACGTGCACGTCATGGACCCCGACGACGCCGTCGTAGCTGAGCAGGTGGGTGCGGATCTCGCCGACCGCCATGCCCTTCGGCGCCGACTCGGCGAGCACGGAGAACACCTCCTTGAGGAGGACGAACGCCCGCGGGATGATCATCGCCGCGATAAACAGCGAGGCGAGGGCGTCGGCCGGCATCCAGCCCGTCACGAGGATCACGCCCGCCGCGATGATGACCATGAGCGAGCCGAGCAGGTCGCCCATCACTTCGAGGTAGGCGCCCCGCACGTTCAGGTTCGTGCGCTGGGCACGGCTGAGCAGCCACATCGACACCGCGTTCGCGAGCAGGCCGACGACCGCGACGACGAGCATGAGCCCACCGGCGACCTCGATCTCGGAGGGGTTCAGCAGCCGCTGCACCCCCTGCACGGCGACGACCGTGGCGAGGGCGATGAGGATGACCGCGTTGATGAGCGCGCCGAAGACCTCCGCGCGCTGATAACCGAACGTCCGCCGGTCGTCCGCAGGACGCGCCGCCACGGTCGCGGCGATGAGGGCGATCACGAGCGCCGAGGCGTCCGTGAACATGTGCGCGGCGTCCGCGAGCAGCGCCAACGAGCCGGTGAGAAGAGCTCCGACGACCTGCACGATCATCACGGTGGCGGTGAGGGTCAGGGAGATCGCGAGCAGGCGGCGGCTGCTCGCCGAACGGAGACCGCCGGGCGCGGGGGCGTGATCGTGCATGCCCCCAGGCTAGCCCGGGGGCGGGTGCCAAGAGGCCGTTCCTGGCTAGTCGGGAACAGTAACGATTCTCACCGTCAGCAGGGGTTCTTCTCTCCGACGCTCAGAGCGCGGCGAGCAGCGGCACGAGCGCCGTGAAGGCGCGGGCGCGATGCGACTGCGACTGCTTCTCCTCCGCCGTGAACTCCCCCACGGTGCGCTCCGCGCCGTCCGGCTGACCGTCCGGGATGAAGATCGGGTCGTAGCCGAAACCGCCGCTCCCGGAGGCTTCGTGGGCGAGGCGTCCGGGCCAGATCCCCTCGACGACGTGCTCGCGACCGTCCGGGAGGACGAGCGCGATGGTCGACGTGAAGTGCGCGGCGCGGTGCGGGTCGGCGATGTCGCGCAGCTGGTCGAGCAGCAGCTCCAGGTTCGCCGTGGCGTCCTTCTTCTGCCCTGCCCAGTACGCCGAGAACACCCCGGGTGAACCGCCGAGCACGTCCACGCAGATGCCGGAGTCGTCGGCGAGCGCCGCAAGGCCGGTGTGCGCGGCAGCCGCACGCGCCTTGAGGAGCGCGTTCTCGGCGAACGTCACGCCGTCCTCGACCGGCTCGGGACCGTCGTAGCCGACGACCTCCAGGTCGGGCCGCGTCTGCTGCACGATCTGCTGGAACTCCGCCACCTTGTGCGGGTTGTGGGTCGCGAGGACGACGCGCATGCTCAGGCTCCCGCCAGGGCGGCGAGCTGCCGGTCCTTCAGCTCCGCGCAGCCGGCGACGCCGAGGTCGAGGAGCGCGTCGAGCTCGCGCTTGTCGAACGGCGCCCCCTCGGCCGTGCCCTGCACCTCGACGAACAGGCCGCGGCCGGTCACCACGACGTTCATGTCGGTCTCGGCCCGCACGTCCTCGACGTAGGCGAGGTCGAGCATCGGCTCCCCGTCGACGATGCCGACCGACACCGCGGAGACGGAGTCGAGCAGCGGCGTCGAGTTCTTGCCGATGAACTTCTTGTCCCGCCCCCACTCGATCGCGTCGGCCAGGGCGACGTAGGCGCCGGTGATCGCCGCTGTGCGGGTGCCACCGTCAGCCTGGAGGACGTCGCAGTCGATGACGATGGTGTTCTCGCCCAGCGCCTTGGTGTCGACGACGGCGCGGAGAGCGCGTCCGATGAGCCGGGAGATCTCGTGCGTCCGGCCGCCGATGCGCCCCTTCACGCTCTCCCGGTCGTTGCGGCTGTTCGTCGCGCGCGGGAGCATCGCGTACTCCGCCGTGACCCAGCCTTTGCCCTTGCCGGTGAGCCAGCGCGGCACACCGTTCGTGAACGAGGCGGTGCACAGCACCTTCGTCCCGCCGAAGCTGATGAGAGCCGAGCCCTCGGCCTGCGCGCTCCAGCCGCGCTCGATGGTGATCTCGCGGAGCTGCGAGGTGGAACGGCCGTCGGCGCGGACGATGTCGGTCATGTGCTTCTCTCGGTCGGGGATGGAGCGACGGGCTCAGCGCGCGTCGAGGGCGGAATCGGGAAGCGTGATGACGCCGGTCTGGACGAGCTGCACGTCGCGCACCTCGCGGCCCATGAGCCGGTTCGCGAGCGCCGTGAAGTCATCGGCGGAGTCGCCCGTGGCCTCGTAGACATAGGTCGCGGTGGCGTCGGGCGGCGCCAGCAGATCGCCGCGCACGAGCTGGCGGTACACGTCGCCCGCGGTCTCGTCGTCGCTGGAGACCAGAGTCACGCCCTCCCCCATGACGTAGCTGATGGCACCACGGAGGAACGGGTAGTGCGTGCAGCCGAGGACGAGCGTGTCCACGTCGGCCTCCCGCAGCGGCGCGAGGTACTCCTCGGCCACGGCGAGCACCTCGGGAGTTCCGGTCACCCCGGCCTCGACGAACTCGACGAACCGGGGGCAGGCCGCCGTGAACACCTGCAGGCGCTCGTTCACCTCGAGCATGTCCTGGTACGCCCGGGAGCCGATGGTGCCGACCGTACCGATCACACCGACCCGTCCGTTCCTCGTCGTGGACACCGCGCGTCGCACGGCCGGACCGATCACCTCGACGACGGGCACGTCGTAGCGCTCGCGCGCATCGCGCAGCATGGCCGCGGACGCCGTGTTGCAGGCGATCACGAGCATCTTCACGCCCTGGTCCACGAGCGTGTCGAGCACTTCGAGCGCGTAGCGGCGCACGTCGGCGATGGGCTTGGGGCCGTACGGCGAGTGGGCGGTGTCGCCGATGTAGACGAACGATTCGCGGGGCAGCTGGGCCCGGATGGCCCTGGCCACCGTGAGCCCGCCGACACCGGAGTCGAAGATCCCGATGGGCGCGTCGTTCATGACTCCCCAGCCTACCCGCGTGCGCGGCGCCTCGTGCATCCTGGCCTCACTAAGCTGAGCGCATGACCACGTCGACGGCGCTGCTCACCGACCGTTACGAGCTCACGATGCTCGCCGCCTCGCTCCGGGACGGCACCGCCTCCCGTCCGAGTGTCTTCGAGCTGTTCTCCCGTCGGCTGTCCGGCGGACGTCGCTTCGGCGTCGTGGCCGGCACCGGGCGATTGCTCGAGCTGCTGCGCGATTTCCGCTTCGGTGACGACGAGTTGCGCTTCCTCCGCGACGAGCGCGTCGTCGACGCCGAGACCCTCGCCTACCTCGAGCGCTACCGCTTCACCGGGACCATCCGCGGATACCGTGAGGGTGAGCTCTACTTCCCCGGGTCGCCCATCCTCACGGTGGAGGGCTCGTTCGCGGACGCGGTGGTCCTGGAGACCTTGGCGCTGAGTGTGCTCAACCACGACTCCGCCGTCGCCACGGCCGCCGCGCGCATGAGCATCGCCGCCGGAGAGCGGCCCCTCGCCGAGATGGGCTCCCGCCGCGCCGCGGAGCGCTCGGCGGTCGCTGCCGCGCGAGCCGCCTACATCGCCGGCTTCGGCGCCACGAGCAACCTCGAGGCCGGGCGCGCCTGGGGCATCCCGACCATGGGCACTGCCGCCCATTCCTGGACGCTGCTGCACGACAGCGAGGAGGACGCCTTCCGCGCGCAGGTCGAGAGCATGGGCGTGGACACCACGCTCCTCGTGGACACCTACGACATCCGCACCGGCGTCGAGACCGCGATCCGCGTGGCCGGGACCGGGCTGGGCGGCGTCCGCATCGACTCCGGCGACCTCCCGATCGTCGCCGCGGAGGTCCGCGCACAACTCGACGAGCTCGGCGCCACCGATACCCGCATCACGGTCACCAGCGACCTGGACGAATACGCGATCGCAGCCCTCGCCGCCTCCCCCGTGGACGCCTACGGCGTCGGCACCTCGGTCGTCACCGGCTCCGGGTATCCGACCGCGAGCATGGTCTACAAGCTCGTCGCCCGGCAGGACGCCGACGGGGCGTGGATCGGCGTCGCCAAGGCCTCGGCCGACAAGGCGTCTTTCGGCGGGCGCAAGGCGGCGTTCCGCACCCTCGACGACGGCGTCGCCGCAGCAGAGACGGTCGTCGTCTCCGACGGCTTCGAAGCGCTGGACACGCCTGCCGAGCACCCGGACGGACGCCCGCTCCAGGTCACCCTCGTCGAGGGCGGCGAGATCGACACCGCAGCCGAGGGCGCGGCGGGGACGGCTGCCGCCCGCGCGCATCACCTGCGTGTGCGCGAAGAGCTGCCGGTGCGGGCGCTCGCACTCAGCAAGTCGGATCCGGCGATCCCGACGGTCTACGTCGAGGCGGACTGACGCGCGGTCGGCGGTCAGCCGACCATCGACTCGTAGATCTCCTTGCAGGTCGGGCAGATCGGGAACTTCTCCGGATCACGACCGGGCGTCCATTTCTTGCCGCAGAGCGCGCGGACGGGCTTGCCCGTGATCGCCGACTCGAGGATCTTGTCCTTCTTGACGTAGTGCGAGAAGCGCTCGTGGTCGCCCGGTTCGATGTTCTCCTCGCGGAGGAGCTCTTCCAGTTCGCGATCAAGCGTTGCCACGCCGCCCTGATCGGGGCTGTCCAGCGGAGTACTCATCCCGTGATTCTAGCCGCGTCCGAGCCTCGGCGGGGCGGGTCTCAGGCCGTCTCGACGAACTCCATCAGACGCTCGCCGCTGTGCTCGAAGATGCGTCCGCCGATCACGGCTCCTCCGATGAACGCGGCCGCCCCGGTGACGATGCCGACCCAGAACGCCGCAGGCGCGAATCCGGGATCGGCGACGATGCTCGCGCCGAACAGCCACATGGTCGGCACGCTCAGGAGGATCGCACCGAGGAATGCCGCCGCCGGGCCGTAGATCCCCCTGGAGGTCGGTCGCTGCGGCTGCTGGAACGGGCTGTCCCCGGGGCGGGAGACCGCGTACGGCGCCACCACCGACACCACGCTGGAGATCCCGAGGGCGCTGAACAGCAGGCTCGCTCCGACACCGACGAGCGGCAGGAGCAGGCTCCACCGACCGGCGAGGAGCAGCGAGAGCGGCACCGCGATCGCCAGCACGGGGACGGCGACGAGCAGCACGGGCACGAGGCGCCCGAGACGGTCGGGAAGACCGCGGACGCCGCTCGCGACGTGGGTCCACAGGGCCGTGGAATCGTAGGCGACGTCGTTGT
Organism: Microbacterium sp. GbtcB4; assembly: GCF_019091465.1. Classification (NCBI taxonomy): domain Bacteria; kingdom Bacillati; phylum Actinomycetota; class Actinomycetes; order Micrococcales; family Microbacteriaceae; genus Microbacterium; species Microbacterium sp. GbtcB4. Next base: position 21,851 of record NZ_JAGXJJ010000003.1, read on the forward strand.
GGGGCAGCCAGCCGAAGAACAGTGCCATGACGGGCACGGGGACGAGCGCGGCGATCTCGACCGGCACGCCCGCGACGATCAGTGGGAACACGGTCAGCACGCCCGCCACGGGCACCACGATGATGTTCATGATGTACCGACGGTCGCGGAGCCAGTACACGAGGCTTCGCGAGGCGATGGCGCCGAAGGCGTTCGAGGGCAGCAGGGCGAACCAGCCGAGTCCGGTGCGCTCGCGTGCCGCCACCGGACGCTCCGTCGTCGTCAGCAGGCGGCGCACGAACCAGGTCCAGGCGAGCCACAGCAACGCCAGGGTGGCCACGGCGATCAGTCCGCTGACCCAGGCCACAGCCGTCTCACCGGCGGCCGCCGCGAACATCGCCGCCGGCGAAGCGGCGAGCGGGGTGAAACCGATCACCGAGGTCAGGGTCGCCAACGATGCCGGAACCTCGCCATCCCAGCGGAGCGAGCCGAGGAACACCGCGACAGGGAAGGCGATGACGATCAAAGCGAGGGCGAACAGCGCGGTCAGCTCGCGGGATCGACGCTCCGGCAGCAGCAGCGCGTTGAGCGCCATCCCGACCCGGGAGAGGAGGATCGTCGACAGCAGCCCCGTCAGCGCCAGGAGGACGGCCGGCACCCACGGCGCACCGGCGCGGACGGCGACGATCGTCACGCTGACGTAGACCGCGAGGAGCGCGAGACTCGGCACGCTGACCAGTGAGGCGATCGCAAGGACTCCGGGCATCTTCCGCTCGTCGACGCCGAACACCGCGAAACGCCGGGGATCGAGCTGATCGACGGCCCCCACGAGCAGGGGTCCCACGAGGAAGCCGAGCAGGACGGCCGCACCGCCGAGCACTGTCACCGCCTGGGAGACCGGAACGGGCGCGTCGCCGAGACTGAACACCGCCACGCAGACGACCACCGTGACCGCGATCACCGCGCCGAAGGAGAGCAGGGTGCGCACCCGGTGTTCCCCGCGCAGGGCGCCCAGGAGGAGCGCGAACCTCAGTCGGAGAACGTGTGCAGCCACTCGAGCCCCTCCACCTCGCCGCTGGAGCCAGCGAGCTCCACGAATCGGGACTCGAGCGTCTGGCCCGCGCGCACCTCGTCGATCGTGCCCTCGGCAAGCACCTCGCCGTTGACGATGATGGCCACCCGGGAGCACACGCGCTCGACGAGGTCCATTCCGTGGCTCGACAGGATCACGGTGCCGCCGTGCGAGACGTAGGCGCGCAGGATGTCGAGGATCACGGCGGAAGAGACCGGGTCGACGGACTCGAACGGCTCGTCGAGCACCAGGACGCGCGGCGAGTGGATCATCGCGCCCGCGAGCATGATCTTCTTGGTCATACCCGCCGAATAGTCGGACACCACCCGGTTCAGGGCGTCGCCGAGATCGAAGGCCCGGGCGAGGTCCCCGGTGCGCTTCTCGATGACGTCGGCGGCGAGGCCGCGGAGCAGCCCGTAGTAATACAGCAGCTGCCGGCCGGTGAGGCGGTCGAACGTGCGCAGGCGGTCCGGCAGGACGCCCATCACGCGCTTCGCCGCCAGCGGCTCGCTCGCCTGGTCGATGCCGCAGATGAGGACACTGCCCTCGTCCGCACGCAGGAGGCCGGCGACGATCGACAGGGTCGTCGTCTTGCCGGCACCGTTGGGGCCGACGATGCCATAGAACGAGGCGGCGGGCACGGTGAGATCGATGCCGTCGACAGCGCGGTTCTCGCCGAACTGCTTCACGAGACCGCGGATCCGGATGGCCTCGGTGGCGGGCTCCGCCGCCTCCTCCTCGTCGACCTCGGCCGGCGGCTCCTCGGCGATCACGGCTTCGACCACTTCGACGACCTCGACGTCCGCGACGCGGCTTTCCTCGAGCGCGGACTCCTTCGTCACCGGCAGAGCGGTGTCCGACACCTCGACCGCGGGCTCCGCGGCGGACCCCTCGATGGCGGCCGCGTCCTCGACGCGCGTCGCCGACTCGGAGGTGCCGTCGTCCGACGCCACCACCGCGGCGGACTCCTCGGGCTGCGTCTCCGCAGCGGCCAGTGCTTCCACGGCCTGTGCGTCCGCAGCCGCGGCTTCCGCCGCCTGCGCCTCCACGGCCTCGGCTTCCGCGGCCTTCGCGGCAGCCGCCTTGGCCGCAGCCGCCTTCGCCGCAGCAGTCTTGGCGGCGGTGGTCTTGGCCGTCGTCCTGGCCGCCGATGCCTTCGCGGCGGCCGTCTTCGCCGCGGCGGCCTTGGCCGCAGCCGTCTTGGCAGCCGTCGTCTTGGCGGCAGCAGTGCTCGGCTTCGTGGTCGTCGCGGACGGGCGCTTCGGGCTCGTGGTCCGCGCGGCGGTGTTCTTCACCGCGGCTGCTCGGGCGGCCGACGCCGTGCGCGCGGCCGCGGGATCCACGCTCGCTGCGGGCGTGGGCTCGACCACGACCTCGGAGGTGGGGGCCGCCTTCTCGGCTGCGGCCTTGGTCGGTGCGGGCCGCGCAGCGGTCGGCTTCTTCACCGCGGGAGTCTTCGCCGCGGGAGTCTTCGCCGTGGCCGCCTTCGTCGCCGTCGAGGACTTCGCTGCGGTGGACTTCGCCGGAGCGGCCTTCGCGTCCGCGGCCTTCGCCGCCGCGGTCTTCTGGCTCGTGGACTTCGTGCCGGCAGTCTTCGCCGACGTGGACTTCGCAGTGGTGGTCTTCGAGGCTGCGGTCTTCGCCGCCGCCGACTTCGGCGCGGAGGACTTCGCTCCGGTCGCTTTTTTCGCGCCGGCGGAGGACGAGGCAGTTTTCTTGGCGGCCGGTTTCCGAGCGGGCGCGGAGGCTTCTGTCGGAGTCTCGGCTCCCTCTGCCTGGGGGGTGGGGTCATCAGGGGAGGAAGTCACCGTCCTACGGTATCAACGGGTGGCTGAGAGCCAAGGCCCCACGCGACATTCCGACATCAGAACCCCTTCTCCGCGGAATTTGCAAGGGGGTTGTCGTGCCTGTGCGTTGCGTGTGTACTCGGTCACGAAATGGCAACGGGGCCTGCCTGGCCCCGGGGTTCCCAGGGGGAATCGCTAGCATGATTCCCGGCACGACGAAGTGTCTGGTCGGTGAACCGACCGTGAACACAACTTCCTTAGGAGTATTCGTGACTCTTCAGACCGTCATCCTCGCAGCCGGAATGGGCTCCCGCCTCGGCCGTGCGCTGCCCAAGCCGCTCACCGAGCTCAACGACGGCCGCACGATCATGGGCCAGCAGCACGACAACATCCGGGCCGCTTTCGGATCCGACGCGCGCATCACGACGGTCGTGGGCTACCGCGCGGAGACCATCATCGAGGCCTTCCCCTCCGTGAACTACGTCCACAACGACCGCTACGACGAGACCAACACCTCGAAGAGCCTGCTGCGCGCCCTGAGCGCCACCGGCAAGAGCGGCGTGCTGTGGATGAACGGCGACGTCGTCTTCGACCCGATGATCCTCGGTCGCGCCGCCGCGTACATCGAGCGTGACCAGTCGTTCGTCACCGTCAACACCGCCAAGGTCAGCGATGAAGAGGTGAAGTACACCGTCACCGCGGAAGGCTTCATCAAGGAGCTGTCGAAGTCCGTCAAGGGCGGTCTCGGCGAGGCCGTCGGCATCAACTACATCTCCTCCGGCTTCAAGAAGGCGTTCATGCGCCAGCTGCAGCGGGTTGAGGATCAGGACTACTTCGAGCGGGGTCTCGAGCTGGCGATCGCCGAGGACGGCCTGCTGCTCGAGCCGATGGATGTCTCCGACCTGTACGCGGTCGAAGTCGACTTCGCGGAAGACCTGGAGCGCGCGAACCTCTTCGTGTGACGATCCCCTCCGAGAGCCCCGTTCCGCCACGGACCGGGGCTCTCGGTGTTTTCGCGGTCGCGCTTCATAGGATCGGCACATGGCCCCCAAGGTGCACAAGATCCACTCCCTGCCGGACGACGCCCCGTGGGACAAGGGCGTGCCGCCGGTCGGCTCCCCCGAACACCCGATGATGGTCCGCGGGCTCGATCGGGTGCTGTCGATCCAGCGCCCGCTGGTGCTCGCCCACATCCGCAGCATCCGGCTCCGCAACCCGCACGCGACCCCCGACGAGATCATCCGGATCCTGGAGCGCCGCTATCTCGCAGCCGTCACGACGGGCGGGGCCGCGGTGGGGGCGACCGCGGTGGTCCCCGGTATCGGCACAGGCATCACGCTCGCCCTCTCCGGGGTCGAGACGGTGGGATTCGTGGAATCCACGGCCCTCTTCGCGCAGTCGGTCGCCGAGGTGCACGGCATCGCGGTGGGAAACCCCGACCGCGCTCGCGCACTGGTCATGACCCTCATGCTCGGCAAGGAGGGCGTCGACCTCGTCGGGCAGCTCGCGCGGCAGGTCACCGGTCGCGGCAGCAGCCGGTCGGCGTACTGGGGCGAGCTGGTGACGAAGTCGCTGCCGCGCGCCGCCGTGGGGCCGCTCGTGGACCAGCTCAAGGGGATGTTCGTGAAGCAGTTCGCGGCCAAGGGCGGGGCTTCCTTCATCGGCAAGGCGATGCCGTTCGGGATCGGCGCGGCGATCGGCGGCGCAGGCAACCACATCCTCGGACGCCGCGTGCTCACCACTTCCCACCGGGCCTTCGGAGCCGCACCGCTCACCCTCCCCGCGGAGCTGGAGCCCGTGCCGGGCGCCGAGAAGGTGGAGCTGCGGATGCTGCGCGGAGCGCGCTACGCCGGCAACGCGGTCGCGGGAGCCGCGGGCACCGTGGCACGCGGCGCAGGATGGGTCGGGCACCGCGTCGGCGAGATCGCCGGTCGCCGACGCGAGCACCCTACGGAGGAACTCGACGCCGGTCCCGCCGATGGCGATCATGGGCTGCCGCCGCGACCGGGTTCGGACACGACCGCGGGGTGAGCGAGCGCGCACCTCGCCAAAGGATCCGCCGCCCCGTTGTGCCGATCATCCAACGGACGGCGCGAAGCCGACGCTAGGGTGGAATCCGTGACGGACAAGCCCGACCCCTTTACCACCGCCGGAAAGATCGCGGACCTGCGCGCTCGCTACACCGAGGCCGTCGTCGACGCCGAGGCGAAGGCGAAGGAGAAGCAGCACGCCAAGGGCAAGATGACCGCCCGCGAGCGCATCGAGCTCCTCGTCGACCCCGGCAGCTTCGTCGAGTTCGACGAGTACGTGCGCCACCGCACCACCGCGTTCGGCATGGACCGCTCGCGTCCATACGGCGACTCCGTGGTGACCGGCGTCGGCACCATCCACGGCCGCACCGTCGCCGTGTACTCGCAGGACTTCTCCACCTTCGGCGGGTCGCTGGGCGAGGTCGCCGGCGAGAAGATCGTGAAGATCATGGAGTTCGCCCTGGCCGGCGGGATGCCGTGCATCGGCATCCTCGACTCCGGCGGCGCCCGCATCCAGGAGGGTGTCGTCGCGCTCGGCAAGTACGGCGAGATCTTCCGCCTGAACACCCGTGCCTCCGGCGTGATCCCGCAGATCTCGATCATCATGGGCCCGGCGGCCGGTGGCGCGGTGTACTCCCCCGCCCTCACCGACTTCGTCATCATGGTCGACAAGACCAGCCAGATGTTCGTCACCGGACCCGACGTGATCAAGACCGTCACCGGCGAGGACGTCGGCATGGAGGAGCTCGGCGGCGCCTACACGCACAACACCCGCTCCGGCGTCGCGCACTACCTCGCCGAGGACGAGGACGACGCGATCGACTACGCGCGCACGCTCCTCGGCTTCCTGCCCGACAACAACATGGCGGAGCTGCCCTCCTACGAGAGCGCGTTCGAGTTCGAGACCACGGACGCGGACCGCACGCTCAACACGCTCATCCCGGACTCCCCGAACCAGCCGTACGACATCCACACCGTGATCGAGCATGTCGTGGACGACGGCGACTTCCTCGAGGTGCAGCCGCTGTTCGCGCCGAACATCGTCATCGGCTTCGGACGCATCGAGGGCCGCTCGGTCGGCATCATCGCCAACCAGCCCTCGCAGATGGCGGGCACGCTCAACATCGAGGCGGGCGAGAAGGCGAGTCGGTTCGTGCGCTTCTGCGACGCGTTCTCGCTGCCGATCGTGACCCTCGTCGACGTCCCCGGCTACCTGCCGGGAACCGACCAGGAGTGGACCGGCGTCATCCGCCGCGGTGCCAAGCTCCTGTACGCCTATGCCGAGGCCACCGTGCCGCTCGTGACGGTGATCCTGCGCAAGGCCTACGGCGGCGCGTACATCGTCATGGGCTCGAAGCAGCTCGGCGCCGACGTGAACCTCGCCTGGCCCACCGCGGAGATCGCCGTGATGGGCGGCCAGGGCGCCGTCAACATCCTCTACCGCGGGGAGATCCGCAAGGCGGAGGAAGCGGGCGAAGACGTGGCGGCGGTCCGCACGCGCCTCGCGAACGAGTACACCTACAACGTGGCCTCGCCCTTCCTCGCGGCCGAGCGCGGCGAGCTCGACGGGATCATCGAGCCGGCGAACACGCGGGTGGCCATCGCGAAGGCCCTGCGGGCGTTGCGGGGCAAGCGTGCCGAACTGCCCCCGAAGAAGCACGGGAACATCCCGCTGTGAGCGGCCAGGAACCTGCCGTCGACGGGGCGGCGCCCGCGCCCGTGATGCTGGAGGTCACCCGCGGCACCGCGACCGAGGAGGAGCTCGCTGCCCTCATCGCGGTTCTGGGGGACGCCTATGCGAACGAGCAGGCGGAGGCGACGGTCGAGGAGCCGCGGGTCTCCGCGTGGACCCGCACGCAGCGTCCGCTGCGTCGGCCGCTGCGCCGGGACATCCCCTGGGGACGTTTCGCCGGCTGAGGCCGGTGGCGGACTTTGTCCCCCAAAATACCTACAGACAACCGTTGCACGGGACCGCAGACTAGAGGAGACGCTTCGCGTTCGGCTGGTCTCTCTGTCCCAGGGTAGACAGACGCTGATCGGCCACCAGCGGACGGTTTTCGGGTAACTGTCCGCACGGCGAGGGGCAGGCGGATTCGCCGCCCCTCGCCCACTCTCAGCTCCGCGCGTCGGACGTCGTCCCGCGCCGCTCCCTCGTGATCTCGTGCCACAGGTCCACGGAATCGTCGTCCGATGCCCGCAGACCCGCGCGACCGACGACGGTGACGGCGACGAGCGGGTCTCGTGCGGAGCGGATGATGATGCGCCCGGTCCCGGCGCTACGGAGCACCGACGCGAGCTCGTCGCGGATCTCCATGCGTCGGCCCTCGTCGACGCCGTCGAGACCCCCCTCGTCGAACACCGTCACGGAGGCGCCGTGGCGGCGCGCGGCGTCGATCGCGTTACGGACGTCGTCGTTCAGGAGGTCCGCACCACGCAGCTCGTCGCGTAGACGCCCCTCCGCGAGCCGGGCCTCCAGCCGCTCATCGTCGTCGAGCTGGCCGCGTGACGCCACCACCCGGCTGAGCACGGGGCCCGCGACGGCGAGGGCGAACTGGGTGCGGAGGCGACGCTCGCGCTGGCGCACCCGTTGCGTCGCGTGCCAGGCCGAGACCGCCTGCTGGATCTCCGACAGGCGCTCCGTGTCGCTCACGGCGCGGTCCCAGAACATCACCAGGAGCTGGGCGACCGCGACCCACATGATCGACCCCACCACTCCGAGATTCATCGCCACCCCCAGGCCCAGGGCGAGGGATGCCGCGACCACGAGCACAGCGAGCGCCGCCCAGCCCGCCCACGCGCGGCGACGGACCACGCAGACGATGCCGAGCAGACCGAGGGCGCCGATGTACCAGGTGGCGAAGGGCGCCGTCCGATCGTCGGGGTCCAGCGAGAGAGTGACCAGCCCCGGGATGATCGTGCTCGCTCCGAGGGCGAGGAGCGCCGACCACAGCGGCATGCGCACCGTGGCCGGACTCCCGAGGATCGCGATGTTCACCACCACGAGGTACACGGCGATGGCGAGGACCATGAGCAGCGGAGCCGTCGGCTGCTCGATCCACCAGATCCCGCGTGCGACGAAGTACAGCGCGAAGCCGACGGCGAGCGTGGTGGCGACGCTGCGGACGGTCCGGTTCATGAGCGCTCCCACCCCAGGGTCACGACGGTGCCTTCCGCGTCCGAGGAGATGTGCGCGGTCCCGGCCACACCGGCCATGCGGGCGAGGATCGAGGCGCGGATGCCGAGCCGGTCGGGACCGATGGCGTCGACGTCGAAGCCGCCGCCCGTGTCCGAGATCGTCACGGCGATGCCCTCGTCACCGTGACCGACGACGAGGATGTGCAGACCTCGACCGTGGGCGTGCGCGACCGCGTTCCCGATCGCCTGGCGGGCGGCGAGCACGAGCGCTCGCGCGGCACGCCCCGGGATGAGGCCGCTGCCGCCGCGCTCCTCTACGATGGCGTCCGCGCCCAGTTCGGAGAGCGCTCGTCGCAGCTCCACGACGATCTGCGCGGCCCCCACCGGCTCGTCGCTGCCCTCCTCCGCGACCGCGGCCTCGGTGTTCGCGAGTCGCGTGAGGGCCTCCCTGGCCATCGCCACGGCGAGCTCCCGTGCGCGCTCGCCCTCCGCGCGCTCGGCGGCGATGAGAGCGGCCAGGACGCTGTCGTGCATGAGCGCCGACATGGCGACCCTCTCCTCCTCCGCAGCCGCGGTCGCGGCTGCCGTCGCGTACGAGGCCACGGCGGTCCCCCGCGCCTCGTCGACGCCCGCGGCGACCGAGCGGAACATCCAGCCGAGCGAGACGATCACGACACCGAGGATCAGGGTGAAGGAGACGTCGAACGCCGTCGTCACCCAGAACTCCCGGGAGAACTCCCCCTGCACCAGACGCACGTATCCGTACACGAAGGGCACGCCGACGGCCCACGCGAACTGCAGCCGCACGGGGAAGGCGAGCATCGCCGCCACCACGCCCACGTTCACGAGGAAGAAGATCCACGGCTGGTCGCCCGCCACCTTGTCCGTGGGGTCGACGACGATGGGCCACGCTGCGAGCGCGAGCAGATACACGACGGCGAACACCCCCGCGGCCAGGCGCACGCCGCGTCCGATCAGACAGGCGACGAGCATCGCCGTCAGCGGTACGAAGACGCCAACGAGCATCGAGATGTGCGGCGCGTCTGCGCGGGACATCGTCTGCACGGCCGCGATCAGGGCCTGCGCCCCGAGCACGGCCGACCCCAGCGCGACGACGATCGCGAGGATGCGCTCCATCCGCTTGCCGGTGAACCGCTCGAAGCCGTTCTCCGCGCTGCCGGGCGAAGGGATCTTGCTCCAGGCGTCGCGAACGCTCAGCGGCTCAGCGGGCACTCGGCGCCCCGTCGGCCGTCACGATGCCGTCCTCCATCGCGCGCCGCAGCAGATCGACCTTGGTGGGCGCCGGCCGACCGACCTCGACGTACTTCACCCGGATCCGGGTGATGTTCTCCTTCGCCGTGGAGTATGCGACGCCGAGACGTTCGGCCACGGCCTTCAGCGGCAGGCCCGTCGCGTACAGACGCAGCACCTCCCGCTCGCGGCTGGACAGCTGCGCGTCGGCGAACGCGCGGTCGCCCTCGACCGCACTCGCCCATTCGACGTTGTTCAGCGCCTCGCCCTGCGCCACGGTGCGGATCGCGTCCAGCACGTCGTCGAGGGCCGACGACTTGCTGACGACACCGGCCGCGCCCGCCGCCAGGGCCTCTCGCACTGCTGCGGGCCGGTCGGCGACACTGTGGATCACGACGCTGGCGCCGTCGGCGACGAGGGACACGACGTTCTCCGTCACCGTCGTCCCGTCCCCCAGCGTCAGGTCGAGCACGACGACGTCGGCCGGCGGGGCGCCCGTGGAGGACCGCCACACGAGGTAGGAGCCGACCGTGCTCCCGGTGAACACGACGGTCTGCCCGTCCCTGGCGCACGCGGCCTCGAGGCCGAGGCGGACGGACTCGTGGTCGTCGATGAGGGCGACGGTGCTCATGCCCACAGCCTAGTGAGTCGCGGACCGGGGACCGGGAATGCGCTCACCGGGTGAGCAGGGCGACGACCTCGAAGTGATGCGAGTGCGGGAACAGGTCGAACCCGCGGAGCGCGTCGACCCGCCACCCCAGGCCCCGGAAGGTACCGAGGTCGCGCGCGAGGGCGACCGGGTCGCAGGCGACGTAGGCGATCGCGGACGGAGCAAGCGCATGCACGCCCTCCACGACCGCGCGTCCGGCGCCGGACCGGGGCGGGTCGAGCACCACCGCCCCCGTCGCGCCCCCGCGTCGCGGCTGCTGCAGGAAGCGGTCGACCCGGGCCGTGACGGCGGTCACCTCGAGCGGGGCCAGGTTCGCGGCGGCGTGCTGCGTCGCGCGGCGGCTGGATTCGACGGTCACGACGTCGGTGCCGCCGAGATCCGCGAGAGTCCGCGCGAACAGACCCACACCGCCGTACAGGTCGTAGTGCGTCGCGTCCGGCTCCACGTGTCCGTCGAGCAGCCCGTACACGGCGCCGTCGAGGACGGAGGCGGCGCGGGGGTGCACCTGCCAGAATCCGCCGGCGTCGACGTCGAACGTGCGGTCGCCGACGCGCTCCTGCACCACCTCGGGCTTCGGCCGGGGGCGGCGGTCCCTGGGATCCCGGCGCTCGGCCTCGGGATGCCGGAGGATGCGCACGCGGCCGTCCGCGGGCTCCACGAGCTCGATGCGCCCGGGCTTCTCGCCCCGCAGGGCCAGGGCGGCCTCGGCGATCGCGGGGCGGGCGAGCGGGTAGGTCGAGACAGGCACGACGCGGTGGCTGCGGGCGGCGAAGGGACCGATCCTCCCGGCATCGTCGACGTGCAGGGTCACCCGCGTGCGCCACCCCGTCCCGTCGCCGGACTCCACGGCCTCGATCTCCGGGGCCTCGAGCCCGGGACCGGCGAAGCGATCGAACGCCTCTGCCAGCACCTGTCGCTTGAGCGCGCGCTGGTGGTCGAGCTCGATGTGCCCGAGGTCGGCGCCGCCGGGTCGCTGGGCGGGGTCGTGCGCGACGTCCGCCTCCGGCCAGATGTGCGGCCGGCGATGCGGGGAGGCGTCGAGGACCTCGAGCGTCTCGGCGCGCCAGAAGCTCCGTGTGTCCGGCTCCCCGGCGGCGGGGGACGGATCCAGCAGGCGGGCACGGACGCGCTCGCCCGGGATCGCGTCCGAGACGAAGACCACGCGTCCCTCGTGACGGGCGATGAAGGTGCCTCCGTGGGCGATGCCGGTGATGTCGAGATCGAGCACGTCGGCTGCGGAGGAAGTCATCCTTCGAGGATACGGTGGTCTCCATGCGCGTCTGCCTCGCCTCCACCTCCCCCGCCCGGCTCATGCTGCTGCGTCAGGCCGGCGTCGAACCGCTCACGCTGTCGCCGGAGGTGGACGAGGACGCCCTGGCCGCCGCCGCAGAGGAGCGCATGGGTCCCCTCGCACCCGCCGACCTCGTGCTGCTGCTCGCCCGCGCCAAGGCCGCCGCCGTCGCCGAACGGCTGGCCGCCGAGGGCGTGTTCGACGGCATCGTCATCGGCGGGGACTCGATGTTCGCCCTCGGGGACCGGGTGTACGGCAAGCCCTACACGCCGGAGGAGGCCACGCGCCGGTGGCAGGAGATGCGCGGCGCCACGGGGGTGCTGCACTCCGGGCACTCCGTGTTCCGTGTCTCCCCCGGCGCGGCTCTCGTCGAGGCGACGGCCGTCGCGGAGGCCGCCGTGACGTTCACCGATGACATCAGCGATGAGGAGATCGCCGCGTACGTGGCATCAGGGGAGCCGCTGCACGTCGCGGGAGCCTTCACCGTGGACAGCCTCGGCGGCGCCTTCATCACCCGGGTCGAGGGCGATCCCTCCACCGTGGTGGGCATGTCGCTGTCCACCGTGCGCCGCCTCGCTGCCGACCTCGGGGTCCGGTGGACGGATCTGTGGTCGTAGACTCCCCTCCACGTTTTTCCCTCTTTCTTGTCGAGAGTCGTCAAAAGTATCGGGATGCTACTCGCTAGGCTGGCAACCATGCCTGAAATCGCGAAGGTGCTCGTCGCCAACCGCGGCGAGATCGCCGTCCGCATCGTCCGTGCCGCTCGTGACTCCGGGATCGCCTCGGTCGCCGTCTACGCCGACCAGGACAGGGACGCGCTGCATGTGCGCCTGGCCGACGAGGCGTACGCGCTCGGTGGCGCGACCAGCGCCGAGACGTACCTCCAGATCGAGAAGATCCTCTCCGTCGCCCGCCGCGCCGGTGCCGACGCCGTGCACCCCGGCTACGGCTTCCTCGCGGAGAACGCCGAGTTCGCGCGCGCGGTGATCGACGCCGGGATGATCTGGATCGGCCCCTCCCCGGAGGCGATCGAGGCGCTCGGCGACAAGGTCACCGCCCGCCACGTGGCCGAGAAGGTCGGCGCGCCCCTCGCGCCCGGCACCCCCGGCCCCGTCTCCGGTGCCGACGAGGTCGTCGCCTTCGCGCAGGAGTACGGTCTGCCGATCGCCATCAAGGCGGCCTACGGCGGCGGCGGACGCGGGCTCAAGGTCGCCCGCGAGCTCGACGAGGTCGAGGAGCTGTTCGAATCCGCCACCCGCGAGGCCGTCGCCGCGTTCGGCCGCGGCGAGTGCTTCGTGGAGAAGTACCTCGACAAGCCCCGCCACGTCGAGACCCAGTGCCTCGCCGACGCCGAGGGCAACGTCGTCATCATCTCGACCCGCGACTGCTCGCTGCAGCGCCGGCACCAGAAGCTCGTGGAGGAGGCGCCGGCCCCGTTCCTCACGCCCGAGCAGAACGAGAAGCTCTACTCGGCGTCCAAGGCCATCCTCAAGGAGGTCGGCTACGTCGGCGCGGGCACGTGCGAGTTCCTCATCGGCGCCGATGGCACGGTCTCCTTCCTCGAGGTGAACACCCGCCTCCAGGTCGAGCACCCTGTGTCCGAGGAGGTCACCGGGATCGACCTCGTCCGCGAGCAGTTCCGCATCGCCGCCGGCGGCACGATCGACTACGACGACCCCCAGCCGCAGGGTCACTCCATCGAGTTCCGCATCAACGGCGAGGACCCGGGTCGCGGATTCCTCCCCCAGCCCGGCCCCATCCACGTCTTCAAGACCTTCGGCGGCCCCGGCATCCGCCTCGACTCCGGCGTCACCGCCGGGGACGCGGTGTCCGGCGCGTTCGACTCGCTGCTCGCCAAGATCATCGTCACCGGCAAGGACCGCGCCGAGGCCCTGGAGCGCGCGCGGCGGGCTCTGGACGAGTTCGAGGTCGCGGGTCTGCCCACCGTCATCCCGTTCCACCGCAAGGTCGTCCGCGACCCCGCCTTCACGGCGGAGGACGGGACGTTCGGGGTCTACACGCGCTGGATCGAGACCGAGTTCGACAACGACATCCCCGCGTGGGACGGCGAGCTGGAGGCTCCGGCTCCGGCGAACGCCCGGCACACCGTGGTCGTCGAGGTCGGCGGCAAGCGCCTGGAGGTCAGCCTGCCCGATCGCGTCGCGGTCGCGCCCGGCACCACCGGCCGCCCGGCGGCCGTCCCGCCGTCGCGCCGCAGCCACGCCACGGTCGCCAACGCCGGGGCCTCCGGCGACGCGGTGAAGTCGCCGATGCAGGCCACGGTCGTCAAGGTCGCGGTCGAGGAGGGGCAGCAGGTCGTCAAGGGCGACCTCGTCGTCGTCCTCGAGGCGATGAAGATGGAGCAGCCGCTGCAGGCGCACAAGGACGGCGTCGTCGGCAACATCGACGCCGCCGCGGGCACCACGGTCTCCGCCGGTCACCAGCTCCTCACGATCTCCTGACACGAGACCCCGCTTTCACGCCGAGACCCCGGGCTGCAGATGTCTGCAGCCCGGGGTCTCGGCGATTGCGGGGGGTCTCGGGTCAGGAGATGTTCACGAGGTGCATCGCGCGGCTCGCGTCGGTGATGCTGCTCGAGAGCGAGGGGTACGCGGCGAAGACCCGCGAGACCTGGTCGACGGTGAGACGGCGCTCGACCGCGATCGCGATGGGGTAGATGAGCTCCGACGCCTTCGGGGCCACGATCACGCCGCCGATGACGGTGCCGGACCCCTTGCGGGCGATGAGCTTGACGAAGCCGTCCTTGATGCCCATCATCTTCGCGCGCGGGTTGGCGGCGAGCGGGAGCTTGTAGACCATGCCGTCGGCGAGGCCGTCCTCCACGTCCTTGACGCCGTAGCCGACGGTCGCGATCTCCGGCGCCGTGAAGATGTTGGAGGTGATCTTGATGAGCTCGAGCGGGATGACGATGTCGCCCAGCGCGTGGAACACCGCCGTCCGCCCCTGCATCGAGGCCACCGAGGCCAGCGGGAAGAAGTTCGTGCAGTCCCCCACCGCGTACACGTTCGGCACCGAGGTGCGCGCGACGCGGTTCACCCGGACGTGACCGGAGTCGTCGAGCTCGACGCCGGCCTCCTCCAGGCCGATGCCCGCAGTGTTCGGGATGGAGCCGACCGCCATGAGGCAGTGGCTGCCCTCGACCGTGCGGCCGTCCGACAGGGTCACGGTGACGCCGTCCCCGACGACCTCGACCTTCTCGGCCCGCGACTTGGACAGCACCTGCATGCCGCCGCGCTTGAACACCTTCTCCAGCACGCGCGCCGCATCCTGGTCCTCGCCGGGGAGCACCTGCTCGCGGCTGGAGACGAGCGTGACCTTCGCACCGAGGTTCATGTAGGCGGAGGCGAACTCCGCACCGGTCACTCCGGAGCCGACGACGATGAGGTGCTCGGGCAGCGCCTTCATGTCGTAGAGCTGAGTCCACGTGAGGATGCGCTTGCCGTCGGGCTTGGCGGAGTCGAGCTCGCGCGGCGAGGCGCCGACCGCGACGACGATGGTGTCGGCCTCGACGCGGTCGAAGTCCGTGCCGCGCTCGCCGGTGGAGACGACGATGGCGTTCGGACCCTCCAGCCGGCCGTGACCGGAGAGGATCCGCACGCCCGCATCGAGGAGGGTGGTGCGCATGTCCTCGGACTGCTGACCGGCCAGCGCCACGAGGCGCTTGTTCACGGCGGCGAGGTTGATGGCGATCTCCGGCTTGAGCGGCTTGCCGTTCTCGCCCTTGGCGTAGAAGTTCACGCCGAGGTCGCTGGCCTCGGAGATAGCGACCGCGGCGTCCGCCGTGGCGATGAGGCTCTTCGACGGCACGACGTCGGTGAGCACGGCCGAACCGCCGACACCGACGCGCTCGACGAGGGTGACCTCCGCTCCGAGCTGGGCGGCTGCCAGGGCCGCCTCGTAACCGCCGGGTCCGCCGCCGAGGACGGCGACGCGCTGAGTGCGCTCGAAAGTGGTGGAAGACATGCTCTCCATTCTTCCGCAATCCTGGCACCGGAGCCTGCCACTTCCTAGAGTGGATCCATGCCTGAAACCCACAGCAACCCCCTCGATGACCCCGCTGCGAACCCGTTCGAGGTCGCAGCCGAAGCCGCCGCCGACATCGCGCGGCTGACCGGCGTCGAGAAGCACGACATCGCCCTCACGCTCGGCAGCGGCTGGGGCAAGGCGGCCGACCTCATCGGCGAGACCGTGGCGACGATCCCCGCGACCGAGGTCACCGGATTCTCGAAGCCCGCTCTCGAGGGCCACGTCGGCACGCTGCGCAGCATCCGGACCCCGGGCGGGAAGAACGTCCTCGTCATCGGCGCCCGCACGCACTACTACGAGAACCACGGCGTGCGCCGGGTCGTGCACAGCGTCCGTACCGCCGCAGCTGCCGGCGCGAAGATCATGGTCCTCACCAACGGCGCGGGTGGCATCCGCGAGACGTGGAAGCCCGGTCAGCCGGTGCTGATCAGCGACCACATCAACCTCACCGCCGACTCGCCCCTGGAGGGCGCGACGTTCATCGACCTCACCGACCTGTACGCGAAGCGCCTGCGCGACATCGCCCGGACGGTCGACCCCACGCTCGACGAGGGCGTCTACACGCAGTTCCGCGGCCCGCACTACGAGACCCCGGCTGAGGTGCAGATGGCGAAGCACATCGGCGGCCACATCGTCGGCATGTCCACCGCGCTCGAGGCGATCGCCGCGCGCGAGGCCGGCATGGAGATCCTCGGGTTCTCACTCATCACGAACCTCGCCGCCGGCATCCAGCAGACGCCGCTCAGCCACGCCGAGGTCATCGAAGCCGGTCGCGAGGCGGAGCCGGTGATCTCCGCCCTGCTGGCCCGGGTGGTCGAGGCCCTGTGAGCGAGGAGCGGCTCGCCCAGGCCCGCGCCTGGTTGCGCCAGGACCCCGACCCGCAGACCCGCGACGAGCTCGCCGGCATCGTCACACGGGCCGCCTCCGGGGACGAGGCCGCCGCGGCGGAGCTCGACGACCGCTTCGGCAGTCGTCTCGCGTTCGGGACGGCGGGACTGCGCGGCGCCCTCGGGGCTGGGAGCAACCGGATGAACCGGGTGCTCGTCTCCCAGGCCGCGGCGGGCTTCGCGGCGTACCTGCGCGAGCGGGCCGCCGGGGCGACGCCGACGGTCGTTATCGGCTACGACGGACGCCGGAACTCCCGGGTGTTCGCCCAGGACTCCGCGGAGCTGTTCGCCGGGGCCGGCCTGCGCGCGATCCTGCTCCCCCGCCTGCTGCCGACACCCGTGCTGGCCTTCGCCGTGCGTCACCTCGGCGCCGATGCCGGCGTGATGGTGACCGCAAGCCACAACCCGCCCGACGACAACGGCTACAAGGTGTACCTCGGCGGCGCGGATGCCGGCTCGCAGATCGTCGCTCCCGCCGACGCCGAGATCGCCGCCCACATCCAGCGGATCGCGGACAGCGGCGACGTGCGGGCTCTGCCGCGGTCCACGGCCTACGAGACCGCGGGCGAGGATCTCGTCGAGGCCTACGTCGCCGCCACCGCCGCCGTCGCTCCGGCGCCCGCGGGAGCCCGCAGCCTCCGGTGGGTCTACACCGCGATGCACGGCGTCGGCTGGGAGACGGTCGCCCGCATCCTCGACGCCGCCGGCTACCCGCGGCCCGTCGTGGTCGACGAGCAGCTGCATCCGGACGCGACGTTCCGCACGGTGTCCTTCCCGAACCCGGAGGAGCCGGGGGCCATGGATCTCGCGTTCGCCACGGCCAGGCGGGCGAAGGCGGACTTCATCCTCGCCAATGACCCGGACGCCGACCGCCTCGCCGTGGCCGTCCCGGACGAGACCGCCGCGGACGGCTGGCGGCGTCTCACGGGCAACGAGGTCGGCCTGCTGCTCGGTGCCCGCGCCGCGCGCGCCGCGGCCGGCACTCCCGGGGCCTCGCTCGCGTGCTCGCTCGTCTCCTCCCCCGGGCTCGGCGCCATCGCCGCGCAGCACGGGCTGGACTTCCACGAGACGCTCACCGGCTTCAAGTGGATCTCCCGGGCGCCTGGCATCGTCTTCGGCTTCGAGGAGGCTCTGGGCTACCTCGTCAACCCCGAGACCGTGCGCGATAAGGACGGCATCTCCGCCGCGGTCGCCGTGCTCGGGCTGGCCGCCGAAGCCCAGGAGCGCGGGCTCACCCTCGCCGATCTCGTCCGCGAGGTCGGCGACACGTACGGGCACTTCGCGAGCGCGCAGGTGTCGGTGCGGGTGGCGGACCTGTCGCTCATCGGCACGGTGATGCTGTCGCTGCGCTCGCTTCCGCCCACGCAGATCGCGGGGCGTTCGATCGCGTCGGCCGAGGACCTGCTGCAGAGCGCTCCCGGGCAGCCCTCCGGCGACGTGCTGCGGTATCGGCTCTCGGACGGATCCCGGGTGATCGTCCGGCCGAGCGGCACGGAGCCGAAGCTCAAGGTGTACATCGACGCCACGGGTGATTCCGCCGAGGCGGCCGCAGCGGCCGTCGCCGAGCTGGAGGCGGGCGTCCGGGTCCTCCTGGACGAGCGCTCCTGACCATGCCCGTCCGCCACGTCGTCGTCAGCGCCCACAACGGCGTGCACGCACGACCGGTCGCGGAGCTCGTGCGCCTCGCGCAGGCGCACGAGCTCCCGGTCACGCTGCGCACCGCGGACGGCACGTCCGTGGATCTGCGCAGCGTCCTCGCGGTGATGGACCTCGCCCTCGCATCCGGCGACGCCGTGACCCTGGAGACGCCGGCCGGCCCGGCCTCGGAGAGCGTCCTCGACCAGCTCGCCCTCGTGCTCGCCCCCGACGCCTGAGCCTCAGCCGTCGATCACGGCGACGAGTTCGTCGAGGAAACCCTCGAAGGTCGCACTGCGCCGGACGATCCGCTGCACGCTCTCGCGCTCGCTGAACACCTCCACGAGCTGCTCGAAGACGGTCTGGAAGGCGGCGCGGTCGCTCTCGCTGAAGGCGGCCAGCGCGACGACCTGCACCCTTCCGTCGCCCCAGGCCGCCGACCCCTCCGCGACACCGAGCGCGATCGCCGTCCGAGCCGCGGTCATCTGCAGCGCGTGCGGCACGGCCAGCGCGTCGGTGAACGCCGTGGAGGACATGCGCTCCCGGACGATCGTGTTCTCCACGTAGTCGTCACCGATCAGGCCGGCCCGCACGAGCGGCGCGCCGAGCCGCCGGATGATGGCCTCCTCGCCGTCATCCGGGAGGGGATGCACGAAGGCGTCGGGGTGGAAGTAGCGCGCGAGCTC
Organism: Microbacterium sp. GbtcB4; assembly: GCF_019091465.1. NCBI lineage: Bacteria > Bacillati > Actinomycetota > Actinomycetes > Micrococcales > Microbacteriaceae > Microbacterium > Microbacterium sp. GbtcB4. The sequence goes on from NZ_JAGXJJ010000003.1 coordinate 40,321, forward strand.
CTCCCGGAGCCGGGCGAGCCGTCGCCCCCGGCGCAGGCGCCCCGCGGCCTGCTGGATGCGGTCGACGTCCGCGTCGGTGAGGAACGGCTGGATGCGCACGAAGCGGTCGCCCGCGGCCCCGGGCTCGATCGTGCTCAGCACGAGGTCGGTGTCGAACGACGCCCAGTCCGGGTCGACGTTCGTGACGACGCTGGTGACCTCGATCGCGGAGCCCAGCGAGCGGTCCACGCTCGAGCGCAGGAGTTCGTGGAGCTCGTAGTAGCCCGGGCAGACGATGGTCGCGGTGAGGATGGACTCCGCCTTGCGGCTCCGTTCCAGCCGGCCACCGACGTGCATGGCGATGTAGGCGATCTCGTCATCGTGGATGGGCGTGCCGAGCCGGTCGTGCAGACCGCTCGCGATCGACACCGCGACCTCGAAGATCATCGGGTACGTCGTCTTCAGCGAGCGGGTGAGCGGATTCCGGGTGAGCGCACTCTCCTCGGCACGACGCAGGAGGTTCTGCACGTGCAGGGCGAGACGGAGCACGAACGTCTCGTCGACGAGGTCGACGCGGTAGTCCTCCGCGGCCCGCGCGATCTCCGCTCGGACCGCCGCCTCCACGTCCGGGGCGACGCCGCTGCGGGCGAGCTCCTGCGCCGCCTCGCCACCGGGGGCGACGATCCGGGTGAGGACCAGGGAGGCGAGGTGACCGCTGTCCCCCTCGCCAAGGACCACGGCGAAGTGCTCGGCCGCGAGGCGGGCGATCACCGCTCCCACCCGCGGGATCTCCGGTCGGGCTCCCACCGGCGGCGCGTCGAGGGCGCGCCCGGCGGCCACTCGCTCGGCGGCGATCGCGATGTGCAGCAGGACGTCGGCAATCGCGAGCTCGTTGACGTAGTAGCCGAGCTCGCCGAGCTCTCCCACCAGGGCGGACTTGAAGGGTCCGACTGCCTGCGCATCGACCGCGGTCCCGGAGAGGGCTCGCCGGAAGATCTCGGGGTGGAACGAGGCGTCGTCCATCTCGTCGTGCGCGAGGCGGCTGAGCAGCCGGCGCTGGGCAGCCTCGTCTCCGCGGAGCCGCACCCGCTCCCGTGCACGTTCGAGCGTCAGGTCGGTGCCGTCGAGGAGGCCGCGCACCCGCACGAGGTCCGCCTCCAGCGTCGCCTCGCTCACGTGCAGGGCGTCCGCCGTGTCGAAGACGTCGATCCCCTCCTCCTCGTCCAGCAGCAGCCGGACCAGGGCGTGCAGCCGTTCGCGGGGCGCGGAGTCGCCGCCCTGCCGCACCCGGAGCGCACCACGGGCGCCGGGGCCCGCCCGATAGCCCGCCGGGCCGGACTCGACGACCGCGGCGCCGGGCGTGCGGGCGTTCAGGGCCGCGACGTAGGAACGGATGCTCCGGGGCGTCACGCCGAGGAGGTCGGCCAGCGTGCCTGCGGTCGCCCAGCCCTCCTCGCGCAGCAGGGCGGCGAGGAGCTGGTCCTGACGCTGGCGCGACATGATCCCTCCGAGTTCCCGTGCTGACGGCACTGTCCGACTGCTCTCCATGATGACAGCCTCCGGCGACACGGGCGCGGCGAGCAGGGTTCCGCAGGGGCGGAAGAGAACGTGTTGGTGCCACCGCGGCCTGATTTCCCAGACTGTTCTCAGGAAGGTGACATCGATGAGGATTCTCGTGGTCTGCGGCGCCGGCGCGTCGAGCACATTCGTCGCACAGCGCCTGCGCACCGCCGCCGCCGCGGCGGGACTGGACTGGGACGCGGACGCCGGTGTCGAGAGCACCGTCCCCGTCGGCGGACACGACCTCGTCCTCGTGGGTCCGCACCTCCGTGAGCGCCTCGGCGCCATCCGCAACCTGACCCGCGCGCCCGTCGCGGTCCTGCCGGACGACGTGTTCGCCGATCGCGACGGCGGCCGCACGCTTCTCCTCGCCCAGTCGACCCTCGCCGCCGCCGGCGGGGCCCCGAAAGGAACACCATGACCGCCACCCGCACCGTCCGCATCGGCTCCTCGCACGGACTGCACGCCCGGCCCGCCAAGATCTTCGCCCAGGCCGCGAAGGACTCCGGCCTCGCGGTCACGATCGCCAAGGATTCCGGCAAGCCGGTCAACGCCGCGAGCATCCTCGGGGTGATCGCCCTGGCCATCGAGCACGGCGACTACGTGACGCTCACGGCCGAGGGCGACGGCGCGGAGGGCGTCCTGGACACGCTCACCGAGCTGCTGACCACCGACCACGACCAGGACGCCGCCGGATGAGCGCGCTGCGAGGGGTGGGGATCGGTCTCGGCGTCGCGCAGGGACCGGTCGTCCGCATGACCGAGGCGCTGCCCGCGCCCGAGAACACACCGAGCACCGCGGGGGCGGATGCCGAGCGCGCGCGGGTCCGCGAGGCCGTCGCCGTCGTGGCGCAGGAGCTGACCCAGCGCGGCGAGGCCGCCGGTGGTGCGGCGCAGGAGGTGCTCGAGGCGCAGGCGATGATCGCCGAGGACCCCACCCTGCAGGACGAGGTCGACAGCAGGATCGACGCCGGCGCCACCGCGGAGTGGGCCGTGCACGACGCCTTCGCCGGCTTCCGGGCCACGCTCGAAGCCGTCGGCGGCTACCTCGGCGAGCGCGCCGCCGATCTCGACGACATCGCGCAGCGGGTGCTCGCCCGGCTGCGCGGCGTGGAGGCCCCCGGCGTCCCCGATCCTGGGCACCCGTTCGTCCTCGTGGCGCGTGACCTCGCGCCCGCCGACACTGCGCTGCTGAACCTCGACCAGGTGCTCGCCCTCGTCACCACCGACGGCGGCCCGACCTCCCACACGGCGATCCTCGCCAGGGAGAAGGGCATCGTGGCCGTGGTCGGCGTCGGCGACGGGCACGCCCTGACGACCGGGGAGACCGTGATCGTCGACGCGGCCGCGGGTGTCATCACCCGCGAGCCGACCGACGACGAGCGCGCCCGCGCCGCCGAGCGCGCCGCCGCCCGCCGCGCCGCCGACGACGCCCCGCTCACCCCCGGTGCGCTCGCCGACGGCACACCGGTCGCGCTGCTCGCGAACCTGGGGAAGCCTGCCGATGCCGCCGACGCGGTCGCTCGGGGGGCCGAGGGCGTCGGCCTGTTCCGGACGGAGTTCCTGTTCCTCTCGGCGTCGCAGGCGCCGACGGTCGCCCAGCAGCGGGACGCCTATCGCGAGCTGCTGGAGGCGTTCCCCGGCAAGAAGGTCGTCGTGCGGATGCTCGACGCGGGGGCCGACAAGCCGCTGGCCTTCCTCAACGACGCACACGAGGAGAATCCGGCCCTGGGACTGCGCGGCCTGCGGGCACTCCGCGCGAGCGAGGACATCCTCCGCGAGCAGCTGACCGCGCTGGCCGAGGCCGACGCGGCGACCGACGCCGACCTGTGGGTCATGGCACCCATGGTGGCCACCGTCGAGGAGACCGTGTACTTCACCGGCCTCGCCCGCGAGTACGGGCTGAAGACGGCAGGCGTCATGGTCGAGGTGCCCTCCAGCGCCCTGCTCGCCGACCGGGTGCTCGCGCACGCCGACTTCGCGTCCATCGGCACCAACGACCTCACCCAGTACACGATGGCCGCGGACCGGCTGCTCGGTTCCGTCGCGTCGTTCCAGGACCCCTGGCACCCCGCGGTGCTGCGCCTGGTGCGCGAGGTCGGCGCGGCCGGCGCCCGTCTCGGCAAGCCGGTCGGCATCTGCGGCGAGGCCGCGGCCGATCCGCTGCTCGCCGTCGTCCTCGTGGGCCTCGGCGCGACGAGCCTCTCCATGGCACCGTCCGCCCTCGCCGACGTCCGCCAGGCGCTCGCCGCCCGGACTCGCGAGGACGCCGTCCGCCTCGCGGAAGCCGCGCTCGGCGCGGACGACGCCCCCTCCGCCCGCACCGCTGCGGCGACCCTCGCCGCGGCACTCCCCCCTCATCAGAAAGAGACCACATCATGACGACGACGTCACCCGCCGCCACCGCCCCCGGTGGCCTCCGCGTGGGCGTGCAGCGTTTCGGCACGTTCCTCTCCGGCATGATCATGCCGAACATCGCGGCCTTCATCGCCTGGGGCTTCATCACGATGCTCTTCATCCCGAAGGGCTTCTTCGGGGCCGAGAGCCCGTTCGGCTGGCACTGGGCCGGCGTCGCCGAGATCATCGGCGGCGGCGGCGACTCCGCCGTCCTCGGCTGGCAGGGCGCGATGACCGCGGTCGCCGAAGGCGCGGACGGCAACATCCTGGCCTACGTCGGCCTGGTCGGCCCGATGGTCACCTACCTGCTGCCCCTCCTGATCGCGAACACGGCCGGACGCATGGTCTACGGCGAGCGCGGTGGCGTGGTCGCCACGATCGCGACCGTCGGGGTGATCGTCGGGACGAACATCCCGATGTTCCTCGGCGCCATGATCATGGGCCCGATCGCCGCGTGGATCATGAAGCAGGTCGACAAGCTGTGGGACGGCAAGATCCGCCCCGGCTTCGAGATGCTCGTCAACAACTTCTCCGCCGGCATCCTGGGCATGATCCTCGCCATCGTCGGGTTCTTCGCCTTCGGCCCGGTCATGCTCGGCATCAGCGCCGCGCTGGGGGCTGCCGTCGACTGGCTCGTCTCGCTCAACCTGCTGCCGCTCGTGTCGATCATCGTCGAGCCGGCCAAGGTGCTGTTCCTCAACAACGCCATCAACCACGGCGTGTTCACGCCGCTGGGGATCGAGCAGGCCGCCGAGACGGGCAAGTCGATCCTCTTCCTCATCGAGGCGAACCCCGGCCCCGGCCTCGGTCTGCTGCTCGCGTTCACCTTCTTCGGGGTCGGCGCGGCGAAGGCCTCCGCTCCCGGTGCCGCCATCATCCAGTTCTTCGGCGGCATCCACGAGATCTACTTCCCGTACGCGCTCAGCAAGCCGACCACGATCCTCGCGCTCATCGCGGGTGGAGCGGCCGGTGTGACGACCAACATGGTCCTCGGCGGCGGACTCGCCTTCCCGGCGGCCCCGGGCAGCATCATCGCCGTGACCGCCGCGGCCATCGGCCCCGGCGTCGCCAACCTCCTCGTCGTCTACCTGTCGGTCATCATCGCGGCGACCGTGACGTTCCTCATCACCGGCGTCATCCTGCGGGCCTCGCGCAAGCGCGACCTCGCTGCCGAGGGCGACGCGTTCGGCGCGGCCATCGCGCAGACCGAGGCGAACAAGGGCAAGTCGTCCGCGGCGATGGACGCCCTGCGCACCTCGACCGCGACGACGGCTCCGGAGACCACGCCGGCTCCCGCCACCACCGCGGTCTCGGCGGCCCCCATCGAGACCATCGTGTTCGCGTGCGATGCCGGCATGGGCTCGTCCGCCATGGGTGCCAGCGTGCTCCGCAACAAGCTGAAGAAGGCCGGCATCGAGGGCGTCACCGTCACGAACGCCGCCATCGCCAACCTCGACGGCGCCGCCGACGTGGTCATCACGCAGCAGCAGCTCACCGACCGGGCCACGGCGAAGTCGCCCGACTCCCTGCACGTCTCGGTGGACAACTTCATGAACTCGCCGAAGTACGACGAGGTCGTCGAGATGGTCAAGGAACAGCGAAAGGACGAAGAATGAGCGTTCTCACTGCCGAGCAGGTCCGCATCCACCCGGGAGGCGCGTCGCGCGACGACGCGCTCCAGGAGGCGACGGACATCCTCGTCGCCGCTGGCGCGGTGACCCCGGCGTACGTCGACGCGATGCGCCAGCGCGAGGAGACCGTGTCGACGTACATGGGCAACGGGCTGGCCATCCCGCACGGCACGAACGAGGCGAAGGACGCCATCCTCGCCTCCGCCCTCTCCGTCGTCCGCTACGACGGCGGCGTCGACTGGGACGGCGAGCAGGCGCGGTTCGTGATCGGCATCGCCGGCGTCGGCGACGAGCACCTCGACATCCTGTCGCGCATCGCGATCCTCTTCTCCGAGGAGGACGACGTCGCGCGGCTGGAAGCGGCGGCGACGCCGGACGAGCTGTTCGCTCTCCTCTCGGAGGTGAACGAGGGATGAAGGCGGTCCACTTCGGGGCGGGCAACATCGGGCGTGGTTTCGTCGGCCTGCTCCTGCACGAGGGCGGCTACGAGGTCGTGTTCAGCGACGTCGCCGACGCGCTCGTGGAGGCGATCGACCGGGCGGACTCGTACACCGTGCACGAAGCCGGCCCCGGAGGGACCGACCACGTCGTCTCCGGGTTCCGTGCGGTGAACAGCCGCACGGACCCCGCCGTGGTGGCGGAGGAGGTGGCGACGGCCGACGTCGTCACGACCGCCGTCGGCCCCACGGTGCTGCGGTTCGTCGCCCCGTCGATCGTCGCCGGGCTCGCGCTGCGCTCCCCCGAGGCCGCGCCGCTGCAGGTGATGGCCTGTGAGAACGCCATCGGCGCCACCGATCAGCTGCGGCAGGAGATCGTCGCCGCGGCAGGGCCGGACGCCGATACGCTGCTCGGCCGCGCCGTGTTCGCGAACACCGCCGTCGACCGGATCGTGCCCGCGCAGCCGGAGGGCGGCGGCATCGACGTCACGGTGGAGCCGTACTTCGAGTGGGCGATCGAGGCCCGGCCGTTCGGCGACACCCCGCCGCGCATTCCCGGCGCCCATTTCGTCGACGACCTCGCGCCGTACATCGAGCGCAAGCTCTTCACGGTGAACACCGGTCATGCCGCCACCGCGTACTTCGGTGCGCGGGCGGGCATCGAGCGGATCTCGGACGCCCTCGCGGACGAGGCGATCGCCGCGCAGGTCTCCGCCGCGCTGGAGGAGACCTCGGCGGTGCTGGTCGTCGAACACGGTCTCGACCCCGCGGAGCTGGCGCAGTACCGCGCCACCATCCTCGAGCGGTTCCGCAATCCCGCGCTCGTGGACACCGTGCAGCGCGTCGGCCGTCAGCCGCTGCGGAAGATCTCCCGGCACGAGCGCTTCATCGGTCCCGCCGCGATGGCGGCCGAGCACGGACTGTCGACGGACGCCCTGGTAGCGGCCGTCGCCGCCGCACTGGAGTTCGACGACCCCGCCGACGAGCAGGCGGTCGAGCTGCAGACCCTGCTGCGCACCGAGGATGCCGGCGGATTCACCGTCCGCACCACGGGCCTCGATCCGGAGCACCCGCTCTTCCCCGGCGTCCGCGACGCGGTGGCGCTCCGGCAGGCGGCCCTCGCCGGCTGAGAGGACGCGGCGTCCGGGCGGGAGTAGCGTTGCTGCTGTGCACAACAAGCCCGGGCGCCGCGTCCTGAAGAGAATCCTGTGGGGTGTGGCGATCGTCCTCCTCCTCGCCGTCGGCGGCATCCTCGTCTGGAGCCAGGTCGGCGTCATGGCCGCGGAGCCCGAACCGCTCGCCGCCGTCCGTGAGAACCCCGCGATCACGGTGACCGATGCCGAGGAGGGGATCGTCCTGGAGCCCGCGGACGGCGCGTCAGACCGCGGACTGGTCTTCATCCCGGGAGCGAAGGTCGACCCCTGGGCCTATGCGTCGATCCTGCAGGGACTCGCGGAGGAGGGCACCACGGTCGTCATCACCCGGCCCTGGCTCAATCTGGCCTTCTTCGATCCGCGTGGCCTCGACTCGTTCACGAGCGCCGCGCCCGACGTGGACACCTGGGCCGTGGGCGGCCACTCCCTCGGCGGGGTGCGCGCCTGTCAGCTCGCGACGGACGCCGACGCCCTCGTCCTCTTCGCCTCCTACTGCGCGACCGACCTCGCCGGAACCGACCTCCCTGTACTGAGCGTCTCCGGCAGCGAGGACGGCCTCTCCACGCCGGAGAAGATCGCGGACGCGCGCTCCGAACTCCCCGCTGACGCCGAGTTCGTCGAGATCGACGGCGCCTCCCACGCCTCCTTCGGCGACTACGGACCCCAGTCCGGTGACGGCACCCCGACCATCGACGGCGACGAGATGCACGCCGAGATCACCGAGGTCGTCGGCGGCTTCCTGGAGCAGGTCGCGCCCTAAGCCGCCCGCGGATCCCCGAGGATGGGATCGAGCAGCGGATGCAGGTGCCGGGTGGTCAGCACGCCGGCGGCCGAGCGCGCACCTGCCGAGAGCGCCGACGCCAGGTCCGCACCGGCCAGCCGCGCGTCGAGGACTCCGGCCAGGAACGCGTCGCCCGCGCCGTTGGTGTCGACGACGGTGGTCGGCAGCGCGGGCACCCGCAGCTCGGCCCCGTCCTCCCCCACCGCGACCGCTCCCTCGGCGCCGAGGGTGCACACGGCGAACTCCGCTCCGTCCGCGACGGCGGCACGGAGGAACTCCACCGGCGCGGCCAGCCGATCCGCGTTGCAGAACACCGCCGCGGCCGCCTCCAGGAACGGCCGGTGGTACGCGTCGATGCCGTCGTAGTCGTGCACGTCGACCCAGAGCGGCGTGCCGCTGGCCGCCGCGAGCGGGAGCAACCGCCGTGGCTCCGCGGCCAGATCGAGCACGACGGCGTCGGCGGCGGTCATCGCCGTGGAGTACGCGGCGTCCTCCGTCCCCGTCGTCTCCGCGGGTGTGGAGAGGTACAGCGACACCCGGTCACCCTGCGAAGTCATCAGGTTGAGGTGCCGCTCCGTGGTTCCGTCCGTCCACTGCGCGACCACCCCGGCCTCCTCCAGCGCCGCACGCACCCGGAGCCCATCCTCGTCGTCCCCGGCGATGGCATGCAGCACGACGGATCGGCCGAGCGCCGTCAGGCTCAGCGCCTTGCCCGCACTCGTGCCGCCGATCGTCTCCCAGCTCGCCTGCGCGAACTGCATGTGCGGCACCGGCTCGGGGAGCCGGTCGAGAAGGACCATGCGGTTCCAGGACGCGGGACCGGCGAGGAAGACGGAGGCGGGCATGTGTCCATCCTCGCGCGCCGCCTCCCGTTCCGGCGCGCGGACCGGTCGTGTCGACCCGGGCTCAGGCGTCGAAGCCCTCGGCGATCATCTCGACGAGCTCTTCCCTCTCCTCGACGGGGAGGAAGGCGGCTGCGGCGGCGTTGAACTGGAAGGCCTCGAGGTCGTCGAGGTCGTACTCGAAGGTCTGCACGAGCAGGGCAAGTTCCCTGGTGAGCGAGGTGGCGCTCATGGTGCGGTTGTCCACGTTCACGGTCACCGCGAAGCCGAGCTGGTAGAGCAGGTCGAACGGGTGATCGGCGAGCGTCTTGCCCCAGGCGGCGACGGCACCCGTCTGCAGGTTCGACGACGGGGAGAGCTCCAGCGGGATCTCCCGGTCGCGCACCCAGCGCGCGAGGTCGCCGAAGCGCACCTGCACCTCGTCGCCCTCCTGCGTGACGACCTCGAGGTCCTCGGCGATCCGGACGCCGTGTCCGAGGCGGAGCGCACGACCGTCCAGCAGGGCCGAGCGGATCGAGGCGAGCCCCGCCGCCTCCCCCGCATGCACGGTCACCGGGAAGAAGTTCTCGGCGAGGTAGTCGAAAGCCGCGCGGTGGTCCGACGGCGGGAAACCGTCCTCGGGACCGGCGATGTCGAAGCCGACGGCGCCGCGTCCGCGGAAGTCCACCGCGAGCTCGGCGATCTCCCTGGCGCGGTCGGTGTGCCGCATGGCGGTGAGGAGCTGTCCGACGCGGATGCTGCGACCGTCCCGGTCCGCCGCGTCCTCGCCCTCCTCGATCCCCTGCTGCACGGCCTCGACGGCATCCTCCAGCGAGAGACCGCCGGCCTGGTGCTGTTCCGGTGCCCAGCGCACCTCGCCGTAGATGACGCCGTCGGCCGCGAGGTCCTGGACGAACTCGCGCGCGACACGGGTCAGCCCCTCGCGGGTCTGCATGACCGCGGTGGTGAGCTCGAAGGTCTTCAGGTACTCCACCAGCGATCCGGAGTCGCTCTTCTTCGCGAACCAGGAGCCGAGCGCCGCCGGGTCGGAGGCGGGGAGGTCGAGACCGATCGCGTCGGCGAGCTCGATGATCGTGGCCGGGCGCACGGCGCCGTCCAGGTGGTCGTGCAGCGACACCTTCGGCAGGCTCCGCAAGGAGACGCCCTGGATGGCGACGTCGCCGCTCGCATCGATCGACATGGGGATCCTCTCGGTCGCGGGGTGTTCGTCCAGGCTAGCGCCCGGGCCTCACGCCGTGATGCGCTCGCGGACGATCGGCCCCACGGTCGGCGCTTCGTCGCCGAGCTCCCAGGCCCCTTCGAGCGCCTCGATGGCTCGTGGGAAGCGCGCCTCGTCCGCCGCCGACAGCGTGAACAGCGGCTGCCCGGCGGCCACCCGGTCACCGGGCTTCGCATGCAGGTCGATGCCCGCCTCGAAGATCACCGGGTCCTCGGCCCGCGCACGGCCGGCGCCGAGACGCCAGGCGGCGATGCCGAAGGGGAGCGCGTCCATCCGGGTGACGATGCCGTCCGCGGGCGCCGTGACGACGTGCGTCTCCCGCGCGACCGGGAGGGCCGCATCGGGGTCGCCGTCCTGGGCGCGGATCATCGCCTTCCAGGCGTCCATGGCGCGGCCGTCGTCCAGCGCTGCCTCCACGTCCGCGTCGGGCTGGCCGGCGAGGGCGAGCATCTCCCTGGCGAGCGCGACGGTCAGCTCCCGTACGTCGGCGGGTCCTCCGCCGGCGAGGATCTCGACCGACTCGCGGACCTCGTTCGCGTTGCCGATCGCGCGTCCCAGAGGGACGTTCATGTCGGTCAGAAGTGCAGTGGTGGCGACGCCGGAGTCGGTGCCGAGCGCGACCATCGTGCGGGCGAGCTCGCGGGCGCGGTCGATGTCCTGCATGAAGGCGCCGGAGCCGAACTTCACGTCCAGGACGAGAGCGTCGGTCCCCTCGGCGATCTTCTTCGACATGATGCTGGAGGCGATCAGCGGGATGGCCTCCACGGTGCCGGTCACGTCGCGGAGCGCGTAGAGCTTCTTGTCGGCGGGAGCGAGACCGGAGCCCGCGGCGCAGATCACGGCCCCGACGTCGCCCTGCATCTGCGCGAACATCTCCTCGTTGCTGAGCGCGGCGCGCCAGCCGGGGATCGACTCCAGCTTGTCGAGCGTGCCACCGGTGTGGCCGAGGCCGCGACCGCTGAGCTGCGGGACCGCCACGCCGAACGAGGCGACCAGCGGGGCCAGCGGCAGGGTGATCTTGTCGCCGACACCGCCGGTGGAGTGCTTGTCCACGGTCTTCTTGCCGAGCGTCGCGAAGCTCATCCGCTCGCCGGAGGCGATCATCGCGTCGGTGAGCACGCGGATCTCGTCGCGCTCCATGCCGCGCTGGAAGATCGCCATCGCGAAGGACGCCATCTGCGCGTCGGACACGTAGCCGCGCGTGTAGGCGTCCACCATCCAGCGCAGCGCCGGCTCCGGCACCGCCCCGCCGTCCCGCTTGGCGCGGATCACGTCGATCGCGTCGAACTGCTCGATGGCTCCCTGAGCCTGTCCAGCGGTCATCGTGCTTCCTCCAGGTCGCGCGGCCCGAACGCATCAGGCAGCACCTCGTCGATCGTGCGGATGCCGGAGACCGTCTCCAGCAGCATGCCGGGTACGGCGTGCTCGAACAGCAGCTGCCGGCACCGGCCGCAGGGCATGATCGTCTCGCCGTCGTTGTTCACGCACACGAAGGCGACGAGCTGCCCGCCGCCGGACATGAACAGGTCGCCCACGAGCGCACACTCCGCGCACAGCGTGACGCCGTACGAGGCGTTCTCGACATTGCAGCCGGCGACGATCCGCCCGTCGCTGACGAGAGCCGCCGCACCCACGCGGTAACGCGAGTACGGCGCGTACGCCTTGGTCATGGCCTCCGCGGCGACCTGGCGCAGCTCGTCCCAGTCGATGTCCGTCATGATGATGGTTCCTTCTTCCCTGCGGGTTCTACGACTTGATGTACGGCTTGCCGCTGGCGGCAGGACCCCGGATCTGTCCGGCGAACCCGGCGACCGCGAGGAGCGTGACCACGTACGGCAGCATGAGCATGAACTCACCGGGGATGGGCGTCTTCAGGATCGAGAGCAGGTTCTGCAGGTTCGTCGCGAAGCCGAAGAGCAGGGCCGCGAGCGTCGCGCGGATCGGGTCCCAGCGTCCGAAGATCACCGCGGCGAGGGCGATGAAGCCGAGCCCGGCCGTCATCTCCTTGCCGAACTGCGGGACCGAGACGAGGGTGAAGTACGCGCCGCCGATGCCGGCGATCGCGCCCGCGAGCAGCACGTTCCAGAACCGCGTCGGGTTCACCCGGATGCCGACCGTGTCGGCCGCCTGCGGGTGCTCGCCCACTGCGCGGAGGCGCAGGCCCCACTTGGTGCGGTACAGGCCCCACGCGACGACGGCCACAGTGATGAACATGAGGTACACGATGAAGGTCTGGTTGAACAGCACCGGACCGATGATCGGGATGTCGCTCAGCACCGGGATCTCGATGCGGGAGAAGCGCACCGGGGTGTTCAGCTCGGCCTCGTTCGGGGCGAGGAGCGCGCCGTAGAGGAATCCGGTGAGGCCCGTGACGAGGACGTTGAGCACGACACCGACGATGACCTGCTCGACGAGGTACTTGATCGCGAACGCCGCCAGCACGCTCGCGACGAGCACACCGCCGATCATGGCGCCGATGAGGCCCACGAAGGCGTTGCCGGTGATGCTGGACAGCAGCGCCGCCGAGAAGGCGCCGAGGAGCAGCTGTCCCTCGATGGCCACATTGACGACACCGGCCCGCTCGCCGATGACACCGCCGAGCGCGCCGAACACGAGCGGCACCGACAGCGACACGGCACCGAAGAGGAGGCTCGTGACGGGGACGAGGCCCCCGGCCGCGGCCCAGACGAGGAACGCGAACACCGCGAGCACGCCGTACGCCACGATGAGCCAGATCGACGGCGCACGGTACGTCCATGCCCGGAGGAAGGCCCCGACCGTGAGGACGACGAGCACGGCGAAGACCACCCAGAAGGTCGGCGCGGTGGGAAGCTCCACGTCGGGGAGCTCGAAGGCCGACGTGCGGTCGCCGAGCCGGAAGGTGCTGATACCGCTGCGCGGCACGGCGAGGAAGAGCACCGCCAGCAGCGCGGTGACGACCGCGAGGCTGATCGGCGCCTTGAGGTGGCGCTCCCGGACGGTGGCGAGCTGCACCGTGCCGTCGGCGGCTTCGGTCTGCACGAGCGACATCATGCCGTCACCGCCTTCTTCGCGGCCTTGGCTCTCGCCTTGGCCGCCTTCTCTGCGTCGGACTTGGGGAGGAAGAACACCGTGCGCAGCAGCGGCGGCGCGGCGATGAACAGCACGACGAGCGACTGCACGACGAGCACGATGTCGACGGGGATGTCCTGCGCCTGCATGGAGAACGAGCCCGCCTTGAGGGCACCGAACAGGATTCCGGCTGCGAAGGTCCCCCACGCGCGGCTGCGCCCGAGGAGGGCGACCGTGATGGCGTCGAAGCCGATGCCGGCGTCGATGGTCTCGGTGACGCCGGTGGTGACGGCGCCCTGGAGCTGGTTCATCCCGGCGAGGCCGGCGAGGGCACCCGCGAAGAGCATCGCGTAGACGTAGACGCGCTTGACGCTGATACCCGCGGCGCGAGCGGCGTGCGGGTTCTCCCCCACCGCGCGCATGCGCATACCCAGCGAGGAGCGCTCGATGAGCCACCACACGAACACCGTCGCGATGACCACGATGACGAAGCCGAGGTCGAGCAGCGGGAACTGCGGGCCGAGCAGGGTCGGGAACTGCGCGCTCTCCGGCGTGGCCGAGCCGAGCGCCTGGTTGGTCCCCGGCTTCTGCAGGAGCCCGGGCGTGCGGATCATCCACAGCAGCAGGTAGTACGCGATGTAGTTGAGCATGATCGTGAGGATCACCTCGTGCGCGCCCGTGCGAGCCTTGATGAGACCCGCGATGCCGCCCCAGAGCGCCCCGCCGGCGATACCGGCCAGCAGCGTGACGGGGAGGTGGAACCAGATCGGCAGGTCGAGGTTGAAGGTCAGCAGGGCCGCGACCGCGACACCGACAAGCATCTGACCCCGGGCGCCGATGTTGAACAGACCGACGCGGAACGCGAGCGCGACGCCCAGACCGGCGGCGATCAGCGGAGCCGCGAAGCCCAGCGTGTTCGTCAGCGGACGGATCTGCGCGGCGAAGTCGGCGCCGCGGGCGTTGAAGATCGCTCCGCGGAACAGCGCCTCGTAGCCGTTGTAGACCGCGTTCCAGGCCGCGACGAACGTGTCGCTCGGCTTGGCGAAGAAGTACCCGGAGGCCTTCTGCACGTCTTCGTTGGTGAACGCGATGAGGATGCCGCCGACGATGAGCGCGAGGACGATCGCCAGGATCGTCGTGACGGCGCTGCCGCGGAGGATCTCCTTGAGGACGACGTTGCCGCGCGGGGGCGGGGGCACCTCCTCCGCGAGGCCCGTGCTGGGCGGGAGCTGCTCGGGAGGCAGACCCTTCGTGACGTCTCCTGCACCGGGTGTCGCGCCGCTCACGCGGTCACCTCCGCATCGGCCGCTCCGGCCATCATGAGTCCGAGTGTCTCCCGGGGCGTGTCACCGGGGACGATGCCGACGATGGTGCCGCGGTACATGACCGCGATCCGGTCGGCGAGGGCGGCGACCTCGTCGAGCTCGGTCGAGACGACGATCACGGGGATGCCCGCGTCCCGCGTCTCGATGATGCGCTTGTGGATGAACTCGATCGAGCCCACGTCCACCCCGCGGGTCGGCTGCGCGGCGACGAAGAGCCGCAGTTCGCGGCTCATCTCGCGCGCGATCACGACCTTCTGCTGGTTGCCTCCGGAGAGGGTGCCCGCGGGGGTGTCCGGGCCCTGCGTGCGGATGTCGTACTCTGCGATGCGCTCCTTGGCGAAGTCCTCCAGGGCGCCGCGGCGCAGCGTCCCGGCCCGGCTGAACGCGGGATCGTCTGAGCGGTCGAGGATGAGGTTCTCGGCGACCGAGAATCCGGCGACGAGGCCGTCCTCGGTGCGGTCCTCCGGGACGAACCCGACACCGGCGTCGAGGATGCCGCGGACGCTCTTGCCCACGAGCTCGGTGCCGTCGAGGATGATGTTCCCCTCGACGCGTGCGGCGAGGCCGACGATGGCCTCGACGAGCTCGGTCTGGCCGTTGCCCTGCACACCGGCGACGGCGAGGACCTCGCCGGGTCGCACGGTGAAGTCGACGTCGTCGACGACGATGGCTCCGGTGGCGGTGAGCACGCGGAGGTTGCGGACCTCCAGGCCGCCCTCGCCCAGCCGCGGAGCCTCCTTGTGCACGGTCAGCTCGACCGCGCGGCCGACCATCAGCGATGCCAGTTCGGCGTTGGTGGCGGTCGGCGAGGCCTCCCCCACCACCCGACCGAGCCGGACGATCGTGATGCGGTCGGCGACCTCGCGCACCTCGCGCAGCTTGTGCGTGATGAAGACGATCGCGGTGCCCTCGTCCCGGAGCTGGCGCATGATCGCCATGAGCTCGTCGGTCTCCTGCGGCGTCAGCACGGCGGTCGGCTCGTCGAAGACGAGGACCTTGGCGTCGCGGGACAGCGCCTTGATGATCTCGACGCGCTGCTGCACACCCACCGGCAGGTCGCCGACGACGGCGTCCGGATCGATGTCGAACCCGAACCGTGCGGCGACCGCGCGCACGTGCTCGCGGGCCTTCGCGATGTCCAGCGTGCCGAGGCCCTTGGTCTGCTCGTGACCGAGCATGACGTTCTCGGCCACCGTGAACACCGGCACGAGCATGAAGTGCTGGTGCACCATGCCGATGCCGGCGGCCATCGCGTCGCCCGGGCCGCGGAAGTGCTGCACGACGTCGTCGAGGAGGATCTCGCCCTCGTCGGCCTGATACAGGCCGTAGAGCACGTTCATCAGCGTCGACTTGCCTGCGCCGTTCTCGCCGAGGAGAGCGTGGATCTGACCGGGTTCGACCACGAGATCGATGTGGTCGTTCGCCACGAGGCTGCCGAATCGCTTGGTGATGCCGCGAAGTTCGAGCTTCATATCTGCACCTTATCCAGAAGAGTCACGGAGGAGAATCGTCGCCGCCCACAGTGCGGGGCGAGTGGCAGCCTGCGCCACTCGCCCCGTGCTGGGTACGGCTCCGACTCAGCGGGTGGGAGAGTTCTCGGACTCCACCGTGATGTCACCGGAGATGATCTGCTCCTGCAGAGCGGACAGCTCGTCCGTCAGGCCCTCGGGCAGGTCCGCCTCGAAGTCGCCGAAGCCGGACAGCTTGACGCCCTCGTTCTCGAGCGTGCCGATGTAGGGCTCCGGGTCGAACTCGCCGGCGGCGGCCGCGAGCGTCGCGTCGCGGACGGCCACGTCGATGGCCTTCATGATCGAGACGAGCGTGATGTCGGCGACGCTGGGGTCGGCGACGGCGAGGTCGCTGTCGACACCGAGCATCAGCGTGTCCTTGCCGCTGTCGTTGATCGCCGCTGCGGCGCTCTGGTAGACCGGGCCGCCGACGGGGAGGATGACGTCGACACCCTGGTCGAGCACGCCCTGGGCGGTCTGCTTGGCGGTGTCGTTGGCGTCGAAGCCGCCCGTGAAGGAGCCCTTCTGGGTGGC
Source organism: Microbacterium sp. GbtcB4 (assembly GCF_019091465.1). NCBI lineage: Bacteria > Bacillati > Actinomycetota > Actinomycetes > Micrococcales > Microbacteriaceae > Microbacterium > Microbacterium sp. GbtcB4. The sequence continues at coordinate 56,738 of NZ_JAGXJJ010000003.1, forward strand.
GGCGTCCCAACCGAAGACCTGGACGTCGGCCGACTTGTCCTCGTTGTACTTCTCGACGCCGAGCTGGTAGCCGTCCATGAAGACCGCGACCGACGGGATCTGCATGCCGCCGAAGGTGCCGACCTTGTTCACGCCGGCCTCAGCGGACCAGGCGGCCGCCGCGTAGCCACCGAGGTAGGCGGCCTGGGCGGTGTCGAAGACGAGGGGCTTGATGTTCGGCGCGTCGGTGGTGCCGTCGAAGTCGTTGTCGGCCCAGTCGTCGATGATCGCGTAGTCGATGTCGGGGTTCGCGAGCGCGGACTCGACCGTGGCGGCGGACAGCTTGAAGCCGACCGAGACGATGAGCGAGCAGCCCTCGGAGACGGCGGTCTCGAGGTTCGGCGCGTAGTCGTTGTCGTTCGCGGACTCGAACTCCAGCGGCTTGATGCCGAGCTCTTCGGCGGCGCTGTCCATGCCCTCCTTGGCCGACTGGTTGAACGACTTGTCGTTCCAGCCGCCGGCGTCGGAAATGAGGCAGGGCTTGAAGTCGGAGTCGACGGGGGCGGATCCGCCCTCGGACTCGTCGGTCGGCGCCTGACCGCAGCCGGCAAGAGCGAAGACGACACCGGCGGCGACCGTCGCGCCGAGCAGCTTCTTGGTGGTGGAGATGGTCACGGATGCCTCCCTCAACGAACCCGCGGCCATCGCGGATCGATCAAAGTTACCTAGTGTTTCGACGTTCGTGCACGTCGGCCCCGGGCGGCCGGGCCAATGGTTACAAAGCTGAAATCAACCCTGCCGATGAGCACGCGCCGGTGCTCATCAGAGCACATCGCCCTGTCCGTTGAGTTTCAACGACTCCACCACGCCCTTCACCCGCTGCGCGTTCTCGACCGTCGTGACCAGGAGAGCGTCGGGGGTGTCGACCACGACGATGTCCTGCACGCCGACGAGGCTGATCACGCGCGTGGTCTGGCTGACGAGGATGCCGCTGGCCGCGTCGGTGAGTACCCGGGCGCGGGGCCCGAGGACGGCGAGGTCGTTCTTGCGGCCGTTCGTGATGAGCTTCGTCAGCGACGCGAAGTCCCCCACGTCGTCCCAGTCGAAGTGCCCGGGGACCACGGCGAGGCGCCCCCGCCGCGCCGCCGGCTCCGCGACGGCGTAGTCGATCGCGATCTTCTTCAGCCGCGGCCAGATGCGGTCGACGGCGGGCCCGCGGAGCTCCCGGTCGTCCCAGGCCTCGGCGAGTTCGAGCAGACCGGCGTGCAGCGCGGGCTCATTGGCGGCGAGCTCGTCCAGCAGGACGCTCGCCTTCGCGATGAACATGCCCGCGTTCCACAGGTAGGTGCGCTCGGCGAGGTAGGCCTTGGCCGTCTCCAGATCCGGCTTCTCGACGAAGCTCTCGACGAGGGCCGCCTCCCTGGCGCGCTCGACGACCAGCTCCGGCCCCTTCTTGATGTAGCCGAAGCCGACCGCCGGCTCGGTCGGCGCGATGCCGATCGTGCAGATGTAGCCCTCCCTCGCCACCTCGACCGCGTCGCGGACGGCGAACTCGAAGACCCGCGTGCCCCGGATGACGTGGTCGGCACTGAACGAGCCGATGATCACGTCCGGGTTGCGCCGGTGCAGCACGGCCGCCGCCAGCCCGATCGCCGCCGCGGACTCGCGGGGCTCGGATTCCAGGAAGACGTTGAGGTCGGCGATGCCCGGCAGCTCCGCCTCCACCGCCGCTCGGTGCGCACGCCCGGTGACCACGGCGATCCGGTCCGGACCGGCGAGCGGCTCCAGACGGTCCCACGTGTCGCGCAGCAGCGAATGCCCGGACCCGGTGAGGTCGTGCAGGAACTTCGGGGCGTCCGCACGGGACAGCGGCCACAGCCGACTGCCGATGCCGCCGGCAGGGATGACCGCGTAGAAGTCTTCGATCGGCTCGCTCATGCAGGCCAGCGTAGCGGCGGGTCCGACTTAGGCTCCCCTTCGTCGCCCGGGGCGTCCGCGCGGGAATAGGATGGACACCGATCGGGCGTGCCTGACCCTCCTCCAGGCCAGATGTGGACGAAGCAGCGCACGCGACCGAAACACATCGATCCAGGGAGGACGACCGTGTCCACAAGCGCTCGCTTGACACCGTCGATTTCGGAAACCACGTCCAAAACCCCCCGCGGCACCCTCTACCGGGGTCGCGAAGGCATGTGGTCGTGGGTGCTTCACCGCATCACCGGAGTCGCCATCTTCTTCTTCCTGTTGGTGCACGTGCTCGACACGGCGCTGATCAGGGTGTCGCCGGAGGCGTACGACGCGGTCATCGGCACATACAAGAACCCGGTCATGGCGATCGGTGAGGTCGTGCTCGTGGCGGGCATCGTGTTCCACGCCATGAACGGCCTGCGCATCATCGCCGTCGACTTCTGGTCGAAGGGCGCCAAGTACCAGCGCCAGCTCTTCTGGGGCGTGCTGCTCGTGTGGGGCATCATCATGGCCGGCTTCGTGCCGCGCCACCTGATGCTCGCGTTCGCCGGCTTCGGAGGAGGACACTGATGACCGCCCAGACCGTCGCCGCCCCGGCCCGCCGCCAGCGCGGGATCAACCTCGAGAAGTGGGGCTGGGTCTTCATGCGCGTCTCGGGCGTCGTGCTCGTCGTGCTGATCTTCGGCCACCTCTTCGTCAACCTCATGGTCGGCGAAGGCATCCACGCCCTCGACTTCGCCTTCATCGCCGGCAAGTTCGCCACGCCGTTCTGGCAGTGGTGGGACGTGCTGATGCTCTGGCTCGCGCTCATCCACGGTGCCAACGGCATGCGGACGATCGTGAACGACTACGTGACCAACCCCACCGCCCGCAAGGCGCTCGTCTGGGCCCTCGGCCTGGCCGCGGGCCTGCTCATCCTCCTCGGCACCCTGGTCGTCTTCACGTTCGACCCGTGCCTGGGTGTGACCGAGTCGAGCACGCTGTGGGAGACCTGCCAGGCGCAGGGCTAGAAGAAGAGGCAAACGAGAAGTGACTACCCAGACGCAGGATTCCGTCGTCCGTGACGGCGTGCACTACCACCAGTTCGACATCGTCATCGTGGGCGCCGGCGGCGCCGGCATGCGGGCGGCCATCGAGGCCGGCCCCGGCGCGAAGACGGCCGTGATCTCCAAGCTGTACCCGACGCGCTCGCACACCGGTGCCGCGCAGGGCGGTATGGCGGCGGCCCTCGCGAACGTCGAGGAGGACTCCTGGGAGTGGCACACCTTCGACACCGTGAAGGGCGGCGACTACCTCGTCGACCAGGACGCGGCGGAGATCCTCGCGAAGGAGGCCATCGACGCGGTCATCGACCTCGAGAACATGGGTCTCCCCTTCAACCGCACCCCCGAGGGCAAGATCGACCAGCGTCGCTTCGGCGGTCACACGGCCGAGCACGGCAAGACCCCGGTCCGCCGCGCCTGCTACGCCGCCGACCGCACCGGTCACATGATCCTGCAGACGCTGTTCCAGAACTGCGTCAAGCTCGGCATCAACTTCTTCAACGAGTTCTACGTGCTCGACCTCATCACCGTGAAGGACGCGGCGGGCGCGACCCAGATCGCCGGCGTGGTGGCCTACGACCTCGCCACGGGCGAGCTGCACGTCTTCCAGTCCAAGGCCGTGATCTTCGCGACCGGCGGTTTCGGCAAGATCTTCAAGACGACCTCCAACGCGCACACCCTCACGGGCGACGGCGTCGGCATCGTCTGGCGCAAGGGCCTCCCCCTCGAGGACCTCGAGTTCTTCCAGTTCCACCCGACCGGCCTCGCCGGCCTCGGAATCCTCCTCACCGAGGGCGCCCGCGGCGAGGGTGCGATCCTGCGCAACGCCTCGGGTGAGCGCTTCATGGAGCGGTACGCCCCCACCATCAAGGACCTGGCGCCCCGAGACATCGTCGCGCGCTGCATGGTCCAGGAGGTCGCGGAGGGCCGCGGCGCCGGTCCCCACAAGGACTACGTGCTGCTGGACTGCACGCACCTCGGCGCCGAGGTGCTGGAGACCAAGCTCCCCGACATCACCGAGTTCGCCCGCACCTACCTGGGCGTCGACCCGGTCGTCGAGCCGGTGCCCGTCATGCCGACCGCGCACTACGCCATGGGCGGCATCCCCACGAACAACAACGGAGAGGTGCTCGCGGACAACGACACCGTCGTCCCCGGCCTCTACGCCGCCGGCGAGTGCGCCTGCGTCTCGGTGCACGGCGCCAACCGCCTCGGCACGAACTCGCTGCTCGACATCAACGTGTTCGGCAAGCGGTCCGGCCGCAACGCCGTCGAGTACGTCAAGACGGCCGAGTTCGTCCCGCTGCCGGAGAACCCCGCCGCCTTCGTCTCCGACATGCTCGAGGGCCTGCGCAACAACCAGGGCACCGAGCGGATCGCGGTCCTCCGCAAGACGCTGCAGGACGAGATGGACAAGGGCGCGCAGGTCTTCCGCACGCACGAGTCGCTGCAGCACGTCCTCGGCGTGATCGCGGAGCTCCGCGAGCGCTACAAGAACGTGCACGTCGACGACAAGGGCCACCGGTTCAACACCGACCTGCTCGAGGCCGTCGAACTGGGCTTCCTGCTCGACATCGCCGAGGTCGTCGTCTACGCCGCGCAGAACCGCGAGGAGAGCCGCGGCGGCCACATGCGCGACGACTTCCCGAAGCGCGACGACGAGAACTACATGAAGCACACCATGGCGTACCTCACGGGCGACCCGCACTCCTCCGACCCGAGCGACCACATCAAGCTCGACTGGAAGCCGGTCGTCTTCACCAAGAACGACAAGGGCGAGTTGAACTACCCGCCGATGGAGAGGAAGTACTGAGCATGTCGAACGCCATCGCCGAAGCGCCGGCCGAGACGACCGAAGACACCGGGATCCAGTCCTTCATCGTCACCTTCAACATCCGCCGGTTCGACCCCGAGGTCGACGCCGAGCCGCACTGGGTCGACTACGACGTGGAGCTCTACTCCACCGACCGCGTCCTCGACGCCCTGCACAAGATCAAGTGGGAGGTCGACGGCTCGCTGACCTTCCGCCGCTCCTGCGCGCACGGCATCTGCGGCTCCGACGCCATGCGCATCAACGGCCGCAACCGCCTGGCCTGCAAGACGCTGATCAAGGACCTCGACATCTCGAAGCCGATCTACGTCGAGGCCATCAAGGGCCTGCCGCTGGAGAAGGACCTCGTCGTCGACATGGAGCCGTTCTTCGCGTCGTACCGCGAGGTGCAGCCGTTCCTCGTCGCGAACTCCGTGCCGGAGAAGGGCAAGGAGCGCACGCAGTCCATCGCCGACCGCGAGATCTTCGACGACACCACGAAGTGCATCCTCTGCGCCGCGTGCACCTCGTCGTGCCCCGTGTTCTGGACCGACGGGCAGTACTTCGGCCCGGCCGCGATCGTCAACGCGCACCGCTTCATCTTCGACTCGCGCGACGACAACGCCGCGGTGCGTCTCGACATCCTCAACGACAAGGAGGGCGTCTGGCGCTGCCGCACGACCTTCAACTGCTCCGAGGCCTGCCCCCGTGGCATCGAGGTCACCAAGGCCATCGCCGAGGTCAAGCAGGCGGTCCTCCGCGGCCGTCCCTGACGCCGACACAGGCATTCACGCGAGAACAGGCGGTCCCGGACGGGGCCGCCTGTTCTCGTGTCTGCGCCTGTTCTCGCGGAGGCAGGCAGGGCGCGCGAAGGCGGGGCCCGCGCTTGGGTAGGGTGGGGGCGTGTCCGAGCCCGGTTCGGCGACCGACGGTCGCCTCGATGCCGCGGTCGAGCGCGCGACCGCGCTGACCCGGCGTACCCTCGGCCTCTTCCCGGTGCGGGTGTGGCGGCACTTCCTGCAGCACAACGGCTTCCTGCTCGCCGCCGGGGTGAGCTACCAGGCGCTGTTCGCCATCTTCGCCGCGATCTACCTCGCGTTCGCCATCGCGGGTCTCTGGCTCGGCGGCAGCGAGGAGGCGGTGAACGGGCTCATCGACATCATCAACAACTACATCCCGAACCTCATCCTCGACGAGGGCGGCGTCTTCACCCCCGCGCAGGTGCAGGAGATCGCCTCGAACACCAGCGGGTTCCTCGGCATCACCGGTCTCATCGCCCTCGGCACGGTGATCTGGACCGCGATCGGGTGGGTGACCTTCTCCCGGCGGGCCGTGCGGGACATCTTCGGCCTCGAGCCCGACCGGCGCAGCTACCTCCTCCTCAAGGCGCGCGACCTGCTCGCCGCTCTCATCTTCGGAGTCGCTCTCATCGTCGGCTCCGCACTGAGCTCGGCCAGCGCCGCGGTCCTCAGCTGGGTGCTGTCGCTGCTGGGCTGGGATGCCGGCTCCGACGGCCTCAACATCAGCATCCGGATCGGCACCGTCCTGGTGTCGTTCGTCCTGCTGACGGGAGCGCTGGCGGCGATGGTGCGCTTCCTCACCGGCACCTCGCTGCACTGGGGCACCATCTGGCCCGGCGCCCTCCTCGGCGGCGCGGCCATGACGGTGCTGCAGTTCGGGGTCGGGTTCCTGTTGAGCTACACGCCGTCGAACCCGCTGCTGGCGACCTTCGCGATCTTCGTCGGACTGCTGCTGTGGTTCCGGGTGAACGGGGTGGTCATGCTCGTCGCCGCCTCGTGGATCGCCGTCGCCGCCCAGGACCGCGACCTCCCGCTCTTGCTGCCGACGGAGGCCGAGCGGCGGGTGGCCGAACACGCCACGCTGCTCTCCGCGGCACGGATCCGCTTGCGCGACGCCCGGGCCGCGCGCGACGAGGCCCCGTGGTACCGGAGCTGGGCCGCCGGGCACGCCGTCCGCGCGGCGGAGGACGAGGTCGCGCGACTGGAGGCCTCCGCTCCCCCGCCCGCACCCCCGACCTCCCCTCTCGCGCAGCGCCTGCTCTCCGAGCTCGACCACCGTCAGAACCGCGATGTCGGCGGTGCTCGTTAGGCTGGAGGAATGCCTCACCTGCGTATCGCCTCGGTCAATGTCAACGGGATCCGGGCGGCCGCCCGCAACGGGATGAGCACGTGGCTGGACGCCGCGGACATCGACATCCTCACCCTTCAGGAGGTGCGCGGGCAGGACGAGCACATCGAGGCTGCCCTCCCCGGCTGGACCTTCGTTCACGATGAGGCCACGGCCAAGGGGCGAGCGGGCGTCGCGATCGCCAGCCGCCTCCCCGCGCTCGCCTCCCGGGTGGACTTCGGCCCGGAGGACTTCGACTCCAAGGGCCGCTGGATCGAGGCCGACTTCCTGATCGGCGACCGTCCGCTCACCGTCGTCAGCGCCTACGTGCACTCCGGCGAGGCCGACACCCCGAAGCAGGACGAGAAGTGGAAGTTCCTCGATGCGTTCGAGGCTCGACTGGCGAGTCTGAACACCGACGGCGCCCTCGCGCTCGTCACCGGAGACCTCAATGTGGGGCACCGCGAGCTCGACATCAAGAACTGGCGCGGCAACCGCACCAAGGCCGGCTTCCTGCCGCGCGAACGCGCCTACTTCGATCGCTTCCTCGGTGAGGCCGGGGCCTCGGTCACCGGCGTCGACGGCTCGGTCGGCACCGGTCTGGGCTGGGTGGACGTCGGCCGCCGCTTCCATGGCGAGGTGGACGGGCCGTACACCTGGTGGTCCATGCGCGGGAAGGCCTTCGACAACGACTCGGGATGGCGCATCGACTACCACCTGGCCACGCCCGCTCTCGCCGAGCGCGTCCAGGCGTATCACGTGGCCCGTGCGGCCGCGTATGACCAGCGCTGGAGCGACCACGCGCCGGTCGTCGTCGACTACACCTACTGACGCGGTTCCGGCCGCTCGGAGGGCGACGGCGGCGACTCGCGATACCATCCGCGATACTCCAGAACGGTGCCGAGCACGGGGTTCACGGCGCGCATGTCGATGGTGCGACGGCGGTGCTCGGCGTCCCAGCCGTCGACGAGGTCCACGCGCACGCCGAGCGGACCGGGCAGAGCGAACCGCCGACCGAACAACCGCAGGGCGACCCGGACGGTGCGCATCCGCAGGAAGCCCTCCGCCGTCACGCTGCACTCCTCGATGAGCTCCACGCGGCCGCGGGCGCCGAGGAGATTCCGGACCAGTCCCGGCCGCACGCTCACCGTCAGCCGGTCCACGATCCGTTCGGTCCGCCCGGGGAAGAGGAACTCGCGGGTGGAGTCCAGTGTCGCGCGGCCCGTCTCCGCGCGTCCGGTCGTCGTGCGGAGGACGAACCGGACGTCTCGTCCCGATGTCGGCACCAACAGCCCCGGTCCGACGATCGGACGCGCGAGAGCCGCCCAGCGGCCGAACCGGCTCCCCGCGACCGCGAACATCCCCTCCGCGTGCCCCGCCGGCCCCGGAGCGCGGTACTGCGCGAGGATCTCCGGATGGAGACGCTCCGCTTCCGCGCCCAGGGCATCGAGGAACACCTGTCCGCGTCTCAGGGGCATGCCGTCCGTCATGACGTCAGCGTAGGGGATGCGGCGACGCCGGGCTTCGCCGCGCAGACGCATAGGATTGACGGGTGAACAAGCCTCGTCTCTACTCCGGAATGCAGCCCTCCGCCGACTCCCTCCAGATCGGCAACTACATCGGCGCGCTCCTGCAGTGGCGGGAGCTCCAGACCTCGTACGACGCGTTCTTCTCCGTCGTCGACCTGCACGCCCTCACGGTCGCCCAGAACCCGGCCGAGCTGCGCGAGAAGACCCGCCGTACCGCCGCGCAGTACATCGCCGCGGGCATCGAGCCGTCGCAGTCGACGCTGTACGTGCAGTCGCACGTCCGCGCGCATGCCGAGCTCGCCTGGATCCTCAGCACGATCACCGGCTTCGGCGAGGCCGGACGCATGACCCAGTTCAAGGACAAGTCGGCCCGCTACGGCGCCGATGCGACCAGCGTCGGCCTCTTCACCTATCCGGTGCTCATGGCCGCCGACATCCTGCTCTACCAGACCGACGTCGTGCCGGTCGGCGACGACCAGAAGCAGCACGTAGAGCTCACCCGCGACCTCGCGGAGCGCTTCAACTCGCGGTTCGGCGAGACCTTCACGGTGCCGGTCCCGGTCATCCAGAAGGAGACGGCGAGGATCTACGACCTGCAGAACCCGACGGCGAAGATGTCGAAGTCGGCCGAGAGCGACGCCGGTGTGCTGTGGATGCTCGACGACCCGGCGAAGTCGGCGAAGAAGATCATGCGCGCGGTGACCGACAACGAGGGCACCGTGCGGTTCGATCGGGAGGCCAAGCCCGGCGTCTCGAACCTGCTGACCATCTACGCCGCCCTGACCGGCCGTCAGATCCCGGCGATCGAGGACGAGTACGCGGGCCGCGGCTACGGCGACTTCAAGAAGGGCCTCGCCGAGGTCGTCGTGGAGGAGTTCGCCCCGGTGCGCGACCGTGCCCTCGAGCTCCTCGACGACCCGGCGGAGCTCGACCGGATCCTCGCCGAGAACGCCGCCCGTGCCGACGCCGTCGCCGATCGCACGCTGTCCGACGTGTACGACCGCGTCGGACTGCTGCGCCGGGTGTGAGCCGCAGCCGACCCTAGGATGACATCGTGACCGATCCGCAGCTGCCCCCTCCGCCCGGCGCCGTGCCACCCCTGCCCCCGGCGACCTCGGTCCCGCAGGAGCCGGCATCCGGTGCGGTCCCGCCGCCCGCGTATCCGTCGGCGCCGCCTGCTCCTCCGGCAACGTACCCGCCCGCCGGCGGATACGGCCAGCCGGCACCCCCTGCCGCGCCTCCCGGGGCGTATCAGGTGCCCGTGGGCGGCTACGCGGCACCGTCCGGCACGTACACCGCGCCGGACGCCGCGCCGAAGCCCTCGGGATTCCTCGGCCTGCTCGCTCTCGGCCTCTCGATCCTCGCGGCCGTCGTCATGCCGATCATCGGCGGCGTCAGCGCGTTCGAGGTCGGCCGCCGCATCCCGCAGGGCTTCAGCGGCTCCACGGGCAATCTCGGATTCCTGTCCCCCGCGCGCGACCAGGTGCTGTGGACGGAGCTGTCCTTCTGGGCCGGGACGGTGCTCGGCATCGCCGCGATCGTGCTGGGGATCATCGCGATCCGCCGCAAGCAGGGGCGCGGAGCGGGCATCGCCGCGCTCATCGTCGCCGTCCTCGGCGCGATCATCTTCTTCGTCGCCGTCTTCACCGCTTTCGCCGTCGGCGGGGCGGCGGGGTACGCCACCTTCACCACCTGACACGCGGCGCGCCGCGTCCTCAGCGAGGGGCGTGGTGCTTCTGCTGCGCGGCGAGCAGCCCCTCGTCGACGAGGAGCTCGACGGCGTCGGCTGCGTCGCCCACGAGGAGGGGCAGGTTCGCGCGCTCGTCCTTGCCGAACGGGGAGAGCACCCAGTCGGCGGGGTCCTGACGCCCCACCGGCCGGCCGATGCCCACGCGCACCCGGGGGAAGTCCGGGCTCGTGAGCGCTCGCGCGATGTCGCGGACGCCGTTGTGCCCGCCGTGGCCTCCCCCGGTCTTGAGCTTGACCGTGTCGAACGGGATGTCGAGCTCATCGTGCACGACGACCACGTGATCGAGGGGGACGGAGTAGAAGCGGGCGAGCGCCGCGACGGGCGTACCCGAGACGTTCATGAACGTGTTCGGCTTCGCGAGCACGAGCTTGTCGGCGCCGGGGCGGAGCCAGGTCTCCACGACGCGCGCGCCGCCCTTGTGCTCCCGGAAGCTCTCGCCGCGCCGGGCCGCGAGCTCGTCGACGACCATCTGGCCGATGTTGTGGCGGGTCGCCTCATAGCGGGGTCCGGGGTTGCCGAGACCGACCACGAGCCAGGTCGCTGCCATTCCTCGTCCTCTCTCGCCGGAGCCGTCACCCCGGTCAGGATACGACGGAGGGGACGCGATCCGATCGCGTCCCCTCCGTGATGAAGCAGGCGGAGATCACTCCGCGGCGGCCTCCTCGGACGCCTCGGCGGCGCCCTCGGCGGACTCGCCCTCGGTCTCCTCGTCCTCGACCGGAGCGGCCGGGACGGAGATGGCGACCACGAGGACCTCGGCGTCGGTGAGGAGCGTCGAGCCCTTCGGGAGGGTGACGTCGGCGGCGGTGATGTGCGCGCCCTCCTCGAGACCCTCGACCGAGACCTCGATGTTCTCGGGGATGTGCGTGGCCTCGGCCTCGACCTGGATGGTCGTGGCGTCGAGGTTGACGATGGTGCCGGGAGCCGGCTCGCCGGTCACGACGACGGGGACGTCGATGGCGACCTTCTCGCCCTTCTTCACGACCAGGAGGTCGATGTGCTCGATGATCTGGTGCACCGGGTCCTTCTGCACGTCCTTGACGAGCGCGAGCTGCGAGGTGCCCTCGATGTCGAGGTCGAGCAGCGCGTTGGCGCGACGGATGATCAGGGAGACCTGGTGACCCGGCAGCGCGACGTGCACAGGCTCGGTGCCGTGGCCGTAGATGACCGCGGGGATCTTGCCGGCGGCGCGCAGACGACGGGCGAAGCCCTTGCCGAAGCTGCTGCGCAGCTCGGCGTGGACCGTGGTGTCTTCAGACATGAGGTTCTCCTTCGGGCACGCAGCGAAGGCGCCGCGCGGTGGTCTTGGAATTGTGGACTCGAACGCGGACGCGTGAGGAAAGCCACCGGGCTTGCTTCGCCGCGTCGATCACGGACGTCCGCGCACGCGCAGAAGCGTCCCTCGCCGAGGTACGACTCCATGGTACCGGATGACCCGATAGGCTGAGGACACCGGTCCCCTCTGCAGAAATTCGGAGTACCTCCATGCTCGACGCCGCGTTCCTCTCTCACGTCCTCCTCTGGGTGATCGGCGCCATGTCGCTGTGCGCCGCCGTCGCAACGGGCGCCGCCCTGTTCTCCCTCGGCCGCTCGGGCTACCGCAAGGACTGAGCGCCCCCTGGCGCTCCCGTCACCGCGGTGAGCGCCTTCCGGATCGCCGCCACCTCGCGCCTCAGCGGAAGCGCGGCATCGACCCGGAGCCCCGACTCGTCGTCCGTCAGCGGTTCCCACGTGTCGAGCTGAGAATCGAGCAGCGAGGCCGGCATGAAGTGGTCGGAGCGACCGCCGACCCGCCGTGCGAGCGTCTCCCGTGCCACGCCGAGCTCGACGAAAACGGCGTCCGGTGCTTCCGCCCTGATGGCATCCCGGTAGCGCCGCCGCAGCGCGGAGCACGCGACCACGATGTGCGCCTCCGCGGCGAGCGTCCGTCCGACCACCCGCAGCCACGGCATCCGGTCCTCGTCGTCGAGGGCGATACCCGCCGCCATCTTCTCGACGTTTGTGAGCGGATGCAGGTCGTCCCCGTCCACGAAGCGCGCCCCGAGATCCTCGGCCAGCGCCGCACCCACCGTCGACTTCCCGGAGCCGCTGGGCCCCATCACGACGATGCGCACGCTCATGCCGGCCTGCCGTCGATCCTCAGTAGAACTCGACCGTGTCGACCACTGCACGCAGCTCGCGTCCGTCGAGCAGCCGGGTGGCGTTCTCAGCGAATCGCCGCGCGATGCGCTCCTCTTCCTTCGAGCTGAGCGCCGCGGTGTGCGGACTGACGAGGACGCGGGGGTGCGCCCACAACGGGGACTCGGCGGGCAGCGGCTCCTGCTCGAAGACGTCCAGCCCGGCGAAGCCGACGCGGCCGTCGTCGAGCGCGGCGAGAAGCGCCGTCTCATCGACGACGCTGCCGCGTCCGACGTTGGTGAGGATGACCCCGGGCTTCACCGCCTGCAGGACCTCCTCGCCGATGAGATGCCTGGTCTGCTCGGTGCCCGGCAGCGTGACGACGATCGCGTCGACCTCGCCCACCGCGCCCACGAGCTCGTCGGGCGCGATGAGACGGTCGACACCCTCGACCGCGCGGCCGGAGCGACTGGTCCCCCACACCCGCGCGCCGAGCGCGTGGAACCGGCGGGCGCACTCCGCGCCGATGCCGCCGAGCCCGACCACCAGCACGGTCATCTCGTCGACCTGACGCATCTCCCAGCGGTCGGGCCAGACGCGGCGATCCTGATCCGTCCGCAGGCGTGGAAGGTCCTTCGCCCCGGCGAGCACCGCGAAGACGGCGAACTCGGCGAGCGTGCCGCCGTGGACGCCCGCGCTGGTGGTGAAGACGATGCGGTCGAGATCCGCCCGGTCGAGCCCCGCGGCCTTCACGGTGCTCCCGCCGCCGGCCGCCGTGGTCATGACCCACCGCAGCCGCGGGTTCGCGGACACCGTTCGCGCCAGCGCGTCGGGGTCGACGTCGGGGATGCCGAAGAGGACGTCCGCCGAGTCGACGAGGTCGTCGAACGCCCGTTGCTGCTCCGGCGTGCGAGTGAAGTCAGGGTCGCCCGACCAGTCTGCAGGGCCGCGCATAGGAGGCACGAGCGCCGCATCGTGGACGACCTCGAGCCGCGGCTCCAGCTCCTCGATGAGCCCGCACAGCTCCTCCGCCAACGGCACCGCGACGACAGCGCGGACCTTCTTCTCGGACTCCGTCACGACCGACTCCCTCCAGCTCCTGTGCTCTCCTCAGCGTAGAGGTCCCGAGCGTCCGGACGCCCGCCACCGCGGACGATGACAGGGCCGTGTCACGGGTGCGCCTCGATCCGCCCTACAGCGATACGCTGAACTCAACCCTTCTTCACGACCGAGGAGCCTTCCGTGCCCGAAGCATCAGCGAACATCGGAGTCGTCGGACTCGCCGTCATGGGGTCGAACCTCGCCCGCAACCTCGCGAGCCGCGAGGGCAACACCGTGGCGATCTTCAACCGCAGCTACGAGAAGACGCAGACCCTCCTCGACGAGCATCCCGAGGCGGGCTTCATCCCGGCGAAGACCTACCAGGAGTTCGCCGATTCGCTGCAGAAGCCGCGTACCGCGATCATCATGGTCAAGGCCGGAGCTCCGACCGACGCCGTGATCGACTCCCTCGTCGAGGTCTTCGAGCCGGGCGACATCATCGTCGACGGCGGCAACGCCTACTTCCCGGACACCATCCGCCGCGAGAAGGCCGTCCGCGAGACCGGCATCAACTTCGTCGGCGCCGGCATCTCCGGCGGCGAGGAGGGGGCCCTCACGGGTCCCTCGATCATGCCGGGCGGCTCCGACGAGTCCTGGGTCACGCTCGGACCCATCCTGAAGTCCATCGCCGCGATCGCCGAGGGCGAGCCGTGCGTGACGCACGTCGGCCACGACGGCGCCGGCCACTTCGTCAAGATGGTGCACAACGGCATCGAGTACGCCGACATGCAGCTCATCGCCGAGGCCTACGACCTCATCCGTCGCGGCACCGGCAAGACGCCCGCGGAGATCGCCGAGATCTTCGCCGAGTGGAACCGCGGCGAGCTGGAGTCGTACCTCATCGAGATCACCGCCGAGGTGCTGCGGCAGGTCGACGCGTCCACCGGCAAGCCGCTCGTCGACGTCATCCTGGACCAGGCCGGCGCGAAGGGCACCGGTGCCTGGACCGTGCAGACCGCGCTCTCGCTCGGCGTTCCGGTCTCGGGTATCGCCGAGGCGACGTTCGCCCGCTCCCTCTCCTCGCACCCCGAGCAGCGCGCGGTCGCCGCGGCGCTTCCTGGCCCGGACGAGGAGTTCACGGTCCCGGCCGACGAGGTCGACGCCTTCGTCGAGGACGTCCGCCTGGCGCTCTACGCCTCCAAGATCGTCGCCTACTCGCAGGGCTTCGACGAGATCCGCGCCGGTGCCGCCGAGTACGGCTGGAACATCGATCTCGGTGCGATCTCCAAGATCTGGCGCGGCGGCTGCATCATCCGTGCCCAGTTCCTGAACCGGATCGCGGACGCCTACGCCGAGACGCCCGACCTGCCCGTGCTGATGACGGCTCCGTACTTCGCCGAGGCGCTCACCCGCGGCCAGGCGGCATGGCGCCGCGTGGTGGTCACGGCGGCGCAGTCCGGCATCCCGGCTCCGGCGTTCTCGTCGTCGTTGTCGTACTACGACGGCATCCGCGCCGACCGCCTTCCGGCTGCTCTCGTGCAGGGCCAGCGCGACTTCTTCGGCGCGCACACCTACAAGCGCATCGACAAGGAGGGCACCTTCCACACGCTGTGGTCGGGCGACCGCTCCGAGATCGAGGCCGAAGACACGCACTGACCTCGGGTCTGCGAAGGGCCGGGCACCGTACGGTGCCCGGCCCTTCGTGCGTCAGACGAGGATGTTGTGGTTGCGGCGGAACACGTTCTGCGGGTCCCACTGCGCCTTCACCGCCCGCAGACGCGCGTAGCCGTCGCGGCCGTACATCCCGGACACCGCGTCCGGTCGCTCGCGGTCGACGAAGTTGCTGTACTCGGCGAGGCGGCCCTCGACGATCCGCTGCGCGTCGGCGGCGGCTTTCTCACGCCCCTGCTCGTCGAGCAGTCCGGGGACGTCGAAGGCACCGGCCATGACGAACCAGGTCGCGCTGCGCGCCGGGAATGCCGTCTCCTCCTGCGGCACGTCGCCGAACGCCCCGCCGAGGGACCGGAGGAAGACGACCGAGGCGGGGAACTCCCGCCGATACGCCACCAGCCGATCGATCGTCTCATCGTCGAGGTCGGCGACGAGCCCGTTCCCGCCGAGGAACCCGGGAGGGGCGGGAGCCTCGCCGCCCTCGGGCTGCGGCATCTCCATCAGGATGTCCCGGTAGGCGGGCTCGGTGATCTCCGTCGTGACACCGTCGAGGGCGGTGATCGGCGCGAGCTCCACACGCAGCGCCTCCGGGTCGGGCCCTGCCCACACGGCGGTCAGCCGGGCACCGGCCGGAGCACTCGGGTCCATGGGCGGCACGTCCATGTACGTGACGGTCAGTTCGCGCGGGGCGTCGCGGAGGAGTTCGCGCGCAGCCCGGAGCACGGCCGTCGCGTCACCTTCGACGACGGACTCGGCCAGCGCGATCCCCGGCAGACGATGCGCCTCGAAATCGAAACGGGTGACGATGCCGAAGTTGCCGCCACCGCCGCGCAGCGCCCAGAACAGGTCGGGATGCTGCGTGGCCGACACCTCCACCACGTCTCCGCTCGCGGTGACGACCTGGGCGCCGACGAGCTGATCGACGGCGAGGCCCCAGGCGCGCACCATCCAGCCGATGCCGCCGCCGAGCGTGAGACCGCCGACACCGACGCTGGCCGTGTCGCCGGAGCTCAGGGCGAGGCCATGGGCGGCGAGGGCTGTCGCGACATCGCCCCAGACAGCACCGCCACCGAGGCGTACGGCGGTGCCGTCGACCTCGATCGAGGAGAGCTCCCCGAGTTCGAGCCGCAGACCGGGGGCGGAGGCGTGGGACCAGGGCCCGTGGCCGCCGGAGACGACGGTCAGGGGGACCGCCTCCTGCGCGGCGGCGCGGACGAGCGCGGCCACCTCGGAGACGGTGGAGGGACGGTGGACGGTGGGCTGTGCGGATTCGACGTGGTCGACCATGAGCACACGGTAGACCCGGGGTCGGACATCGCGGAAGAGGGGCGGCTCGCCGTCCGCCCCTCCCCCGCGCCGCCGGCTATCGGGTGGTGTCTTTCACCGTCCCCTGCGTCAGACGCAGCCGCTTCGTCGCGCGTCGCGCCACCGCGGAGTCGTGCGTGACCACGACCATGGTGATGCCCTCCGCGCACAGCCGCTCGAGGAGGTCGAGGATCTCGTCGCGCATCCTCTCGTCGAGGTTGCCCGTCGGCTCGTCCGCGAGCAGCACCCGCGGGCGCTTGACGATCGCCCGCGCGATCGCGACACGCTGCTGCTGTCCACCGGACAACTCTGCGGGACGATGGTCTCCGCGGTCCGCCAGGCCGACGTGGGCGAGGGCGGCGGCGACCCGCGTGCGTCGTTCCGCCGGGTCGATGCCGAGCGGCTCCAGGGCCATGTCGACGTTCTCCGCCGCCGTCAGCGTCGGGATCAGGTTGAACCCCTGGAAGACGAATCCGATCTCCTGCGCGCGGATCCGTCCCAGCTCCGACGGCGAGGCCGACGACAGTTCACGGCCGTCCAGCTGCAGCGTCCCGGAGGTCGGGGTGTCGAGCGCCCCCAGCAGCTGCAACAGCGTCGACTTGCCCCCTCCGGTCGGCCCCTGGATCGTGACGAATGCGCCGGGCATGATCTCCAGGTCGACGCCCGTGAGCGCCGTCACCGTCCGTCCCTTCCGCGTATAGGTGCGGGTGACGCCCGTCGCCTGGTACAGCGGGGTCGCCGCCGACGGGGCCGGAACGCGGGCCTCGGAATCCGTCATCGTGGTCATCTCGGTCTCCTTCTCTCCTGTGTGGTTCGCGACGCCGCTCATGCGACGGACCGCAGGGCCTCGGCGGGGCTCAGTCGCGCCGCCCGCCAGCCTCCGAAGGCGCCGGCGACGAGCCCGCCCAGCACCGCGAGGCCCACGGCGGCGACGAGCACCCAGGGGGTCAGCGGCGCCTGCAGCACGATGTCGGTGGCGGTCTCCGCGCCCGGGGCCATGCCGCCGGGGCCGCCGAAGCCTCCTCCTCCGTTCGGGCCTCCGCCGACGGCCGTGGATCCGGCGGCCACGGTCGGCTGCATGACGGTGATGATCAGGATCCCGGCGAGGCCGAGCACGAGACCAGCTGCGCCTCCGAGGAGTCCCTGCACCATCGACTCCCCGGCGACCTGGCGCACGACGCGGCCGTTCGACCACCCCATCGCCTTCAGGGTGCCGAACTCGCGGGTGCGGCGGCCGACGCCGGAGAGGGTGAGGAGCACCGAGAGCAGCACGGCGACGGCGAGGACGATGATCGACAGCCAGGTGCCGAGATTCGTGACGAGCGCCGTCGCGTTCGAGAGCGAGCCGGACACCGTCGCAGCGAGCTCGGACTGTGAGGAGACGGTGGCGTCGGGTAGCTCCTCCGCCAGGGCCGTCTGCACCTCGTCGATGGACGCCGCCGAATCCGCCTGCACGTACACCGTGGAGATCACGTCCTCCACGCCGGCCAGCTCCTGCGCGGTGTCGAGCGGGAGGTAGACGTCCGCCGCGGTGTCTGCGGCATCCGACGCCGAGGTGAGGAGGCCGACGACCTCGACGTCGGAGCCCGCGACGTCCAGGGTGTCGCCGACGGCGATGTCCTCGCTCGCGGCGTACGTGCTGTCCACCAGCGCGACGAGGGCTCCGCTGTCGTCGGCGTCCAGCCCACGCCCCTCGCCGATCTCGGCGGAGGCCAGCGGGCCGACCTCCGACGCGGACGGGTCGATGCCGAGGACGGTGAACGAGTCGATGCCGAACGCACCGCCTCCGCCCCCGCCGCCACCCTGCGGAGGCGCCTGGCCCTCCGCGGGCGCCTCGCCGCCCTCCGCACCGTCCTGCCCGCCGAAGCCGCCACTCGGCAGCTCACCGGAGAAGGTCGAGTTCGTCAGGCTCAGCGCACCGGTCGCGGCGGCGACGCCATCGGTACCGGCGACCGTGTCCAGCACCGCGGCGTCGAGCGTCGTCCGGCCGAAGTCCGTGCGCAGGGTCGACTGCTCCAGGGTCGTGGTCTCGCCGTCGCTCTCCCCCGCGTCCTCGTCGAACTCGAACCGCGGTCCTGTCCCGTCGCCCGGTTCCGCGGCGGCACCCGTGACGGTCAGATCCGTCCCCACTCCGTAGACCGCTGCCAGCGACTGCGCCTGGGCGTCGCGCACACCGGTCGTCAGGGCGTTCACCACGATTACGAGTCCGATCGCGATCGCGAGCCCGATGGCCACGATCGCCGTCTGCTTCTTGCGGCCCGCGAGTTCGCGCCGCAGATATCGTCCGTACATGTCTCTCCTCCCGCCGCGACGATCGCGGCGCGGAACCGACGCTAGGGACGACCGTTATGCGGATTCGAGGGACGGATGATGAGGGTTCTATGAGGCGGACATCTCCCAGAGAACCCATAGCCTGCTCCATAGAAATCACATAGGAAGTTCCGCAGAATAGAGGCATGACCAGCGACCTGCCCGAACTGCGCCGCCCCGACGGCTCCCCTCTGCGCATCCTCGCCGTGGACGACGAGCAGATGCTCACCGATCTGCTCGCCATGGCCCTGCGCATGGAGGGCTGGGAGGTGCGCACCGCCTCCTCCGGCCTCGAGGCGATCCAGGTCGCGAAGGAGTTCGAACCGGACGCCCTCGTGCTCGACATCATGATGCCCGACCTCGACGGGATGGCCGTGCTGAAGCGCCTCCGCGAAGCAGGCAACCTCGTCCCGGTCCTCTTCCTCACGGCGAAGGATGCCGTGGGCGACCGCGTCGCCGGGCTCACCGCCGGGGGCGACGATTACGTGACCAAGCCGTTCAGCCTGGAAGAGGTGATCGCCCGGCTCCGCGCGATCATCCGGCGCACCGGACACGCCAGCGCCGACGACGGGCAGTCGATCCTCCGCGTCGCCGATCTCACGCTCAACGAGGACAGCCACGAGGTCGTCCGGGACGGCGTGGAGATCGAGCTGACCGCGACCGAGTTCGAGTTGCTGCGCTACCTCATGCGCAACGAGCGCCGGGTGCTGTCCAAGGCGCAGATCCTGGACCGCGTCTGGAGCTACGACTTCGGTGGCAAGTCGTCGGTCGTGGAGCTCTACATCTCGTACCTCCGGAAGAAGATCGACGCCGGCCGCACGCCCCTCCTGCACACCGTGCGCGGCGTCGGCTACATGATCAAGGCCCCGCAGTGAGCGGAGCGACGGTGACGCGGCGGCCCATGAGCCTGCAGACGCGGCTGATGACCGCGGTGATCGGGTTCGTGTCGCTGATCCTCGTCATCGTCGCCGTCATCACCAGCGCCACCCTGGGCAGCACGCTCGAGGACCAGCTCGACAACAAGGTGAAGACCTACGCTGCGACGATCCGGGACGGGATCGTGGAGCGGGTCGCGCCCTCCGAGGCGACCGTCGACAACATCCTCCCCCTCCTCAACACCCGCGTCCCCGGGCTGCTGCTCTCGCTCGGGAGCCCCGTGGCCGGACCGAGCGGCGTCACGTTCCAGGAGAGCCGTGGGGCGTTGAACAGCACGCCGCAGTCGCTCACTCCCGAGCAGTTGCAGAGGTTGTACGGCACGGTCGCGCTCGGCACCCCTGCCACGGTCTCGTTCGACGGCCTCGGCTCGTATCGGGTCGTCGCGACCACCGCGAGCAACGGCGTCGTCGTCGTCACGGGGCTCCCCCGCGACGACGTCCAGAATCAGCTCACGCAGCTCCTCACCGTGATCCTGCTCGCGACGGCGGGCGGCCTGATCCTCCTCGCCCTGACGACGGCGGTCACGATCCGGGTCGGGCTTCGGCCGCTGCGGGCGGTTGCAGCGACCGCGACGAGAGTCGCCAATCAGCAGCTCGACCGCGGCGAGGTCAGCATCACCGAGCGCGTACCGGCGAGCGAGGCCGATCCGCGGACGGAGACCGGGCTCGTCGGCGCCGCGCTCAACAAGCTCCTCGACCACGTGGACACGTCCCTCGCGGCGCGCCAGAAGAACGAGGAGCAGATGCGCCGGTTCGTCGCCGACGCGAGCCATGAGCTGCGCACGCCGCTGGCCTCGATCCGCGGCTACTCGGAGCTCTCGTTGCGAGCGCTGCGTCAGGCACCGGAGGCGACGAAGGAAGACGCGGTCATCGAGGGCACGACCTCCTCCTTGGAGCGCATCCAGGCGCAGTCGCTGCGCATGACACGGCTCGTGGAGGACCTCCTGCTCCTCGCCCGTCTCGACGAGGGACGAGAACTCGTGTACGGCACGGTCGACCTCGCCCAGCTCGCCCTCGAGGGCCTCTCGGATGCGCGGCCGACGGCGGTCGATCATCACTGGAACATCGAGGTGCCGGATGAGCCGGTCACCGTCGTCGGTGATGCAGGGCGGCTGCATCAGGTCGTCGCGAACCTGCTGGCCAATGCCAGGACCCACACCCCTGCGGGGACCACGGTGACGCTGAGCGTGGCCCGGGAGGGCGACGAGGCCGTGCTCCGCGTGCACGACGACGGCCCGGGGATCGATCCCGCCCTCCGCGACGAGCTCTTCGCCCGGTTCGCCCGCGGAGACAGCTCCCGCGCCCGGCAGACCGGAGGGACCGGACTCGGTCTCGCGATCGTCAAGGCCATCGTGGAGGGCCACCACGGCCGCATCTCGGTCGACAGCGAGCCCGGCGACACGACCTTCACCGTCCGGATCCCGCTGACTCATCCCGGCGAGACTCCGCCCGACGCCTGACCCGGGGCCCCGAACGGGAGGAAGAGGGTCAGGTCAGTACCCGGCGAAGGCGTCGGTGGTGAGCGACCGGGCCTTCTGCAGCGCGGGCGCGAGGTCGGCGATGAGCCGCGGCGGGCCGGAGATGAAGGCGTGCCGCGCCGAGAGGTCCCCCACCGCGCGCTCCAGGGTCTCCGCGTCCAGGCGGGCCCCCTGCGCCCAGGTCCAGTGCGCGGGGAGGTCGTCCGGCTCATCACGGGTGAACACGACGGTGCGCACACCCGTCGCGGCGAGCTCGTCGCGGAAGGCGAGCTCCTCCGCCGAGGACGCCACGTAGACGAGGACGACGTCGCGCCGCTCCCCCGTCGCCTGAAGCTGCCGGAGCTGCGACACGAACGGCGTCACACCGATGCCTGCCGCGACCATGAGCACCGGCTGCTCACCGCGCGGGAGGATGAAGTCGCCCCAGGTTCCGGTCACCGCGAACGTCGCACCGGGCTCGGCTGCCGCGAGAGCCCGCTTGTAGCTCGACGGGTGCTGCTGGTCGCCGTTCTTGTACGCGATGCGGAGGATCGGCAGGTCGGCCGGAGCGGACACGATGCTGAACTCGCGGCGGGTCCCCCGCGCGTCCGGCCGTCGGTGCGGCACGTCGAGCTCGAGATACTGCCCGGGGAGGAACCGCACGCGGCCCTTCGCCCGGAAGGTGAGCTCCTGGGCAGTCGGCGTCACGGAGGCGCGGCTCTCCAGGACGAGACGCACGGACCCGCGGAGCGCGAACGCGAAGGCCACGAGGTTCCCGATGAGCAGAGCGCGCTCCTGTCCGAGCGTGAACAGACCGGCCACCGAGATCGGCCACCCCGCGAGTACGCCCACCACGACGGCGACGACGAGCTGCTGCCGACGACGCGGCGGGAGCGTCAAGGGCTCCGACAGCATGAACGCGCCGAGGAAGAGGAACGGCGACTGGAGCACCGCGAACGACAGCGCCGTCACGACGTCGAAGGAGACGTCGAACTGCACGGCCTGCACCGCCTGCCGCACGATCGAGGTGGCGACGGCGACGACGAGGAAGAGCAGGACGACCCCGACCTTCTCCGTACGCCAGAGCACGGCGAGCCCGAGGAGGACGACGGGGATCACGAGAACCGGGGTGCCGACCCACCAGGAGGACGAGGTACCGAGCCAGCTGAACGCCCCGAACGCCCCCAGGATCGACACGACCGCGGCACCGAACGCCGCCGGGTTGAAGATGTGCCGCCCTCGCCAGGCGATGAGGTACTTGGACACGCTGGCCACCGCACCGGCGATCCCGAGGCCGAGCAGCGCCGACGGCTCGATGCCGGGACGCAGCACGAACAGGAGGATGAGGGCAGTGACGAGTGAGGACTCCACGCGCCAGGGCAGGCGGAGAAGGCGCTGCGCGACCGCGTCCACGGCCGAGATCACGACCGCGAGCACGAGGAAGGACGCCACCAGTTCCCCCGGCGTCGGAGACACGATCACCCCGAACAGGGACAGCACGAGGGCGATGATGGCCAGTGCCGTCAGCGCGAACAGCACGAGGCGGTACATCGACAGCGCGCCGAGGACGGCGGGGACGCGCTGGCGGGCGGCGGCGAAGGCGGTGGTCATGGGTTCCTGTCTCCCCGGGTTCCGGCAGCAGCGGCGGGTGCCGCGGTGAAGAGCTCGGCGTGGCAACCGGGCGAGCGCTGCACACGGCCGTCGGTGGTCATGCGCACCCACTCGACGCCCCAGCGGGCGGCCAGCTCCGGGCCGCCGTCGAAGAACAGCGCGGTGGCCACGGCATCCGCCGTCATCGCCTCCGGGGCGAGAGCCCACGTCGCGGCCCAGGTGCGGACGGGCCGTCCCGTCCGCGCATCGAGCACGTGGTGGAGGCCCTCGCCCCAGGCCCGTCGATTGACGGCCGAGGCGCACAGCGCGCCGTCGGTGATCTCGACCACGCCGATCGCCTTCCGCGCATCGAACGGGTGCTCGAGAGCGACGCGCACGCCGGCGCCGCGCACCCGGATGTCTCCGCCGGCATCCACGACCACGTCCCCGGGAACGTCGGCCAGCACCGCCATCACGCGATCGACGAGACGCCCCTTGCCGAGGGCGCCCACGTCGAGGAGGGCGGGCTCGTGCGCCTCGACCGTGTCCGCCGCCCAGGTCAGCCGGGATGTCCAGGAGGCGGGAGCGGGGCGGGGCTCCCCCGCCCGCAGCGAGTAGGCGGCGTCATAGCCCAGGGCCTCCAGGCTGTCGGCGACCAGGGGGTTCACCGCACCGGCCGTCGCGGCATCGAGCTCGCGATAGGCATCGAGCATCGGCCCCGCGTCCGGAGCGGTCAGCGAGCCGCCCGACCGGCCGAGACGCACCACGTCGGAGTCGTCGCGGAAGCGGGACCAGAGGCGATCGAAGCGCTCGATCTCGGCCGTCACGGACGCGCGGACGTCATCCGTGAGCGGGGCACCGGTCTCGATCTCCCACCCGGTGCCGATCGCCTCGAATCGCCACTCCCCCATGAGGACGCCTCGCGCCTAGGCGGCGGCCTGCTCCTTGATGGAGGCCACGGCGTCGTTGAAGCCGCCGCTCGTGAGCGACGACCCGGCGACGCGGCTGACGTTCAGCTCGTCGATCGGCTGCCCCACGACCTCGTCGGCGATCCCGTCGATGAACTCGCCCTGGTACCGCTCGGTCTCCGGAGCCTTCGGGTCGCCGGTCACCTCGACCTCCGTCACGACGCCGTCGGCGAGGGTGAGCGTGACGGTGATCTCCTCCACCGTCTCCGGGGTCTGGTACGAGCCGTCGGCGGTGTACGTGCCGTCGGTGTAGGTGCCGGAGGCGTCACCCCCGCTCGACGAGGACGAGGAGCTCGACCCCGCGGTCTCGTCGGTGCCGGTCGAGGTGTCTGCGGCGTCGCCGGTCGACGAGCATCCCGCGAGGACGAACAGCCCTGCGACCCCGAGGAGGGCAGTGCCGGTGCGGACAGAGGTCGGAACGGTCGTGCGGATCATGGGGTCCTCCGTGGTCGTCGTCGGTCGACTCTTCCGTCGATGACTCGACCGTAAGCAGCCCGGCTATGCACGGGCTGTGCCGTCCCGATGAGTTACGCGTCTCCGCCGAACATGCTCGTGACGGAGCCGTCTTCGAAGACCTCATGGATCGCCCGCGCGAGCAGCGGCGCGATCGGCAGCACCGTGAGGTTCTCCCAACGACGCGACGCGGAGAGCGGGATGGTGTCCGTGACGACGACCTCGTCGATCGCCGCATCCTGCAGCCGCTCGGAGGCCGGGTCGCTGAAGATCGCGTGGGTCGCCGCGACGATCACGCGGTGCGCGCCGTTCGCCTTGAGCGCCTGCGCCGCCTTGACGATCGTGCCGCCGGTGTCGATCATGTCGTCGACGAGGAGACAGGTGCGTCCCTCCACGGTGCCGACGATCTCGTGCACCGAGACCTGGTTGGCGACCTTCGGGTCGCGGCGCTTGTGGATGATCGCGAGCGGCGCGCCGAGGCTGTCCGACCAGGTGTCGGCGACGCGAACGCGCCCCATGTCCGGGGAGACGACCGTGAGGATCTCGCGGTCCTCCGGCGTGAGCGTGCGCTCGAAGTGGTCCAGGAGCACCGGCTTGGCGAACAGGTGGTCGACGGGGCCGTCGAAGAAGCCCTGGATCTGGGCGGCGTGCAGGTCGACGCTCATCACGCGGTCGGCGCCTGCCGTCTTCAGCAGATCAGCGACGAGGCGGGCGCTGATGGGCTCACGGCCACGGCCCTTCTTGTCCTGACGCGAATACGGATAGTACGGCGCGACGACGGTGATGCGCTTGGCCGAGGCGCGCTTGGCGGCGTCGATCATGATGAGCGTCTCCATGAGCCACTCGTTGACCGGCTCCCCGAAGGTCTGCACGAGGAAGAGGTCGCAGCCGCGGATCGAGACCTCGAAGCGCGCGTAGATCTCGCCGGAGGCGAAGGTACGGTGCTCGACCGGAGCGATCTCGGTGCCGAGCGAAGCGGCGACGGCCGCCGTCAGCTCGGGATGCGATCGACCACCAGCGATGACCAGACGCTTCTTCGTCTTGGCGACGAGGCCGGGGGCCACGCCGTTGTCGCGATCCAGGTCGACCGTCTTCTTCTTCCGGGCCATGCTCCGCCTATTCCGCCGAATTCTCCCGGGCCGCGGCATCCGCCGCGCCCGTCCCTGCTCTGTTCTTCTCGACCCACCCCTCGATGTTGCGCTGGGGGGCCACGCTCATGGCCAGGGCACCGGCCGGGACGTCCTTGCGGACGACGGCGCCGGCGCCGGTCTTCGCACCAGGACCAAGCCTAACGGGCGCGACCAGCACCGTGTGCGAGCCGGTGTGCACCTCGTCGCCGATCTCCGTGCGGTGCTTGTTGACGTCGTCGTAGTTCGCCGTGATGGTGCTCGCGCCGAGGTTGACGCCACGGCCGATCGTCGCATCGCCCACGTACGACAGGTGCGGCACCTTGCTCCCCTCGCCGATCTCGGCGTTCTTCGTCTCGACATAGGCGCCGATCTTGCCCTTCGGGCCGAGCACGGTGCCGGCGCGGAGGTAGGAGAACGGGCCCACGGTCGCCTCGGCGCCGATCACGGCCAGAGTGGCGTCGGTGCGACGGACGACCGCATCCTCTCCCACTTCGCAGTCGACGAGAGTCGTGTCCGGTCCGATCGTCGCGCCCGCGGCGATCGTCGTCGCGCGCAGGATCTGCGTGTTCGGCAGGATCGTGACGTCGGGCGCGAGCGTGGCGTCGTCGTCGATCCACGTCGTGGCCGGGTCGACGATGGTGACGCCCTCGAGCTGCCAGCGACGGACGATGCGGGCGTTCAGACGACGGCCGACCTCGGCGAGCTGGGCGCGGTCGTTGACCCCGAACGTGACCTCGACGTCCGACACGATCGACGCCGCGACCCGGTCGCCGTCCCGGCGCACGAGGCCGGGCACGTCGGTCAGGTACATCTCCCCCTGGGCGTTGTCCACGCCGATCCGGGGCAGGTAGGTGCGCAGTGTGGCAGCGCGGAAGACGTACATCCCGGCGTTGATCTCGCTGACCGCCGCCTCCTCCGCCGTCGCGTCCTTCTGCTCGACGATGCGGTCCACGGTGCCGTCGGCATCGCGGATGACCCGCCCGTAGCCGGTGGGGTCGTCGACGAGGGCGGTCATGAGGGTCGCCGGCGCTCCGGAGGCGCGGTGCTCGGCGAGGAACGTCGAGAGCGTCTCGGCATCGGCCAGCGGGCAGTCGCCGGAGAGCACGAGCACGTCGCCGTCGAAGTCTGCGGGGAGCGCGTCGACGGCGACCTGGACGGCGCGGCCCGTGCCCGGAACCTCGTCCTGGTCGATGAAGACGGCGTCCGGGTAGTCCTCACGCAGCGCGGAGACGACCTGATCGCGCTCGTGCCGCACGACGACCTCGATGTGCGACGGGTGCAGCCGAGTCGCCGTCGTCAGCACGTGTCCGACCAGAGGCCGCCCGCTGATCCGGTGCAGCACCTTCGGCAGGCGCGACTTCATGCGCGTGCCTTGGCCCGCGGCGAGGACGACGACGGCGAGGTTGTTCTCAGTCATGCTCCGCCGCCAGGACTCGAACCTAGACCTCACAGCTCCAAAGGCTGTCGTGCTGCCATTACACCACGGCGGACCGCGCTGCCCCCGGGGCACCGCCCGATAAGTCTGCCACGTCCTCGCCCGTCTTCCTGTGCGTGAGGCGCACGCCGAGTGGGCTCGTCATCCGCTCGAAACACGGCTCTGCGATGCTGGGACGATGAGCCTCGTGATCGACCGTGTCACCGTCGCCACCCCCGAGATCGCGGCCTTCATCGCCGCACACCACGCGGAGATGGACGGCACTGCTCCGCCCGAGAGCCAGCATGCGCTTCCGCTCGACCGGCTGCTGACTCCACGCGTCCGGTTTTTCACGGGACGGGTCGACGGACGGATCGCCGCGACGGGCGCCCTCGCGGTCGTCGAGGACGGACATGAGGAGCTGAAGTCGATGCGCACCGATCCCGCCTTCCGCGGACGCGGGTTCGGGCGCACGATGCTCGGTCATCTGCTCGACGACGCCGGCGCGCGCGGCATCGGTCGCGTATCGCTCGAAACCGGCCGGGACCCCTTCTTCGATCCGGCCCGGGCGATGTACGCCGCCGCCGGCTTCCGGGAGGGTCCGCCGTTCGGCTCCTACCTCCCCGACCCGCACAGCGCGTTCCTCACGATGCTGCTCCCCGCGTCCTCCGCGGTCACGACGCCGCCGGGAGCGATAATGAACGGATGAGCGAGGCGGATGAGGTCGATCGGATCGTCGGCGCGTGGAACACGCAGCGGCCCGACCTCGACTTCTCCCCGCTCGAGGTGCTGTCCCGCATGGACCGCCTCTCCCGGCACCTCGACCGCGCGCGCCGCGAGGTGTTCCGCAGGAGCGACCTCGAGCCCTGGGAGTGGGACGTGCTGTCGGCGCTGCGCCGGGCGGGGTCGCCGTTCCAGCTCTCGCCCAAGCAGCTCCTGCAGCAGACGCTCGTGTCGAGCGGCACCATGACCAACCGCATCGACCGTCTCGTCGGCCGTCGCTTCGTGCGCCGTGAGGCCGACCCGGCAGATGGCCGCAGCGTGCTCGTGACCCTGACCGACGACGGCCGGGTCCGGGTGGACGCCGCGATCACCCGGCTCGTCGACGCCGAGGCCGACCTCCTGCGCGCCCTCTCCCGCGCCGACCGCGACCGGCTGGCCGCCCTGCTACGGAAACTGAGCCTCAGCTTCGACACCTGACCCGGGCTCGGTCCTCTTCGGTACGGTCCGTCCTGTTCAGGCAGGTCAGGGGCCGAGGAGGAGACGCCGGTTCTTGGCGGGGACGGTGTCCGGGAGCGTGCCGACGACCTCAGCGATCGACACCGCCTCCAGAGAAGCCCGCCAGGCCTCGTGGGCACGGCGCATCACGACGGCGAGTCCGCACGGCGCGGTGCAGTCCTCCGGACGGGCGGCACCTCTTCCCTGCTGACGGAGTTCGCGGCAGATGTAAGGGTCGGCGGCGCCGTCGACCGCAGTGACGAGATCGAGGATGGTGATGCTCTCGGGCTCCCTGGCCAGGCGGAAGCCGCCGCGGGGCCCCGTGCTCCCGGTGAGGATGCCGGCGCGGACGAGCTTCGCGAGCTGCTTCGAGAGGTACGGCCCCGGCACGCCGAAGTGCTCGGCGAGCTGCGCACCCGACACCGTCGACCCGGCGGGGAGCTGGGCGATCACCGCGACGGTGTGCAGCACCCATTCGGAGGTCTCGGGAAGTTTCACTTGCCCATCGTACCGGGACCGCCCTATTGTAGACACACAATATCCATGATTGAAGGAGCGGGCATGCGCATCGCGGTCGCAGGAGGAACGGGACGGATCGGGCGGCTGGTCGTCGAGGAGGCCCGGCGTCGGGGGCACGATCCGCTGTCGCTCAGCCGCAGCGAGGGCGTCGATCTGACCACGGGCGAAGGTCTCCCCGCCCTGCTGCGCGGAGTGGATGCGGTCGTCGATGCGACGAATCCCCCGGCATCCGACGTCGCCGAGGCCGAGCGGGTGTTCACCACACTCAGCCGCACGCTGCTCACCGCCGAGGGCGAAGCCGGGGTCGGCCACCACGTGGCCCTCTCGATCGCGGCGCTCGATCGGGTGCGCGGCAATCCGCACTACGCAGGCAAACGCGCCCAGGAGCGTGAGGTCACGCGCGGCGCGGTGCCTTTCACCATCGTGCGGGCGACGCAGTTCCACGACTTCCCCGCGATGATCGCCGAGTGGAGCATCGAGGACGGTGAAGGCATCGTGCCCCCGCTGCTGCTGCAGCCCATCGCGCCCGCGGACGTGGCCGTCGCCCTCGTCGACGCGGCGGAGTCGCCGGCGCTCGGCGGCTCGTTCGACATCGCCGGACCCCGCACGGAGGACGCCGTCGACATGGCGCGCCGCACTCTCGCGGCGTGGGGCCGCGACCTTCCGCTGCGCGCCGCGTGGAAGGGTGCCGCGCTCGGCGTCGAGTTCGCGGGCGAGGTCCTGCTTCCCGGGGGCGACGCCCGAACGGCGGCGACGACCTTCGACGACTGGCTCGCCGCCGGAACCCGCTGACACCCCGACCAGTTCCGGGGCGCGGGGCCCCGGGGACGCCTGGCCGGTCGCCTAGGCTGGGAGCACCCGGTCGCAGCCCCGCGACCCCTGCTCCGAAGGCCGAGACATGGGCATGCCCTCCCCGCTTCCCGTGCGCGACGGGGTCGGCGCGACCCGGCTGCACGTGCCGATGACGGGTGAGTGGCCCACCGTCGCCGCCTACATGGTCGAGCGATTCTTCCACCTCGATCCGGAGCGGCTGCTCGTGCGCTTCGACCGTGGGGAGATCGTCGCGCGCGACGGCCGGCCGCTCTCCCGGGACACGCCTCTCGGCGCCGAGGAGTTCGTCTGGTACTACCGGGAGCCTCCGGTCGAGAAGGAGATCCCGTTCACCGAAGAGATCCTGCACCAGGACGAGCATCTGGTGGTGGTGGACAAGCCGCACTTCCTCCCCACCACGCCGGGCGGCAAGTACCTGCAGAACTCCGCCCTCGTCCGGCTGCGCAATCGCCTCGGCAACCCGGATCTCACGCCCATCCACCGCCTCGACCGGGCCACGGCGGGGCTGCTGATGTTCTCCGCCCGTCCGGCCACGCGCGGCGCCTACCAGCTGCTGTTCGAGGACCGCCGTGTGGAGAAGGTGTACGAGGCGGTCTCGGCACGCCCGGCGGACTGGGATCCGTCGCGGTTCCCCCTCGTCTACCGCAACCGGATCGAGAAGCTCCGCGGCCAGGTGTGCGTGCAGGTGGATGAGGACGGCGAGCCGAACTCCGAGACGCTCATCGAGGTCATCGCCGCCGACGATCGCGTCGTGCACACGCTTCTCCGTCCGCACAGCGGGAAGATGCACCAGCTCCGTGTGCACCTCGCCGCCCTCGGGCTCGGTATCCTCCACGACGGCTTCTACCCCGTGCTGCAGCCGGAGCGTCCGGACGACTTCACCCGCCCGCTCCAGCTCCTCGCACGCGAGCTCCGGTTCACCGATCCGCTGAGCGGGCAGGAGCGCACGTTCACCACGCGCCGGAGCCTGCAGGAGGCCCCGGCACGCTGATCGACCTCAGCGCCGCATGACCTTCCGCGCGAGCCGGGTGCCGAGAAGCTGCACGAGGTGCACGAACACCACGATGAGGATGATCGCCGCCCACATCACGAGCGGCTCGAACTGCCGGAAGCCGTAGATCTGCGCGAAGGCCCCGAGCCCGCCGCCGCCGATGAGTCCGGCCATCGCGGTCATGTCGATGAGCGCGACGACGATGAAGGTGTAACCGAGGATGAGCGGGCCGAGCGACTCGGGGATCGCGACGGTGAAGAGGATCCGCCACGGCCCGGCCCCCATCGCCCGCGCCGCCTCGATCACGCCCGGCGATACGGAGACGAGATGCTGCTCGACGATACGGCCGATCGCGAACGCCGCCGCGAGACCGATGATGAACGCTCCGGCGGTGGTGCCGATGCCGCTGCCGACGACCAGGCGCGCGAACGGCTGCGCCACCGCCATGAAGATGACGAACGGGATCGGTCGGAAGAAGTTCACCACGAAGTTGATGAGCCCGGAGACGACGCGGTTCGGCATCAGTCCGCCGGGGCGCGTCACGTACAGCAGGACGCCCACGGCAAGGCCGAGGATCCCGCCGAGCACGAGCGCGAACGACGTCATGTACAGGGTCTCGAGCGCGGCCTGCCAGAACTCCGGCCACAGTTCGTTCAGACGGTCCATCAGCGTCCCTCCTCTCCGGCGATGACGGTGACTTCGACCCGCTCCGCGATACGCGCCAGTGCCGTGTCGATCGCCGCGCGGTCACCCCGGATGGCGAGCGTGAGGTGGCCGAACGCACGACCCCGGATGTCGTTGATCCCGCCGTAGACGAGCTCGAAGTCGAGACCCGCCGAAGCGAGGTCGAGGAACACCTGAGCCTGCGACGAGTCGCCGTCGCGGAACGACAGGGTCACCAGGCGTCCGGTGTGCCGGTCCCGCAGCACCGCGAGTTCCGACGGCGAGGGCACCCCCTTCACCACCGTGCCGACGAACCGCTGGGACGCCGGATTCCGCGGGGCGGAGAAGACATCGAAGACGTCGCCCTGCTCGATGACCCGTCCGTTCTCCATGACGGCGACGCGGGTGGCGATGGTCTGGATCACATCCATCTCGTGGGTGATGACGACGATCGTGACGCCCTGCTCCTCGTTGACGCGCTTGAGCAGGTCGAGGACCTCGTGCGTGGTCTGCGGATCGAGCGCGCTCGTCGCTTCGTCAGCGAGGAGGATGGCGGGCTTGGTGGCGAGCGCGCGGGCGATCCCGACGCGCTGCTTCTGTCCACCGGAGAGCTGCTCGGGGTACGCCTTCGCCTTGTCGGAGAGCCCCACGAACGACAGCAGCTCGGCGACGCGCTCCTCGATATCCGGCTTCGACCAGCCGGCGAGCTTGAGCGGATACGCGATGTTGGCCTTGACGCTGCGCGACGAGAACAGGTTGAACTGCTGGAAGATCATCCCGATGCCGCCGCGCACGGCGCGCAGCTCGCTCTCCTTGAGCGCCGTGATGTCGACGCCGTCGACCGTGATGGTGCCGCGGGTGGCCGGCTCGAGCGCGTTGATGAGACGGACGAGCGTCGACTTCCCCGCACCGGAGTATCCGATGATGCCGAAGACGTCGCCCTTGTCGATGGAGAGGGTGACGTCGTCGACGGCGACGATCTCGCGATCGCCCTGGCTGCGGGAGGGGTATGTCTTGGAGACGTTCGTCAGGGTGACGATCGGCATGTGGTGCTCCGGTCTGGTTCTCGGGAAACGGAGAATCGGGCAGCGCACGAAGCGCCACCCGATTCTCCCTCATCGAACAGGGGGCGGATCACACCCCGGCGTCCGGTTACTTCTCTTCGGCGTCCTTCTGAACCTTCTCCAGCGAGGCCACGAGGTCCTCGACCGGAGTACGCAGCGCCACCGCGGTGTCGCCGGAGGACTCGAGCAGCCCCGCCTGCACATCCTCGTTCGTCTGGAAGATCTCCACGAGCTTCTGGTACGTCTCGTTGTCCGCGTCCTCCGCACGCGCGGCGAAGATGTTGACGTACGGGAGGGCGTTCGGGTCCTCCGGGTCGTCCTGCGCGATCGCGTCGTCGAACGTCAGTCCGGCGTCCTCGACGAAGTCGTTGTTGATGATCGCGGCGGCGACATCCGGGAGCGAGGTCGGGATGAGCGCACCCTCGAGGGCCGTCACCTTCACCTTCGACTTGTCCGCGTCGATGTCGGCGAGGTCGGAGTACGGCGTGCCGCCGCTCTTGAGCTCGATCAGACCCGCCTGCTGCAGGACGTTGAGCGCCCGTGCCTGGTTCGACGCGTCGTCGGGAACCGCGACCGTGTCGCCCTTCTTGATGTCGTCGACGTCGTCGTACTTCGTCGAGTACAAGCCGAGCGGGTAGATGGCGGTCGAGCCGATGGGCGTGAGATCGGAGCCCGAGGCGTTGTTGTACTCCGCGAGGTACACGATGTGCTGGAACTGGTTGAGGTCGATCTCCCCCTCGGTCAGCGCCGGGTTCGGCTGCTCGTAGGACCCGAAGTCGACGAGCTCGACCGTGATGCCCTCGTCGGCGGCGGCCTCGACGAAGGGCGCCCACTGCGCGTCGCCCTTCCCGACGACACCGATCTTGACGGTCTCGTTCTCGGAGCCGCCGTCGCCGGAGCCCGCGTCGGACGAGGTGGCGCACCCGGCGAGGGCGACGAACAGCGGGACCACGGCGAGCGCGGCGAGGGCGGAGGTGGTGCGGCGGGACATGATGAGGGGTTCCTTCCTGGCGGGACTCGACAACGTTAGGCAGGAGGGCGCGCTGTCGCGGAATCGGTATGTCACACGGCGTCACAGCCGTGCGGGATCGGGTCAGTCGAACTCTTCGATGCCCTGCAGACGCACCTGCTCCAGGTCGAGACGGGCGGAGATCCGGCGGACCACCATGTCGTCCACGGTGCCGGCGCCGCGGAGCCCGAGCAGGACCTCGCGCTTGCGGTCGAGCAGCGCGAGCTTGAGCCGGGTGTGTTCCTCGTGCCGCACGAGCGGCGAGCGCTGGGCGAGGTCGACGTCGGCGGAGGTCGCGATCATCTGCAGTGTCGTGCCGTCCGTGGTCTCGGGGTCGGGGGCGGTCCCGGCCGAGACCGCGACGTCGCCTGCTTCCTCCTCCGCCGGGCGCGCCTCTCCCCCGGTGCCGTAGGGATCGGGCTGGCCGAGCATCTCGTCCAGCGCGTCGGCCTCGGCATCGATGAGCGCCTGCTCGCGCGCGAGTGTTCGGGCGTTCGCGAACTCCAGCGCCTGGTACCCCTCAGCACGCACCCGGTCGCGCACCTCCTGGCCGATGCCGTGCTCCGCGGCGAGGTCGTCGAGCGCGGCGAGGGCTGCTCCGGAGATCGCCCGCTCGGCGAGCTCGTACTCCTCGTCCTCTGCATGGTCGACCGGGAATCGCGCCCACCGCACGAGCGCGGGAAGCAGCGGCGCCTGCACGAGGAGGCTGAGCAGGATCACCCCGGCTGTCACGAAGACGATCTCGTCACGCCCGCCCACCATGCTCCCTTCGGGGACACCGGTCGGCACCGACAGCGCGATCGCCAGCGACACCGCGCCGCGCATGCCGGCGACCGTGGACACGAGCCGGGCACGGGAGCGGGCTCCGCGGGGCGGTCGTTCGGACGGCCGCCGCTGGAACAGGGCGTTGAGGAGCTGGAACACGTACCGGACGGCGAACAGCGTCACCCACACGGCGAGCGTCACGAGCACCAGACGGCCGATGGCGGCGGCGGAGATCTCGTGCGCGACGAACTGCACCTCGAGGCCGATGAGGACGAACAGCGCCCCGTTGAGGAGGAAGACGCCGAACGGCCACGCGGCGTCGGCCTGCCGTCGCGAAGCCGCGGTCGTCACGCGCGGCGACACCCAGGCGACGATGAGTCCGGCGACGACCACGGCGAGCACCCCGGACGCGTGGACGAGCTCGGCGAGCAGGAACGCGGAGAACGGCACGAGCAGCAGCGTGACGTTGATGACGATGGTGGACGAGATGCGGCGCAGCAGCAGCGTGGCCAGGGCCGCGACCGCGATCCCCGCGGCGATTCCACCCACGTACGACACCAGCACGTCCCAGGTGACCGAGAGCGGCGTGACCTGGCCGCCCAGCGCGAGGGACACGGCGATGGCGTAGAGCACGAGCGCGGTGCCGTCGTTGGTCAGGCTCTCGGCCTTGAGCTTCATGAACATCCGACGCGGCAGCAGCCGGCCGAGCGCGGCGACGGCCGTGGCGTCGGGCGGCGCGACCGCGGCCCCGAGGATGAGGGCGATCTCCCAGGGCATGCCGAACAGCACGCCGATGCCGGCCACCGCGAACGCCGAGGCGACGACGAGGAGGGTGCTCATCGGCACGATGTAGCGGAAGTCGCGGCGGATCGACCGCAGCGATGTCGTGAGGCTCTCCCAGAACAGCATCACCGGCAGGAACAGCAGCAGCACGGTCTCCGGCGGCAGCTGGACCTCACGCAGCGGCGGGATGAATCCCAGCGCCAGACCGAGGATGACGAGGACGAGCGGCAGCGCGAGACGCACGCGCGGGGCGATCAGGGTTCCGACGAGGATCGTGAGTCCGAGCAGGACGGTTACTTCGAGGCCTTCCATCGCTACTCCCAACAGTCGTGGGAGAAGGATATTCCTCCGTCAGCCGATCTGCTCCGTGAGTTCGAACCAGCGCAGCTCCAGCTCTTCGATCTCGGCCTCCTGCGCGGTGATCGCCTTCATCCGCTCGCCGAGGCCCGCGTAGTCGGACTGGTCATGGTCGGCGAGGGCGTGCTTGGCCGCGTCGACCTGCTGCGTGAGCTTCTGGATGCGACGCTCGAGGGCGGCCGCTTCCTTCTGCGCCGCCCGGAGAGCCGCGCCGTCGAGACCGCTCGCTGCGGGGGCCGACGCCGCCGTCGAGGTCGCCGGGGCGCTCTCGACGCGCTGCCGCAGGCGCAGGTACTCGTCGACGCCGCCCGGGAGATGCCGCAGGCGCCCCGCGCCGTCCGGACCGGGAAGGATCGCGTACTGCTGATCCGTCACCCGCTCCAGGAAGTACCGGTCGTGGCTCACGACGAGGAGCGTGCCCGACCAGGAGTCGAGGAGGTCCTCGATCGCGGCGAGCATGTCGGTGTCCATGTCGTTCGTGGGCTCGTCGAGGATGAGCACGTTCGGCTGGTCGAGCAGCACCAGCAGCAGCTGCAACCGACGCTGCTGGCCACCGGAGAGATCCTTCACCGGCGTCGAGAGCTGGGCGGAGGAGAACCCGAGTCGCTCCAGGAGCTGTCCTGGCGTGAGGTCCTGCGCCTTCGACCCGGCGCCGAGCGTGTACGAGGTGCGCAGACCCGAGATGACCACGCGCACGGGGTCGTTCCAGTGCGGCAGGAGTTCGTCGAGGCGCTGCGTGAGCGTACGGACCTGCACGGTCTTCCCCCGCTTGATCCGCCCCTCGGTGGGCTCGACCGTGCCGGAGATGAGCCCCAGGAGTGTGGACTTCCCGGCACCGTTCACGCCGAGGATGCCCGTGCGCTCGCCCGGGGCGATCCGCCACTCCACGTCCTTGAGCACGGTCTTCCCGCCGGCCCCCGAACCCGCCTGGGTCCCCGAGCCTGTCGAAGGGTGGGTCCCTGAGCCTGTCGAAGGGTACGTCACCCCCACATCGAGCAGGTCAACGACGTCCTTGCCCAGCCGCGAGACGGCGAGCGACTGCAGCGAGACCTTGTCACGGATCTCGGGCACGTCGGCGATGAGCTCGTTGGCCGCATCGATGCGGAACTTGGGCTTGCTGGTGCGGGCCGGGGCACCGCGACGCAGCCAGGCGAGCTCCTTACGGGCGAGATTCTGCCGCTTCGCCTCGGTCGCCGCCGCCATGCGGTCGCGCTCGACCCGCTGCAGGATGTACGCCGCATAGCCGCCCTCGAAGGGCTCGACGATGCGATCGTGCACCTCCCACGTCTCGGTACAGATCTCGTCGAGGAACCACCGGTCGTGGGTCACGACGAGGAGGGCTCCGGCGTTCGCGGGCCAGCGCTTCTTGAGGTGACCGGCGAGCCAGGTGATCGCCTCGACGTCGAGGTGGTTCGTCGGCTCGTCGAGAGCGATGACGTCCCAGTCTCCGGTGAGCAGCTTCGCGAGCGACACGCGGCGGCGCTGACCGCCGGAGAGGGAGCCGATCTGCGCGTCCCAAGGAAGGTCGGTCAGCAGCCCCTCGATCACGTCGCGGACGCGGGCGTCTCCGGCCCATTCGTGCTCGGCCATGTCGCCGACGACGGCGGCGCCGATCGTGATGTCGTCGGGGAGGGTGTCGGCCTGGTCCAGCACGCCGATGCGGGTGCCGCCGCGGACGGTCACCCGGCCGGAGTCCGGCTCCTTCGTGCCGGCGAGCATGCCGAGAAGGCTCGACTTGCCGTCGCCGTTCCGGCCGACGATGCCGATGCGGTCGCCCTCCTCGATGCCGAGGGTCACGGCGTCGAAGACGACGCGGGTCGGGTATTCGAGGTGCAGGGCTTCGGCCCCGAGAAGATGTGCCATGTCCTCTCCAGGGTAGTCGCGCCGCGTCGGACGGTCTCCCGGTCAGACCAGCGACGGGGCGAAGAGCTCCGGCAGCGCGGCGGTGAAGACCTCGAAGTGGCTGTACCAGACCGTGTGGGCGGCCCCGGGGATGCTGCGCACCGTCACCCCACCGTGCTCGAACCGCCGCGCGTCCTCGTCGGTGACCCAGGCACTGGGTTCCGCGCGGACGACGATGGAGCCGGGCGCGGCGGTCCAATGGCCGTCCTCCCCGCAGGAGACGGAGGCCGCGGTCGGCGGATCGAAGCGCTCGGCCGCCCGCGCCTCGACCGAGGCGTCGTCCACGGAGTAGAAGGGCCGGAGCTTGCGGAGCTCGGCGGGCGACATGCGCGCGCGGCGGTCGTGCTCGTACTGCGAGATGAGAGAGGCGCGGTCGTGCCCGCCCTGAAGGGCGAGCGGCGCGTCGACGTAGACAGCGAGGCCCGGTTCGAGGCGCGGCGCGGCGGCGGCGAGCACGGTGGCGCCGAAGGAGTGCCCGACGGCGACGGCGGGCGGGGCGGCGGCCCTGTCCCCCGCGGCGGACCCTGCCCCCGGAAGGAGAGCCGTCTGCGCCAGAGTCTCGACGACGGCATCGGCCGCCGTCTCTATCGTGAGCTCCGGGTCACGCGGTGAGAGGCCGTGGCCCGGCAGATCGAGCGCAAGCACGCGGAAGCCGCGTTCCACGAGCAGCGGGACCACGCGGTGCCAGCTCTCGGCGGACCCCATCATGCCGTGCAGCAGCACGGCGACACGGTCGCCCTCCCCGGCTTCGATGACGTTCAGGAGCACGGAGCCAGTCAACCACGGTCGTTATCCTTTCGTGATACGACTTTCGGCCAGATTCCTTCGAATCTTCGTTCGAATGTCGATGGTCGATGATGGACTGGCGCCATGCCCGCACTGCTCGACGCGACCGACTCCCAGATGGCGATTCTCGCCGATCTGGTGGAGGGGCTGGAAGCGGCGGAGAAGACGCTGAGCAGCATGCAGGCGGCCCGCGACGGACTGCTCGCGATGGCCGGCCGACTGGCGGTCGACATCGCCCGACAGGCGCGTCACCCAGACGGCGCAGACATGGCGATCCGCACGGTCGCCGCGGAGATCGGGGCTGCACAGCGCGTCAGCGACCGCACGATCGAGCGGCGGATGTCCGATGCGTCCTGGCTGGTCGAACGGTTCCCCGCCGTCTGGGAGGCTCAGGGCGCCGGCCGGATCAGCGCCGCGCATGCACGCGTGATCGTGGAGGCGGGGGCACACCTCGATGACCCGGACGACCGTTCGCGTTTCGCGACGGAGGCGATCGAGGTGGCCGCTGCAGAGTCTCCGAACCGGATACGCCGACTCGTGCGCCGACTGGCCGACCGGTTCCAGGAGCGGACGCTCGTCGAGCGACATCGTGACGCCCGGGAGCTGCGCCGCGTCTGGGTGACAGACCTCGAAGACGGCATGGCCGAGCTCGGCGCCCGCGGCCCCGCGGCCCTCGTGCACGGGATGCACGACCGGCTCTCCCAGATGGCGCATGCCGTGCGGGAGGAGAACGCACAGGCACGGCGTCGAGAGCCGGAGGAGAGCATCCTCGACGACAGGACGGTCGATCAGCTGCGCGCGGATCTGCTCGCCGACCTCGTCCTGACCGGCGCTCCGGCGGGCCATGACTCGGAAGAGGGGCTGCTCTCGGAGCTTCGAGCGCGCGTCGAGGTCACCGTGCCGGTGCTGACGCTGATGCACGGCGAGCTGATGCACGGCGAGCGGGAACGGACGACGGACGGTACTCCGATCCTCGCCGCGGAGCTCGACGGGGTCGTTCCGATCGATCCAGCCACGGCTCGCCGACTGGCCGGCGCGGCGAGCGGCTGGGACCGGGTGCTGACCCACCCGATCAGCGGGGCGCTGCTGGCCGTCGACCGGTATCGCCCGAGCGAAGACCTCCGCCGGCACCTGCGGGCCCGCGATCAACGCTGCCGCTTCCCCGGCTGCGGCCTCGCGCCGCGGAAGTGCGACCTCGATCACAATCACGATGCGGCGCTCGGCGGCGAGACCGTGCACGACAACCTCGCGACCTTCTGCCGACGACATCACATGCTCAAACACCACTCTCCGTGGCACGTCGAACAGGGGCCGGGCGGTGTTCTGGAGTGGACGAGCCCCACCGGCCGGACCTACATCGACCGACCGCCGCCTCCGCACACCGTGACCTTCGCCGAGGAACCTCCGTGGTCTTCGCCCGACGCCAGGACCACCACCGGCTGAACGCGCGAGCGCACCGATCACGCAGGTACACCGATCACGCCTGCACACCGATCACGCCTGCACACCGATCAGCCCTATGGTGGAGGGCATGTCGAGTCCCGAATCAGACAGGTCGGGGGCTGCCGGTCACACCGTCAGCCCCGTGAACCGCTGATCCCTTCGTCCGCCCTTTCAGCGGGCGCGCGCCGGTGCCCCGGGCGCTGACCGTGGTGACGAGAAGCTACCCCTTCCCTCTCACCTCGGAGCACTCGATGCCTTTCCCCCTCTATGCCCTTGCCCTG
Organism: Microbacterium sp. GbtcB4; assembly: GCF_019091465.1. NCBI lineage: Bacteria > Bacillati > Actinomycetota > Actinomycetes > Micrococcales > Microbacteriaceae > Microbacterium > Microbacterium sp. GbtcB4. The sequence goes on from NZ_JAGXJJ010000003.1 coordinate 95,948, forward strand.
GCGGTCTTCGTCATGGGCACCTCCGAATTCATGCTCGCGGGACTCCTCCCCGCGATCGCGCACGAGCTCGACGTCCCGGTCGGTACGGCGGGCCTCCTCACCTCCGCCTTCGCGGTCGGCATGGTCATCGGCGCACCCGCCATGGCCGCGTTCGCGCGCGGCTGGACCCCACGCCGCACGCTCGTCGCCTGCCTCGCGCTCTTCGCCGCGTGCCATGCCGTCGGCGCGGTGACGTCCCTGTTCGAGGTTCTGCTCGTCACGCGCGTACTCAGCGCCCTCGCGAACGCGGGCTTCCTCGCCGTCGCCCTACGCACGACGACCCTCCTCGTCCCCCGTGAGCGCACCGGACGAGCGCTCGCGGTGCTGCTCTCCGGGACGACCGTCGCCACCATCGTCGGCGTCCCTGTCGGCGCCATCCTCGGCACCGCGCTGAGCTGGCGCGCCACCTTCGCCGCTGTCTCGCTCCTCTGCCTCCCCGCACTGCTCGGAATCCTCCACGGCGTGCCGACAACGATCCCGGGCACGGAGTCCGACCCTGCTCCGGCACCACTCCCCCGGAAGGAACCGGCCCTCCGTGCGGAGCTCGCGCTCCTGCGGACACCGCGCCTGGCCCTCGCGATGACCCTGGCGGCCCTGGTGAACGCGGGGACCTTCGCGGTCTTCACGTTCCTCGCGCCGATCGTCACCGAGTTCGCGGGCCTGCCCGACGCTGCGGTCCCCCTCGCGCTGGCCCTGTTCGGCATCGGCTCGTTCCTCGGGGTGACCATCGCGGGTCGGTTCGCCGATCGACACGCCGGCGCGCTCCTCACGGTCGGTGGCCCGCTGCTCCTCGGCGGCTGGATCGTCCTGGCGGCGGTCGCGACGCAGCCGATACCGCTGCTGTTCCTCGTCTTCGTGCAGGGCATGGCCTCGTTCGGCGTCGGAAGCACACTGATCACCCGGGTGCTGTACGCCGCCTCCGGCGCCCCGACCATGGGTGGGTCCTACGCCACGGCGGCCTTGAACCTCGGCGCCGTGATCGGACCGGCGTCGGGAGCGTGGACCCTCGCGAGCGGGGCGGGTCCGCTCTCCCCCGTAGCTCTCGCGGTCACGCTGACGACGGCGGCGCTCCTCCTCGCCCTGGCGACGCGGCGATGGCGGCCCGTCGGCTGAGGGCAGACGGTGACGCGCCGCAACGGCGACGAGCCGCCCGGACCCGAGGGTCCGGACGGCTCGTCGTGTCCGATGTTCTCTGGGAACCCGGATGTTCGCGTTACGGCTTACTCGTACGACTTCACGATCTCGAGGAGGCTCGGGACGTTGGCGTAGGCCTCGGCCGCGTTCTCCTTGGTCACGATGACCGGCGGGAGCAGGTAGGCCGGGACGACCTTCTTGCCGTTGTCGTACTGGTCGGTGTCGTTGACGTCGACCTCGTCGCCCTTCTGGAGCTGACCGACCATCTTGATGGCCTGCTCCACAAGCAGCGCGGTGTCCTTGTTGATCGTGGAGTACTGCACGCCCTCCATGATCGACTTCACCGACTCGACCTCGGAGTCCTGACCGGTGACGACCGGGACGGGCTTGCCGGCCTGCTGCGCCGAGGTGATGATGGCGCGGGCGAGGGTGTCGTTCGGGGACAGGACGCCGTCGAGCGTCTCCGAGCCGTAGCTCGACGTGAGGATCGAGTCCATGCGGCGCTGGGCGTTCTCCGGCTTCCAGCCCTCGGTCGCCGTCTGGGAGATCTCGGTCTGCCCGGAGACGACGTTCAGCGTGCCGTCGTCGATTTTCGGCTGCAGCACCTCCATCGCCCCGTTGAAGAACACCGCCGAGTTGGCGTCGTCCGGCGAGCCCGAGAACAGCTCGATGTTGTACGGCGCCTCGTGATCCGCACGCTCGGCGAGCCCGTCGAGCAGAGCCTGGCCCTGGAGCTTGCCGACCTCGAAGTTGTCGAAGGCGACGTAGTAGTCCACGGCGTCGGTGTTCTCGATGAGACGGTCGTAGGCGATGACCGCGACACCGGCGTCGCGCGCGGCCTCCACCTGCGTGGTGAGCTGCTTGCCGTCCTTGGCGCCGATGATGATGACCTTGGCGCCACCGGTGACCATCGCCTGGATCTGGTTCTGCTGCTCGGCGACCGTGTTGCTGGCGGGCGCGTACTGCACGTCCGCCTTGAAGCCGGCCTTTTCGAGGCCGTCGGTGAACAGCTGACCGGCCAGGACCCAGTTCTCCGAGGTCTTGTCCGGCAGAGCGACACCGATCGTGGAGCCGGCGTCGAAGCCCGAGGCGGTCTCCTCGCCCGACCCCGAACCCGAGTCACCGCCGCGCTCCGAGGAGCAGCCGGTGAGGGCGAATGCGCCCGCGACGACAAGCGCTGTCGCCGACAGAAGGATCTTCTTCATGTGATCTCTTTCTCTGGTGTGTGCAGGTCCCGTCGCGCCTGCGTTGCGCGACGCGGCCCTTACTTTCCGCGCGTCTCCTCGACGGCGGGGGCTTCGTACTTCTGACTGGTGGGGTAGTTCGTCTTCGTGGGATCGAACGTGTCGGTGGCCGGATCCTGCTTCCGGCCGAGACGGCGCGTGAGGAAGCCGATGATCGACGGACGGCCCTGCTGCTTGTTCCACACGTCGACGCCGACGGCGAAGAGGAGCACGAGGCCCTTGATCATGGAGACGACGTCGGCACCGGCGCCGAGCAGCGCGAGGCCGTTGTTCAGGAACGCCATCACGAGACCACCGATGATCGAGCCGATCACCGTGCCGATGCCACCGGAGACGGCCGCGCCGCCGATGAAGACGGAGGCGATCGCGTCGAGCTCCCACCCGTTGCCGTCCTGCGGGCCCGAGGCGGTCGCCCTGGCGACGTAGATCATGCCGGCGAGCGAGGCCAGGACCGACATGTTCATCATCACGAAGAAGTCGACCCAGCGGTCCTTCACGCCCGAGAGGCGCGCGGCCTGCCGGTTGCCGCCGACCGCGTAGATGTGGCGGCCGAAGACGGTGTTGTTCGTGATGAACGAGTAGAGGATGACGAGAGCGAGGAGGATGACGCCCGAGATCGGGAAGCTCGTGCCCTCGCGCCCCGTGGCGAACAGCCAGCCGGCGACGAGGATGACGGCCGAGATGAGGACGACCTTCGTCACGCTCACCCAGAGCGGCGCCATGTCGGAGCCCATCTTGCGCTGGATGCGCCGGGTGCGGATCTCCCAGAACACGATCCATGCGACGCCGGCGAGCGCCAGCAGCATGGTCGGGATGTTGAACGGCAGCGGCAGGGCGATCTCCGGCAGATAGCCGGCGCCGATGATCTTGAAGCCCTCCGGCACGGGTACCGACTGCGAGTCGCCCACCGCCTGGTTCGCGCCGCGGAAGAACAGCATGCCGGCCAGCGTCACGATGAACGCCGGCACCCCGACGTAGGCGACCCAGAACCCCTGCCAGGCGCCGACGAGCACGCCGACACCGAGACCGAGGAGGATGCCCAGCGGCCAGGGGAGGTTCCAGTCCTGCATGGCCTTCGCCACGACGATTCCGGTGAACGCCGCCACCGAGCCGACCGAGAGGTCGATGTGCCCCATGATGATGACCATCACCATGCCGATCGCCAGGATCAGGATGTACGAGTACTGGTTGACGACGTTGATGAGGTTGCCGGAGGACAGCGTGAGGCCGGTGCCCTTGAAGATCCACGTCAGCACCTGGAAGACGACGAGGATGACGACGAGGCTGCCGAGGATGCCGAACTGACGGAGGGTCGACTGCCCTCCCCCGAACATCTTCGTGATGTCCTTGAAGTGGAAGCCGCGCTTCGCGGTGGTCGAGTCGGTGGTCATGCGGATGCTTTCTGGGTCGCGGACGTCATGCTGCGCATGAGGTCTTCGGGGGTCGCCTGGTCGGCCGGGATGCAGTCGGTGACCCGGCCTTCGAACACGGTGTAGATGCGGTCGGAGATGCCGAGCAGCTCGGGCAGCTCGCTGGAGATCACGATCACGCCCTTGCCCTGGGCGGCGAGCTCGTTGATGATCGCGTAGATCTCGTACTTGGCTCCGACGTCGATGCCACGGGTGGGCTCGTCGAGGATCAGCAGGTCGGGGTCAGTGAACATCCACTTCGCCAGCACGACCTTCTGCTGATTGCCGCCGGAGAGCTTGCCGACGCCCTCCTCCACCGACGGGGTCTTGATGCGCAGCGTCTTGCGGTAGCGCTCCGCCACCGCGAACTCCTCGCGGGAGTCGACGACGCCGTTGTGCGCGATCTTGGAGAGCTTCGCCGCGACGATCGACCGCTTGATGGTGTCGAGCAGGTTGAGCCCGAGCACCTTGCGGTCCTCGCTCACGTAGGCGAGGCCGTGCTTGATCGCGGCGGCGACGTCGGGGAGCTCGATCTCCTGGCCGTCCTTGACGAGCGTGCCGGAGAGGAACGTGCCGTAGGAGCGGCCGAAGATGCTCATCGCCAGCTCGGTGCGGCCGGCGCCCATGAGGCCGGCGATGCCGACGACCTCGCCGCGACGGACATTGATGCTCGACCCCTTCACGACCATGCGCTCGGGCACGGTGGGGTGCTGGACCCACCAGTCCTTGACCTCGAAGAACACCTCGCCGATCTCCGGCGTGCGGTCCGGGTAGCGGCTCTCCAGCGATCGGCCGACCATCCCGCGGATGATGCGGTCCTCGTTGATCTCGCCGCGGGAGATGTCCAGCGTCTCCACCGTGCGGCCGTCGCGGATGATCGTGATCTCGTCGGCGATCTGCTCGATCTCGTTGAGCTTGTGGCTGATCATGATCGACGCGATGCCCTTGGCCTTGAGCCCGAGGATCAGGTCGAGGAGGTGCTGCGAGTCGTTCTCGTTGAGAGCGGCGGTGGGCTCGTCGAGGATGAGCAGCTTGACGTCCTTGTTCAGCGCCTTGGCGATCTCGATGAGCTGCTGCTTGCCGACGCCGAGGGTCTTGATCGGCACGTCCGGGTCCTCGTCCAGACCGACGCGGGCGAGGAGCTCGATGGTGCGCTCCTTCTGTGCCTGCCAGTCGATGCGGCCGAAGCGACGGATCTCGTTGCCGAGGAAGATGTTCTCGGTGACCGAGAGCTCCGGGATGAGCGCGAGCTCCTGGTGGATGATGACGATGCCGGCCTGCTCGCTGGCCGCGATGTCCTTGAAGCGCTGCTCCTGGCCGTACAGGAGGATCTCGCCGTCGTACGTGCCGTACGGGTACACCCCCGAGAGGACCTTCATCAGCGTCGACTTCCCGGCGCCGTTCTCGCCGCAGATCGCATGGATCTCGCCGGCGCGGACGGTGATCGAGACGTCGGCGAGCGCCTTGACTCCCGGGAACTCCTTGGTGATGCGGCGCATCTCCAGGATCGGGCCTGACACGGTCGGCAACGTTGCTGTGGTGCTCACGGATCTTCCTCGCGACGTGCGGTCACCTTCGATGTGACCGTTCACATCGGTATATCGTCGTCTTCCGCGGGAGCGGTGTCAAGTCCGCGGCGTGTTTTCGTGTCGCTACCGTGATGCAGCGGATTCGCGCGCCCGCAAGAGGGTCTGGAGCGGGCCGAACGCGGGGGCCTTCTCGCCCCGGATCTCGGCGAGGAGGATACGCACGGCACGCCGCCCGAGCTCGGGGAAGTCCTGGTGCACCGTGCTCAGCGTCGGCGCCACGTGCGCGGCGACGGGGATGTCGTCGAACCCGATCACGCTCACGTCGTGCGGCACGCGCACCCCGGCGTCGCGGAACCCGTGCAGCAGCCCGATGGCCATGAGGTCGTTGGCCGCGAACACCGCCGTGAAGTCGCGCCGCAGCGAGAGCTCCTTGCCGGCGAAGTACCCGAAGTCGGCCGTCCAGTCCCCGCGGATCGGCGGGAACGTGGGCAGGTCGGCGTCCCGGAGCGCATCCAGATACCCGCGCATCCGGGACTCCGCCTCGATCCAGTCCTGCGGCCCGGCGAGATGGAGGATGTCGCTGTGGCCCAGCGCGATCAAGTGCTCGGTCGCCGCCTTCGCCCCCGCCACCTGGTCGGCGGAGAGGCTGACGCCGTCCGACCCCGAGGCGGTCTGCAGGGTCACGAAGGGCATGGTGACGTTCATGCCGCGCAGGACATGGAAGACCCGCACCTGCGGCGCGAGCACCACGATGCCGTCGACCTGCTCACGTTCGAGCTGGCGGACCGCGTTGCCGATCGCCTCCGGCGTGGTCGCGGGAAGGTTGAGCGTGGAGACCGAGTAGCCCTCCTCGCGCGCCGCGTCCTCGATGCCGGCGATGGACGACGTCGGCCCGAACTCGCCGATCGTCGCGGAGAGGATGCCGAGCATGTTCGACTTGCTCGTCACCAGCGCGCGCGCCGCGAGATTGGGACGGTAGTCGAGCACGGCGATCGCGTCGAGCACCTTCGCCTTGGTTTCCGGGCGGATGCTGGGATGGTCGTTGAGCACCCGGGAGACGGTCTGATGCGAGACGCCGGCGAGGCGGGCGACGTCGCGGATGCTCGGCATGCGGGCACGCTCGGAGGAGGTGGACATCCAGCCTCCTCGCGTGTGCACGGTCACATGACTACTTCATTATGTCTGTGATGACCCGCCGGGTGCACCTCGACCGCGATACGCTCCTCGCGGCTCGGAGGCGCGGGAATGGGGCAGGTTCAGCCGACGATCCGGGCTCCCGGCACGGCGCCGTGCACATGCAGCGGATCGAGACCGCCCTCGCGGAGAGCCGTCTGGACCGCCTGCGCGGACTCGGGATCGGCGCAGAGGAGGGCCACGGTCGGCCCCGAGCCAGACACGAGACCGTGCAGCGCACCGGCCGCGACCCCGCGTTCGATGGTCCGCGCCAGATCCGGTCGCAGGTCGAGCGCGGCCGCCTGGAGATCGTTGTGGAGTGCGTCGGCGAGCTGCCAGGCGTCTCCGGTCCGCAGCGCCTGCAGCACCGGGATCGGCACGTCGAGCGAGAGCGGCGGATCGTCGGCGAGAGCCCCCTCCTGCTCGCGCAGCTCGTCGAGCCGGGTGTACACGGCGGGGGTGGACAGCCCGTCGTCACTAGTCACGAGCAGCCAGTCGAAGCGCCCGCGGGCGAGCGCCGGGTTCAGCTGATCGCCGCGACCGGTGCCGACGGCAGTGCCGCCATGCAACGCGAAGGGGACATCGGCACCGAGCCGCGCGGCGAGGTCGTGCAGCCGCGCAGCGGAGAGTCCCGTGCCCCACAGAGCGTCGCAGGCGACCAGAGCGGCCGCGGCATCCGCGGAGCCCCCGCCCATGCCACCGGCGACCGGGACGCTCTTCCGGATCTGCAACGCCACCCCGCCCGGATGATCCGTCGCCATCGCCAGCAGCTTGGCGGCCCGCATCGCGAGGTTCCTGTCGTCGAGCGGAACCGAGCCGTCGTCCTCCACCCCGGTCACCGTGATCGAGAAGTCGTCGGCGTCCCTGGCGATCACGTCCTCGTACAGCGACACCGCCTGGAAGACCGTCGCAAGGGCGTGATAGCCGTCGTCGTGGCGCCCGCCGACGCCGAGGTAGACGTTGATCTTCCCCGGCGCGCGCACGTGCACGGACCCGGAGGACGCGGCGAGGCTCATGAGCGGGTCACAGGTCCGACGAGGTCGCCCACAGGTTGACGTCGATGGCGCCGGCGAGCTCGTCGATGCGGCGGAGCTCCTCGTCGGTGAACGCAGGACCGTCGAGGGCGGCGAGGTTCTCGTCGAGCTGCTCCGTCCGGGAGGCGCCGATGAGCGCCGAGGCGACCACCGGAGTGCGTAGCGTCCACTGCAGCGCGAGCTGCGCGAGCGACTGCCCCCGGCCCTGCGCGACCTCGTTCAGCGCCCGGAGCGTCTCGACGGCCTCGTCGGTCAGCTTGCCCTTCGGCAGCGAACCCCGCTGCTGCGCGCGCTCGGCCGTGCCGTCGCCGAGGTACTTGTCGGTGAGGAGGCCCTGGGCGAGCGGGGTGAAGGCGATGGCGCCGAGGCCCGACTCCTCCAGGGTCTGCGTGAGGCCGTCCTCGATCCAGCGGTTGAGGATCGAGTACGCGGGCTGGTGGATGACGAGCGGCGTGCCCAGCTCCTTCGCCACGGCGACGGCCTCCGCCGTGCGCTCCGCGCTGTACGAGGAGATGCCGACGTAGAGGGCCTTGCCCTGGCGGACCAGGGTGTCCAGCGCCCCGACGGTCTCGGCGATCGGGGTGACCGGGTCGACACGGTGCGAGTAGAAGATGTCGACGTAGTCCAGCCCCATGCGGGTGAGCGACTGCTCGGCGCTCGCGAGGATGTACTTCCGGCTCGCGTAGTCGCCGTACGGTCCGGGCCACATGTCCCAGCCGGCCTTCGATGAGATGATCAGCTCGTCGCGGTAGGGACGCAGGTCCTCCGCGAAGATGCGGCCGAAGTTCTTCTCGGCCGAGCCGTACGGCGGGCCGTAGTTGTTCGCCAGGTCGAAGTGCGTGATCCCGTTGTCGAACGCGTGACGCAGAAGCGCCCGCTGGTTGTCGAGGGGGATGTTGTCGCCGAAGTTCCACCAGAGGCCCAGCGAGATCGGGGGCAGGTAGAGGCCGGAGGCGCCCACCTGACGGTAGGCGAACCGTCCGTAGCGGCCCTCGTCGGCGGCGTACGGACGGTGCAGTTCGGGGACGTCGGGGCGGAAGCGGGGGGAGTCGGTCACCGTGCCAGATTAGCCGCTGACGCCGGAACCCTCGATCGCCGTTGCGTGCTGGGCGATCCGCTGGTAGTCGTCGACCGTGAGGTCCTCCCCGCGGGCGGTCGGGGCGACGCCGGCAGCGGTGAGCACCTCGGTCGCCGCGGCCGAGCTGCCGAAGAGGCCGGAGAGGGCCTGCCGGAGCATCTTGCGCCGCTGGTTGAAGGCCGCGTCGACGATGGCGAAGGTGCGCCGGCGCTCCTCCACCGAGCCGCGCTCGCCCTCGGAGCGGTCGAAGCCGACGAGGAGACTGTCGACGTTCGGCACCGGCCAGAACACCTGGCGGGAGACGTTCCCGGTGAGCTTCCACTCGCCGTACCAGGCGGCCTTGACGCTGGGCGAGCCGTAGATCTTCGACCCCGGCTTCGCAGCGAGCCGCTCGGCCACCTCCGCCTGCACCATCACGACACCCCGCTGCAGGTACGGGAACGTCTCCAGGAAGTGCAGCAGGACCGGCACCGACACGTTGTACGGCAGGTTCGCGACGAGGACGGTCGGCTCCCCCGGCAGTTCCGTCACGCGGAGCGCGTCCGCGTCGACCACCGTCAGCATCCCCTCCGGCACGCCGTGCTCGGCCGCGGTCTGCGGCAGGCGGGCGGCCAGGCGGTGGTCGATCTCCACGGCGGTGACCGCGGCCCCCGCCTCCAGGATCGCGAGGGTAAGGGATCCGAGTCCCGGTCCGACCTCGACCACCCGCTCCCCCGGCTGCACGCGGGCGGCCTGGACGATCTTGCGGACGGTGTTCGCGTCGACGACGAAGTTCTGTCCGAGCTTCTTCGTGGGGGTGACATCGAGCTCGGCGGCCAGACGGCGGATCTCGGTGGCCCCGAGCAACGTGACGGTCATGCACCCATTCTCCCGTATCCTTCGGGGGTGCCCTCCCTCGGTGAACTGATCGCTCCGCGGCGCCTGGGCAGGGACTTCCGCTGGCTGCTCGCATCGTCGTGGACGAGCAACATCGGAGACGGCGTGGCGCTGGCCGCCGCTCCCCTGCTCATCGCGTCGATGACGTCGTCGCCGATCCTCGTGGCCTCCGGCGCCATCCTGCAGTTCCTGCCGTGGCTGCTCTTCGGCCTGCACGCGGGGGCCATCGCCGACCGCTTCGATCGGCGCCGCCTGGTGATGACCGCCAACGCCGTGCGCGCCGTCGTGCTCGCGGCGCTCTGCGTGTTCCTCGTGACGGGAACCGCGAACATCGGGATCGTCCTCGCCGTCGCGTTCCTCTACGGCACCGCCGAGGTCTTCGTCGACACCGCGGGGAGCACATTGCTGCCGATGCTCGTGAAGCCGGCCGACCTCGGCATCGGGAACGCCCGCCTGCAGGCCGGGTATCTCGTCGCCAACCAGTTCGCCGGACCGCCGCTGGGCGCGTTCCTCTTCGCTGCCGGGAGCGCGTGGCCGTTCCTCGTCGAGGTGCTGTGCGTGACGCTCGCGATCGTCCTCATCTCCCGCATGGCGCGCACGCCCGTCCCACCCCGGGAGACCGAGACCCACCCGCCGGTGCACACCGACATCGCGGAGGGACTGCGCTGGCTGTGGCACAACCCGCCGGTGCGGATGCTCGTGCTCATCATCCTCGTCTTCAACGTGACCTGGGCCGCGCCCTGGGGCGTGCTCGTGCTCTACGCCACCGAGCACTTGCAGATGGGCCCCGTGGGCTACGGCGCCCTCACCACGGCGTCCGCGGCGGGCGGCATCCTCGCGACGCTGAGCTTCGGCTGGCTGGAGCGGCACGTGTCGTTCGCGAGCCTGATGCGCATCGTCCTGTCGCTCGAGGTGCTCATGCACCTCGCGTTCGCCCTCACCACCACGGGCACGGTGGCCCTCGTCATCATGTTCTTCTTCGGGGCGTACGCCTTCGTGTGGGGCACGATCTCCACGACCGTCCGGCAGCGGCTCGTCCCCGCTTCCCTGCAGGGGCGCGTCGCCTCGGTCAACATGGTCGGCGTCTTCGGCGGCATGATCGTCGGCCAGGCCCTCGGCGGCGTCATCGCGCAGACCTGGGGCCTGACCGCACCGTGGTGGTTCGCGTTCGGCGGGGCGGCGATCACGCTGGTGCTGGTGTGGAAGCCCATCTCGCACATCGTCAGTGCGAAGCCGGTCGCCGAGACGGGGCCGGAGGACGTCGAGCCGGAGGGTCAGTCGGCGAACGAGCCGTAGACGCGGAGGGTGTTCTCGGCGAGCTGCGCGGCGAGCTCGTCCACGTCCAGGTCGAGCTCCGCGGCCAGGAAGCGCACCGTGAGCGGCACGAGGTACGGCGCGTTCGGACGGCCCCGCAGCGGGACCGGCGTGAGGAACGGCGCGTCCGTCTCGACGAGGAGGCGGTCCCGCGGGGTGACCCTCAGCGCGTCGCGCAGGTTCTGCGCGTTCTTGAACGTCACGTTCCCGGCGAACGACAGGTAGTAGCCCGCGTCGGCGCACACCCGGGCCATCGCCTCGTCGCCGGAGAAGCAGTGGAACACGGTGCGCTCGGGGGCCCCGACCCGCGTGAGCGTCTCCAGCACGGCCTCGTGCGCATCCCGGTCGTGGATCTGCATCGCGATGCCGTGCTTCTTCGCGAGCGCGATGTGCGCCTCGAAGGAGGCGAACTGCGGCGCACGGCGCTCCGGTTCGGTGCGGAAGAAGTCGAGCCCGGTCTCGCCGATCGCGCGCGTGCGCGGATGCGCGGCGAGCTCGTCGATCACGGCGAGCGCCTCGTCGAGACGACCCTCCTCCGCGTACGTCGGGGCGTCGTTCGGGTGGATGGCGACCGCGGCGAGGACCCGGGGGTCGGACGCGGCGGCCTCGACCGCCCAGCGGGACGACTCGATGTCTCCGGATGCCTGCACGACGCCGATGACGCCGACCGCCTCCGCCCGGTCGAGCTGCTCGGTGAGCGAAAGCCCCTGGGTCCCTGAGCCTGTCGAAGCCTGGGTCCCTGAGCCTGTCGAAGGGCCATCGGCGATCTCGAGGTGCGCGTGGTTGTCGTAGACGGGCACAGCGAGGGGTTCCGGGGCCGCCGGATAGGTCCGGTCCTTGCGCCCGTCGCCCGAGCGCTCGCGCACGTAGGTCTCCGCCATGGTGTCCTGCCCGGTCGTCAGGCCGTGGACTCCACGCGCGGGAAGAGCGGCGCGAGGCCGTTGACGCTCGTGCCCGGCTTCAGCACGCCCCAGGAGCCCGCCTCGCGGATCCGCTGGTCCTGCAACCGGCCCAGGGTCTCCGCGGCGCCGAGCGCGATCCACAGCTTCTCGGTCGACTGCGGCATCACCGGCGACAGCAGCACGGCGAGCGCCCGCAGCCCCTCGGCGCAGGTGTAGAGCACGGTGCCCAGACGCTCCCGCTGGTCCTCGTCGCGGGCGAGCGCCCACGGCTCGTTCTCGGTGATGTACCCGTTGAGCGCGTCGACGATGGTCCAGATCGCGGAGATGGCCTCGTCGATGCGGAACTGGCCGATCGCGGCGTCCGCCTTCGTCGCGGCGTCCGCGACGATCCGCTGGATCACGAGGTCGGCCTCGGTGTAGTCGGCCGCCGGCGGCACGATGCCTTCGAAGTACTTCTCGATCATCGCGGTCGTGCGCGAGGCGAGGTTGCCGAAGCCGTTCGCGAGCTCGGCCTGGTAACGGGCGGAGAGGTCCTCCCAGGAGAACGAGCCGTCCTGCCCGAACGCGATGGCCGACAGGAAGTAGAAGCGGTAGGCGTCGGAGCCGAAGACGTCGGTGATCTCGGTCGGCGCGATGCCGGTGAGCTTCGACTTCGACATCTTCTCGCCGCCGACGAGCAGCCAGCCGTGCGCGAACACGCCCTTCGGCACGTCGAGCCCCGCCGCCATCAGCAGCGCCGGCCAGATCACGGCGTGGAAGCGCAGGATGTCCTTGCCGACCACGTGGTAGGCGGGCCAGCGGCGCGCGAAGGTCTCCTCGTCGGAGCCGTAGCCGACGGCCGTGGCGTAGTTGAGCAGCGCATCGACCCACACGTAGATGACGTGCGACTCGTCCCACGGCAGCGGGATGCCCCAGTCGAAGGTCGAGCGGGAGATCGAGAGGTCCTTGAGGCCCTGGCTCACGAACGAGACGACCTCGTTGCGCGCCGAATCGGGCCGCACGAAGTCGGGCTCGGTCTTGTAGAGCTCGAGCAGGCGGTCCTGGAACTCGCTGAGCTTGAAGAAGTAGTTCTTCTCCTGCAGCAGCTCCAGCGGCTTGGAGTGGATGGCGCAGACCTTCAGCCCCTCGAAGGGACCGGTGCCGTCGACGATCTCCGACTCCGGCTTGAACTCCTCGCAGCCCACACAGTAGAGCGCCTCGTACTCGCCGGCGTAGATGTACCCGCGGTCGTAGAGCCGCTGGAAGAACGTCTGCACGTTGGTCTCGTGCCGCTCCTGCGTGGTGCGGATGAAGTCGTCGTTCGCGACGTCGAGGGTCTTCAGCAGCGGGAACCAGCTCTCGCTGACGAGCTTGTCGACCCACTCCTGCGGGGTGACGCCGTTGGCGGCTGCGGCCCGCAGCATCTTCTGACCGTGCTCGTCGGTGCCCGTCAGCATCCAGGTGTCGTCGCCCGCCTGACGGTGCCACCGTGCGAGCGTGTCGACGGCCACCGTCGTGTACCCGTGACCGATGTGCGGCACATCGGAGGGGTAGTAGATGGGCGTGGTGATGTAGAAGGAGTCGCCAGCGGGCATGGGGACAATTCTAGGTGCCCCCATGCCCGTGGTTACGCCGTGCGGCTCGTCAGAGCCCATTGCGGCGGGCGACCTCGCCGAGCCAGGCCAGCGAGGGCTTCGGGAACCGCTCGAAGGTCTCGTGGTCGAAGCCGATGAGACCGAACGTCGGCCGGAATCCGCTCGCCCATTCGTAGTTGTCCAGCGCGCTCCAGTGCTGGTAGGCGCGGACCTCGATGCCGTCGCTGATGGCGCGGTGCAGCCCCTCCAGCGCGCCCTGCGTGTAGGCGATGCGGCGGGTGTCGTCGGCCGTCGCGATGCCGTTCTCCGTGACGAGCACGGGGACACCGCCGCTGCGCTCCCACGCGCTGCGCACGCCCAGCTCGAGGGCTTCGGGGAAGAACTCCCACCCCGTCAGCGTCGTCTCCACATCCGGCGACACCGGCAGTGGCCCCTCCGGACCGATGAACGTGCGGGTGTAGGCCTGCACGCCCACGAAGTCGTCTCCGGCGGACTGCTCCAGGTACCAGTGGTCGCGCGGGTCGCCGTACGTCGCGAGCATCTCGTCGGCGCCGGGCTCACCGGTGGAGTGGAAGGCCTGGGTGGCGATCGTCCAGCCCGCCTGCACCCCGGGAACCGTGTGCAGGATCTCGGACGCGCGCCGGTGGGCCGTCAGCAGCGTGTCCGCGACGCCGAGGTCGGGATTCGGCAGGCCGTAGGCGACGAGGTTCGCCGCATCCTCGCCTCCGGCCAGCATCGCCGCGATATTCGGCTCGTTGATGGTGCACACGTAGCGCACGCCGTCGAGGATCGGCAGCACGGTCTCCACGTAGCGGGAGAACAGGTCCACCGCGTCGTCGGCACGCCAGAAGCCGTCCTTCTGGAACCACTGCGGCACCGTGAAGTGCATGAGGGTGACCGTCGGGTCCAGCCCGTTCTCCCTGGCGGTGTCGATCATGCGGCGGTAGTGGTCGAGCATCGCCCGCGAGACGAACCCGCGCTCCGGCTCGATCCGCGCCCACTCGACCGAGAACCGGTAGGAGTTCAGCCCGGCCTCGGCGAGCAGCCGCATGTCCTCCGGGTAGCGGTGGAAATGGTCGGCGGCGTCACCGGAGGGCTCGACCATGGGCGAGTCGGGGGCGTGTTCCATCGCCCACCAGTTGCTCGTGGTGTTGTTGCCCTCCACCTGATGGGCGGCGGTCGCGGCGCCCCAGAGGAAGCCGTCGGGGAATGCGAGCACGGATGCGCTCCTCTCTCTTTCTTGCAGTCGTCCGGCGCGCGTCAGCGGGCGCGGGCGGGGTTCGGCACGGCGTCGAGCAGTTCGACCGTGTACGGGTCCTCCGGGTGCTGCAGCACCTGCGAGGTCTCGCCCCGCTCGACGACGCGGCCGCTGTTGAGCACGAGGATGTTCTCGGTGACGAGCCGCGCGCTCAGCAGATCGTGGGTGATGTAGAGCATGCTGATGCCCCACCGTTCACGGAGGTCCTCCAGCAGCGCGAGCACGCCGGCGCGGAGCGACACGTCGAGCATCGACACCGGCTCGTCCGCGATGAGCACCTGCGGGTCGCTCGCGAGCGCCCTGGCGATCACCACGCGCTGCCGCTGCCCGCCGGAGAGCTGGTGCGGCAGCTTGGCGGCGAACTGCTCGACGGGCGTCAGGCCCACCGTCTCCAGCAGTTCGAGCACACGGACCCTGGCCTCCGCCCCGCGCAGCCTCGTGTAGTTCAGGACCGGGCGGGTCAGGGCGTACTCGACGGTGTGCAGCGGGTTCAGGGCCGCGTACGGATCCTGGAACACCATCTGCACGTCCTTGCGGAGGTCGCGGAGTCCGCGGCGCTTCAGGGACGCGACATCGGTGTCGCCGAAGCGGATGCGGCCGGAGGTCGGCTTCTCGACCCCGGTGAGCATCTTCGCGATCGTCGACTTGCCGGAGCCGGAGGCACCGACCAAGGCCAGCGCCTCCCCCGGCTCCAGCCGGAAGGACACGTCGTCGACCGCGACGACCGGATCCTGGCCGCGGCGCGGTGCCGGATAGCGCTTGGTCACGCCCTCCACGACGATCGCGGCATCGGCCCGCCGGGCGTCCCGCGGCGACACGGTCGGCAGGGTCTCGGTGACGTCCGTACGGCTGCGTCCCTCCCGGCGACGGGTGCCGAGATCGACGAACCCGGGGATCTCGATCTTCTCGGCGCGCGGGTCGGCGTAGTGGCTCAGCAGCATCCGGGTGTACTCGTCCTGCGGGCGGTGCAGGATGTCCTGGCTGCGGGCGTCCTCCACGATGCGGCCCTCGTGCATGACCATCACCCGGTCGGTCGCCTCGAGGACGATGCCGAGGTCGTGGCTGATGAGGATCGCCGTGAAGCGCTCGGACCGCTGCAGCTCCTGGATCGTGTCCATGACCGCGTGCTGGACGAGCACGTCGAGTGCCGTGGTGGGCTCGTCGAACACCATCAGCTGGGGTTCGAGCGAGAGGGCGAGGGCGATCGAGGCGCGCTGCCGCATGCCGCCGGAGAGCTCCCCGGGATACCGGTCGAGCACCTCCGGCTTGAGCCCCACCTTGCCGACGAGCTCCCGCGCCCTGGCCTGGCGCTGCTCGGCGGGCACATGACCGTGCGCGGCGAAGATGTCGCGGAAGTGGTTGCCCACGGTCCGCACGGGGTTCAGCGCGTTCATGCCGGACTGCAGCACCATCGCGAAGCCGCCCTGCCGCTGACGCCGCAGTTCTTCGGCGTCGAGCTCGCGGATGTCGCGGCCGTCGAACAGGATGCGTCCGCCGCTGATGCGCGCCGGCGGCTTCTGCAGCCGCGTGAGCGCGAAGCCGAGCGTGGACTTGCCCGACCCCGACTCGCCGACGAGCCCCACGAACTCGCCGCGCCGGAGCGCGAACGACACGTCGCGCACGGCAGGCACCGGCTCCTGCCCCGGGGAGGCGTACTCCACGGACAGCGACTGGACGTCGAGGAGGATGTCGTCGTGCTCCATGGCGCTCATCGGCCCTTCCCTTCGCGGAGGCGCGGATTGGAGATGCCGTCCACGCCGAAGTTGATGAGTGTGAGACTGAGGGCGAGCAGTGCGATGCACAGACCGGGCGCGAACAGCAGCAGCCACTGGCCGGTGAGCAGGGAGTTCGAGTTCTGCGCCCAGTAGAGCATCGTGCCCCAGCTGACGATGCTGGAGTCGCCCAGGCCGAGGAACTCTAGCCCCGCCTCGGCGAGGATCGCCGCCGTCGCCGCTCCGAAGAGGGTGCCGGCGATGATCGACGTCATGTTCGGCAGGATCTCGCGGAAGACGATCCGCGCCCTGCTGTCGCCGGAGAACTGCGCCGAGGTGACGAAGTCGTTGCCGCGGAGGGACTGGGTCTGGCTGCGCAGTACACGGGCGCCCCAGGCCCAGCCGGTCACGACGATCACGGCGATGATCATGAGGATGCCGCCGTTCTGCAGGTAGGCCGCGATCACGATCATCAGCGGCAGGCCCGGGATCACGAGGAAGAGGTTCACGATGAACCCGACGACCTCGCCCGCGAAGCCGCGCATGTAGCCCCAGCTCAGACCGATCAGCACGGCCACGATCGTGGAGAGGAGCCCGGCCGCGAAGCCCACGAGGAGGCTGACCTGGGCGCCGTAGATGAGCTGGCTGAGCACGTCCTCCCCGGCCGCGGTCGTGCCGAGCCAGTGCTCCCACGAGGCATCCGCATTGCGCGGGAACCCGTTCTCCTTCGGCCCGTAGGGAGCCAGGAGCGGGGCGAACACGGCGACGAGCACGAAGAACGCGAGGAGGCAGAGTCCGATACGCGCCTTGCCGTTGGACCACAGGGTGCCGACCATGCGGCCGAAGGCGCGCCAGGGGCTGGGCGCCGCGATGCGGGCGGTGGGGACCTTGACGGTCACGGTGCTGGGGGTGGGGTTCGGGGTCGTCATCGGCGAGTCCTCGGGTCGAGAACCCCGTAGAGGATGTCCACGAGGAAGTTGGCGATGAGCACGCTCACGGTGATCATCAGGAAGAGCGCCTGCATGAGCGGGTAGTCCTGCCCGATCACGGCGTTGAAGAGCAGGTAGCCGATGCCCGGGTAGCCGAACACCTGCTCGACGAGGATCGAGCCGCCCACCACGCCGCCGAGCGTGAGCCCGAAGCCGGTGAGGTTCGGCAGGATCGCGTTGCGGGCCGCGTACCGGAGGGCGATCGTGCGGCCGCGGAGGCCGTTCGCCTCGCCGAAGGTGATGTAGTCCTCGCCGAGCGTGTTGATCATCGCGTTGCGCATGCCGATGATCCAGCCGCCGAGCGACGTGAGCAGGATCGTCAGCGCCGGAAGGAACGCGTGCCGGACGAGGTCGACGATGAAGTCCCAGGTGAATCCCGGGGTGGTCGTCGCCGAGTAGGCGCCGGTGGTCGGGAACCAGTGCAGCACGTAGCCGAGGAAGAACAGCAGCAGCAGCGCCGTCCAGAAGTACGGGAACGTGCTGAGGAACGACCCGGTCAGCGTCGGCAGGGAGTCCAGCCAGGTGCCGCGCCGCCAGGCGGCCATCACGCCGATGAGGGTGCCGATCACGAAGGCGAGGATCGTGACGATGCCGACGAGGCCGAGCGTGTAGGGCAGCGCGGTGGAGACCATGCTCGACACGGTCTGCGGGTAGAACGTGTACGAGACGCCGAAGTCGAGCCGGACGACCTGGCCGAGGTAGGCCACGTACTGGTCCCACATCGAACCGGTCGGCACTCCGAGCTGCGCCTCGATCGCGGCGCGCGTGGCGTCCGAGACCGGACCGTTCTGGGAGAGCTTCGCGATCGCGGCGTCGGCGGGAGAGCCGGGCATGAGTCGCGGGAGGAAGAAGTTCAGGGTGATCGCGGCCCACAGGGTGAGCAGGAACAGGCCGATCTTCTGGAGGACGTACTTCACTGGTCCCCTCCGTCCGTGCGCTTCAGGTGGGTGAAGATGCCCAGCGGCGCCGAATCGTAGTTCTGCGGGATCATGTACGGATCGTCCGCGGAGGGCCAGCCGGTGAACTTCGCGTCGTTGAACAGGCCCCAGATCCCGCCGTAGTACAGGCCGATCACGGGGACCTGCTCGTACACGATGCTCTGCAGCTCGTGCACGATCTCGGTCTGGCGGTCGGGGTCGATCGTGGCGCGGTACTCCTCCAGCAGGGCGTCGGCCTCCGGCGAACGGTAGCGCTCGAAGTTGTTGGTCGTGACCTCGCCGGCCGGCACGTAGAAGTCGCTGGAGAGCAGGCTGTTGTAGGCCTGGTACACGTCGCCGTTACCCATGCCGCCGATCGCCATCTCGAAATCGCCGGTGCCGATCGCGCTCTGATACCCGGCGGGCTGCGGGAGCTTGAGCGAGACCTTGACGCCGACGTCCGCGAGCTGGCGCTGCACGGTCTGGGCGGCGCGCGTCCAGTCGGAGAATCCGTTGGCGGTGGTCAGCGAGAACGCGAGCTGCTCGCCGTCCGGGCCGACGAGCTGATCGCCCTGGAGGGTGTACCCGGACTCGGCGAACGCCGCCAGCGCGGCGTCGCGGTCCTGGGCGAGCATGCCCTGGTCCGGGATCTCCGGGTCGAGGTACTTCTCCTGGTTGGGCAGGATGAGGCCGGTCTGTCCGGCGGGCTGCATGTAGCCCTCGGAGGCGGTCTCGGCGATCTCTTCCCGGTCGAGCGCCAGCGCGATGCCGCGACGGACGTTCACGTCGTCGAACGGGGCGACCTCGAGGTTGGGCACGAGCGAGACGACGCCGCCCGGCGGGAACCACCAGGTGTTGTCGGGACTCGCCGCTCCCCAGGTGCCCTCGACATCGGAGATGAAGGAGTAGGCCCAGTCGTAGCCGCGGGTCACGGTGTCGAGCTGGGTGTTCGTGGCCGGCAGGATGATGTGCTCGATCTCGATCTTGTCCGCCTGCCAGTAGTCCGGGTTGCGGTCCATCGAGTACTGCTGGTCGTTGTAGTTGCCGAGCACGAACGGGCCGGTGCCGACCGGCTCCTCGTTGCGCCAGGTGGCCGGGTCCTCCACGTCGGCCCACAGGTGCTCGGGCACGATCATGGTCTGCCCGAGGATCGAGAGCGACGGCGCGTCCTCGCCCTGGAGGTGGAACACCACGTCGTCGCCGTCGACCTCGATGCGGTCGATGTGCTGCCATGCGCCCTTGATGTCGAGCGAAGGCTCGTCCTTGATGAGCTGGAACGTGAAGGCCACATCCTCCGGGGTGAGGGGCTCGCCGTCGCTCCACTCCACGCCGTCGCGGACCGTCATCACGATCGTGCGGGCGTCGGGCTGGGTCCACTCGGACGCGAGCCACGGGGTGAGCTCGCCGTCGAGCGGGTTCACGAGGATGAGCGGCTCGTAGATCCACCGCGACGCCGTCCGGGTGTTCGTGAGGTAGGGGTTGAAGTTCTGCGTGAAGAACGGGTTGCCCTTGTCGGCGTTGATGAGCATCGTGTCGTCGCCGATCGAGGGGTCGGGCTGCGAGCTGATCTGGATGCTGCAGCCGCTGAGCGCGACCGCTGCGGCCGCGAGCCCCACGACGGCGGCGCGGCGCCAGCGTCGGAAGGTGTGCGTCTCTGCCACTGGATGACCTCATGTCGTCTCTGTCATGAAGGGCGCCCCGGGGGGTGGGGAATCCTGCCGGCCGAAGCCGTACACCAGATTGTAAGCGCATACATTTTGAATCGGCAACCCCGTGGTGAGCCAGGGGGTCCTCCGGGGCGGCGCGGTCGCGGCGACTCAGGCCGGGCGCGTGGAGCTCTCGCGGAGGAGGATCTGGAGGGGCAGACGCGTCGTGAGCGGCGGGGCGTCCGGCTGCTCCAGCCGTCGCGCGAGCACCTGCACCGCCGCACGCCCGAGCTCGATCATCGGCTGCCGAATCGTGGTCAGTGGCGGCGACACCAGGGTCGCCGCCTCGATGCCATCGAACCCCGTGACGAGGACGTCGTCCGGCACCCGCACGCCCGCGGTTCGGAACACGTCCATCGCCCCGAGGGCCATCTGGTCGTTGGCGGCGATGAGCGCGGCGGGCACGCCATCACGCAGGAGGTCCTCCCCGGCCCTGCGACCGGAGGCCCGGGTGAAATCGCCCCGGAGCACGCGCACCGCTGCCGGGTCGCGCCCCGCCGCGGCGAGCGCGGTCGACACGCCCTCCCACCGCTGCTCGGCGTCGGGCGAGTCGGCCGGGCCGGCGAGGAACGCGGTCTCCCCCTCCCCGACCTGGGACAACACGTGGCGGGTCAGCTCCCCCATCGCCTCGACGTTGCTCACCGTGACGTGGTCGTAGGCATCGCCGCGCGGCGGGCCGGACAGCACGACCACCGGGATACGACGGGCCAGTCGGGCGAGCACGTCGTCCGGCACACTGCGGGCGAGCACCATGAGCCCGTCCACGCGGCCGGCCATGTCGCGGACGGTGGAGCGGTCGGGATCGTCGCGGCCGACGCCCACCATGAGCACGAACCCCTGCTTCCACGCCTCCAGCTCGGCGCCGCGGAGGACTTCGTCGAGGAACAGCATCGAGGAGTGCGGCGGGTCCTGGTCGTCCGTCACCACCGTGAACGGCGGGCGGGCGGCGGCGGACAGCACGTCGAGGGGCGGAGCGTCCTCGGCGGCGTCGAATCCGGGGAAGTACAGCCCCAGCACCCCGGTCCGGCGTTCGGCGAGACCCCGCGCGCTCCCACTGGGGACGTACCCCAGCGCGGAGACCGCGTCGAGCACCCGCTCCCGGGTCGCCGGACGGACGGCCTCCGGCGAGCGCAACACCCGCGACACGGTCGCGATCGACACTCCGGCGCGGTCGGCGACGTCGTACACCGTCGCGGCCTTGCTCACGCAGACTCCTCTCGTCGCGGTCCTGGTCCTGGTCCTGGTTCTGTCAGCGTAGGACAGTCTCCCCCGGTGCCCCCTTCCCCTCCCGCGCGCGGGCGCAGATTCGCGTCGGTGTCGCAGGGATGGGGCCAGAACCTGCGACACGATGCGTATGTCCGACACAGTGCATATGTCCGACACAGTGCAGACCTGCGACGGGGTGCGGATCTGCGAGAGTGTGCCTGGACGCGGCGGGTCAGGAGCGGAGGGCGCGGAGGGCTCCGTGGGGGCGAGAGCTGATCTCGCCGGGTTCGCGCTCGCGGGTCTCGGACCACTGCAGCTCGAGACCGGCCGCGGCGAGCAGCGGGGCCAGGGCCTCGGCCGTCCAGAAGAACGCGGGTGCGACGGCATGAGGGAAGACCGCCCGGGGCTCGCCGACGAAGTAGCCGAGGAGCAGTCCTCCGCCGGAAGTGAGCACCCGAGCGAACTCGGCGAATACGTCCGGGAGCTCGGCCGGAGGCGTGTGGATCACGGAATACCACGCGAGGACGCCGCCGACGGTGCCCGATGCCTGCGGCAGCGTCCGGAACGACCCGTGATGGAACGAGAGGTGCGGATACTGCACCCTCGCCCCGCGGATGAAGACCGTGGAGAGATCGATCCCCTCGACGTCCCGCCCGGTTCCGAACTCTGCGCCTTCATCCCCGTGCAGGAAGGCCGTCCAGTGCCCGGGGCCGCACCCCGCGTCGAGCAGCCGTCCCGGGGTCTCATCGCGCCACTTCCGGATGAGCTCACGGTCACGGGGATCCATCAGCCCCAGGTCTCCTGCGACCTCCCGGTACTCCTCAGCCCTCGCGTCGTAGGCGCGCGCGACCGAGTCCGCTCCCGCGGGAGGTCGCAGATCCGGACTCGTGTCGCAACTCTCCCCCGCATCCCTGCGACCGGGGTGCGAATCTGCGACCGACTCCTGCCCCGCGGGAGGTCGCAGATCCGGGCTCATGTCGCAGCCGTCCCGCGGGTCACTGCGACCCCGGTGCGAATCTGCGACGGGGGTCACCGCGTCCGGGCGGCGAGGGCCGCCTGATACAGATCCCGGGAGGACAAGCCCGTCAGGGCCGCGACCTCGGAGGCCGCCTCCTTCAGGCGGGTGCCGTCCGCGACCAGGGCCTGCACCTGGGCGAGGGCGTCCTCCGGGGAGGCGTCCCGCCGCGGCGCCCCCTCGACGACCACCACGATCTCGCCCTTCACCCCGTCGGCGGCCCAGGCGGCGAGCTCGGACGCGGTGCCACGACGGACCTCCTCGTACAGCTTCGTCAGCTCCCGACACACGGCGATCCGGCGGTCCGCGCCGAAGGCGGCCCCCATGTCGGTGAGGGTCGTCGCCAGGCGCGAAGGCGACTCGAAGAACACCATCGTTCGCGGCTCGGCGGCGAGGGCGGAGAGGGTCGCCCGGCGCTCCCCCGGCTTCCGCGGCAGGAACCCCTCGAAGGTGAAGCGGTCCGTCGGCAGCCCCGAGATCGCCAGGGCCATGAGCACTGCGCTCGGCCCCGGGATCGCGGTCACCGTGACGCCCTGCGCCACCGCCTCGGCGACGAGGCCGTATCCCGGATCGCTCACGGTCGGCATGCCCGCATCGCTCAGCACCACGAGGTCGGTCTCCGCGGCGAGTGCGGCCAGCTCCGCGGCCTTCTGCTTCTCGTTGTGGTCGTGCAGCGCGATCAGCCGGGGCCGGTTGTCGATCTTGAGGGCCTGCAAAAGGCGCTGCGTCGTGCGGGTGTCCTCCGCGACGACGATCTCCGCGTTCTCCAGCACCTCCACGAGGCGCCGCGACGCATCGCCCAGGTTTCCGATCGGGGTCGCGGCGAGGATGATCACCCGCCCAGCTTAGGCGCGGCCCCTTGGTGGACCCTCGAGACGGGACCGGAGCCGGCATACCGGGAGCACAGAGCGGAGTGTGTCTAGGCTGGACCGGTGACCGCGCCCGAGCCCCTCCTGCCCCTCCCCGAGGAGCGCCTCACGCGTTACGAGCGGCTCCGCGACCGTGTGCTGCAGGCGCCGGACTGGGGCCGGGCGATCGGCTGGCTGGCCCCGCTGCTGGTCACCGCTCTCGCGGCGGTCCTGCGCCTGGCGAACGTCGGCCACCCGCACCAGCTCGCCTTCGACGAGACCTACTACGTCAAGGACGCCTGGTCGCTGTGGAGTCTCGGCTACGAGGGGGTGTGGGGCGAGAACGCGAACGACGCCTTCGTCACCCTGCAGGAGCTCCCGCTGACGAACAAGGGCGCGTTCATCGTGCACCCGCCGCTCGGGAAGTGGCTCATCGCGCTCGGCATGGCCATCGGCGGCCCGGACAACAGCGCCGGCTGGCGTCTGGCGACCGCCCTCCTCGGTGCGGGATCGGTGCTGCTGGTGTTCCTCATCGCCCGGCGCCTGACCGGCTCGGTCGTGGCGGCGACCGTGGCCGGCACCCTCCTCGCGATCGACGGCCTCAGCATCGTGATGAGCCGGATCGCGCTGCTCGACGGCATCCTCACCTTCTTCGTGCTGCTGGGCGTGCTGTTCGTGCTCATCGACCGCCAGCGCACGATCCCGCTGCTCGAACGCCGGAACCCCGACGACGAGCACCCGCTGTGGGGACCGATCCTCTGGCGCCGTCCCTGGCTCGTCGCCGCGGGCCTCGCGCTCGGCGCCGCCTCGGCGGTGAAGTGGTCGGGGCTGTACGTGCTCGCGGGCTTCGGACTCTACGTCGTCGTCACCGACGCCCTGGCCCGGCGCCGCGGCGGGGTCGTCGTGTGGCCGGCGTCCGCGGTCTTCCGCCAGGGGCCGGTGTCGTTCGTCCTCCTCGTCTTCCCCGCTCTCGCGGTGTACCTCGCGAGCTGGACCGGGTGGCTGGTTACGGCGAACGGCTACGACCGCGGCAGCGACCCGAACCCGCTCGTCGCCCTGTGGAACTACCACGAGGCGATGCTCGGCTTCCACGTGGGTCTCACCCGCGGGCACCCCTACGCGAGCCCGGCCTGGGAGTGGCCGTTCCTGCTCCGCCCGACCGCGGTGTGGGTGGACAGCGATCCGACCGGCTGCGGCGTCGACCGCTGCATCGGCGTGATCTCGGCGATCCCCAACCCGCTGATCTGGTACGGCGGCGTCGCGGCCAGCGTGTACCTGCTCTACCGCCTCGTCCGCGGCTGGATCACGCGGCAACCGGTCGGCCCGGCGCTCAGCCTGCCGCTCGTGGGGCTCGCGGTGACGTATCTGCCCTGGCTGATGTTCCCCGACCGCACGATCTTCCAGTTCTACACGGTCGTGATGATGCCGTTCCTCGTGCTCGCGCTCACCGTCACGCTGCGGATCATCGCCGGGCGCCGGGAGGATCCGCTCCCGCGCCGCCAGTCGGGAGAGCGCACCGTCCTGATCTACCTCGGCGTCGTCGTCCTGGTCTCGGCGTTCTTCCTGCCGCTGTGGACGGGGATGAGCGTTCCCTACGACTTCTGGCGCCTGCACAACTGGCTGCCCGGCTGGGTCTGACGGACCGGACCGCGAGCGCGGGTCAGGGGATCTCGTCGGCCACGTGCTCCACGAGCGGGAGCACGCGACCGGAGAGGTGCGTGCGCATCGCGATGGAGGACGCGGTCCGCGCGACGCCCGGCACGAGGGCCACCCGGTCCAGCACCTCCTGGAGCCGCGTCGCATCGCGGGCGACGAGCCGGAGCTGCATGTCGCTCGCGCCCGTGACGGTGTGCATGTCGACGATCTCCGGCACCGCGTCCGCGAGGGCGGTCGCGACGTCGTCGTGTCCGACCTTCTGATCGATCTCGACGAGGCAGAACGCCACGACGCCGTACCCGAAGCCGGCGGGGTCGATGCGCGGCACGATCGCCTCGATCACCCCGCCCTCGTGCAGGCGCGCGAGACGGCTGGTGGCCGTCCCCCGCGCGATGCCCAGCCGGCGTGCGCACTCCAGCAGGGGCAGCTGCGGCGACTCCGTCAGCAGCCGGATCAACGCGGCGTCGAGGCGGTCGATCCGCACGTCACTCCTTGACGATCCCGGGGCGGGCCACACCCCGCGTCACGCGGGCGACGACCAGCAGCACGGCGGTGAGCCCGAGCGTGAGCAGCAGCTGGATGCGCGCGGCCGGATCGATCATCGCCAGCGCGATCACGGCCGCGAGCAGCACCAGGCAGAGCCACGAGACCCAGGGGAAGCCCCAGAGCCGCATGGGCATCGCCTCACCGGCGCGGTCGGCCCGCCGGCGCAGCACGATCTGCGAGATCGCCGTCGCGGTCCAGATCACGAGCAGCGTCGACCCCACGACGTTCAGCAGTGCCGGCAGCACCACGTCCGGGAACGCCCAGTTGAGTCCGACGGTGACGAAGCCGAAGGCGACCGAGGCGAGGACGGCGACGAACGGCACGCCCTTGAGGCTCGTCCGGGTGACGGACAGCGGCGCCAGCCCCCGCTCCCCCAGCGAGTACGCCATCCGCGACGCGCCGTAGATGTTGGCGTTCATGGCCGAGAGCAGCGCGATCACGACGATGAGGTCCATGACGAGGCCGACGCCCGGGATGTTCAGCGTGTCCAGCACGGCCGAGAACGGACCGGCCTGCACGGCGGGGTCGTCCCACGGGAGCACCGCGACGATGACGAAGATCGAGCCGACGTAGAAGATGAGGATGCGCACGAGCACCTCGCGCACGATCCGGCGGATGTTGCGGGACGGATCGTCCGACTCGGCGGCCGCGATCGCGACGACCTCGGTGCCTCCGAACGCGAAGACCACGATGAGGAGCGCCGCGGCGATGCCGGTGATGCCGTGCGGCGCGAAGCCGCCCTGGTCCACGAGGTTCGAGATGCCGGTCGCCGGCACGCCGGGGATGAGTCCGACGATCGCGCACACGCCGACGACGAGGAAGGCGATGATCGCGGCGACCTTGATCGCCGCGAACCAGAACTCGAAGCGGCCGTAGTTGCGCACGCCGAAGAGGTTCACCGCGGTGAGGGCCACGACGAACACGAGCACCCAGACCCACGCCGGGATCCCGGGTACCCAGTTCGCCACGATCCCGGCCGCGCCGGTCGCCTCGGCGGCGATCACGACGACGAGCTGGATCCAGTACAGCCAGCCCACCGCGCTGCCGGCGCTGCGCCCCATGGCCTTCTGGGCGTAGGAGCTGAAGGCGCCGGAGCTCGGGCGGGCCGCGACCATCTCGGCGAGCATCGCCATCACGAGCACGACGATGCCGCCCGCGACGAGGTAGGAGATGAGCACGGCGGGTCCGGCGATGCTGATCGCCTGCCCGGAGCCGACGAACAGCCCCGCGCCGATCGCGCCGCCGAGCCCCATCATGGAGATCTGGCGGCGGGTGAGGCCCGGGTGCAGGCCCTTCGTGGTCGTCGTGGTGACGGGGACCTCGGTCACGGGATCGTTGGTCATGCGTCCATCGGTCATGCGTTCACCTCGGCGAGCTCGGTCTCGAGGGCGGCTTCCACCCGGTCGATGTCCTCCACGGAGCCGGACGAGATGCGGATGCCCTCGCCGGGGAAGGCGCGGGCGACCACGCCGCCGGCGTGCAGGAGGGCGTCGAGTTCGGCGGTGCGCTCCCCCGCGGGTACCCAGACGAAGTTGGCCTGCGAGCGGACGGCGGGCCAGCCGGCGGCGGTGAGCACGGTGTACAGCCGATCGCGCTGTGCCACGACCTCGTCGATGCGGACGGCGAGCTCGTCCTCCGCGGCGAGCGAGGCGAGGGCCGCGGCCTGGGCGAGGTCGGTGACCCCGAACGGCACGGCCACCTTGCGCTGCGCCTCGGCGATCACGGTGGGGGCGATCGCGTAGCCGATGCGGAGCCCGGCCAGGCCGTAGGCCTTGGAGAACGTGTGCAGCACCGCGACGTGCGGGTGGCGACGGAACAGCTCGATGCCGGCGCCGCGACTGTCCGTGCGGTCGAAGTGCACGTAGGCCTCGTCGATGACGACGAGGACGTCGTGCGGCACCGCGGCGACGAACCGCTCCAGGGCCTCGGCGTCGACGACGGTGCCGGTCGGGTTGTTGGGGTTGCACACGAAGACGAGACGGGTGCGCGGGGTGATCGCGGCACGCATCGCGTCGAGGTCGTGGCCGTGATCGGCGTCCAGCGGCACGGCGACGGGCGTCGCGCCCGCGATCCTGACGAGCGAGGGGTAGGCCTCGAAGGACCGCCAGGCGAAGACGACCTCGTCCCCCTCGCCGGCCACCGCGTGGATGAGCTGGGCGGCGATCTCCACCGACCCCGCCCCGACGGTCACCTGCGCCGGGTCCACGGCGTATCGGGCGGCGAGCGCCTCCCGGACCGCGGAGGCGCTCATGTCGGGGTAGCGGTGGATACCGGCCACCCGGTCCTGCACGGCGCGCACGACGGAGGGCAGCGGTGGATGCGGCGACTCGTTCGAGGAGAGCTTGGAGGCACCGGCCGGGGCGGAGCGCCCCTGTCGGTACGCGGGCACGGCGTCGAGACCGGTGCGGGCGGAGAGGGTCATCGTCAGAGCATCCTTGCTGTGATCCGAGAGGGGTCGCGTCACCCTAGAACGGATGACGGGCGCTGGGCAAACCGTGCACCCGAAGCTGCGCATCGCGCGCACCCGACGGGCAGACGGACGCCGCACGGTAGGCAGAATGCACAGCCCAGCTCCGAACAAGGCGGCTCACCGTGCGCGAGACACCGCGGCCGGATCGCTCACCGGCAGGCGGCACACGAAGGCGCGGCAGTCGTATGCGCGCTCGGCGGTCGCCTCCTTGCCCTCGAACAGCTCGAACCCCGAGGCGGCGAACGCCGCGGCCTGCGCCGGCGTGACGACGGCGACGACATCGGCATCGGCTCCGCGGGCCGCGGCGGCGAGCGCGCCGCCGGGGTCCTCCGTCACCACGACGAGCTGCCGCGGCGCCGCGGCGAGTCCGGCGGCGACCCGGAGCAGGCTGCCGTGGGCGAACGGCTGGGCGAGGGCCCGAGAGGCGAGGGCCTCCACCCGCTCGGCCGCCGCCGCGCGGTAGCGGTCCCCCGCCCCGAGCCGCCAGGCGGTGAGCGCAGCCTGCGCGACCGCGGCCGTGTCCGAGGGAAGGTCGCCGTCGGTGTGGTCGGGCGAGGCGGCGATGCCCTGCGCGCGGAGCAACGGGTCGTCCCCCGCGGCGCCGTCCAGCACCTCGTCGAGGAGGCCCAGGGCCGTGACCGCCGGAGCGACGTCGCCGGTGGCCGCCGCGAGGGCGAACAGCCCCTCGGCGAGCAGCGCGAGGTCGGCGGCCGTGGCGACCGCGGCGGAGGCCCGGCCGTCCAGCGATGCCCGCACGAGCGCGCCGTCGGCCCCGCGATTGGTGCCGAGCACGGCGGCGGCGGCCTCCGCAGCGGCGGCGATCCACGCGTCTTCGCCGAGTGCCGCGCCCGCGCGGGCGAGTGCCGCGATCGCGAGGCCGTTCCATCCCGTGATGACCTTGCCGTCCACCGCCGGCGGCTCCAAGGCGGTGCGCTCCGCAACCGGACGGAGGTAGTACCCACCCTCGTTGCGAACGCCGTCGATCCACGACTCGGAGTCCTGCGCGGCACCGAAGCCGCCGCCCTCCCGCCGCAGCGCGCCGAGCAGGAAGCCGGCGATCCCGCGGGCGGTCTCCTCGTCGCCGGCGTCGAGCGCGACCTCGAGCAGCTGGGCGTTGTCGGTCAGCATGCGCTCGTAGTGCGGCACCGTCCAGTCACGCCGGGTCGCATAGCGGAAGAACCCGCCATCGGCGTCACGCAGGTCCGACGCGGCCATCGCCGCGAGCGCGCGTTCGGCCGCAGCCGCCGCCTCCGGTACGGCCGCGCGGATGAGGGGCTCCTGGAGGAACCGCAGGGTCGTGGCCACCGGGAACTTCGGAGCTCCGCCGAAGCCGCCGAACTCCGCGTCCTCCCTGGCAGCGAGGCCGCGGGCGGCTTCCGCGAGGGCGGCGGTGTCCGGCAGGGTCGATGCCGTGGCCTGCGCGGCCTCGGCGAGCGCCGCGGTCACCGCGTCCGCGGATTCCTCGGCCTGCGCCCGTCGCGTCGTCCACGCCTCGCGGACGGCCACCAGCACCTCGCGGAACGCGGGCATCGGCGGTCGCGCCTCCGGCGGCCAGTACGTCCCCGCGTAGAAGGCGCGACCGGCGGGCGTGGTGAACACCGTGAGCGGCCAGCCGAGGTTCCGCGTGAACGCCGACGCGGCGGCCATGTAGGCCCCGTCGACGTGCGGATGCTCCTCGCGGTCGACCTTCACCGCGACGAACCCCTCGTTGATGCGGGCGGCGGTCTCCGGGTCGGCGAACGACTCGCGCGCCATCACATGGCACCAGTGGCAGGTGGAGTAGCCGATCGAGATCAGCATCGGGACGTCCCGGCGGCGGGCCTCGGCGAAGGCATCCTCGCCCCAGGGGTACCAGTCGACGGGATTGTCCGCGTGCGCCCGCAGGTAAGGGCTGAGGGTGTCGGCGAGCCGGTTCGTCATGCTCCCACGCTACGCCGGGGTCACCGACTCCGGACCCGGATCAACCGACGAGCAGCTCCGCGGGGCGCGACAGGGTGTAGCCGACGAGCGGGAGGGCCCGCTCGGCCGCGAGCGCGATCCGCGCACGCAGCACGTCGGTCGCCACCTCGTAGCCGTCGAAGTCGGTCGTGCTCGCGTACACGCCGAGCGGGAGGGTGAGCGCCTGGAAGAACGCGAACAGGGGGCGCAGCTGGTGCTCGATCATGAGGGCGTGCCGCTCGCCCCCGCCGGTCGCGGCGAGGAGCACCGGCGTGCCGACCAGGGCGTACTGGTCTACGAAGTCGAACAGGTGCTTGAACAGCCCCGTGAACGAGGCGCGGTACACCGGGCTGCCCACGATGAGGAGGTCGGCGGTCTCGATCGCCCGCAGGTTCGCCTCCACCTCCGGCGGGAGCTGGTCACGGGTGAGAGCACCCGCGAGGGAGGGGCCGACCTGCGTGAGCTCGATCAGCTGCGCCTCGACGGGGGCGCGCTCGGCGACCGCGGCGGTGATCGCACGGAGGAGAGCGGTGGTCTTGCTCGGCTCGTGGAGGGAGCCCGAGACGGCGACGACGCGGAGCGGAGCTGTCATGGGCTCGACGGTACCCACGCGGACGCCCCGTGTCGCGCGAAGCGACACGGGGCGTCATGTGGAGGGGGTGCTGCGCAGCGTGCGTGCCGTCAGTTGACCTCGTCGGGGTGCGAGCCCACGCGGCCGGAGCCGTCGAGCGGGTCGAGCGCGTCGATCGCGGCGATCTCGGCGTCGGTGAGCTCGAAGCCGAACACGTCCAGGTTCTCGCGCAGGCGCTCCGGACGCACCGACTTCGGGAAGACGATAATGCCCTTCTGCAGGTGCCAGCGCAGGACGGCCTGTGCGGGGGTCACGCCGTGGGCGGCGGCCGCCTCCGCGATCGCCGGGGTGCCGAAGAGGTCGTACTTGCCCTGGCCGAGCGGACCCCAGGCCTCGATGCGGACGCCGTTGGCCTCGGCCCACGCGACCTCCTCGCGGCGCTGGTAGGCCGGGTGCAGCTCGATCTGGTTCACAGCCGGGACGACGCCGGTCTCCTTCACCGTGCGCTCCAGGTGCGGCACGAGGAAGTTCGAGACGCCGATGCTGCGGGTCAGGCCCGCGTCGCGCAGCTCGACGAGCTTCGCGAACGCGTGGACGTAGTCGTCCTTCGCCGGGGTGGGCCAGTGCACGAGGTACAGGTCCACCTGCTCCAGGCCGAGCTTCTCGAGGCTCTCGCCGATGGCGGCGCGGGGCTCGTCGTCGTGGTGGCGGTCGTTCCACAGCTTCGTGGTGACGAAGAGCTCCTCGCGGGGGATGCCGGAGGACGCGATGGCCGCGCCGACGCCCTCTTCGTTGCCGTAGATCGCGGCGGTGTCGATGTGGCGGTACCCGATCTCGAGGGCCTCGCTCACCGCCTTCTCGGTCTCTGCCGGCGGCACCTTGAAGACGCCGTAGCCCAGCTGGGGGATGGAGTTGCCGTCGTTCAGTTCGAGTGCAGGAATGGTCATCCCCCCAGCCTAGGACCTGTGATGACAGGTGCGCCCGTGTGGATGACGAAAAGCGTCAGCGGCGAGGGACGGCCGCCATCGCGGCGGCGCCCTTTCCGACGAGACGTTCCAGCGGGCCGCGGCCGACGAACATCGCCCACAGCGTCGTGACCAGCAGGAGTCCCACGGCGGTGAGCGCCCAGAAGGCGTTGTCCGCGATGAAGCCGCCGGGACCCGCGACGAGGACGACGGAGACGACGTGCAGGCTGTATGCCGTGAGCGGCATGGACCCCAGCGCACCGAGGGGCAGCAGCGGCCAGCGCAGCGGACGGCTCAGCAGCAGGCACAGCGCGACCACCGCGAGGGCGAAGCCACCGGAGCCCAGGATCTCGGCGGTGCCACCGCTGTGCGGGTCGACAGCGAAGACCGCGCGGACCATGGAGCCGAGCGGATCCGTCGCGGCGAGCGCCTCGGGATAGCTCTCCCAGCCGGACGGCGGCATCACATCGTCGGGGATGAACGACGACGACAGGCTCTCGTCGGGAAGGATCTCGATGCTCTCGCTCCCGGAGGAGGCGCTGGTCGAGGAGACGATCGATCCCGTCTCTCCCCCCAGCCCCGCGCCCGCGCCGAGGGCGCCCAGGCCGTAGCCGATCGCGGCGAGGACCACGCCGACGACGAGGGCGACGACGGCCGTGCGCACCTCCTGCACCCGGAGCCGCCCCAGAGCCATGCCGCCGAGCACGAGCGCCAGCCACACGGTGATCGGATAGGTGCCGTAGAGCACGAACCCGATGCCCGCGCCGAACGGCTGCAGCGCCACCGCACTGAGCAGAGCGAGCAGCGCCGGACCGGCGAGGGCGAGGACGGCGGCGCCGAGGAGCAGCTGCCGCGGTCGCCACCGCAGCACGGGGATGACGGCGACGTAGAGCAGGCCGTACAGGGTGAGGATCACGGCGATCGGCGTGTTGAGGAGCTCCAGGGCGAGACCGATCACGAAGATCACCGCGCCGCGGCCCACGAGGTTGAGGCGGATGCTCGGCAGGCGCTCCCGCTCCGGCAGCACGTCGCGCCCGGTCATGAGGGCGATGGAGACGCCGGCGAGCAGCGCGAAGAGGATCGAGGAGCGGCCGTGCACGAGGTCGGTCCAGGTGGTCGGGTCGCCCCACTCGAACGCCTCCGTCACCCCGACGTGGGCACCGGCCATGCCGAGGATCGCCAGACCCCGCGCGACGTCGAGACCGAGGATGCGCGGCGGCCGCCCGAAATCACGGAACCAGCGCACGGGGCGGAGAGCAGTCATCACCCGATGATGGTATGCGGCGATCGCGGCGACCCCGGTGCACATCCCGGCATACGATGGAGGGCTATGTCCTCCCCCGTGATCTCCTACCCTCCGGAGCTGCCCGTCAGCGCGGCCAGGGACGAGATCGCCGACGCCATCCGCGACCACCAGGTCGTCATCGTCGCCGGTGCGACCGGATCGGGGAAGACCACCCAGCTCCCGAAGATCGCGCTGGAACTGGGCCGCGAGCGCATCGCCCACACCCAGCCCCGCCGCCTGGCCGCCCGCACGATCGCGGAGCGCGTGGCCGAGGAGCTGCGGGTCGAGCTCGGCACCCTCGTCGGCTACAAGGTGCGCTTCACCGACAAGGTCTCCGATGAGACGCGGATCGCGCTGATGACCGACGGGATCCTCCTCAACGAGATCCACCGCGACCGGCTGCTGACGCGCTACGACACGATCATCATCGACGAGGCGCACGAACGATCCCTCAACGTCGACTTCCTGCTGGGCTACCTCGCCCGCATCCTCCCGGAGCGTCCTGACCTGAAGGTGATCATCACCTCCGCCACGATCGATCCGGAGAGCTTCGCCCGGCACTTCGCCGCCGCCGACGGCACCCCCGCGCCCGTCATCGAGGTGTCGGGGCGCACGTATCCCGTCGAGATCCGCTATCGCCCGCTCGTCGACGAGGACGCAGAGCAGGACGCCGCCGGCGAGCCGGAGGACGAGGTGAGCGCGATCGTCTCGGCACTCCGCGAGCTCGACCGGGAGGCGCCCGGCGACGTGCTCGTGTTCCTGCCGGGCGAGGCGGAGATCCGGGACGCGGCCGACGCCGTGCGCGCCGCCTACGCGAAGGACCGTTCGCCCACCGAGGTGCTCCCCCTGTTCGGCCGGCTCTCCGCCGCCGAGCAGCACCGGGTGTTCGAGCGCAGCACCGTGGCCGGCGTCCGTCGCCGCGTGGTGCTCGCGACGAACGTCGCCGAGACGAGCCTCACGGTCCCCGGCATCAAATACGTCATCGACACCGGCACCGCACGCATCTCGCGGTACAGCAACCGCTCGAAGGTGCAGCGGCTGCCCATCGAGGCCATCTCCCAGGCCTCGGCGAACCAGCGCTCCGGCCGCGCCGGCCGCACGAGCGACGGCATCGCCATCCGCCTGTACTCCGAGGAGGACTACGCGCGGCGTCCCGAGTTCACCGAACCCGAGATCCTGCGCACCTCCCTCGCCTCCGTCATCCTGCAGATGCTCGCGCTCGGCTTCGGCGACATCACCGCGTTCCCCTTCCTCACCCCGCCCGACTCCCGGGGCGTGAAGGCGGCGTTCGACCTGCTCACCGAGCTCGGCGCCCTCCGCCCGGCGCGGGGGCCGGACGACGGCCCCCGGCTCACCCGGATCGGACGCGACATAGCCCGGATGCCGATGGACCCCCGGTTCGCGCGCATGCTCATCGAGGCAGGCCCTTCGACAGGCTCAGGGACCCAGAGGGGGGCAGGCCCTTCGACAGGCTCAGGGACCCAGAGGGGGTCAGGCCCTTCGACAGGCTCAGGGACCCAGAGGGGGTCAAGCCCTTCGACAGGCTCAGGGACCCAGAGGGCGGTGCTGCGGGACGTGCTCGCGATCGTGGCGGGGCTGTCCATCCAGGACGTCCGGGAGCGACCCGAGGAGCGCCGCGAGGAGGCGGACCGGCTGCACGCGCGCTTCGTGGACCCGACGAGCGACTTCCTCACTCTCCTGAACCTCTGGAACCACCTGCGCGAACAGCAGCGCGAGCTCGGCTCCAGCGCGTTCCGCCGGCTGTGCCGCAGCGAGCACCTCAACTACGTGCGCGTCCGCGAGTGGTTCGACGTGCACCGCCAGCTCCGCACGCTCGTGAAGAACCCCGACCGCGGGGCGGAGCCGGGCGGCGCGGCCGATCCGGACGCCATCCACCGCGCGCTGCTGTCCGGCCTGCTGTCGCAGATCGGCATCCTCGACGAGCGCACCGCCCCCGCGGGGAAGGCTCACTCCCCTGCGAAGGACGCGCGCCGCCGGATCACGGAGTACCGGGGCGCGCGGGGCATCCGGTTCTCGATCTTCCCGGGCTCAGGGCTGCGCAAGAAGAGCCCCCGGGCGGTCATGGCGGCCGAGATTGTGGAGACCTCCCGCACCTTCGCCCGCACCGTCGCCGCCATCGACCCCGCCTGGGCAGAGCCGCTCGCCGGCGACCTCGCGAAGCGCCAGGTCACCGAGCCGCACTGGTCCAAGGACGCCGGAGCCGCCGTTGCCTTCGAGAAGGTCACCCTGTTCGGGGTCGAGATCATCCCGCGCCGGCGGGTGCAGTTCGCCCGCATCGACCGGGCCGCCTCGCGCGAGCTCTTCGTCCGTCATGCGCTCGTCGAGGGCGAATGGGACCCGTCCCGCATCGACAAGCGGGTCAGCGCGTTCTGGCGCAGCAACGCCGAGCTCCGCCGCCGCCTCGAGAAGCTCGAGGAGCGCGAGCGGCGCCGCGACATCCTGGCCGGCGACGAGGCCGTCTTCCGCTTCTACGACGAGCGCATCCCCGCTGACGTGTTCGACGTGCGGTCGTTCGAGAAGTGGTGGCGCGAGGCGCTGACCGCGACGCCGAAGCTGCTCGTGATGCGCGAGAGCGACCTCATCGACGACGAGGACCGCGCCGACCAGCGCGAGTTCCCGACCCGGTGGACGCAGGGCGACCAGGTGCTCGGCCTCGCGTACCGGTTCGAGCCGGGCGCACCTGACGACGGCGTGAGCGTCGTGCTGCCTCTGCCGCTGCTCGCCCAGATCGAGGACCGCGGCTTCGACTGGCAGGTGCCAGGGCTGCGCGCCGAGCTCGTCACCGGACTGCTGCGTGCGCTGCCCAAGGCCATCCGGCGCCACGTCGTCCCCGCCGCCGACTGGGCGGAGAAGTTCGGGGCGGCGCTGGCCGACGAGGGTCCGGAGGTGCACGGCGGTCTCCCCCCGCGCACCCTCAAGGAGGCGCTCGCGCGGCTCGTGCAGCCGCTCGCGAACCAGGTGGTCACGGCCGCCGACTTCGACGACGAACGGGTGCCGGCGCATCTGCGCATGAACTTCCGCGCCGTGGACGAGCGGGGACGCGTGGTCGGGTCCGGGCGCGATCTCCGATCGCTGCAGGCTCAGCTCTCCGACCGCGCGCGCAGCAGCGTCGCCCGCTCCATCGCGCGCCCCGGGCGTGCGGAGACACCGGGACCGCGCGGGGCGGAGCGCGTGGCCGCCGCTCCGGTCGAACAGACCGGGCTGACGGCGTGGACGTTCGGCGACCTCCCGGCGGTCATCGACACCAAGGTCGCGGGCGGCGTCGTCCGGGGGTATCCGGCGATCGTCGATGCCGGCACGAGCGTGTCGGTGCGGGTCGAGGCGACTCCCGACGCCGCGGCCGCCACCACGCGCGACGGCGTGCTCCGTCTCGTCCTGCTCGCGGTGCCCTCGCCGTCCTCGTACGTGCAGCAGCACCTCACCAGCCAGGAGAAGCTCGGACTCGCCGCCTCGCCGTATCCGTCGGCGGCCGCGCTCATCGAGGACTGCCGGGCCGCCGTCGCCCGTCGCGTGATCGACGCGTCGACCGGCGGCGCCGACGGCCGGGACCGCGGCGTCGTGCGCACCGAGGCCGAGTTCGCGCGGGTGCGCGACGCCGTGTCCGCCGTGCTCGTCGACGAGCTCTTCGCCTGCGTCTCCCTCGTCGCGCGCATCCTGACGAAGGCGCGGGAGGTGGAGCGCGGCATCAAGGCGCAGAACGCGCTGGCGCTGCTCGGCCCGCTGAACGACATCCGCAGCCAGCTCTCCGGACTGCTGCATCCCGGCTTCGTCGCGGCGGCGGGGGTCGACCGGCTCGCCCACTTCCCCCGGTACCTCGACGGCATGATCGACCGGCTGAAGACCCTCGCGAACGAGCCGGGCAAGGACCGCGCGCGGATGACGGAGTTCGAGCGGATGGCCGTGCTGTTCGCGGACGCCGGGGGCACCATCCCCCTCGCGCCCGACGCTCCGCCCGCGATCGTCGAGGTGCGCTGGCTGCTGGAGGAGTACCGGGTCAGCGTCTTCGCCCAGCGTCTCGGCACCGCGCAGCCGGTGTCGCCGCAGCGGATCACCAAGGCGCTCGCGGGGAAGTGACCCCCGCCGGGTAGCCTGAGGGCATGGCCCGCGCGATCGTCTACACCGAGTTCGGATCCCCCGCTGTCCTCCACCTGATGGAGGTGCCTGACCCCGTGCCCGTCCGCGGCGAGGCGCTGGTGCGCATCGAGGCGGCCGGCGCCAACCCCATCGACGCCAAGCTCCGCGGCGGCAAGCGCCCCTCCGCGCCGATCACCGAGCCGCGTCCGGTCGGGTTCGACGGCGCCGGGGTGATCGAGGTGCTGGGCGAGGGCGTGGACGGGTTCGAGGTCGGCGACCGCGTCGCGATCCGCGACACGCTCGGGACCTACGCCTCCGCCCTCGCGGTCGAGGCCGACAAGCTCGTGAAGCTCCCGGACGCCGTCACCGCGGCCGAGGGGGCGGCGATCGGCATCCCGGCCGGCACCGCCTATCAGTCCCTCCGCTCGCTCGCCGTGACGGCCGACGACGTGCTCCTCGTGCACGCGGGCTCGGGTGCGGTCGGCCAGGCCGCCGTGCAGTTCGCGGTCGCCTGGGGCGCGACCGTGATCGCCACCGCGAGCCCCGCCCGGCACGACCAGCTCCGCGAGCTCGGCGCGATCCCCGTGGCCTACGGAGACGGGCTGCTCGACCGCGTCCGCGCGGCGGCCCCCTCCCCCGTGACCGTCGTCTTGGACTGTGCGGGCACCGACGAGGCGATCGAGACCTCCATCGCCCTGGTCGCCGACCGCGACCGCATCGCGACCATCGTCCGTGGCCCCGACGCCGCCGACTTCGGTATCCGGGCGTTCTCCGGCGGCTCGCCCGAGCCGCTCACGCCGCAGGAGCTGGAGTGGCGCGCAGAAGCGCTGCAGAAGACGGTCGACCTGCTGGCCGCGGGCGACTTCACCATCGAACTCGGCCCGGAGCTGCCCCTCGACCAGGCGGCACGGGCCCATGAGCTCATGGAGACCGGCGCCGCCTCCGGGAAGATCATCCTCGTCCCCTGATGGATCAGGGTCGTACCGGAGCGGAATTGGTGTCACCACCGGTTATGTCGGCGTCGAGAAGGACAGGCCCGCCGCCAGCCTTCAGCCCAGCGATAAGCTGCGCGCATGACTGAATCTCTGGGGGATTCTCCGGACGAACTCGCCGTGACCGAGCGCAAGCTCGGCCGTCGGGCATGGCTGATGACGCTGCTCGGAGTGGGTTGGGTCGCGATGACGATCGGCGCAGCGTTTCTCGTCGCCGACCTCACCGGACAATGGATCCCGACCGTCTTCCTCGGACTCACGTTCGGCCTCGGTGTGTTCATCCCCCTGATTCGAGATCAGAAGCGGCGCAGACGGGAGCTCTTCGACACGGGTAGCGGTCAGGGAATCAGATGACTGCGAAAGACCCCGTCCCGTCCCTGACTCAGCAGCGCCTCGCCCTCGGACGCTTGCGTCTGACCGCGCTCTTCATGATGATCGGCTGGGGCGCAGTCGCCGCACTTCGGGGCTTAGGGGGCCTCGACGTCGCCGAGGTTATCGACTGGATCGCCTTCCTCTTACCACTGGCACTCGCGTTGTACGGCGTGAAGCTGTGGTTCGACTATCGCCGCAAGGTACGAGCATTCGAGGCTGCGCACGGACCCGACGCCGGCAAGCAGCCGTAGCACGACGCTCTCCCCTCTCGTACCCTGCGTCACCGCCGGAGTTCCCCGCGTGAGCACATCTCGGGGTGATCCGAAGGCCGGTCCGGCCGGTTGAGACGATCGTTGCCGCAACGGATCCTGGCTCAGCTTGTGCTCAGTTCTTTGAGGACGAGGCCCGTCACCTGTCTATCGTCGCCGTACCTGGCAAGGCTCTGCCATCCTCGCGATGAGTACAACTGGACTGCCGGGTCCTGAGGGTTGCTGGATGTTGCGAGCAGGGCGCAGTGATGGTCGAGGTCGGCGAGCAGAGCGTCATGTAATCGACCGCCGATGCCTCGTCCACGAGCCTCGCGAATCACCGCGAGCTCCACGAACTCAAAGTGACCACCGACCCATCCCTCGACCTTCGGGCCCAGCTCACGGGTGAACGTCTCGGCCCAGACCTGCCCCTCGCCGAGGCGGCACGGGCCCATGAGCTCAGGGAGACCGGCGCCGCCTCGGGGAAGATCATCCTCGTCCCCTGACCCCGCGAGGTCAGGCGGGAGCGACGGGGCGGCCGAGCGAGAGCATCAGCCGGTTCGCCCAGTTGAAGAAGGCCGCGCCGTACACGACGTCCGCGATCTCGAGGTCGTCCAGTCCGGCCGCACGGAGGCGCGCGATGTGCGCGGGACCGAACGTGCGGGGCGTGTCGGTCAGCGCGACCGCGGCGGCGACGATCGCGTTCCAGCGCTCCCCGAGATCCGCGTCCACGCCCTCGGCGAGGAGCGTATCGACGTCCCCCGGCCGCTTGCCGTGGTGCGCCGCGAACCGGGAGTGCACGGAGGCACAGAACACGCAGCCGTTGCGGCGGGAGGCTGCGGTGGCCGCGAGCTCCCGCTCGGCGCGTGGGAGGCCCTCCGCGGTGTTGTAGAAGATGTCCTTGTCGACGAGGGTGCGCGCGCGGAGCACCTCGGGGTCGCGCGCGAGCAGCCGGAAGTACTCGTTCTTCGCGCGGGCGGCGTCGACGAGGCCGTCGAGGTGTCGCGGGGTGAGATCCTCCTCCGCCAGCGGCGCGAGGTGCGGCGTCCAGCCGACCTCGGCGCGGGTGAAGGCGTCGGGATACGGGGCGTCGTCGTGGCGGAGCACGGTGTCGGCGGCGGTCATGCGGCCTCCTCGTCGGTGTCGGTGTCGGTATCTGTGGCGGTGGCGGTCAGCCCGGCGTCCTGGAGCACCCGCAGGCCGGTGACGACCCGCTGCTGGAAGGCGAGGAACGACACGAGCTGCGACAGTGTCACGATGCCGTCCGTCGACCAGCCGGCGTCGTGCAGGCGGCCGAGATCGGCGCCCGATGCCTCGCGGGGACGGAACACCAGCAGGTGCGTGTGCGCGAGAGCCGCCGCGAGGCGCTCCCCCAGGGCGGCCGACGCCGCCGCGTCCGGCACGTACCGCGCGCCGTCGGTGCTCTCCGCCTCCAGCCCGCGTTCGGTGTAGGCGCCGAACGGTCCCGTGGTCGCGGCGGCGTCGGCCACTCGGGCGACGATCGCGGCGCGCTCCGGGTCGATCTCGCGGGCCCTCTCGGCGTAGAACTCCGCCGTGTGGTCGTCGGCACCGGCGAGCGCGGTCGCGAACGCCGCGATGAGCGCGCGCTCCGCGAGCGACACGTGCTCCGCGGAGACCGGGTGGAACAGCGCGTCGAAGCTCGCCTGGAGCTGCTCCCTGGTCACGGGACGGCGACGACGCAGCGCATCCAGCTCCGGCGTCACCCCCGTCAGCTGGTCGACGATGTCGGCGGTCATGCGTTCTCCTTCACGGTGGGGGTGTTCTCGGTCGTGCGGGTGCTCTCGGGATCCGGCGGACTCAGCGCGTAGCCGAGGGCCGGGGCGACCTCCGTCGCGAACAGCTCGATCGAGCGCAGGACGTGGGCGTGCGGCGCGTCGACCGAGTGCACCTGGAACGCCACCTCGGTCGCGCGGTGCAACGTGGCGTCGGCGGCGAGCGAGGCGGCGACCTCCTCGGGCGTGCCGAGATGCGTGTCGAGAGCGGCGATGAGGTCGTCGAGGTCGTCTCCGGGGATCGTCTGGCCCTGCCGACGGAAGCCCTCGGCCGCGCGCCGCAACCCGACCTCGGCGAACCGGAGCGCCTCGGCGCGGTCGTCCGCCACGAACACGGTGCGGGAGGCGGTGATGCGCGGGGTCGCCTCGGCGGGGAGCGCGTCGAGGTACGCGTCGATGATGGGGTCCTGCAGCGCGGACAGCGGCGCGTGCAGCCGGTCGTGGGGGCGGGGCTGTGTGCGGGACAGGAGCAGTCCGTGACCGTGGACGCCCGCCCGATGACCGCCGGGGGCCGAGAACGTCGCCTGCCAGATGCGCGCGGCCAGCGACCCTGCGTCCGGATACAGCGTGTTCCCCGCACCGATGTCCCGGCCGGCGAGAGCGTCGAGCAGGAGACTGAGCTTGCGGTCGTAGGTGGGCCCCTTGTCGCGCACGTCCTCCCCGAAGGGCGCGAAGGATGACGGGGTACCGCCGCTGCCGAGCCCGAGGTCGATCCGCCCGTCGGCGAGCAGGTCGGCCACCACGGCGTCCTCGGCCACGCGGACCGGG
Organism: Microbacterium sp. GbtcB4; assembly: GCF_019091465.1. NCBI lineage: Bacteria > Bacillati > Actinomycetota > Actinomycetes > Micrococcales > Microbacteriaceae > Microbacterium > Microbacterium sp. GbtcB4. Next base: position 136,604 of record NZ_JAGXJJ010000003.1, read on the forward strand.
TCTTCGAGGGGCAGGGTGATGATCCCGGTGCCGAGGCGGATCCGCGAGGTGCGTGCCGCCGCGTGCGCGAGGAAGACGAGCGGCGAGGGCAGCCCGCCTTCCGCAGCCCGGAAGTGGTGCTGCGCCACCCACGCCCTCCCCACGCCGTGCTCCTCGGCGTGCTGGATCTGCGTCAGGGCGAGGCGGTAGCGGTCGGCCGGGGACGCGTCGTCGAGGAGCCGCGTGAAGAACGCGACGGTGGGACGAGGGGTGGTGCTCATGCGAGGATCTCCGTTCGTCCGGGGACCGCGGCCAGCAGCTCCCGGGTGTTCTCGTGCTGCGGGTCGTGGAACAGCTCTTCGGTCGGCCCGTCCTCCACGACGCGTCCGCGGTGCATGACGGAGACGGTGTGGCTGATGCGGCGCACCACGGCGAGGTCGTGCGAGATGAAGAGGTAGGTGAGTCCGAGCTCGGCCTGGAGCGCGGAGAGCAGTTCGAGGATGCGTGCCTGCACCGTCACGTCGAGCGCCGACACCGCCTCGTCGAGCACGAGGATCTCCGGGTCGACGGCGAGCGCCCGCGCGATCGCGACCCGCTGGCGCTGCCCGCCGGACAGCTCGCTCGGGGTGCGGCGTGCCGCATCCGCCGGCAGCGCCACGCGTTCGAGCAGCGCGACCGCCCGATCCCGACGCTCGGAGCGGGTGCCGATGCGGAAGTTGTGCAGCGGCTCGGCCACGATGTCGGCGATCTGCTGCCGCGGGTCGAGGGAGGCGAACGGGTTCTGGTACACGAGCTGGATCCGCCGGCGCAGCGCACGCAGTCGCGCCCCCTCGACGGCCGTCGCGTCCTCCCCCGCGAGCTCCACGGTCCCGGCGTCCGGACGGAGGAAGCGCGTGACCAGGCGCGCGGTCGTGGACTTGCCCGATCCGGACTCGCCGACCAGGGCATGGGTCGTCCCGCGCCGTACCCGGAAGGAGACGTCGTCGACCGCCCGGAAGCGCTCACGACCCGCGACCCGGAACTCCTTCACGAGGCCCGCGGCCACGATCTCGTAGGGCTTCTCGGCGGCCACCGCCGCGGCATCCCGGAGGAACGGCGGCGCGTCCGGACGCCGGAAGCCGGTCGTGAAGGCGGGCGCGTCGGTGAGCAGCTGCCGCGTGTACGGGTCTTCCGGATCGGCGAGCACCTGCGCACTCGGCCCCTGCTCCACGATCCGGCCGTCCTTCAGCACCGCGATCCGCGCCGCCCGGTCCGCGGCGACGCCGAGGTCGTGCGTCACGAGCAGGATGCTCGTGCCGTCCTCGCGCTGCAGTTCGTCCAGCAGGTCCAGCACGCGGCGCTGGACCGTGGCGTCGAGGGCGCTGGTGGGCTCGTCCGCGATGAGCAGCCGAGGGCGGAGGGCGATCGCGGCCGCGATGAGCACGCGCTGCCGCATGCCGCCGGAGAGCTCGTGCGGATACTGGCGCGCCCGCAGCTCGGGGTCGTCCAGCCCGACGCGCTCGAGCAGCTCGAGCACGCGGGCGTTCCGGGAGCGACGGTCGCGATGCCCGTGCAGGCGCAGCACCTCGGCGACCTGCACGCCCACGGGGCGCACCGGGTCGAGCGACGTCGTCGGATCCTGCGGCACCAGCCCGATCTCCGACCCGCGGATGCCGCGGAACGCCCGATCCGACCATCCGGAGATGTCGAGGTCGCCGAGCCGGACGCGGCCGCCCTCGACCCGTCCACCCTCCGGCAGCAGGCCGAGGAGGGCGTGCGCCGTGGTGGACTTGCCGGAGCCCGACTCGCCGACCAGGGCGAGCGTCTCCCCCTCGGCGATGGCGAACGAGAGGCCGTGCACGACCTCGCGGCCGGCGTACGAGACCCGCAGGTCCGTCGCCGTGAGGACGGGGGTTGGCGCGCTCATCGGGCGCTCCTTCCGAGCCGGTGGCTGATGCGGTTGGCGCTGAGCACGACGGCGACCACCACGAGGCCGGGCAACGCCGTGAGCCACCAGGCGGTCGCGATGTAGTTGCGTCCCTCGGCGATCAGCAGCCCCCACTCGGGGGTGGGCGGCGGAGCGCCGTAGCCGAGGAAGCCGAGGGTGGAGATGGCGAGGATGGCCGTGCCGAACTGCAAGGCGGCGAGCGCGACGATCGGGGTGAGGGCGTTCGGGAGCACATGCCGGCGCAGCACGGCGACGAAGGTGCCGCCGCTGCCGAAGGCCGCCTCGACGTACTCGGTGCGGCGCACCCGTGCCACCTCGGCGCGCATGAGCCGGGCGAAGGCGGCGACGCTGCCGAGTCCCACGGCGATCGCCGCGTTGACGGTGCCGAAGCCGAGCAGGATGATGACGGAGAGCGACAGCAGCAGCCCCGGGATGGCCAGCAGCACGTCGACGATCCGCATCAGCACGTCGTCCACGATGCCGCCGGTCGCACCGGCGACGGCCCCGAGGAGCGTGCCGAGCGCGAGGCCGACCGTCACGGCGATGAGCGCACCCGACAGCGAGTGCACCGCGCCGTGGACGACCCGGCCGAACAGGTCGCGGCCCAGCGCATCGGTCCCGAACCAGTGCGCGGCGCTCGGGGGCAGGAGCTTGTCGGCGGGCACGCCGGTCAGCGGATCGCCCGGCGCGAAGACCCCCGGGATCACCGCCCACAGCACCGCCACGGCGACGACCGCGAACGCGAGGTACAGCCCCCAGGCGCGCGACCGCCGTCGCGGATGGGATGCGGAGACGGGCGCCGGGGCGGACGGCGCGGGCGGGGCATCCGACGTCTCGACCGACGTCTCGGCGATGACGGGAGCGGTCATGCGGGCACCTCCTGGGCGGCGGGACGGACGGGGCGGGAACGGGCCGCGCGCGCCGATCGCCGCTGCCGCGGGTCGATCAGGGGCGTGGCGAGGTCGACGGCGAAGCTGATCACCACGAACCCCAGGGCCGACAGCAGCACCACCCCCTGCAGCACCGGGATGTCCTGGTTCGCGACCGCCTGCTCCGTGAGGCGTCCGATGCCGGTGCGGCCGAAGACCGTCTCGGTGACCACCGCACCCCCGACGAGCTCTCCGAACAGCACCCCCGCGATGGTGAGCGTCGGGACGGCGGCGTTGCGTGCGACCGCGCGGGTGAGCACCCAGGCCGGCGGCGCGCCCTTCGCCCGGACCACGGTCACGAACGGCTGTGCCTGCACCCGGTCGATCGACCGGACCAGCACCTGGGCGAGGGGCGCCGAGATCGGCACGGCGAGCGTGAGGACGGGGAGGATCAGGCCGCTGACGGGATCGGCTCCCACGATCGGCACCCAGCCGAGCCCGAACGAGAACACCTGGATGAGGAGGATGCCGAGCCAGAACACCGGCACCGCGACGAACAGCCCCGGCACCTGCCGCAGACCGTCCCGCAGCCAGGCGAAGGGCGCGAGCGCGGAGAGCGCCGCGATGAGGACCGCGATGAGGACGGCGACCACCAGTCCGAGCGCCGCGAGCAGCAGCGTGGCGGGCAGCGCTTCGGCGAGCATCGTCCGCACCGGCGTGCCGTACTGGGTCGAGTAGCCGAAGTCGCCGGCGAGGAAGCCGAGACCGGCGTGCAGGTACTGCTCCCCCCACGGCACGTCGGCACCGTAGGTCGCGCGGATGTCGTCGAGCTGCTCCGGCGAGAGCCCCAGGCTCGGGTCGGAGAACTTGATGAGGATGGCGTCTCCCGGCAGCAGCTGCAGCAGGAAGAACGTGGCCGTGAAGGCCGCGATCAGCACGATCGCGGCCTGCCCGGCCCGTCGGAGGACGAAGGTCATGGGGTCACCGTGGTCCTCAGTGCTCCGCGAGCCACACGCCGGAGAACGTGGGGCGGCCGACCGACTCGAAGGCGACGCCGTGCACATAGGTGGCCGCACCGTAGACCTGCGGCTCCTCGAAGAGCGGGATCACGTACGCCTGCTCCGCGATGTAGTCCTGCACGGCCTGCGAGGCGGCCACCCGCTTCTCGGCGTCCGGCTCGGAGGCCACGGCGAGCAGCAGCTCGTCCAGCGTCGCGTCCTGGGAGATGAGCACGTCGCGGTTCTTCGTGAAGTACTGGCTCTTGATCACGTCGAGGTCCGCACGGCCGACCATCGAGTGGTAGAACCCCGTCTTCAGCGGATCACGGGTGTCCTCCGCGTAGCTGCCCGCGTCGCCGGGCTTGACGGTGAGCTCCACCCCGACCGCCGCGAGCTGCTGCGCCACGAGCTCCAGGGTCTGCTTCGACAGGGGCTGCGGCTTGGCCTCGTAGACCGTGATCGACAGCCGCTCGCCGTCCTTCTCCCTGATGCCGTCGGCGCCGGGCTCCCAGCCGGCCTCGTCGAGCAGCGCCTCCGCTTTCTCCGGATCGTGGGCGTAGTGCGCGGACTCGTCCTTGTATCCCGCGGCCTGGGAGGACAGCACCGACGTGGCCACCGGGTAGTTCTCGGTGAACAGGGTGTCGACGACCTCCTGCGCGTCGACCGCGGCGATGATCGCCTGGCGCACGCGGATGTCGGACAGCAGCGGGTTCTCCGGGCGGAGGGCGATCGAGTTGTTCACGCCGCGGGTCTGCGGGGCGTACAGCGTGAATCCGGCGCCCTCGACGCGGTCCTCGTCGAACGCCTGCACGTAGCGGACATAGTCGGCCTGGCCCGCGAGCAGCGACCCGATGCGCACGGAGTCCTCGGGCGTGACCAGCACGTGCACCGCGTCGAGGTAGGGCCGACCGTCGTTCTCGGCGCTGTCCGGGCCCCAGGCGTAGTCGTCGCGGGCGGTGAGGGTGTACTCGGTACCGAGCTTCTCGTCGGTGACGGTGAAGGGCCCGGAGCCGATGATCTCCTCCGCATTGCCCGCGCCGAAGTCCTCGATCGTGCCGTCCAGGGTCTCCGGGGACAGCAGTCCCGAGTTGATGGTCGACGTCGCCTGCAGGAAGCCGGGCGACGGCGCGCTGAAGCGGAACGTCACGGTGTCCTCGTCCACCACCTCGCTGCCGGCGTAGTTGTTGATGGCCTCGGAGACGGTGAGCCCGCGCTCGGCGTCGCCCAGCCCGTAGGTGTCGAAATTCTTCGCCACGGCAGCGGCGTCCACGGGCGTGCCGTCCGAGAACGTCACGTCCGGGTTGAGGTCGAAGGTGTACTCCGTGGCGTCGTCGTTCACGGTCCACTCCGCGGCGATCCACGGCTCGATCTCGAGCGTCTCCGGGTTCTGCCAGGTGAGCCGGGCGGCGATGTTGTTGACGATGCCGCCGTTCGGGTAGAAGCCGGCCTGCGGCGGATACAGGTTCGTGTAGGCCTGGTGCTCGAGGTAGGTGAGCGTGCCGCCGGTGACGGGGTCTCCCGCCGCGGCCGGGGTGTTCCCCGGCGCGGGCGAGGTGGCGCAGGCGGCGAGGCTGCCGATCAGGACGAGCGGGACCGCGACGGCGGCGGTGCGGATGAGGCGGCGGTTCATGCGGAGGGCTCCTCGAGTTCGGAAGGCAGGGTGTGTGCGGAAGGGGTGCGAGTGGTGTTCACGGTAGGAAGCGGCGGGGTGCAGCGGCGAGGCCGCGGACTCCGGGTGTCGCGAGACGACACGCGTGGTCACGCGCCGACACGCGACGTCACACGGAGGCGGTCGCGCAGCGTCTCCGCGCGGGACCCCTGGCCGGTCTCGTCCGGGGCGCGGAGGAGACCGCGACGACGGAGCTCGGGGGCTGCGAGGCGGGTGAAGGCCTCGAACTGCCCGGGCTGGAACGCCGAGAGGACGTTGAAGCCGTCGGCGGCGCCCTCGTCGCGCCAGTGCGCGAAGTGGTCGGCGATCGTGCCGGCGTCGCCGACGACGAAGGCCGCAGGGACGGCGTGCGCGGCGACGAGATGCCGCCAGGTCGGGGCGTCCGGCGTCCCGACCCGGAGTCCGGCGATCCCCGCGAGCCGTTCGACGAGCGCGGCGCCCCGCTCCCCCAGGCGTGCGGCCTCGGCGACCGTCACCGGGGTGTCGAAGGCTGCGGCCCGCAGCGGGTCGTCGGCGGCCACCTCCAGCGCGTCGGCCAGAGCCTCCACCGTGCGGTTCGCCGGGAACCCGACGCGCTCCCGCTGCCCGCCCTCCGCGAGCGGGACGAGTTCCAGCAGCCGCCGGACGATCCGGTGGGCGGCTGCGTCGGACTCCGCGACGACGGGGAGCACCGGGGCGATGACCTTCAGCTCCTCCGCGGGACGGCCCGCCTCCGCCGCGATCTCCCGCAGCAGACGCCGCGTGGCCACGGCGTCGGCGAGGGTGGGGGCGGCGATCAGGGCGAGGTCGGCGGCGGTCGCCGCGAGCGCCCGCGACCGCGGCGAGGTCCCCGCGTGCACGATCGGGATGCGCCCCTGCGGCGGGCGGGCGACGTTGAGCGGGCCGGCGACCCGCACGTGTGCACCCTGGACGTCGGCGGCGCGCAGCCCCCGGGGGTCGATGAGCACACCGCGCTCGGCGTCGGCGATCCAGGCGTCCTCGGCCCAGGAGTCCCAGAGTCGGCGCAGGGCGACGACGAACTCCTCCGCACGGTCGTAGCGCGTCTCGGTGTCGGCGTGCGCGTCCCGACCGGGGTTGCCGGCGGCCCGCGGCTCCGCGCCGGTCACGAGGTTGATCCCGGCGCGCCCGTGCGTGAGGACGTCGAGCGATGCCAGCGCCCGCGCCGTGGCGTAGGGGTCGGCATAGGTGGTGTTCACCGTCGCGATGAGCCCGATCCGCGAGGTCACCCCGGCGAGGAACAGCACCGCGCTCAGCGGGTCGATACGGGCCAGGAGGTACGGATCGCGGAACTCCAGGTCGGGCCCGGTCGCGAGCCAGTCGCCGAAGAAGAGGTAGTCCAGGCCGGCGTCCTCCCCCGCCCGCGCGATACGGCGGAGGATGTCGGCGTCGCCTGCGGGGTCACGGTGGGCGCCGGGATACCGCCATCCGGAGGGGTAGGCGCCGAGGGTGCGCACCATGGCGCCGATCACGAGGGGTTCCGTCATGCCGACACGGTAGGAGCGCGACGGCGGCCCCGGCCACGACGGCGATGCCGGAGGTCACCGGACGTCACAGACGGTCACATGCGCCACCCTCTACGCTGAGAGGATGACTGGACTTCGTTGGGGAATCCTCGCGACCGGCGGCATCGCCGGCGCCTTCGCATCCGATCTGCGCACGGCCGGCCTCGACCTCGTCGCGGTGGGCTCGCGCTCGCAGGAGTCGGCCGACGCCTTCGCCGCACGCTTCGACATCGCGCACGCGCATCCGTCGTACGAGGCGCTGGTCTCCGATCCCGACGTCGACATCGTCTACGTCTCCACGCCGCACCCGATGCACCACGAGAACGCCCGGCTCGCCCTGGAGCACGGCAAGCACGTGCTCGTGGAGAAGGCGTTCACCCTCAACCGCGCCCAGGCCGAAGACCTCCAGCGGCTCGCCGCCGAGCGCGGGCTGCTCGTGATGGAGGCGATGTGGACGCGCTACCTGCCGCACATGGTCCGCATCCGCGAGCTCCTCGCCGACGGCGCCCTGGGGGAGATCCGCGCCGTGAGCGCCGACCACACGCAGCAGCTGCCCACCGACCCCGCACACCGTCTGAATGCGCTCGAGCTCGGCGGCGGCGCGCTGCTCGACCTCGGCATCTACCCGATCTCCTTCATCTGGGACATCCTCGGGGCACCGACCACCATCCGCGCCGTGGGGCGTCTGGTCGAGACCGGGGCCGATTCCGAGGTCGCCACCGTCATGATCCACGAGAGCGGGGCGGTCTCCACGAGTCTCTCCTCCTCGCGCGGTGCCGGCCCCAACGCCGCGAGCATCGTCGGCACCGAGGCCCGCATCGACATCGATCGGGTCTGGTACACCCCCACCTCCTTCCGCGTCGTGCGGCCGGACGGCACCGTGCAGGAGGAGTACGTCTCGGAGGTCGAGGGCCGCGGCATGCAGTTCCAGGCGCTCGCGGCCGAGCGTCTGGTCCGCGACGGTCTCCTCGAGGGCGACATCCTCCCCATCGCGGAGAGCGTCGCCATCATGGGGGCCCTCGACGAGATCCGTGCGCAGATCGGCGTCCGGTACCCCGGTGAGGAGGACGACCGTGGCTGAGACGACCGACGCCCGTGTGGCGGTGTACCTGGACTTCGACAACATCGTCATCTCCTGGTACGACCGCGTCCACGGCCGCAACTCCTACGGCAAGGATCGCCAGCGCATCACGGAGCACCCGAACGACCCCGAGGTCGCCGAGCGGCTGAACCGGGCGATGATCGAGGTCGGCGCCATCATCGACTACGCGGCGTCCTTCGGCACGCTCGTGCTGACGAGGGCGTATGCGGACTGGTCGTCGCCGGTCAACGCCGAGTACCGCTCGCAGCTCGTGGCGCGCGCGGTGGACCTCGTGCAGCTCTTCCCCGCCGCGGCGTACGCGAAGAACGGCGCGGACATCCGGCTGGCGGTCGACGCAGTCGAGGACATGTTCCGCCTGCCGGACCTGACCCACGTCGTCATCGTGGCGGGCGACAGCGACTATGTGCCGCTCGCCCAGCGCTGCAAGCGCCTCGGCCGGTACGTGATCGGGGTGGGCGTGGCCGGGTCCACGGCGAAATCCCTCGCGGCCGCGTGCGACGAGTTCGAGTCGTACGACTCGCTCCCCGGCGTGGCGCGTCCGACGAAGGCGGCACCGGCCGCCGCCCCCGCGGTCGAGGTTCCGGCGGAGCCGTCCGCCCCGGCCACCGCGGACACGGGTGCCCCGAAGCCCAAGACGGCGTCGAAGTCGCGCACGAAGGCCAAGAGCAAGCCCACCGCCGAGGAGCCCAAGGTCGAGGAGAAGATCGACGACCAGGGCGAGGCCACACGCCTCCTGGAGCGGGCGCTGCGTCTGGGCCACGACAAGGCGGACGCCGACGAATGGCTGCACAGCTCCGCGGTCAAGACGCACATGCGCCGCATGGACCCGTCCTTCAGCGAGAAGGCCCTCGGCTACCGGTCGTTCTCCGACTTCCTCAAGTCGCGCGACGACATCGCCGAGCTCGAGGAGACCGGGCACGAGCGCCTGGTCCGCCTGCGGGAGCCCTGAGCACGGCCGGTCGTCCGCCCTGCCGTCACTGATGGCGGAACGCGGCGTCGAAGGCGGCTTCGGGCTGCGGCCACAGCAGGGAGCGCACGAAAGCCAGAGCCTCAGGGGCTCCGTGCAGGCGGTCCATACCGGCGTCCTCCCACTCGATCGAGATCGGTCCGTCGTAGCCGACCGCGTCCAGCGCACGGAAGGCGTCCTCCCACGGCACGTCGCCGTGGCCGGTGGAGACGAAGTCCCAGCCGCGCCGGGGGTCGCCCCACGGCAGGTGCGAGCCGAGCACCCCGGCCCGCCCGTTCCGCGGGCGCAGACGGGTGTCCTTGCAGTCGACGTGGTAGATCCGGTCGGCGAAGTCGACGATGAAGCCGACGGGGTCGATGTTCTGCCACATCATGTGCGAGGGGTCCCAGTTGAAGCCGAACGCGTCGCGGTGGTCGATCGCGTCGAGGGTGCGGACGCTCGACCAGTAGTCGTACGCGATCTCCCCCGGGTGGACCTCGTGGGCGAAGCGCACGCCCTCCCCGTCGAACACGTCGAGGATCGGATTCCACCGGTCAGCGAAATCCTGGAAGCCCTGGGCGATCACCGCCTCCGGCACCGGCGGGAACATCGCGACATAGGGCCAGATCGACGACCCGGTGAAGCCGACGACGGTGTCGACGCCGAGCTTCCCGGCCACCCTTGCCGCCCGCTTCATGTCCTCCGCGGCCCGCTGCCGTACACCCTCGGCCTCGCCTTCGCCCCAGACGTACGGGCGCAGGATGCCCTGGTGCCGGAAGTCGATCGGGTCGTCGCACACCGCCTGCCCGGCCAGGTGGTTGGAGATCGCGAACACCTGCAGCCCGTGCCGGTCGAGGATCTCGCGGCGGGACGCGACGTAGGCGTCGTCCTCGTCCGCCCGACGGAGGTCGAGGTGGTCGCCGGACGCGGCGATCTCCAGCCCGTCGTAGCCCCACTCCGCCGCGAGGCGGGCCACCTCCTCGAACGGGAGGTCGGCCCACTGGCCGGTGAACAGGGTGACCGGGTGACTGCTCATGGATACTCCTTCGTATCGCGGGGGCTTCGTGTCGCGGACGGGGGTTCAGGCACCGAGGGCGCGCAGGTGGGCGATGCTGCGGGCGGCGAGGTCGTCCTGGCTCGCGGCGAGCGGTCTCCAGACGGAGGCGGCGACGGCGATCGTCGCGTTCTCCCCCGTGAAGCTCTCCAGTCCTAGGGCGCCGCGGTAGCCGGCGTCGTCGAGCGCGCGGAGCATCTCCGGCCAGTCGGTGTGGTCGTCGCCCACGGCACCGCGGTCGCTGCCGCACACCTGCACGTGCGCGATGGCGGCGCCGGCCGCGCGGACCGCATCGGCCGGCCGCTTCTCCTCGATGTTGAGGTGGTAGGTGTCGAGGGCCAGCCCCACCCCGGCACCGAGCAGCGGCGCCAGCGCGTCCAGACTCTGCGCCACGGTGTTCAGCACGCTGGTCTCGTAGCGGTTGAGCGGCTCGACGGCCAGCGTCACGCCGATCGCCGCGGCCTCCCTGGCGAGCGGAGCGAGGTTCTCCCGGAGCTCGCCGACGACCTCCGCCCGCTCCGTCTCGTCCATGCGCCAGGTGACGCCGGTCGGCGCGTAGAACGGTCCGGCGACGACCGAGGCCCCGAGCACGGCCGCGGCGTCCAGGCACGCGCGGAGGTAGTCCTGCGTCGCGGCGACGTCTCCGGCGCGTGCGAGCAGCGAGCGGCCGGGACCCATCGCGCCGACCACGACCGCGCCCATGCCGAGGCCGTCCAGCACGGCGCGGGCCCGCAGCGGGTCCCAGTCGCCGACGCTCTCCAGCGGCAGCTCCAGGGCGTCATAGCCCATCCGCGCTGCCGTGCGGGCGAGCGGCTCCAGGGTGTCGTCCGTCAGCGGAGACGTCCAGACCCAGGTGTTGACGGCGATCGTGCGGGGCATCGTTGTCCTTGTGATCGTGCGGGTGCTCCCACCCTCCCACTCGGCGCGGGCCGAGCGGAAGGGCGGGAGCACACGGGGTTACGGGATCTGACGCTCCTGCCAGACCGTCGGGTAACCGGGGAGGTCCTCGCCGCCGAACTTGGCGTAGTGGCCGTCGGGCATCCCCTCGTTCGCCGCGAGGTAGTCGTCCAGCTCGGCCTCGGTGATCGGCTTCTGCGGGAGCACCCACTCCTTCGGCACCTCTTCACCCGCGAAGATCATCTGCGCCGCGAGCAGCGGGGTGCGCCACTGGAAGTTCGAGTACACCGGAGCGAGGCCGGTGAGGCCCGTGTCCTTCCACTTCCGCAGGAAGCTCATCTCGTCCTCGCCGGTCATCACCGGGTAGTCGGCTCCGGCGTCCTCGAAGGCCTCGATGGCGGCGACGGCTCCGTCACCGGCGTCCATCCAGATGCCCTGCACGTCGCCCTTGGCGAGCTCGTCGCTGATGATGCTCTTGATCTCGGCGGGGTCGGCACCGGTGAAGTGGTCGACGGCCTCGATCCCGGCCTCCTCGAACAGCTTCTCGGCTCCGGCCCAGCGGTGCTCCAGCACGTCGACGCCGGGGAGGATCCGGAGAGCCACGACCTTGTCGCCCTCTTCCAGGTTGTCGATGAGGAACTCCGCGGTGTCGATGCCCCAGGCGAAGCCGCCGATCGGGTGGATGAACGTGACAGGGCAGTCGGTGTTCACGCCGCGGTCGAACACGACCACCGGCTTGCCCGTCTCGCACGCCCGCTCGACCGCGGGGGTCATCGCCGCCGTGCTGTTCGGCGAGATGAGGAAGACGTCGCAGTTCCCCTCGGAGATGAAGTAGTCGATGTCGGCGATCTGGGTGTCGTCGGAGTCCTGCGCGTCGCGGGTCTCCATCTCACTGATCGCGCCCGACTCCTGCAGCACCTTCAGCTGCTCGTTCATCGTGATCCAGCCCGTCTGCCGCCACGGGTTCGAGATCGAGGCGTTCGCGAAGCAGGCCTTCTTGGCGCCGGTGCTGGCAAACTCCGACGTGTCGACCATCTCGGCGTTGATGTGCTGCAGGTAGGGCTGGTCGGCGGGGCCCTGGGGGTCGATGCCGCGCTCCTCGTCCTGCTTGTCGAAGAGCTCCTGGTCGAACCACTCGGTGGTCTCGGCCGACTCCTCGGGGTTCTCCGACTCCGCCGGCGCCACGGACGGGTCGGTCGTGCACCCGGCGAGCGCGATGAGGCCGAAGAGGGCCACCCCTGCGGTGGCGATCTTCATCGATCGTCGCATTGCTAATCTCCTCTGGTTGTAGGGCTTGATGCGGTGGTGCGGTTCTGGGGGTTTTCGGTCCCCGCGGTCGGGACGTCCGTCGGCTGGGGACCGCGCCGGCGGCGGGCTCGGAAGGCGACCCCCGCATAGGCGACGGCCGCGATGATGATGACGCCCTGCACGGCGTCGCGGAGCGTGGAGGGGACGCCCGCGATGTTCAGGAGCAGGAACAGCGCCTCCAGCGCGAAGGCTCCGGCCACGGCGCCCACGATCCACCCTCGGCCTCCGCCGAGCACGACGCCGCCGAGCACCACCGCGGTGATCGCGGTGAACTCGTAGCCGCGGCCGACGGACGGGTGCACCCCCGCGTACCCGACGAGCAGGACGGCGGAGAGAGTGGCCGAGAGGGAGGAGAGCACGAACGCGCGGGTCGTGACCCAGGCCCGGCGGGCACCGGCGTAGTCCACCGCGCGGGCGTTGTCGCCGATCGCGATGAGGGTCTTGCCCAGCGGGCGCTTGGTGATGACGATGCCGAGGGCGAGCCAGGCGGCGAGCAGCAGCACGGCCCAGGGCAGGAACTCCAGCACGGGGAGGTCGCGGATCCCGCCGCGACCGATCTCCCGGAAGCTGTCGGCCGGGTTCCCCGTGGCCGCGCCGCCCGTCCACCACATCACGCCGCCGAGCAGGGCGAGCATCATGCCCAGCGTCACGATGAACGACGGCACCTTGAGCAGCGTCGTGAGGACGCCGTTCACGAGCCCCACCACGACGCCGAACACGATCATGAGCAGCAGGACAGGGAGGGTGCGCGCGTCGTCCTGGCCGACGAGGTTGCCGGCGATGATGACCTGCGCCGTGATGAGCGACCCCTGGGAGAGGTCGAACTCCCCCGCGATGATCACGAAGTACTGCCCGATCGCGACGATCGCGATGGGGGCGACGCGCTGCAGGTACCGCATGAACTGCCCGGGCTCGGCGAAGCTCGGGTTGAGCACGGCGACCGCGACGAGCAGGATCACGAGCAGCAGGAAGACCGCCCCGCGGGGGCTGACGAGCGTGCGCAGCGCGTTCATGAGCGCCCTCCTTCCCGCACGGAGGCGGTATCCGCGGCGCTGTCGACGGCGGCGACCTCGGTGGTCGGGTCGGCGAGCTCGGCGGCCGCGACCGCCATGTCGGCTTCGGCCGCCTTCGCGGCATCATCTCCCCCGGTGCGCGTGCCGCCGGCGCCGAAGCGAGGACGGCGCCGCACGATGGCACGCCGACTGTAGACGGCGACCGCGGCGACGATGACGATGCCGCGCACCACGTCCTTGAGGAAGGGGTTCACCTGCAGCACGCTCATGACGTTGTCGACGACGGCGAGGATGGCGACGCCGCCGATGGTGCCCCAGATCGAGCCGCGCCCGCCGAGGAGCAGGGTGCCGCCGAGCACGACCGCGGCGATGGAGAGCAGCGCGTAGCCGCCCTGCTGCCCGACCGTCGGGCTGCCCACGCCGAGACGGCTGGCGAGCAGGAGTCCGGCGAGGCCCGCGAACACGGAGCACAGCACGTGCGCCCAGATCAGCGGGAGGCGGGTGCGCACGCCGCTGAGCCGCGCGATCTCGGGGTCGCCGCCGACGGCGTAGAGATGGGCGCCGGTGCGGGTGCGGTTGAGCAGCACCCAGACCAGCACAGCGAGCGCGATCATGATGAGCGTGGACACCGGGATCGGTCCGACCCCGGTCGCGCCGATGAGCTGGAACGCCCACGGGACCTCGCCTGCCGAACCTTCGAAGTTCGTGTTGAGGATGCCCTGGAGGATCAGCCCGACGCCGAGCGTCGCGATGAAGCCGTTGACCTTGAGCACCGTCACGATGAGCCCGTTCACGAGCCCGATCCCTGCGCACACGAGGAGCGTCACGATCACCGCGAGCGGGATGTTGCCGGCGCTCCCGGCCATCATCGTCGCCGCGAGCAGGCTCGACAGGCTGATGACGTAGGTGACCGACAGGTCGAGCGAGGCGCCGAGCACCACGAGCGTCTGCCCGATGGCCACGAGGCCGAGCACGCTCATCCCGGTCAGGATGTCGCGGATGTTCCCCGGGCTGAGGAAGTTGCGACCGACCGTGGCGACGAGGATCGCGCCGACGACGAGCGCGAGCAGCAGGATGCCGAGCACGATCACGGTCGAGTCGATGCGGAGACGGGCTCCGGAGCGGCGGCTCATCGCGCACCCCCGTTCGTCGAAGGACCGCGGTCGGCGCCGGTGGCCGCCGCGAGGATCTCGTGCTCGGCCGCACCGGCCGGCAGCTCGGCGACGAGTTCGCCGTCGTGCATGACGAGGATGCGGTCGCTCATGCCGATGACCTCCGGCAGCTCGCTCGAGACCATGAGCACGGCCTTCCCCTGTGCCGCCAGCTCGCGCATGAGCTGGTAGACGGCGTACTTGGCGCCCACGTCGATGCCCCGCGTCGGCTCGTCGAAGAGCACGATCTGCGGCTGGGTGAGCAGCCATTTCGCCAGCACCACCTTCTGCTGGTTGCCGCCGGACAGGAAGCGCACCTCCTGATCGAGGCCGCGCGAGGACACCTCCAGCGTGCGGAGCACCCCCGGCACCTCCCGGCGCGACGCCGCGGTGCGTCCCGCGAACACGTTCCGCACCACGAGCAGGGCGTTGTCGAGGATCGACTGCCCCAGCGCGAGCCCCTGCGCCTTGCGGTCCTCGGAGACGAGGGCGAGTCCGGCGCGCACAGCCGCGCGTGGGCCGCCGATCCGCACCGGCTTCCCGTCGATCCGCACGGCGCCGCGGGTGAAGGCCTGGATGCCGAACACGCCCTCCACCAGCTCGGTGCGCCCCGACCCCTGGAGCCCGGCCACCCCGACGATCTCCCCCGCACGGAGCGTCAGCGACACCCCGTCCACGTAGGCGTTCCCGCAGCCGTCGAGCTCGAGTCGGGGCGCGCCGACCGCGGTGCCGGCCACCGGGTCGGGGAAGTACGACTGGATCGACCGCCCGACCATCCGGCGCACGAGCTCGTCGGTGGTCAGCGCCGCGGTCTCGTCCGTGGAGACGAGGGCGCCGTCCTTGAGGATCGTGATCCGGTCGCAGAGGTCGAAGATCTCCTTCAGCCGGTGCGAGACGTAGATGACGGCGACCCCTCGCGACGTGAGCCGGCGGATGATCGCGTACAGCAGCTCCACCTCGCGGTCGCTGAGGGCGGCGGTCGGCTCGTCCATCGAGATCACCTGCGCGTCGAACGACAGCGCCTTCACGATCTCGACGATCTGCTGCTCGGCCACCGTCAGCGAGCCCACCCGGGACTGCGGATCGATGAAGGAGACGCCGAGGTCGCTCAGCAGCTCCCCGGTACGCACGTTCATGGCCCGGACGTCGATGAGCCCCGCGCGCCGCGGCTCCCGGCCGAGGTAGACGTTCTGCGCGACCGTCCGCTCCGGGAGCAGGGTGAACTCCTGGAACACCGTGACGATGCCGGCGTCCATGGCCTGCCGCGGGTGCGCGTGGCGTACCTCCGCGCCCCGGTACGTGATCGTCCCCTCGTCGGCCGGCTGCACGCCCGCGATGATCTTCATGAGCGTGGACTTGCCCGCGCCGTTCTCGCCGACGAGGCCGTGCACCTCCCCCGGCCGCACGTCGAAGTCGATGCCCTTCAGCACCTCCACGCCGAAGAACGCCTTGCGGATCCCGGCCACCTGCAGCACGGGCTGCGTCGTCGTCGCGGTCATGCCGGCACCTCCGTCCAGCGTCCCTCGTGGGCGGCGGAATCGAGCACGGCCTCGGTCAGCACCGCCGCGCGGTGGCCGTCGGCGAACGTCGGCAGTCCGTCGGGGACGTCACCCGCGATCGCGGCGTAGACGTCGGCGACGAAGCCGTTGAAGGCGTCCTGATATCCCATGGCGTGCCCGGCCGGGACACGCTGCAGCCGGGCGGACTCCGGGTCGGCCGCGACGGGGTCGCGCAGCAGCAGCCGCGACTCCTCCCGCATGCCGACCCAGAGCTCCTCCGGCCGTTCCTGCTCGAACCGCAGACTCTGCCGCGTCCCGTGCAGCTCCAGGGTGAGGGCGTTCTTCCGGCCCGCCGCCATCTGCGAGATGAGCAGCGTGCCGAGCGCCCCCGCCGAGGTCTCGACGAGCACGGCGACGATGTCCTCCGTGTCGACGGCTTGCCCTGCCCGCTCGGCGAAGACGCGGCGGGTACGGGCGCTCAGGGTGCGGATCCGGTCGCCCGTGACGAACTCGAGGAGGTCGCACAGATGCGAGCCGATGTCGGCGAAGGCGCGGGAGGCGCCGCCGGACGAGGAGCGCACCCGCCAGTCGTCGTCGGTGGGCCGCAGCATCCAGTCCTGCAGGTACGAGCAGTCCAGCGTGAGCAGCTCCCCGGCCTCACCACGGGCGATGCGCGCCCTGGCCTCGCGCACCATGGGGTGGTAGCGGTACACGAAGGGGACGGCCGCGACGAGCCCCGCCTCGGCGGCGGCCTCGGCGAGGGCGGCCGCATCGGCGGCGGTCGTCGCGAGCGGCTTCTCGCACACGACATGCTTGCCCGCCCGCAGCGCGCGGAGAGCGAGGTCGGCATGCGTGGCATTGGGGGTGCAGATGTGGACGACGTCGATGTCGTCGGCGTCCAGCAGGGCCTCCACGTCGTCGGCCCGTGCGGCGCCGAGCAGCTGCGCGGCCTCCCTGGCGCCCTGCGCGGAACGGGTGGCGACGGCGCGCAGGGCGCCGCCCGCGTCTCGGGCGGCCGTGCGGTGCACGCGGGCCATGAAGCCCCCGCCGAGGATCCCGGTTCGGATCGTCCCGAGACCGGTGTCAGTGACATCCGTTGTCATGGCGGCGAGTCTGACACAGCGACGAGGACTTTTGCTAGCCCTTCGTCAAAAGTTGTTTGTAACGAATCCGAAGTCGCACAGCCGACTGCGAGAAGTGCTGTGCTTTACTGACGCCATGGTTGACGTGCTGAGGCCGCTCGCGACGCCCTCCCCCGGGACCGGCGAGATCTTCCAGATCCTCCGCGACGGGCACGCGCGCACCAAGGCGGAGCTCGCCGCCCTCACCGGCCTCGCCCGCTCCACCGTCGCGTCCCGGGTCGACGCGCTGCTCGCCGCCGATCTCCTCCGCCCCGCCGGTGAAGCGGTCTCGACGGGCGGCCGCCCTCCGGCCCGCGTCGCCTTCAACCCGCGCGCCGGCCTCGTCCTCGCCGTCGACCTCGGAGCCACGCACGCGACCGTCGCCGTGGCCGACCTCGCCGGCGTGATCCTCGACGCGCACACCCGCGCGATCGACATCGGCGACGGACCGGAGGCCCTCCTCGACGCGATCCTCGCGGAGGGGACGGCCCTGCTCGCCGCGACCGCCGACGGCCTGCCCCTCGTGGGCGTCGGCATCGGCGTCCCCGGCCCTGTCGAGCACTCCACGGGGCGCCCGACCAACCCGCCGATCATGCCGGGCTGGGACCGCTTCGACGTCCCCGGCTACGTGCAGCGCACGTTCGACGTCCCGGTCCTCGTCGACAACGATGTGAACATCCTCGCCCTCGGCGAGCAGGCCACGAGCTGGCCGCGGGTGGACGACCTCGTGTTCGTGAAGGTCTCGACCGGCATCGGCGCCGGCATCATCGCCGGCGGTCAGCTGCAGCGCGGGGCGCAGGGATCGGCGGGCGACATGGGTCACGTCCAGGTGCCGATGAGCGCCGGCTCGGGGCGGGAGCCGGGCGACGAACGGGATCTCGAGGCCCTCGCGAGCGGTTCGGCCCTCGCCGTCGCGCTGCGCGCCGAAGGTCACGACGTGCACAGCGCCTCCGACGTCGTCGACCTCGTCCGCGCCGGCAACGCCGCGGCCATCGAGGCTACCCGCCAGGCGGGTCGCGATGTCGGCGAGGTGCTCGCGACGGTCGTGAACCTGCTCAACCCGTCGATCATCGTGCTCGGGGGCAGCATCGCCCGCGCGGGAGAGCACCTGCTCGCCGGTGTCCGCGAGGTCGTCTACCGCCGCTCGATCCCGCTCGCCACCCAGCACCTCGCGATCGTGCAGTCGCAGGCGGGCGACCGCGCGGCGGTGCTGGGGGCGGCGATCATGGTCGCTCGCGAGGTGCTCTCCCCCGCGAACGTGGACCGCTACGTCGCCGCGAAGGGATCGAAGTCGGCGGGCAGCGCGCCCACCTGATCCAGCGTGCTCGCGACCTCCACGAACGTGCGCCGCGCTGCAGCCTCCTCGATCGAGAGGAGCGTGTCGAGCACGTGGTACCCGAACTCGCCGGTGGCGACGTGCGGTCGGTCCTCCGCGATCGCGCGCACCATGTCGAGCAGCCCGAGCCCGCGCCCCGCGAGCACCCCCTCGGACGCGACATCGACGACCTCCTGCACCACCGGCTCCGGTGGCACGAAGTGCCGGGACAGCGGCCGGGTGATCGTGATCGGCCCGCCGAACGTGTTCGGGTCGGGGATGACGAGGGTGCCCTCGGTTCCCGTGATCTCCACGATGCCCTGCCGCACCAGCGGCGAGTCCGTGCTGTAGAGGCTCTGGGCCTGACCGCCGCCTTCGAAGTCCATCAGGACGCTGAGCGTGGACGGGATCTCGACCGGGAACTCCTCCCCGGCACGGTCGCCGACCTGCACGCGGCGGGTCGGCGACCCCTGCAGCCCGAGGGCGGCCACGGCGGCCACCGGCCCGAAGACGTGGACCAGGGTCGAGACGTAGTACGGCCCCATGTCGAGGAGCGGCCCCGCCCCCTTCGCGTAGAGGAACGCGGGGTTCGGGTGGAAGATCTCCGGTCCCTGCCACTGGAAGGTCGTCTGACCGAACAGCGGACGCCCGATGTCGCCGCGGGCGATCGCGCGCTTCGCGGTCTGCACACCGGGGCCGAGGACCGTGTCGGGCGCGACGCCGACACGGAGTCCGGCCGCTGCGGCCGTCTCCAGCAGGCGTCGCGCCTCCTCGCGGTCCACGCCGAGCGGCTTCTCGGTCCACACGTGCTTCCCGGCGGCGACGATGGCCTCCGAGACGGCGACGTGCGCGGCGGGGATCGTGAGGTTCACGACGATGTCGATGTCGGGATCGTCGAGCACGACCTCCACGCCCCCGGCCCGCGGCACACCGTACGCCGCGGCCTGCGCGCGCGCCCGCTCCTCGACGAGGTCGCCGATCGCCCGCACCTCCACGTCCGGGAAGCGCGTGAGGTTCTGCAGATACTGGTCGCTGATGTTTCCGGCGCCGATGAGGCCGACGCCGACGACACCACCCCCGCGCACCATCAGCGCGCCACCTCGGCGTCCAGGAAGACCCGGCTGCGCTCGATGGCGTCGAACAGGTCGCCGTCGTAGTGGTCGAACTCCACGATGGCGAGTTCGAGCGCGGGCGCGGCGGCGATGGCCTCCCGGAGCGGCACCGTCCCGTCGCCCGCGGGCACCTGATCGGCCGGCGGGTACGCATCCAGCAGCGCGGGGTCGAGGGTGCCGTCCTTCGCGTGCACCGCGATCACGCGCTCGCCGAGACGCTCCACGAGGGCCACCGGATCGACGCCGCCCCGAGCGACCCAGTAGAGGTCGACCTCCAGCACGACGCGCTCATCGAGGTGCTCCGCGAGGACCTCCAGCCCGGTCATCCCGTCGAACACCGCCTCCAGCTCATGCGCGTGGTTGTGGTAGCCGACCCGGACGCCGGCCTCGGCGCCGATCTCCGCCGCCTCGTTGAGCAGCCGGGCCGTCTCGACGATCTGATCGATGCGTTCCCAGCGCGCCGGCTCGGTGTAGGGATCGATCACCGTGCCCATGCCGAGCGCCTTCGCGGCCGCGAATACCTCCGCGGGCGAAGGCACGGGGGCCGTGGTGCCGGAGCCGTCAGGGCGTACGAAGGTCGGCGTGGCCAGGAAAGCGTGCCCGGAGGGGGCGGTCAGTCCCGCGGCCGACACGGCGGCGGCCATGGCGTCCGCCCGGCGCACGAAGTCGTAGGGCTCGACCGCGGTGAACCCGCGCGCCGCCACCGCGGCGAGCGTGCCCTCGAGGTCGGCCTCCAGCTGCTCGCGGATCGTGAACAGCTGGAGAGAGGTCTGGATCGTCATCGGTCGTGCTCCTCGGTCGTCGGTGACAGGTAGGCATCGCGCCCCGGAGGCACGCTAGCACCGAATACCTCCACATGGAAGTTTTCTGTCGATAGACTCGCGACATGCCCGCCGCACCCTCCGACGACTCCGAACGCCCGCGTCCCCGCGGGACGTACGCCAAGGGCATCGCCCGCCGCCAGGAGATCCTGGACCGCGCGATCGAGGTGTTCGCGGCCCGCGGCGCCGACCGCACGAGTCTGCGGGCGATCGCGAAGGAGGTGGGGGTGACGCATGCCGCCCTCACCCACTACTTCGGGTCGCTGGAGGAGCTGCTCGTCGCGGTCTATGTCGAGAGCAACGCCCCGGGACGCAAGACCGAGCCGGAACCCGCGAACCCCGTCGAGGGGATGATCCGGTCGGCCAGGGCCAACCGCGAGGTCCCCGGCCTGGTGCAGCTGTACTCCACGCTCGTCGCCAGCGCGCTCGAGGAGGGCCATCCCGCCGCCCGCGCCTTCGCGACCGAGCGCTTCGCCCGCCTGCGGGCCGACATCGCCGAGACGGTCCGGGAGCAGCAGACGGACGGGCGCATCCGGGCGGACGTCGATCCTCTCGCGGTCGCCGCCCTCGTCGTCGCGGCCTCGGACGGCCTGCAGACGCAGTGGCTGCTGGACGACACGGCTCCGCAGCACGAGGCCCTCGCCCTCCTCGACCGTCTGCTCCGCCCGGCGGACGGCGCGGGCCGGGGCGGCGTCCCCGAGGGCTAGGCTCGAACCGTGACGCCCGTGCCGCAGTCCCCGTACGCGAGGGCCCTCGGCGAGCGCCTCGCCGAGCTGCACCCCCGGCTCCGGACCTACTTCCAGGCGGTCCCGGACGGGATGGTCGGTGTCGGCGAAGGCACGTTCCAGCGCGTCGGCACGCCGCGCCGCGCGCTCTGGCCGCTCCTCCGCCGCCTCGAACGGCGCGGGGTGATCGCCGCCCGCTGGGAGCGCGACGTGCCCTTCCGCATCGAGAACCGCACCATCGCCTCCCGGGCGATCGCCGAGCGCACCTTCCGGTTCGCGACCGGGCCGTGGGTCATGCGCGACGCCGTCGCCCCGACGCGGCACGGCCGCATCGTCGACGAAATCGGCGAGCCCGGCCTCATCGCGGCCTGCTTCGATGTCGAGCCCCGCGCGGGCGCTCTGCACCTGACCAGTCGCGCGGTGGGCATCCGCCTCGGGCGCTTCCGGCTCCGCATCCCGCGGATCGTGGCTCCCGTGGTCCGGCTCGTCGAGCGCTGGGACGACGAGGCCGGTCGTCAGCGGGTGCGCCTGACGGTCGACGCACCGCTCCTCGGCCGCCTCTACGAGTACCGGGGCGACTTCGACTACGCCCTCGAACCCGATCGGAAGGACGACAGCGCATGAGCACGGACCGGGCGGTCATCGGCGGGGCCACAGGGTTCATGGGGCGATTCCTCACGGCACGACTCCGGGATGCCGGGCGCGAGGTCGTCACGATCTCCCGCTCGGGAAGCGACCTCACCTGGAGCGATCAGGACGGCATCGACGCCGCTGTCGACGGGGCCTCGCTCGTGGTCGGCCTCGCGGGAAAGAGCGTGAACTGTCGCTACACGCCACGCAACCGTGCCGAGATCTTCCGCTCCCGCCTGGACACGACCGCGGCCCTGAGCCGCGCCATCTCCCGCGCGGCCACCCCGCCGCCGCTGTGGATCAACTCCTCGACGGCCACGATCTACCGGCACGCGGAAGACCGGCCGATGACGGAGTCCTCCGGCGAGATCGGCACGGGCTTCTCGGTCGAGGTCGCCAAGGCGTGGGAGCGTGCCCTCTTCGCCGACACGCTCCCCGGCACCCGCCGCGTGGCCCTCCGCACCGCCATCGTCCTCGGCGACGGCGGTGTACTGGAACCGCTCCGCACCCTCGCACGGCGGGGCCTCGGCGGCCCCCAGTACGACGGGTTCTGGCCGGTCGGTCCCGCGCGCCGCGCCGCCGGCACCGCGCACCTTCCCGGCGCCCGTCGTGGGCGACAGCGCTTCAGCTGGATCCACATCGAGGATGTGGCGCGCAGCATCGAGTTCCTCGAACGGACCCCCGCCCTGGACGGGCCGGTCAACGCCGCCTCACCGCACCCTGTCGACAACGTCAGCTTCATGGCCACCGTGCGCCGCGTGCTGGGAACGAAGATCGGCCCGCCGATGCCGCGCTGGATGCTCGAGCTCGGCGCCATCGGCATCCGTACCGAGACCGAGCTCGTGCTCAAGAGCCGCTGGGTCCTCCCCGAGAAGCTCACTGCCGCCGGCTTCACCTTCCGCTACCCGGACCTCGAGGAGGCCGTCTGTGCCTCGTTCGCCGCGGCGGACGCGAACGCCCGGACGTACGTGGCTTGACCGCGGTCGCGCGAAGAGCCCGTCATGCCGACTCCGGGAGCGCCGGGAACGTCCAGCTGCCGTCGAGCACCTCGGGGCGGGGGCGGTAGAGGCGGACGAGGTAGTTCCAACCCTCCGTGATCGGCAGCACGTTCGGCACCCCCTCCGGATGGTCGCCGAAGCGGACGGTGATCGTGCCGTCGTCGTTGCGGACGCCGGTGATGTCGTTGATCGTGTAGGCGTCGCGATCGTTCGGCTCGAAGAAGCCGTCCGCGTTGTACACCGAGATCGACCAGAAGCCGTCGACCGGAACCTCGCCGACCGTGAGCTCGTACCGGCCCACCGGCAGACGGGGGTCGACGCCGATGTAGCTCGCTTCGGATGACGGCAGCCCGCCCCAGCCCGCCGCCGTGCCGATGAGGTGCCGCACCGGGTCGACCTCGCCCTCGCTGCCGAACATGCGGTCGAAGCCTCGCAGGTTCCGCGCCAGCGCGAGCAGCGCCTGGCGGGTCTCGTCGAAGCTGACGGTGTCGTAGTCCGGCATCGTGAACGGCGTGGCCGACCCGCTGTGCAGCGCGATGCGGTCCTGCAGCGCCCCCACCTCCGCCACATCCGCCGGGTCCGCGGGGTCCACGAGGATGCGGACGGCCAGCACGACGTACGGAGTCCCGAACTGCGCCACCGTCAGCGTGTGCTCGCCCGCCTCGTGGAAGATCGCATCGACGTAGTGGTGCTCGTTGACGACCATCGCCGAGAGGTAGCGGTCGCCGTGCTCCGGGATGGTGAACGTCGCGCCCTCGCTGATGTCGAGGACCGCGAAGCTGTACAGGGTGTCCCGGTTCAGCCGGATCACGGTCTGCCGGTCGATCGCGGCCGGAGCCCTGTTGTGCAGGAACCGATCCACACCCCCGGCCTCCTTCTGGAGGTCGCGCATCATGCGGTGGGTCTCAGCGAGGGCGAAGTTGTCGACGTTCACGAGGATGCTCATGACGGCATCCTGGCAGGCTGGACCGCTCGGCGGCTAGGACGAAGGAAGAGCGTCGTCTCCCCGCTCCCGACGCCGCTTCTCGATCTCCTCGCGGAGCCGCCACTCCTCGATCTCGCGGTCGAGGTCCGCGATCTGCTGCTCGGTGGAGCGCACGTCGACCGGCGGCGCTGAGCGTGTGACCGTGGTCGTCGGGGCGGTCGGGCGCTCGGCGCGCCGCATCCGCGGAAGAGGGACGCCGGCGTCCCCGTACTCGCGGCCGATCGCGAACCACAGCGCGCTGCCGATCAGCGGCAGGAGGATCACGATGATGATCCAGACCATCTTCGGCAGGTACTTCACCTGCGAGTCGTCGCGCGTGATGATGTCGATCAGGGCACCGATCATCAGCGCGATGACCAGGAGCGAGAACAGGAACGGCATGGGTTCAGGGTAGACGACGCACGGGCCGGAGCCGAGGGTTCACGGCAGCAGGTGTCCGGCGGCGCGGAAGAGCTCGTACCACTCCGAGCGGGTGAGCACGACGTCCACCCCGGCCGCCGCCTCCTGCACGCGGTGCGGTGTCGTCGTCCCGAGCACGACCTGCATCCCGGCGGGGTGCCGGGTGATCCAGGCGGTGGCGATCGCGGTCGGTGTCACTCCATGGACTCCGGCCAGACGCTCGATCACCGCGTTGAGTTCGGGGTAGTCCGGGTGCCCG
Source organism: Microbacterium sp. GbtcB4 (assembly GCF_019091465.1). Lineage (NCBI taxonomy): Bacteria > Bacillati > Actinomycetota > Actinomycetes > Micrococcales > Microbacteriaceae > Microbacterium > Microbacterium sp. GbtcB4. The sequence goes on from NZ_JAGXJJ010000003.1 coordinate 160,883, forward strand.
AGGAAGACGCCGCCGCCGAAACCGCTCTGGTAGGGCGACCAGGCCTGCACGGTGATGCCATGGATCCGGCAGTAGTCCACGACGCCGCCGCCGTCGCGCCCGATGCTCTGATCGTGCCCGGCCATGTTCGCGGCCACCGGCTGCGCGATGATCGGCGCGTGCGTGAGGGACAGCTGCAGCTGGTTCGCGACCAGGGGCTGCCGCACTGCGGTCTTCAGCAGCTCGATCTGCGAGGGCGTGTGGTTGGACACCCCGAACGCCCGGACCTTGCCCGAGGACTCGAGGTGGTCGAAGGCGCGGGCCACCTCTTCCGGCTCGACCAGAGCGTCCGGCCGGTGCAGCAGGAGCACATCGATGCGGTCGGTACGGAGGGCCGCGAGCGAGCCCTCCACCTGCCCGACGATGTGGTCGTAGGAGAAATCGAACATGCCCTGCGCCGGCACGATGCCGCACTTGGTCTGCAGCACGATCTCGTCGCGCTCCGCGCCGCCGAGCTGGAGGGCATCCGCGAAACGTGCCTCGCAGTGGTGCATCTGGCCGCCGTAGATGTCCGCGTGGTCGAAGAAGTCGATCCCGGCGTCGCGTGCGGTCGTGTACAGCGCGCGGATCTGCTCGTCGTCGAGGCTGTCGATGCGCATCATCCCGGCGATCAGGGCCGGAGCGGTCGTCGATCCGAAGGAAACGGTCTTCATGCGCCCACGCTACTTCATCGCGTCCCGCCCGCCCGCGGCACGAGCGGGCCCCGCCTCAGGGCGCGCAGGGAAGCAGGCGCGTGACGGGGACGCCGAGGACCATCGCGATCCCCGCGACATCCTCCATCGTGAAGTCCGCGCGCTCCTCGAGGAGGTCTGCCAGGGCGGGAGGTGCGATCCCGGCCTGCTCCGAGAGGTCCATGAACGACACTCCGGCGTGCAATCGCGCCGCCTCCACCGCTGATGCCATCAGATGACGCAATTCTGTCCCCATACGCCTACGGTACCGCCACGCACGGACACCCACACTTCCATAACCCACCAATATGACGGCATCCTGCTGTCGGCCCGCTGCTAAGGTGAGCCGGATGAAGACACCAGCCGAGCAGTTCAACGAGGCGATCGGTCGTCAGATGCGGGCGGAGATCGCGGCGGCACGCAGCAGCATCGCCGCCATGGCGCGCGACGTGGGCATCGCCCGGAGCGCGCTGGACAACTACGTGACGGGCAAGCGCGCCATTCCCGTCCCTGTGGTCTACGCGGTGTGCGCCACGCTCGGGATCGAGCCGCACGTCCTCGTCGCCCGGGCCGAGGAGCGCCTGGCCGCCGACGGCATGTCGGCGATCATCACCCCCTTCCGGCGCCGCACCGATGTCGCCACCCCGCGCGACAATACCCGCGAGGTCGCCTTCGAATCCGGATCCGCCCGCGAGACGGACACCGACGACCTCTACGAGTAGACGACACCGACCGGACGGAGGCCCATGCAGCATCTCCTCCGTCTGGCCGACGATCTCGGTCTCCGCGTGATCGAACGCACAGGTCCCACCCCCGGAGGCTTCCAACCCGTCACCGGGACCATCCGGCTCGCTCCGGGGATGAGCCGGCGTACCGCGCGCAGCGTGCTCGCCCACGAACTCGGCCACGCCCACCTCGGCCATCAGCCCACACGGCAAGCCACCTTCCGCGCGCGACAGGAGCGGCAGGCCGATGAGTGGGCCGCGCGATGTCTGATCACGCCCGCGGCGTACGCAGCGGCGGAGCAGCTCCGCGGCACCCACCTGGCCAGCCTGGCGTTCGAACTCGACGTGACGATCGAGATCGTCCTCGCTTTCCAGCGTGTGCTCCTCCGGAAGAACCCGTCCGAGTCCGCCGCCTGATGATCGGGGACGGCGGGGGACGCTGGTTGAATGACCTCATGGCCTTCCTCGTCACCCCCGCCCCCGTCACTCTCACCGGCGAGCTCGTCGAGCTCCGCCCTCTCGACCGGTCGCACGTCGACGGACTCGTCGAAGCGGTCACCGAGGGCGACCTGTGGAAGACGGCCTGGTACACCTCGGTTCCGGCGCCCGACGGCGTCGCGGCTGAGGTCGACCGCCGCCTGGGCCTCGTCGCCACCGGCGAGATGGTGCCCTTCACGGCCTTCGACAGCGCCGGTCGCGTGCTGGGCCTCACGTCGTACTACGACATCGTCGCCGACGTCCCCCGGCTGCACATCGGGTACACCTGGAACCGCCCGTCCGCCCATGGCACGGGCACCAACGCGGAATCGAAGCTGCTGCTCCTCCGCCACGCCTTCGAGACGCTGGGGGTGTTCCGGGTCGGGCTGACGACCCAGTGGGTGAACTTCCAGTCCCGCGCCGCGATCGAACGGCTGGGAGCGAAGCAGGACGGTGTGATGCGGGCCATGAGCCGCTACCGCAACGGCGCACTCCGCGACAGCGTGGAGTACTCCATCATCGAGCCGGAATGGCCCGCGGTGCGGGCGAACCTCGAAGCGAGGCTCGCCCGGAGACGGTGAGCGCGGGGCGCCGCCCCGCGCTGGTCACTCGGTCGGGCTGCCGGTCCAGTTCTTGGAGCGACGCGTGGCAGAACCGCGCTGACGCATCGCGAACCCGAGAGCCAGCGAGACGAGCAGGATGCCGCCGACGAAGGTGAGCGCGGCGAGCGTGTCCGGCATCTCGTGGGCGATCCCCAGCAGCCAGAAGCCTCCGAGGAACATGATCATGAAGAAGAGGAAGCTGAGGATCACGGGATCTCCTGTCGTCGGTGCTCTACCAGGATAGCCCGGACCCGGAAAGGCCCTGTGCCGCCGCCCGGATCTCTGGTGGAGTCGGAGCATGGACACCTCCCTCACCGCCCTCGCGATCTCCTGCACCCTCAAGCCCTCCCCCGCGTCGTCGAGCTCCGATCTGCTCGCGCGTCAGCTGCTCGATGCCCTTACCGAGCACGGGGTGACGGGTGACCTCGTCGGTGCCGTCGACCTCGACATCCGTCCCGGCGTCGAGAAGGACATGGGCGACGGCGACCAGTGGCCGGGCCTGCGTCAGCGCGTCCTCGATGCCGACATCCTCGTCTTCGTCACGCCGACGTGGATGGGACAGCACTCGAGCGTCGCCCAGCGCGTGCTGGAGCGCCTGGACGCCGAGCTCGGCGAGACGGACGAGCAGGGCCGCCCGATCCTCTTCGACAAGGTCGCGATCGCCGGTGTCCTCGGGAACGAGGACGGCGCGCACCACATCTCCGCGATCCTCTTCCAGGCGCTGAACGACATCGGCTACACGATCCCGGCCCAGACGTCGGTGTACTGGAACGGCGAGGCCATGCAGACCGTGGACTACAAGGACCTCGACGAGACCCCGGAGGCCGTGAGCTCCGCGATCGCGACCGCGACCCGCAACGCCGCGCACCTCGCCCGGCAGCTCACTGCGCAGGCGTACCCCGCCGAGTAGCGGAGGCGCTCAGTCGGCGGGACCGTCGACGACCTCGTCCACGAGGCTGATGCCTCCCGACGAGCTCGCCTCGACCATGAGGGCCTGGATCCACTTCACGTTCAGCTCCGGCGTCTCCGGCTCCGAGAAGGTGAAGCGCAGCGGGATCGACGGATGCAGCCAGATCGTCGAGCGTCCCGGCACGTCGCCGTCGGGGTGCTTCCAGGACAGTGTGAAGCTCTCGTTCCGGCGGAGTTTGGTCGCGATCGCGACCTTCAGATGGGCCAGGGCGCGGTCCTCGATCTGGATCTCGCTGCCGGAGCCGTACTGCATGGTTCCCATCCCACGACTCTACGGCCCCGAGCGGGCGGGACGCGAGGAGCGACACTCGCGCGCGTCTGGTGTCAGCGGTGGAGAACCGCGCTCACCGCTGCCGTCAACCCGCGGCCCGACGCTGGAGGAGCTGGCGGACATGCGCCTCGATCTCCGCGTCGTCGACGAAGCCCATGCGGGCGTACGGGGATTCCGCCGATGCCGCCGGAGCTGCCGGGAGGCTGACGGGCGCTGCCGGCGCCATCTCCTCGGCGCGGGCACGGAGCGCGGCGACCCGAGCGGCCTTGCGGCGCTCCTCCTGCGCATCGATCTCGGCGCGAGCCGCCTGTGCGCGCGATCCCGACACCGACACCATCGGCTCCGGGAGCGGGCGCGGGGTCCAGGTGGCGGGGCCCTGGTCATGCAGGGCCGGAGCGATCCTCTCCGCGACGGTCTCGACGGCAGCGGGCTCCGGACGACGGGCAGCACGCACAGCGACCGCCGCCATCCGCTGCAGGACGATGGTGGCGATGAGGGCTGCCACCCCACCGCTCCAGAGGAGCACGGCTCCCCCGGTGGCCAGGAGCTGCCAGATGCCGAGCCCGACCGCGGCGAGGCCGACGACGAGCGCGCCGGTCGCCGTCAGCCGCACGCGTCGGCGGGCACGGGCGCGACGGATCACGGGATCGGCGCGCGTGGCGGCGAGTTCCTGGCGGAGGGCCTCGAGCTCCGCGGCTTCCCGCTGGGCCTGCAGCCGCTTCGCGAGCTTCTGCTGGGCCACGACGGTACGGGCGTTGAGCTCCATGTGCACCTCACTGGGCGTCTCGCTCGTCTCGGCGAGGATCCGCAGCGCCTGGTTCAGCCGCACGGCGTTCCGCTCGGCCGCGTTGTACTGGAAGCGCCCGCGCCAAGAGGGCAGCAGGTACAGCATCCACAGGAGCACGGCGACGAGCACGATCACTCCCCCGCTCAGCACCGGCCCGTCCATAGGACAACGGTAACGGCGGCGGACCGGCCGCGCCGTGCAGTCGGGGCGCGTGTCGCGGCGTGTCCTTCCGCAACGGGCGATGTCAGAGGCTGATGCGGTCCGCCGGCGGGATCGTGGCCGCGTGCGGCGGCACCTGTCCGTGGATCCACCGGGCGAGCACGCCCTGCGGAACCTCCTCCTGCGTGAGGGCGAAGGCGTAGTGGTCGCGCCAGTCCCCGTCGATGTGGATGTATCGCCGGCGCAGCCCCTCGTACCGGAACCCGAGCTTCTGGACCACGCGAAGGCTCGCGGCGTTCTCGGGCCGGATGCAGATCTCCATCCGATGCAGCCCGTACTCCGTGAAGCAGGCGTCCGTGGCGAGCGCGACCGCGGTCGGGGTGATCCCCCGCCCCGCGAAGCGCTCACTCACCCAGTACCCGATCGTCGCCGAGCACAGCGAGCCCCGGGCGACACCCCAGACGTTCAGCTGCCCGGCGACCTCACCGTCGTACTCCATGACGAACGGGTAGCCGCCGCCGTCCCGGTACTGCTGGAGCAGCCGACGGATGCTGACCCGCATGTCGAAGGAGACCGCCCCGTGCGGGATCGTCGCCTCCCACGGCTGCAGCCACGCGCGGTTCGCGAGCAGCTCCTGCTGCAGAGGCCGCGCGTCCTTCGTCCGGATCAGACGCAGCTCGACCGGTCCGTGCCGCATCCCCGTCGACAGCTCCACGCCGCACCTCCGACGACCGCGAGGCGCCTAGAGGCGCTCCGCGAAGTCCTTGAGCCAGGGGCGCAGCTCCGAGCCCAGGTCGTCGCGGTCGGCCGCGAGCTGCACGATCGCCTTGATGTAGTCCACGCGGTCGCCGGTGTCGTAGCGGCGGCCTCCGAAGACGACGCCGACCACGCCGGGACCGCCGTCCGCCGTCGCGAGCTCCTGCAGCGCGTCGGTGAGCTGGATCTCTCCGCCCTTGCCGGGCTCGGTCCGCTCGAGGATCTCGAAGACCGATGCGGGGAGCACGTAGCGTCCGATGATCGCGAGGTTGGACGGGGCGTCCTCCTTCGCGGGCTTCTCGACGAGGCCCGTGACACGAACGGCGTCCGACCCCTCGATCGGCTCGACGGCGGCGGCCCCGTACATGTGGATGCTGTCCGGGTCGACCTCCATGAGGGCGATGACGGCGGCGCCCGTGCGCTCGTGCTCCGCGATCATCTCCGTGAGCAGCGGGTCGCGCTCATCGATGAGGTCGTCGCCGAGCAGCACCGCGAACGAGCTGTCGCCGACGTGCGTCCGAGCGCGGAGCACGGCGTGGCCGAGACCCTTGGGCTCGCCCTGGCGGACGAAGTGGATGTCGGCGAGGTCGCTCGACTTCATCACGCGCTCCAGGCGACCCGTGTCGCCCTTCTCCATGAGCTTCACCTCGAGCTCCGGCACGGAGTCGAAGTGGTTGGAGATCGCGTTCTTGTTGCGCCCGATGATCACGAGGATGTCCTCGATCCCGGCGTTCGCCGCCTCCTCGACGACGTACTGGATCGCCGGCTTGTCGACGACGGGGAGCATCTCCTTCGGCATCGCCTTCGTCGCGGGCAGGAAACGTGTCCCCAACCCGGCAGCGGGAATGACAGCCTTGATCTTCTCGTGAGCCATTCCCACAGCCTACCGGTGGGGGCCGCCCTAGACTCGGACCATGGCTAACGACGTCGAGCACGCCAAGCGAGCCCTCCGCGCGGAGCTGCGCGAGCGGCGTCAGCTTCTGTCCGATCCGCAGCGCGAAGCCGCTGCCACGGCGATCGGCGAACGGCTGGACGCCCTCGTCGACGAGCTCGGCGCCCGCTCCGTCTCCTGCTTCCTCTCCACCACCACGGAGCCGGGCACCAGGGAGTTCGTCACCCGCGCGGTCCGCCGCGGGATCCGGGTCCTCCTCCCGGTCACCCGCTCCGACGGACTGCTGGACTGGGCGGTCGCCGACGACACCGACGAGATCGCGGAAGGTTTGCACGGGCTGCCCGAGCCCACCGGCGAGGTGCTCGGGCCGATCGCGGTGAACGACGTCGATCTGATGATCGTCCCCGCCGCCGCCGTCGACCGTTCGGGGATGCGCATGGGCTGGGGCCGCGGCTACTTCGACAAGACCATCGGCTCCATGGAGAAATGCCCTCCGGTGTACGCGGTGATCTATGATTCCGAGGTACTCGACGAACTGCCGCGCGAGGTGCACGACCAGCCGGTCGACGGCATCGTGACCCCGTCGCAGACGCTGCATCTGTCGCCTCGGCGACGCTGACCCGCAAGGACCGCCATGCCCACCTACGCCTATGCCTGCACCGCGTGCGGGCACCAGTTCGACGCCGTCCAGAGCTTCTCTGACGACGCGCTCACGGTCTGCCCCGAGTGCGGTGGCGCGCTGCGCAAGCAGTACGGCTCGATCGGCGTGACCTTCAACGGCTCCGGCTTCTATCGCACGGACTCGCGCGCCAAATCCGGGGGTTCGAAGGATGCTTCGGCATCATCGAAGTCGGATTCGACGACGAGCGCCAAACCGGCTGCTGCGTCGACTCCCGCCTCGAACTGAGGCCCAGTCGACTTGGGGGTTTCCATGCTCAAAGGATTCAAGGACTTCCTGCTCCGCGGGAACGTCATCGATCTGGCCGTCGCGGTCGTCATCGGCACCGCCTTCACGGCCGTCGTGACGGCCGTGGTGAACAGCATCATCAACCCGCTCATCGCGCTCTTCCTCAAGGCCGATGCGGCCGGGAACTTCGGCATCCCTGTCACCAACATCTACGGCGAAGAGGTCGTCTTCCCGATCGGCGACCTGATCTCGGCGATCATCAGCTTCCTCGCGGTCGCCGCGGTCGTCTATTTCGTCTTCGTGCTGCCGATGAACACCTTCAAGGCGCACGTCGAGGCACGCAAGGGCACGCCCGCCGAGGAGCCGGAGGAGGAGCCGGCCGCCGCGACCGAGGCGGAGCTGCTCGTCGAGATCCGCGATCTGCTCAAGACCCAGCAGGGTCCGCGCGGCGTCTGACCGCTCCGCCCTCACGACCCACGGCTCTCCTCGGAGGGCCGTGGGTCTTTCTGGTTCCGGGTGCGGCCGCGTCAGTAGTGCGGAGGCACGTCGCGGAGGAGCTGGTCGTCATTGGGCTCCTTCGGGTCACCCGGGGCCGACCGGCGCGGCGCCTGGCCCTCCGGGACCTCCGGCGCCGGGTCGCTGCCCTCGACCGGCGTCAGGCGCGCCCGCCGGGAGCCCGGCACCCGGACGACCCGCTGACGCGGCTCGTCACGGCCGTCAGTCATTCCGGTGGTCGCCGAGGTCGAGGGGCTGCGTGTCGTTCTCCGCGCGCGGGGCCGACTCCGAGATGCCGAGCACCGTCGCGATCCGGGACGCCACGGTGCGCGGGTCGCTGTAGAGGTCGAACGCGTGGACGCGGACGTAGTGCCAGCCGAGGCGGCGGAGCACATGCGGGCGCAGCCGGAGCGTCTCGCGCAGGGACTCCCCCCGGGACTCCGGATCGGACTCGATCACGACGGCCTTGCCGTTGTGCTGCGCCACGAGCGGCAGGAGCCCTCGGTAATCGACGTCGACGGAGGCCCCGAGACGCCGGAGCTCCCTGGCCAGCGCGAGCGTGAGCGGGTCGGCCAGATCCTCCAGGCGCGCGTCGCGGGCGCGGGCCGCGAGACCGCCGAGGATCGACATGAGCGTGGCCGCGCCGTGCTCGAGACGCCCGTCGTCGAAGGCCGAGGGGCGGATGGACGAGACGATCACCATGGAACGCCGCGCCCGGGTCATCCCGACGGTCAGCAGCCGCTCGCCGTCCGGCGTCGACAGGTCGCCGAAGTCGCTGAGGACGCGGCCGTGCTTGGTGAGCCCGAAGCCGAGCGAGAAGATGACGCGGTCGCGGCTCTCGGCGACGGACTCCTCGAGCGTGAGCACGGCGAACGGCTCCGCGGTGTCGCGGGCGACGAAGTCGGCGACGTCGGAGCGGCCGGCGAAGGCGGCGGTCACGGCGGCCCGCACGCGCTCCGCGTGACGGGTGCTGGCGGTGACCACCATGAGCGACTCCGTCGGGCGGTGCACGGCGTGCTCGACGACGAGCGTGACGACGCGGGCGACCTCGGCGTCCGGGCTCTCGACGGCGCCGGACACGGGATCAGGCGTCCCGGTGCCGCCTTCGACGTAGTCGACGGTGAGGCTGCCGCGGCCCAGATACGACCCCGCCCACGGAAGGGAGACGATCTCGCCGCCGTAGAACGCGTCGTTGATGAGCTCCGCGAGATCCTCGCCGCCGGCACGGTAGCTCCGGGTCAGCGTCATCACGGGGAACAGCTCGGACAGCCGCTCGAAGACGGAGACCTCGTCGAACGGGACCTCCTCCTCCCAGTCCTCCGCGGGGTCGACCGCGATGCGGAAGGGGGAGGGCCGCTGCGTGACCGGGTCTCCGAAGGCGACAACCTGCCGGGCACGGCGGATCGCCGGGGCCGCCTCGGCGAGGTTGATGGCCGCGGCATCGACGAGGAGCACGGTGTCGAACTCCACCGCGTCCGGGATCTCCGGGACGAGGTAGGGCGACGAGATCCAGACCGGAGCCAGGACGTCGACGAGCGTCGGTGCGGCGCTGACGACCTCGGCGGCCGTCGTCGCGGACTGCGTGAGGGCCCGGCGCAGGTTCTGCGACTGCTCGGGCTCGTCGACGATGGCGATGCGCCACTGGTTCGCGAGTTGCCAGGCGAGCAGCGGTCCCGCCATCGCCGCGTGCGCCTCGTCCACCAGACGGAAGTCGCGCTCGAGGCGGTCGACCACGGCCGTGTTCGCTCCGAGCAGCGCTCGGTTGTCCTGCAGCGCGCGCTCGAGAAGGGACTGCCACCAGGCGAACTCGAGCTCGTCCCCCACCCGGGCTTCGGAGACGTGGCGCACCGAGAGCTCGGTCAGCAGCGGCTCCAGGCCGAGGAGGGCGAGCTTGTCACGCAGCTGCGCGCGCTCGACGAGGTTCTCGAAGACGTCGGACTTCGCCGCGAGGCCCGCGAGCATGCGCACGAGTCGCGCGACCGGCAGCGAGGACAGCGGCTCGCGGCGGCCGAGAGCGGCATCCAGCTCGGCCAGCTCGGCCTCCACCCGCTGCCAGGAGGCGAACACGTCGGCGAGGCCGAGCGGGATCTCCGGCGCGACGCCCGCGTCGACGTAGCGCTGCCACTGCGTGCGCTGGGTCTGGATGCGCAGCAGCGCCTCGTGCATCTCCGTCACGTGCACGCCGGGGCGGACGTACTCCTTGGCGAGACGGCGGAGGCGGCGACGGTTGGCTCCGGACATCCCGGGCGCGTCCCGGCGCGAGCCGTGCGCCTGGATGAGCTCCCCGAGCGGACGCTCGAACACCGTCGGGCTGAACCGGTCCAGGGTGTCGCGGATGCCCTGCAGCAGCTCGAGGTAGTCGCCAAGCTCGTCGATCGTCGAGAACGGTCGCATGTGCGTCTGCGCGATGAGCTCGTAGCCGCGCTCCAGCAGGGCGGGCACGCTGACGGCATGGAGGCGCCCGGCGAGCTCGTGGGCGGCGCGGGCGGCCTCGGTGCTGCCGAAGGTCACGCCGTACCAGGGCGAATCGTTCGGGCCGACGCGGAACTCGCCGAGCCGCGCGGCGTGCGCCAGGGCGGCGGCCGCGTCGCTGCGGTCCTTCGCGAGCCTGCGCAGGGCGTCCACACTCAGGCGGGCCGTGGTCGACGGCGGGACCGGCAGCGACGCGAGGCGAGTGAGGTGCCTGGTCGCGTCCAGGACGGAGGCGTCGAGGCCGGGGATCGGGACGGTCAGAGCGTCGCGGTAGTCGCGGAGCACCGTGCGCAGCCGCACGAGCGCGTCGTCGACCTCGCTCACCTTGGGCGCGGTCGCCTTCTCGTTCCTGCCGATCGCCCGGACGAGGTCGCGGCGCAGGCTCGCCGGGGACACCGCGAGGCTGTCGAGGCCGATGCCGGCGAGGCGGTGGCGCACGCCGTCGAGCGTCGACCGGCGCGCCGAGACGACGAGCACCTTCTTGCCGGCACGGACGAGCTCGCCCAGCGCGTTGATGACGGTCTGCGTGCCGCCGGTGCCCGGCAGCGTCGCCACGGTGAGGGAGTGACCGGCGGTGATGCGGGCCAGCACCGCCTCCTGCTCGGCATCGGCGTCGAGGAGGAGCGTGTCCGAGGCGGGCGCGCGGTCGTCGGGGCCGATGTGGTGAGGAACGGCCCGGGGTGCCGTGACCTGCTCGCGATCGCCGACGTGGCCGCCGAGGGCGTTGAGGACCGGGTGGTCGAGGGTGCCGCCGTCCTGGGCCATGGCACCCGCGACGTCGGCGAAGGTGGAGACGACGAGTCGAGGCTCGACGGAGAACGTCTCGATCGATCGGGTGAGACCGCGAAGGCTGTCGATCACCGGCTGCGGCTTGAAGATGCCGCCGTCGTAGGCGAGCGCCGCGAGGGCTGTGGCGTCGAGCGACAGCCCGAAGTGCTCGCGGGCGACCCGGACGAGCTCCGGATTCACCTCGAAGGCGCCCTGCAGCTTGAGCTCGAAGTCCGTGTGATGGCGGCGGATCGCGAGGGGTCGCAGCAGGACAGGGGCGGCGAAGGTCGCCCCGCCGATGCGCCACCGCGCGACACCGACGGCGAGGTGCACGGCTTCGATCCCCCGGACCGTGCGCAGCTCGGTGTTCTTGGCCGTGATCCGCTCGGCGGCCAGCCGCGCGGTACGCAGGCCCACCTCGTCGCGGAAGAGGTTGGACAGGAGCGTCGACTTGCCGGTGATGAACTGCGGGAGGCTGCCCGGGTGCGCCTTGGAGATGTCGATGCCGGATTCCGGCCCGTCGCGGAAGCTGCTCAGCGGCGAAGGACCGCCCAGATCGGCGGCTTCGGCCCGCAGGCGCGTGCGCTCGGCCTCGGCGGCGTGCGCGATGCCGACTCCGGTGGACGAGTCGTGCAGGTCGCCGAGGGACACAGCGTTGTCCACCGCTGTGCTGTTCGCAGACCTGCTTTCCCGTCGCCACACACTCACACCCTAGGCGCGACACCGCCGGAGATCGGTATCCACGGCGGGTTTCCGGTGAAAAACAGCCGGTGCGACGCCCGCTCGGACTGCTCCTCCCCGGACGGTCGTGCGCTCACGTTGTCCACGGAACGCGCGACCGGGCCGGCGACCGGTTCTCTCGTGTCGAGCGGGCCGGTCAGGATGGGGACATGACTTTCCGCTATGACTTCGCTCCGACGCCCTTCGGCGATGCCCTCGCGGTCTTCTCCGACGAGGGCATCGTGCGCTTCGACCTCTCCGAGTCCGCAGACCCGCAGGTGCCCTGGCTGCTCGAGAGCGTGTCGCGGCAGCTCGGTGCCGTCCCGGAGCCCGAGCCCGGCGCCGCCGACGAGCTCGTCCCGCTCCTCGATGCCTACTTCGACGGCGAGCCCGTGCGCTTCGACGAGCTCGTGCGCCTCGACTGGCGCCTCGTGGACGGATTCCACCGGGCGGCGCTGCACACCGTGTGCGACATCCCCTGGGGCCAGACCCTGAGCTACGGGGAGGTCGCGGTCCTCGCCGGCCACCCGGGGGCCGCGCGCGCCGTCGGGACGGCGTGCCGCCTCACGCCGTTCTCGATCATCGTGCCCGTGCACCGGGTCGTGCGATCCGACGGCTCCGCGGGGCACTACGGCGGCCATCCGGAACGGAAGCGCTTCCTTCTGGACCTCGAGTCCCGATGAATCCCGCTCCTGGGGTGCGGGCCCGGCGAGTAGGCCGCCGGGCCCGCACCCGAGGAGGTCGCGTCAGTGGTCGACGGCCTTCTCCGCGCCGAAGCCGGTGAGCGAGCGCACCTCCATCTCGGCCGCCAGCTCGGGAGACTCGCGCCGCGTGCTGGTGACGGTCCCGAGCCAGCCGAGCGCGAACCCGAGCGGTATGGACACGATGCCCGGGTTGTTCAAGGGCCAGACGGCGATGTCGATCCCCGGGATCATCGACGTCGGCGTGCCGGAGAACACGGGCGACAGGATGATGAGGATGATCGCTGAACCGAGCCCGCCGTACATGCTCCACACCGCGCCCCGCGTCGTGAACCGGCGCCAGAACAGCGAGTAGAGGATCGTCGGCAGATTGGCCGATGCCGCAACCGCGAAGGCGAGCGCGACGAGGAACGCGATGTTCTGCCCCTGCGCCCCGATGCCGCCGACGATCGCGAGGATGCCGATGACGATCACGGTCCGGCGAGCGACCCGCACCTCGCCATTGGGATCGGCCTCGACCGGCTTCCCCGAGGCGTCCTTGCGCCCCTTCTGGATGACGTTCGCGTAGATGTCGTGGGCGAACGACGCCGCCGCCGTGATGGTGAGTCCGGCGACGACCGCGAGGATCGTGGCGAACGCCACCGCGGAGATGAACCCGAGGAGCACCGGACCGCCGAGCTTCAACGCCAGCAGCGGCGCAGCGGAGTTCACTCCCCCGGGTGCCGCGGCGATCACATCGGCGCCGACGAGCGCACCGGCTCCGTAACCGAGCACCAGCGTGAGCAGGTAGAACCCGCCGATCAGCCAGATAGCCCACACCACCGAACGCCGTGCCTCCTTGGCCGTCGGCACGGTGTAGAAACGCATGAGCACGTGCGGCAGACCCGCAGTGCCGAGCACGAGGGCCATGCCCAGCGACAGGAAGTCCCACGGGTTGGCCCCGTACTGCAGACCGGGCGCCAGGACCGCCTCACCCTTGTCGGAGTTGGCCACCGCGGCCTCCAGGAGGGTGTTCAGGCTGAAGCCGTTGATCGCGAGGACCCAGATGGTCATCGCCAGGGCACCGCCGATGAGGAGCACCGCCTTGACGATCTGCACCCAGGTGGTGCCCTTCATGCCGCCGATGAGCACGTAGACGATCATGAGGATGCCGACGACGGCGATGACGACCGACTGCCCGACGCGCCCGTCGATCCCGAGCAGCAGGGACACGAGGCCGCCCGCCCCCGCCATCTGCGCCAGGAGATAGAAGAAGCAGACCGCGAGCGTGGTGATCGCCGCCGCCATCCGCACCGGGCGCTGCTTCAAGCGGAACGAGAGCACGTCCGCCATCGTGAACTTGCCCGTGTTGCGCATGAGCTCCGCCACGAGCAGCAGCGCCACCAGCCAGGCGACGAGGAATCCGATGGAGTAGAGGAATCCGTCGTACCCGTTGATCGCGATGGCGCCGCAGATGCCGAGGAACGACGCGGCGGAGAGATAGTCGCCGGCGATCGCGAATCCGTTCTGGGGCCCGGTGAAGGAACGACCAGCTGCGTAGTAGTCAGCGGCCGTCTTGTTGTTCCGACTGGCGCGGATGACGATGAACAACGTCACCGCGACGAAAGCGAGGAAGATCGAGATGTTGAATACCGGATTGATGTCGAGTGCCACATCCTCGGTGGCCGTGCGGATGATGGTCATGCGTCCGCCTGCGCCTTCTCGAGTTCTTCGCGGATCTCCGATGCCAGCGGGTCGAGCTTCCTATTCGCGAATGCGACATACGCCATCGTGATGGCGAATGTCGTCACGAACTGTCCGAGCCCGAACAGCAGCCCCACGGTGATATCGCCCCAGACGCGCTGCGCCATGAAATCGCGGGCGAATGCCGCCAGCAGCACGTAGACGAAATACCACACGAGGAAGAACGCGGCGAGGGGGAAGATGAAAGAGCGCTGCGTCCGTTTCAATCGCAGGAATCGAGGGGATTGCTCGACGGCGACGTAATCGATCGCACCGTTCTGAGGGGTCGGAACCTGTTCGCTCATGGGGCCTCCTTGCCACATGTCCGCTGCACGCGCGGCTGTCGCCGCCCGAGTGGTAGGGTCGACGCTACGAAACGGGGAACGGTGCCGTCACCCCCGAAAGTAGGTATTCGTGAGCTCTCCGATCACCGTCGAATCCGAGGCGGAGCTCGTCGCCAACGCGGTGCGCGAGCTCGCGCGGCGCACGCGCTTCCCCGTCGCGTTCGGCGGGCTGATCGAAGAGGGCGTCGTGAGCGTCACGAGCATCGTCGGTGCCCGCACGCGTGCTCTCGACGGGCTCCGCGTGCGCCCCGAGCGCGGCCTCGGCGGGCGGGCGATGATGGAGCTGCGCCCGCGGATGACGAGCGACTACGGCTCCTCCCGCCAGATCACCCACGACTACGACGTCTTCGTGCTCGGCGAAGGCCTGCGGACGCTGCTCGCCCTGCCGATCGTCGTCCAGGGGCGCCCGCGCGGCGTGCTCTATGCCGGCGCCTGGGCCGAGGAGAGGATCGGCGGCGTGACGACGGCACCGGCGATGCAGGTCGCCCAATCCGTCGCCGATGAGCTGCGCATCCGGGACGAGGTGCAGCGCCGTCTGCGGGCCGCGTCCCCGTCGCCCGCAACGGTCGCGCCGGCCCAGCGCGAGGAGTTGCGGGAGAGCTTCGCCGAGCTGCGCAGCATCGCCGCCACCGTGGACGACGCCGGCATCCGCGCGCGGCTGGCGCAGGTCGAGCGCCGACTGCTGACCCTCGCCGGTGACGACCTCCCGACGACGACCGGTCCCGTCCCCGTCATCCACCTCTCCCCGCGCGAGACCGACGTCCTCGCGTGCGCCGCCCTCGGATCGACGAATGCGGAGATCGCCGCGCACCTCGGTCTGCGGGAAGGCACCGTCAAGGCCTATCTCGGCACCGCGATGTCGAAATTGGACGCGTCGACGCGGCATGCCGCCGTGACCAAAGCACGTCGCGCGGGCCTGCTTCCCTGAATCGGCATTCTCCACGACCGCGTCATACGGGGCGATGAAGGAGCGGCCTTTGTTGTGCGCATTCCCGCCGCCGCGATAAAGTCGCCGTCATGGCGAGACGAATTGTGCACCAGCTGGTCGACGATATCGACGGCACCGTCCTGGAGGTCGGAGAAGGCGAGACCGTGCATTTCTCGCTGAACGGCACCTCCTACGAGATCGATCTGAATTCCGCGCACGCCGAGGAATTGCGTCAGGCCCTCGAGCCGTACATCACGGCCGGGCGTCGGGCGGGATCCGGTGCGTCCACCGGCGGAGGGCGCTCCTCGTCCTCCTCCTCGTCGCGGAAGCGGCCCTCACGCAACCCCGAGGTCGCGGCGATCCGCGCCTGGGCGAAGGAGAACGGGTACACGCTCTCGGAGCGGGGACGAGTTCCGGCCCCCATCCTCGACGCGTACCGCGCCGCTCATTGATCCGGTCCCGCCCCACCTCACGGTCGGGCGGGATCTTCGTGTACGCCCTGCGTGGCCCACGGCTCGTCACGCAGGGTGATCTCCTCCGTCATGTCCTGGAGGAACCGGATCACCACATCGCGCTCCGCCGCCGACAACCGCGCGGCCGCGTAGAAGCGCTTGGCCTGCTGCCGCCCGACCGTCTCCATCGCGGCGTGCCTGGTCTCCGGAGTGATCGTGATCGCGAGGGCTCGTCGGTCGGTGGGATGCGGCGAGCGCCGGATGTGCCCGCCCTTCTCGAGCCGGTCGAGCAGCTTCGTCGTCGCCGCGGTCGAGACCCCGAGGTGATGGGCGATCCCGCTGGGGGTCGCCACCAGCGACCGATTCGCGCACACGATCAGATAGTGCAGCGCCCGCATGTCGGTCTCGTTCAGCTGCATGTACCGGCGCGACGCCTGCGACAGCCGCTGCTCGGCGTCGCGCAATCCGCCGAGCGCCTCCATGACGCGAGCGATCTGCCGCAGATCCTCCGGCGCGACGCCGGAGCGGTCGATGAGCGTGCTGCGCGGATCGCTGGCCTCGACGTCGTAGATCGCGCCATGGGTCAGGTCGTCCGGCCCCGCGGTCGCCGGCGCCTCGGCGACCGGGGTGGTGCGGGGCTCGGAGTGCATGCGATCATGTTACACACCAACAGCTTCATGCTAAGTTGATATTTCGCCAGGTTAGCTAAAAGACGAGAGGGCGCCATGGACAACGTCACACTCCTCGCCGAAGACGGGACTGCCGTCGGCATCCTGCCGAAGAGCGAAGTCCACACGACCGACACGCCCCTCCACCTCGCCTTCTCCTGCTACGTGCAGGATCGAGAGGGACGCCTGCTCGTCACCCGTCGCGCCCTCGGCAAGCGCACGTGGCCGGGTGTCTGGACCAACAGCTTCTGCGGTCACCCGCAGCCCGGCGAGGACATGATCGAGGCGGTGCGCCGACGCGGCTCCGAGGAACTGGGGGTCCAGGTCAGCGACGTCCGGCTCGCGCTCCCCGACTACCGCTACCGCGCCGTGGACGCGAGCGGCATCGTGGAGAACGAGATCTGCCCGGTGCACGTCGCCGTGATCGACGGGCAGCCCGCCGCGAATCCCGACGAGGTGGCGGAATGGGAATGGGTCGATGTGGACGACCTGCTCGCCGCGGTCATCCGCACCCCCTTCGCCTTCAGCCCCTGGCTCGCGGAGCAGCTCCCGCTCCTTCGACGACACGGAGAGGTCTGAGCCATGGCCGTCACCGTGACAGAGGAAGACCTCGGCACCCGCATCGAGGCGGTGCTGCGACGACGCTTCGCCGAGCGCACGGTCGCCGCCGAGCACTACGGGGCGGAGTTCGCCGCGCTGTGGCACACGGCGGCAGAGCACGCCCTCGGCGGGAAGCTCCTGCGTCCGCGCATGCTCATGGACCTGCTGTCCGCACTCACCGCGGCTCCCCTCACGGCGAAGGACACCGCGCGGGCGATCGACGTGGCCGCTCATGTCGAGCTCCTGCACTTCGCGTTCCTCCTGCACGACGACGTGATCGACGGCGACCTCACGCGCCGCCGCCGCCCCAACCTCATCGGCTCCCTCGTCTCCCGTCGCCCCGACGCCGGTGGCGAGGCGGCCCTGCACTGGGGCCGGTCGAGCGCCATCCTCCTCGGAGACCTCCTCCTGTCCAGTGCCGTGCTCGGGTTCGCCCGCGCCGACATCCCCGCCGCGCGACGGGAGCGGCTCCTCGCCCTCCTCGAGACGACGGTGTTCGAGACCGTCGCGGGCGAGCACTCGGACGTGGCCCTCAGCGACGGCATCATCGCGGCCGACCTCCGCACCATCCTCTCCACGAGCGCGTCGAAGACGGCCGCCTATTCATTCGTCCTCCCCCTCCGCGCGGCGGCCATCCTGTCGGGGGCGTCGACGGCAGCCGAGGAGCAGCTGACCGAGATCGGCGGCCACCTCGGGCTCGCCTACCAGCTCCAGGACGACCTGCTGTCCGTGTTCGGAGACCCGGACACGCACGGCAAGGACCCCTACTCCGACCTCCGCGAGGGCAAGGAGACCGCGATCATCGCCTACGCGCGGATGACCAGCCACTGGCCCGGCATCGAACTGCGATTCGGGGCCACCGACCTCAGCATCGACGACGCGGCGGAGATGCGCGACCGCCTCCGCGAGTGCGGTGCGGAGGGCTTCGTCCGCGGACTCGTGGAGGAGCAGCTGACCGCCGTCTCGACAGTCCTCGCGGAAGCGGAGGAGGCGGGCACGCTCTCCGCCGACGCGGGGCGCGTCGTCCTCGCTCTCGCCGACCGGATCGAGGGCCGCAGCCGATGACCGCGACCCCCGCCGAGCATCGCGACGACGCGGCGCTGCGCCGCTTCAGCCGCACCGCCGAGATCGCGACCTCCAACGTGATCCGCACCTATTCGACATCATTCGGCCTGGCCACTCGCCTCCTCGGTCGACGCCACCGTCAGCACGTCCGCAACATCTACGCCATGGTGCGCATCGCCGACGAGATCGTCGACGGTGTCGCCGCGGAGGCCGGGCTCGACGCGGGCGCCCAGGCGACCGCCCTGGACTCGTACATCGCGGAGACGCATCGGGCGATGCGGACCGGCTACAGCAGCGACCTCATCCTGCACGCGTTCGCGCGGACGGCGCGCGCGTGCGGGATCGGCGAGGAGCTCACGCGGCCGTTCTTCGACTCGATGCGCGCCGACATCGCCGGTGACTCCGGCTTCACGGCCTACGACGCCGACGCGCACGCCGCCTACGTCTACGGGTCGGCGGAGGTCGTGGGCCTCATGTGCCTGCGGGTCTTCCTCCGCGACGCCACGCGGACGCCGGCCGAGCTCGACATCCTCGAGCGCGGGGCTCGGCGGCTGGGAGCCGCGTTCCAGAACGTGAACTTCCTCCGCGATCTGGCCGACGACACGGACCGCCTGCAGCGCGGCTACCTCGGCGGCTCAGCTCGTCTCACCGATGCCGACCGCGACGCCTGGGTCGACACGGTCCACCGTCAGCTCACCGACGCGAGAGCTGCGATCCCGCTGCTCCCGAAGGACGCCCGTGCCGCGGTGCGCAGCGCCCTCGCCCTCTTCGCCGCCCTGACCCGGAAGGTCGCGCGGACGCCGGCCGCGGAGCTGTACCGCCGGCGGGTCCGCGTGCCGGATCCGATCAAGGCGCTGCTCGCCGCGCGTGCCGTCGCCGTCACGAGCCTGGAGCGGGACCGATGAGCCGCGTCGTCATCATCGGCGCGGGGGTGGCCGGCCTGGCGACGGCCGGGCTGCTCGCACGCGACGGCCACGACGTCGTGGTCCTGGAGAAGAACGACCGCGTGGGCGGACGGGCGGGCACCATCGAGCGCGACGGCTTCCGATTCGACTCCGGCCCCTCGTGGTACCTCATGCCCGAGGTGTTCGACCACTACTTCGCGATGATGGGCACGAGCACCGAGGAGCAGCTCGACCTGACCCTGCTCGACCCGGGGTATCGCGTCTTCCGCTCCCCCGAGTCCGGCGACGCTCCGGTCACGGTGCCTGCCGGACGGGACGCCGTCTCGGCGCTGTTCGAGTCGATGGAACCCGGCTCCGCTGCTGCGCTCGACACATACCTCGCCTCCGCCCACGATGCCGGGGCGATGGCGAGGAGGTACTTCCTCTACAACCCGTTCACCAGGACCAGGACGCTGGCCGCGCCCGAGGTGGTGCGCGCGCTCCCTCGGCTCTTCTCGCTGCTCGGCACGCGCCTCCAGGCCTTCGCCGCCCGCCGCTTCCGGAACCCGGTGCTGCGCCAGATCCTGGGCTACCCCGCGGTCTTCCTCGGCACCGATCCCCGGACGGCCCCGGCGATGTACCACCTGATGAGCGCGCTCGACCTCGACCAGGGCGTGCTGTATCCGCAGGGCGGCTTCTGGCGCGTCGTCGAACGGTTGGCGGCGCTGGCCCAGGATGCCGGCGCCCGGATCGTCACCGGCGCGGAGGTCACCGGGATCCGCACCCAGGATGCCGACGGCGCGACCCATGCGACCGGGGTCGGCTGGACGGACCGCGACGGCCACCACCATGTGGAGGACGCGGACATCGTCGTCTCCGGCGCCGATCTGCACCACACGGAGACGGCGCTGCTGCCCCCGACGCTGCAGTCCTACCCGGAGTCCTGGTGGGCGCGGCGCACGAGCGGGCCCGGCGGCGTGCTCGTGATGCTCGGCGTCCGCGGCGCCCTGCCCGAGCTCCCCCATCACTCGCTCTTCTTCACCGACGACTGGGATGCGAACTTCGACGCGATCTTCGGTCGCACCCCTGCCGTCCCCAGCCCGGCGTCCACCTACGTCTGCCGCCCCAGCGCCACCGACGCCGAGGTCGCGCCGGACGGGTACGAGAACCTCTTCGTGCTGGTGCCGGTGCCGGCCGACGTCGATCTCGGGCACGGGGGAAGCGACGGCGCCGGCTCCGCGGCTGTCGAGAAGGCCGCGGACGCCGCGATCGACATGATCGAGACGTGGGCGGGGATCCCCGACCTTCGGGAGCGGATCGTCGTCCGGGAGACCGTGGGGCCTGCCGACTTCCGCGACGACTACCACTCCTGGCGGGGTGGGATGCTCGGGCCCGCGCACATCCTCTCGCAGAGTGCCATGTTCCGCGCGCAGAACGCCTCCCGCCGCGTGCAGGGGCTGTACTACGCCGGAGCGACCACCGCCCCCGGTGTGGGCGTGCCGATGTGCCTCATCAGCGCCGAGATCGTGCTCAAGCGCATCCGGGGCGACCACTCCCCCGGTCCGCTGCCGGAGCCGGCCCCACGGCCGACGAGCGCGGAGCGGGCATGATGGGCGCGATCTATCTGGCCGCCCTGCTCGTCTCCCTCGGCTGCATGCTCCTGCTGGACTGGCGGTTCCGCCTGTTCTTCTGGCGCGACGCCGTGGCGGCGGCCGTCGTCACCGCCGTCGGCCTCGCCTTCTTCCTCGTCTGGGATGTGGCCGGTATCGCGGCGGGGATCTTCTTCCGCGGCGAGGCGGCGATCGCCACGGGCATCGTCCTGGCTCCCGAACTCCCTCTCGAAGAGCCGATCTTCCTCGTCTTCCTCGTCGTGTGCACGATGGTGCTCTACGGCGGCGCGGTGCGCCTCCTGGAGCGCCGCCATGGCACTTCCCAGGCGCAAGGAGCGGCGCGATGACCTACCTGCAGCTGTCCGCCGTGTTCCTCGCCGTCGCCGCTCTCGCCGCGGTCGCCCTCGGCGTCGCCGCACGCCGCACCCCGCACCTCGGCGCCCTCGCGCTGACAGCCCTCGCCCTCCTCGTGCTGACCGCCGTGTTCGACACCGTCATGATCGCCACCGGCCTCTTCCACTACGCGCCCGGCCCGCTCGCCGGCCTGCACATCGGGCTCGCCCCGATCGAGGACTTCGCCTACCCGCTGGCAGGTGTGCTGCTGCTCCCCGCGCTGTGGACCGCCCTCCGCGGGCGCCGCTCCCGGACGCGCGCCGCCGCCCGGACGGAGGAGCAGGCATGACCGATCAGACGTCCCGCACCGGGGGCCCCGGCCGCGACATCGCCCAGATCGTCCTCTCCTCCCGACCGATCAGCTGGATCAACACCGCCTTCCCCTTCGCCGCCGCCTACCTGTTGAGCACCAGGGAGATCGACGCGACGTTCGTGATCGGCACGCTGTACTTCCTCGTCCCGTACAACCTCGCCATGTACGGCATCAACGACGTCTTCGACTACGCCTCCGATCTGGCCAACCCCCGCAAGGGCGGGATCGAGGGCGCCCTGCTGTCCCCGCGGATCCACCGCGCGACGCTGTGGGCGGCGGCGGTCACGAACGTGCCGTTCCTCGTGTACCTGTTCGCGGTCGGTACCCCGGCATCCTGGCTGTGGCTCGCCGTCAGCGTCTTCGCCGTCCTCGCCTACTCGGCACCGGCGCTGCGCTTCAAGGAGCGTCCCTTCCTGGACTCCGTGACCTCGAGCACCCACTTCGTCAGCCCCGCCCTCGTCGGCCTCTCCCTCGCCGGAGCCCCCGTCACGACGACCGCCGTCCTCGTCCTCGTCGCCTTCTTCCTCTGGGGCATGGCGGCCCACGCCTTCGGCGCCGTGCAGGACATCGGGCCCGATCGCGAGGGCGGCATCTCGTCCATCGCGACCGTGATCGGAGCCAGGGCCACCGTCCGGCTCTCCCTCGTGCTCTGGACGATCGCCGGCGCCGCGATGCTGCTGACCCCCTGGCCCGGACCGCTCGCCGCCGTGCTGGCGCTGCCCTACATCGTCAACGCCGCGCCGTGGTGGAACGTCACCGACGAGACCTCGGCCGGCACGAACCGCGCCTGGCGCCGGTTCATCGCGCTCAACTACATCGCTGGCTTCCTCGCCACGATGATCCTCATCCTCGCCTGGGTCTCCTGACCCGTCGCACCCTCCCCGACCGCCCGCCTGAAAGGACCCCGATGTCCCGCCCCGCCCCCGCACCGACGCCGCCGACCCGCGAGCGCACCCGCCGCCATTCCTGGCTGCGGGTGTTCCTGCCCGTCGCCCTCATCCTGGTGTGGCTCGCGGGTGCGTCCTTCGGCGGTCCGCTGTTCGGGAAGGTCGACGAGGTGTCGTCGAACGACCAGACCACCTACCTCCCGGAGTCCGCGGACGCCACGACCGTGCAGCAGCTCCTCGGCGAGTTCACCGACAGCGACGCCATCCCGGCGATCGCGGTGTTCACCTCGGAGGAGGAGCTGACGCCGTCCGAGCTCGAAGCGATCTCCGACGCGGTGGCCGACGCGCCGGACGTGGAGGGCGTCGCGGACGACGTCTCCCCGGCGCTGCCGTCCGAGGACGGCCGCGCCGTGCAGGCCTTCATCCCGATCGACGGCGACGCCGAGCTCAGCGATGCCACCACCGCTCTCGGCGATGAGCTGCGCGCCGCGGTGCCGGACGGCATCACGGTCTACATCACCGGTCCTGCGGGCTTCACGGCCGACCTCGCCGCGGGGTTCGCCGGCATCGACGGCCTCCTCCTCGGCGTCGCCCTGCTCGCCGTGCTCGTGATCCTCGTGCTCGTCTACCGCTCGTTCCTGCTGCCGCTCGTCGTGCTCTCCACGAGCCTGTTCGCCCTGTGCGTCGCGCTCCTCGTCGTCTGGTGGCTGGCCAAGTGGGAGATCCTGCTGCTCAGCGGGCAGACCCAGGGCATCCTCTTCATCCTCGTGATCGGCGCCGCCACCGACTACGCGCTGCTCTTCGTCGCGCGGTTCCGGGAGGAGCTGCGGGTCTCGCAGGACAAGGGCGTCGCGCTCCTCGCCGCGTGGAAGGGGTCGGTCGAGCCGATCGTCGCGTCCGGGGGCACCGTGATCGCGGGACTCCTGTGCCTGCTGCTCAGCGACCTGAAGTCGAACAGCACCCTCGGCCCGGTCGCGGCGATCGGCATCGTGTTCGCGATGCTGTCCGCGCTCACGCTCCTGCCCTCGCTGCTGCTGCTGTTCGGGCGCGCGGTCTTCTGGCCGCGGCGTCCCCGCTTCGAGCCCGCGGTCGTTGCCGAGGAGCACGGCATGCGCACCACCGGCCTCTGGGCACGACTGTCCGGCCTCATCAAGAAGCGCCCGCGCGTGATCTGGATCGCGACCACGCTCGTCCTCCTCGCGGGCGCGGCCGGGGTCACCCAGCTGGACGCTCAGGGGGTGCCGCAGTCCGACCTCGTGCTCGGGGCCTCCGAGGCGCGCGACGGCCAGGTCGCGCTCGGCGAGCACTTCCCCGGCGGCTCGGGGAGCCCGGTCTCCGTGATCGTCGACGAGGACAACCTGCAGGATGCCGCCGACGTGCTCCTCGCGAACGACGGGATCGACGGGGTGACCGTCACCGCGGCCGACTCGCCGAGCGGATCCGCGCCGGTGACGGCAGACGGGATCACGGCCGTCGGCCCTCCCGGGACCCCGGCTCCCGACCCCACGACGGTCGACGGTCAGGTGCTCCTGCAGGCGACGCTGACGGACGCCGCTGACTCTGCGGCCGCGGCCTCCACCGTGCGCGAGCTGCGGGGAGAGCTCGATGACCTCGGCGCCGTGGTGGGCGGGGTGACGGCCACCTCGATCGATACGAACGACGCGTCCATCCACGACCGCAACCTCATCATCCCGGTGATCCTCGTCGTGATCATGATCATCCTCATGCTGCTGCTGCGCTCGATCCTCGCGCCGGTGCTGCTGATCCTCACGACGGTGCTGTCCTTCGGTACGGCCATGGGGGTCTCGGCCCTCGTGTTCAACGGCATCTTCGACTTCCCCGGCGCCGATCCCGCCGTCCCGCTCTACGGCTTCGTGTTCCTCGTCGCCCTGGGCATCGACTACAACATCTTCCTCATGACGCGGGTGCGGGAAGAGTCGAAGCAGCACGGGACGAGGGAGGGCATCCTGCGCGGGCTCTCGATCACCGGAGGCGTCATCACCTCCGCGGGCCTGGTGCTGGCGGCGACCTTCGCGGCGCTGTCGGTGATCCCGATCCTCTTCCTCGTGCAGCTCGCGTTCATCGTCGCGTTCGGAGTGCTGCTGGACACCTTCGTGGTGCGCTCGCTGCTCGTGCCGGCGCTCGCGTACGACATCGGCAAGCCCATCTGGTGGCCGTCGAAGCTCTGGCGGCGCGGACGCCCCTGACGCGTGCGGAAGCGGGAGTGCCCTCGACAGGATTCGAACCTGCGACCTGCCCTTTAGGAGAGGGCTGCTCTATCCTGCTGAGCTACGAGGGCGCGCAACCCAGTCTACGGGACCAGGGTTGCGCGCCCTCGCGCCGTCCGTCACGCGGCGAGGGCGAGGTAGGGTTCCCACCGAGGATCGCTGCGCTCCACCCCGCGTACCGTCCATGCCGTTCCGTGCGGCGGTCGCGGCGTGAACCGCAGCTGCCACCGCATCTCCTGCGGGGTGCGGTTGCTCTTGAGGTTGTTGCAGCGCAGGCAGCACGCGACGAGGTTCTCCCAGGAGTCCGCGCCGCCGCGCGACCGTGGCAGGACGTGGTCGATGGTCGCAGCGGCCTTGCCGCAGTATCCGCAGCGATGCCCGTCACGCCGCAGCACGCCACGTCGCGTGACCGGCACGCGACGGCTGAGGGGGACGCGCACGTAGCGGGAGAGGATGATCACCGCCGGGCGATCGTAGACGCCGTGAGTACCCCAGACAGGGTCGTCCTCGACTCTCTCGATGACCGTCGCCTTGTCGTTCATCACCAGCACGAGGGCTCTCTTGAAGGACACGATCGCCAACGGCTCGTATCCGGCGTTCAGGACCAGTGTGCGCATTCGTCATCCTCTCGATCCGCCGGGACGGCTTCCCGGCACTCTCGACTCACACGACGTCGTGCAGGAGGAAGAGTGTTCGCAGGGACGAAAAAAGGCGCCGTCTACAGACGGCGCCTCTCGCGCGCGGCAGCACCGCGGCATCCCTGCGGGCAATGCCGAAGGACGTGACGACCGAGAGCGTCCATGGTTCGGATGCTCGGTGTTCGCTCCATCAGCCTCTCCCGTCTGTATGACGACGGGTTCAGGCTAACCCATC
Source organism: Microbacterium sp. GbtcB4 (assembly GCF_019091465.1). NCBI lineage: Bacteria > Bacillati > Actinomycetota > Actinomycetes > Micrococcales > Microbacteriaceae > Microbacterium > Microbacterium sp. GbtcB4. The sequence goes on from NZ_JAGXJJ010000003.1 coordinate 186,261, forward strand.
CCGCGAGGACCGAGGCGAAACGGGAGATGAATGCTCGAGAACGTGTCCCGCTCAGCCGGCGTTGACGGAGAGCCAGGACATCGGCTCGACCAGACCGCCGTTGATCCAGACCTCGAAGTGGAGGTGGTTCGCGGTCGACCGGCCCGTGCTGCCGACGTAGCCGATCAGCTGCCCGGCGGCGACGGTCTGGCCGGCCTGCACCTGGCGCGACCCGTAGAGCATGTGGCCGTACGTGGTCTGGACCTGCTGTCCGCCCACGACGCTGTCCAGCATGACGGCGACGCCGTAGCCGCCGATGCTCTCGGCCGAGGCGCGCACGACGCCTGCGGCGGCGGCATAGATCGGCGTACCGGCCGGCGCGAGCATGTCGGCGCCGTTGTGGCCGCCGCCGACGGTACGGCTGACGTTCCACGAGCCGAGCGGCAAGGGGTAGCGGACCTGGCCGGAGCCGGGGGCGACGAGCGCGTAGCCGGACGTGTTGAAGGTGCCTGAGGACGGCGCGGACGCGGAGGCGGACGCGGTGGCAGCAGCGGCACGGGCCGCGGCGGCGGCCGCTTCTTCTGCCTTCTTCTTCTCGATCTCCTCCGGCGTGGTCGCGCTGAAGGCGCCACGGACGAGCGGAGCCGCCGTGGCCTCCGATGCGACGACGAGCGACTGAGCGTCGACCGCGGCGAGCTGCTGCACGGTCTGCGCCGTGGCGTCCGTCGGCTTCGAGGCCGCGTAGGCGGGGAGCGCGACGGCGGCGACGAGAGCACCGACGGCACCGAAGATCGCCACCGACCGGAGAGGGGCTGCGATCTTCCGAGCACTGACCCTGGCACCGGTGCGCCGGGCGGGTACTCGATCTTCAGATGTCTTCGCGGTCGGTTCGATGTCTGCGGCCAAAACGTGGTCCTCCTGAGCCTTCGCACCTCGGGTGGCGCTGGCTCGTCGGCCTCTGCCCGAGGGCAGAGATGCACTGCTCGGGTTCGAGCGCATCCCTCTCGGGAAGACGACGAGCCGGAAGGCGGATCTTCGCGGTTCGCCCCCAGCGGGCTTCTTCGCTGAGGACCTGACCGAGGTTACCGGAAGATAACGATCATGTCACCCTGGGAAACTGACAATCCTCGGTGAGGGTTTTCAGGCCGGTTCGCCGACGAGGAAGATGTGCGAGGCCAGCTCCACCGGAAGCTCCAGGCCCTCCTCCTTGCCGTCCATCTGGATGAGCACGTAGCCCTCGTTGAAGCGGAAGTCTCCGCGCGCACCCGGGACGACGCCCGCGTCACGCAGCTGCTCCAGGAGCTCGGGGTCGACCTGGGCCGGCTCGGCGAGACGGCGGACGGTCCCCTCGACCGGCTCGCCCGCGGCATTCAGCCGCTGCACGAGGCCGATGACACCCTCGTCGAAGGTGCGGGCGGGAAGGTCGCCGAGCTGGTCGAGGCCCGGGATCGGGTTGCCGTACGGCGACTCGGTGGGGTGACCGAGCAGCTCGACGAGACGGCGCTCGACCTGCTCGCTCATGACGTGCTCCCAGCGACAGGCCTCCTCGTGGACGAACGCCCAGTCCAGCCCGATCACGTCGGACAACAGGCGCTCGGCGAGGCGGTGCTTGCGCATGACGTCGACGGCCTTGCGACGTCCGGCGTCGGTGAGCTCGAGCGTGCGGTCTTCGGACACCACGACGAGGCCGTCCCGTTCCATGCGTCCGACGGTCTGCGAGACGGTGGGACCGGAGTGGCCGAGGCGCTCCGAGATGCGCGCCCGCAGCGGCACGATGTTCTCCTCCTCGAGCTCGAGGATGGTGCGGAGATACATCTCCGTGGTGTCGATCAGATCCGTCATGTGGCCCTCCGAAAGTTCTTAGGCAAGCCTACATTCCTCCGGCGACATCGGACGGGGCGGAGGCGGGAGGGACGGCGGCGCGATCCCCCTAGAATCTAGCCATGGCGATCGAGATTCCCCGTGACCTCCTGCCCACCGACGGCCGCTTCGGCTGCGGACCCTCGAAGGTGCGCGGCGCGCAGCTCGAGGCGCTCGTCACGACGGGAGCCTCGATCCTGGGCACATCGCATCGCCAAGCGCCCGTGAAGAACCTCGTCGGCAGCGTCCGCGAGCAGCTGGCCGCTCTCTTCCGCCTCCCGGAGGGATACGAGATCATCCTCGGCAACGGCGGCTCGACGGCGTTCTGGGACGCCGCGGCCTTCGGTCTCATCGAGCGTCGCAGCCAGAACCTCGTGTTCGGCGAGTTCGGAGGCAAGTTCGCCAAGGCCGCCGCCGCTCCCTGGCTGGAGGCTCCCGACGTCCGCTCCGCCGAGCCCGGGTCGCGCAGCGCCGCCGAGCTCGTCGAGGGTGTGGACGTGTACGCCTGGCCGCACAACGAGACCTCCACCGGCGTGGCCGCGCCGATCCAGCGCGTCCACGCGGAAGGAGCGCTCACCGTGATCGACGCGACGAGCGCCGCGGGCGGCATCGACCTCGACATGGCGCAGGCCGACGTCTACTACTTCGCCCCGCAGAAGAACCTCGGCTCCGACGGCGGACTCTGGTTCGCCGCGGTCTCCCCCGCCGCGATCGACCGCATCGAGCGGATCGCCGCCTCGGGGCGGTACATCCCGGAGTTCCTGAGCCTGAAGCATGCGGTGGACAACTCGCGGCTCAACCAGACGCTCAACACACCCGCTCTGACGACGCTGCTGCTCCTGGACGACCAGTTGCGGTGGATCCTCGACAACGGCGGGCTCTCGTGGGCTGCGGCACGGACGGCGGAGTCGTCGTCGGTGCTCTACGACTGGGCGGAGGCGTCCGCCGTGGCGACGCCCTTCGTCAGCGACCCGGCGCACCGCTCGCCCGTGGTGGCGACCATCGACTTCGACGAGAGCGTCGACGCCGCGGCGATCGCGAAAACGCTGCGCGCCAACGGCATCGTCGACACCGAGCCGTACCGCAAGCTCGGCCGCAACCAGCTGCGGGTGGCGACCTTCGTCTCGATCGAGCCGGACGACGTGCGTCAGCTCATCCGGGCCATCGACTTCGTGCAGGAGAACATGGGCGGCTGACCGCCCGGCTCACTCCTCTTCGTCGCCGGCGTCCGCATCGCGGGCGTCGGCGTCGTCGTCTTCGGAGTCCTCTGCCTCGTCGTCTTCGTCGACGTCGTCGCCGGACGCGTCCTCCTCGTCGGAGTCGTCGAGTTCGTCGATGTCCACGCCGTCGAGATCGCCGGCGTGGAGGATGTCCGAGCCATCCTCATCGAGCTCGTCATCGTCGATGCCGTCGTCGAGGTCGCCGTCCTCGTCGTCCCCGTCAGCGTCCTCGTCCTCACCGCCGGCTGCCGCGGCCTCGGCCAGCTCGGCCTGGTGCGCACGGTACTCGGCGAGGCGCTCCGCCCACGGGACCCATTCCGGGGCCAGGAGCGCTCCGTCGCCGGGGAGCAGCTCGACCTCGAGGACGGTCGGCTCCTCGTCGTCGACCCGAGCGACCGTCACGGTCCAGTACCAGCCCGGGTAACCGGGAAGACGGTTCTCGAACCGCAGCGAGACGGATCCGTCGTCCTCCGGCGTGAAACCCGCAGCCGGCCCGATCGTGGCGGCGGGAGTGATCTCACGCAGTGCGGAGAGCGCGAGGTCATGCGCCTCGATGAGACGCGCGTCGGCGTCAGGCTTCGAGGTCATCGGCGACCTTGCGCAGGACGGCCGCGATCTTGCGACCATGGCTGGAGGAAGGGTAGCGGCCGCGGCGCAGATCGCCGCCGATGCCATCGAGGAGCTTCACGAGGTCCTCGATGATGATGGCCATGTCGTCGGCGGGCTTGCGCTTCGCCTTCGCCAGGCTGGGCGGCGCTTCGAGCACGCGCACCGACAGTGCCTGGAGGCCGCGCTTGCCGTCGGCCACGCCGAACTCCACGCGTGCACCGGCCTTCACGGCGGTGCCTGCCGGCATCGCGGAGGCGTGCAGGAAGACGTCCTGGCCGTCATCGCTGGCGATGAAGCCGAAACCCTTGTCTTCGTCGTAGAACCTGACCTTGCCGGTGGGCATGGGAGAACCTCGCTGGATCGAATGCTGACGGAGCGCGCTCGTGCGCGTGCCCCCAGCCTACCGGTCACGCGCGGAACGGAACCGCTCCCGCGCGTGCGAGTAGGCTGGGGCCGATGAGTACGCAGAGTCCCGGACCGGAGGTCCCCATCCGTCGGATCGACCGCATCCTGGCGTTCACCGCGCTCGGCATCGCGGCGGCCTCGGTGATCTGCTTCTTTGTCATCATCATCGGCACGGCGCTCGGCATGGACCGGGCCGCGTTCGGCGAAGGCCTCTGGCCGGTGATCGCGGCGATCCCGTACTGGGGCCTGCCTCTCGCCTTCATCATGATCATCGTGCTGCTGGTGATGAGCTTCGTGCGGAAGGGCCGCGCCGAGTCGCGTCGTTGAGGCCGCATCGATGAGCACGCACGCACGCCCGTTGGCCGACGACCTGGCTGCGGCGAGCGATGACGAGCTGACGGCGCTGCTGTCCGCGCGCGGCGTGCGTCCCGACGCCACCTGGCAGGATCTCTTCGACGCCGCGGAGGCCCTGCTGGAGCCCTCGTCGATCGGCCGCGTGCTCCCGACCCTCACCGCCGCGGAGGCCGCCGCGCTCGTCGATGCTGCGAAGGGAGGCGACGCCGGCGCCGGGCGTGAGCGCCTGACCGCACTCGCCCTGCTCCGCCCCGACGGCACGCCGCATCCGCCGGTCGCCGACGCCGTCGCCGGAAGACCACGACCTGCTCCGCTCGATGAGACGCCCGCACCGGCCGCGGAGGAATCCGCGGCCGCGCACGCCGCCGAGCGGGCGTTCACCACTGTCGGCGTACTCGCCGACATCCTCCTGCTCGCCAGAGAGCAGCCGTTCGCGCTTCTCATGGGCGGGGCGGTGAGCGCAGGTCAGAAGCGCCAGCTCGCCGAGGCGGGTCTCGCCGTCGAGAGCGTGGACCCGCTGGTGGCTCTCGCCGTGCGAGCCGGCCTGGCCACCCCGGTCGAGCGACTGCTGCGCACCACACCCGTAGCAGAGGAATGGCTCCGCTCCCCCGCTCCCGCCCGCTGGGGCCTCCTGGCCACGACCTTCCGCGACACCCTCCCTCGGGGGATCCGCACCGCGACGGGCGGCTGGCTGCCACCCGGCCAATGGCCTCTGGCCCACCCGTGGGACCCGGCCTGGCCGGAAGAGGCAGCGCGGCAGCTCGAGGCCGCTCGTCTGCTCGGCCTCATCGCCGAGGACGGCTCCGAGCCCCCGTGGTCTGCGCCGTTGCGAAGCGGTGCGGCTGCGGACCCTTCACCCTTGTCGATACTCCTGCCCGCGGAGGTCGATCGGATCTTCCTGCAGAACGACCTCACGGCGATCGCCCCCGGTCCGCTGCAACCCGCACTGGACGTGCGCCTACGCACCATGGCCCGCCGGGAGTCCGCCTCCCAGGCCTCGTCGTACCGGTTCACGGCGGAGTCCGTCGCGCACGCCTTCGCCGCGGGAGAGGACGAGGCGTCGATCCTGGAGTTCCTCGGGGGGATCTCGCTCACGGGCATCCCGCAGCCCCTGGGCTACCTCGTCGCGCAGACCGCGCAGCGTCACGGGCTCGTACGGGTCTCGGTGGACGACGAGACCGGACGCACACGGGTGGAGAGCGCTGATGCGCACCTCCTCGAGGCCATGGCGGTCGACCAGTCGCTGCGCCCTCTCGGGCTCGCCGTGCACGGGGGATCGCTGACGACCAAAGTCGGGCAGGACACCGTCTACTGGGCGCTGACCGACGCCCGGTATCCGGCGACGCTCGTCGATCGCGACGGGACCGTCGCGGTGCGCACACGCCATCCGGCCGCCGTGCCGGATCCCACCTCCGACGCCGACTACGGACCGCTGATCGCCCGATTGCGCGAAGGCCAGGGTCCTGATGCGGACGCCGCGTGGCTGGACAGGGAACTGGAGGCGGCCGTGCGCGCGAAGGCCGTGCTGCGGGTGACGGTCGGCATGCCGGACGGTTCCACCAGGGACCTCCTCCTCGAAGCCACCGGGATCGGCGGTGGGCGACTGCGGGGGAGGGACAGGGCAGCTGACGTCGAGCGCACCCTGCCCGTGTCGAGCATCCGTGCCGCCACCGTCGTCCCGTCTTAGGCCTCGGGCAGCCAGGGGCCGGTAGACTGGTCAGCTATGTCTGATGGCCCCCTGATCGTCCAGAGCGACCGCACCGTGCTCCTCGAGGTCGCCCACGCCGACGCCGAGAGCGCCCGCCACGAGCTCGCGATCTTCGCCGAGCTGGAGCGCGCGCCCGAGCACATCCACACGTACCGGATCACGCGGCTCGGTCTGTGGAACGCCCGCGCGGCCGGGCACACCGCTGAGGACATGCTGGAGACGCTCGACCGCTGGTCGCGCTTCCCCGTGCCGCCCTCCGTCGCGGTCGACCTGCGCGAGACGGTCAACCGGTACGGGCGCCTGGTCATCGAGCGCGACGACGAGGGCGTGCTCATCCTGCGTTCGACCGATCCCGCCGTGCTGGCTCAGGTCGCGAACAACAAGCGCATCCAGCCGCTGCTCATCGGGCACCCCACGCCGGAGACCTTCGTCGTCGACGCGTGGGCCCGCGGTCAGATCAAGCAGGAGCTCCTGAAGATCGGCTGGCCGGCCGAAGACCTGGCCGGCTACACCCCCGGCACGCCCCACGAGATCGAGCTGGCCGAGGACGGCTGGACCATCCGCCCGTACCAGCAGGACGCCGTCGACGCCTTCTCGAAGGACGGCTCGGGTGTGGTCGTGCTCCCCTGTGGCGCAGGCAAGACGATCGTGGGCGCCGGGGCCATGGCGGCGACCAAGACGACGACGCTCATCCTCGTGACGAACACGGTGTCCGCACGGCAGTGGCGGGACGAGCTGCTCAAGCGCACCAGCCTCACACCCGAGGAGATCGGCGAGTACTCCGGGCAGGCCAAGGAGGTCAAGCCCGTCACGATCGCGACGTACCAGATCCTCACGGCGAAGCGGAAGGGCGAGTACGCGCACCTCGCACTCCTCGACGCCCTGGACTGGGGCCTCATCGTGTACGACGAGGTGCACCTGCTGCCCGCCCCGGTGTTCAAGCTCACCGCCGACCTGCAGGCGCGGCGCCGGATCGGCCTCACCGCGACCCTGGTCCGCGAGGACGGCCGCGAGGGTGACGTGTTCAGTCTCATCGGCCCCAAGCGCTTCGACGCCCCCTGGAAGCAGATCGAGGCGCAGGGGTTCATCTCCCCCGCTGCCTGCTTCGAGGTGCGGGTCGACCTCCCCCCGGCGGACCGCCTGGAGTACGCGGCGGCGACAGACGATGAGCGCTACCGGCTCGCGGCCTCCGCCCCGGCGAAGATCGATGCGGTGCGCGAGTTGATCGCGGCCCACCAGGGCGAGCAGATCCTCGTCATCGGCCAGTATCTCGACCAGCTCGACGCGCTCTCGCAGGCGCTCGACGCCCCGCAGATCACCGGGTCCACCCCGGTCGAGGAGCGCGAGGAGCTGTACCGGGCATTCCGCGAGGGCGACATCTCGCTGCTCGTGGTCTCGAAGGTCGCGAACTTCTCCATCGACCTCCCCGAGGCATCGGTGGCCATCCAGGTGTCCGGCTCGTTCGGCTCGCGGCAGGAGGAGGCCCAGCGACTCGGGCGGCTGCTCCGCCCCAAGCAGTCCGGCCACACCGCGAGCTTCTACACGCTCGTGGCCCGCGACACGATCGACCAGGACTACGCGCAGAACCGGCAGCGGTTCCTCGCGGAGCAGGGGTACAGCTACACGATCATGGACGCCGAGGCGATCGCCGCCTGAACAGGGTCGCGGCGCTCAGCCGTGCATCCTCGGCGGCAGGAGGTGCGTCCCGCGGGCGACGGCTGACGCGGTCCGGGTGATCCCTCTCCGGCGCGCCCAGCGGTCTGCGACGACGGCGAAGACGAGCATCGCCGCGGCCGAGCCCAGGAGATCCACCGGCGTCCCCGAAGTGGCGTTCGCGTCGACCACGGCGACGGAGCCGAGCAGGAAGATCATCAGGTTGTTCACGATGTGCAGCGCGATCGCCGCCTCCAGCCCGCCCGTCCGCCACGTGAGCCAGGCGGCGACGACGGCGAAGAGGCCGACGCTCGCCGCACCCCAGATGTCGTAGCCGTGCCCCAGCACGAACAGCGGCACCGGCAGCAGGATCGCGAAGGCGGGGTGCCGGAACCAGGTCCCGACGAGCTGCATGAGATAGCCGCGGAAGACGTACTCCTCCGCGGCGGCCTGGAACGGGATCAGCACGAGCAGCAGCACCACCATGAGCAGGAGCCCCGGGTGCGAGAAGTCCGGCGTCACCGCATCGCCGAGGGCCGCCGACCAGCCGAGCACCACGGCGAAGTAGACGACGAACACCGCGAACGCCAGCCCGAGGGTCCGACCGAGCCAGTCCATCCGCAGCCGCCCGGCGACCGAGGACAGCAGGCCGACGCCTCGTCCCTGGACGACCCGCGAGGCCAGCAGCAGCGCCGGGATCATGAGGATGAGCGGCAGCACGAGCGCCACCAGGAGCCATGGACGATCGAGCTGGAAGTAGGCGGTGGTGCGGAAGAGCATCTGCAGCTCCGCTCCCCATTCCGGGACGAGGGCCGCCACGATCACGAGCGGCACGATCACCAGGACGAGGATCGCGAGGTAGAACGCGATGCCCAGGAGTCCGGTGAGCAGCGGCTTCCACCAGCGGGGACGCGGACGGAGGAGCGCCAGACGGTGGTACTCGACCCCGCGAGCGGACACCTCCGACGAGGGGGCGGACGGGGAGACGGGGGCGACGGTGGCGTCCTCGATCGAACTCATGCCTCGATCCTCCCCCGGACGGCTGTGCAGCACATCCACCGGCCGACGGATGGACCGCATCCACGCCGTTCCGCAGGATAATCAGCCCGCGCATGGCCGAAGTCACCATAATGGGGTCATGACTGCTGCGCGCATCCTGGTCGTCGACGACGAGCCCAACATCCGCGACCTGCTTTCCACGGGTCTCAGCTTCGCCGGGTTCCAGGTGAAGACGGTGGCCAACGGCGCCGCCACGATCTCCGCCGTCCTCGAGGAGGAGCCGGACCTCATCATCCTCGACGTCATGCTCCCCGACATGAACGGGTTCAGCGTGACCAAGCGCCTCCGCGGCGCCGGATTCACCGCCCCCATCCTCTTCCTCACGGCCAAGGACGGCACGGAGGACAAGATCGAGGGCCTGAACGCCGGCGGCGACGACTACGTCACCAAGCCGTTCAGCCTGGACGAGATCGTCGCCAGGGCCCAGGCCATCCTCCGCCGCACGATGCAGGCCGACGAGGAGTCGATCATCCGCGCCGGCGAGCTCTCCATGGACCAGGACACGCACGACGTGCACGTCGGCAAGGAGCCGATCGACCTGAGCCCGACCGAGTTCAAGCTCCTCCGCTACCTCATGCTGAACCCGAACCGGGTGCTGTCGAAGGCGCAGATCCTCGACCACGTCTGGGAGTACGACTTCAACGGCGACGCCGGCATCGTCGAGAGCTACATCTCGTACCTGCGTCGCAAGATCGATCCGCACACGGAGGAGTCGCTGATCCAGACGAAGCGCGGCTTCGGGTACATGCTCAAGGTGGGCAAGACGGTCTGAGACCGTCGAGCCCGCACCCGCCGTCCCCGGACGGCATCGCCGCCGCACGAGGGAGGACCGCATGGCGCACAAGCCGGATGCGGTCACCGCGTGGTGGCGGCGGATCAGCCTCCGCGCCAAGGTCACCGGCGTCACGGTCGCCGTGCTCGCCCTCGGTCTCCTCGTCGCGGGGATCGGCACGGTGCCGCTGCTGCGTAACGCCCTCGTGGAGAACATCAATGCACAGCTCCCTGCACTGGTGACCAGCGACCTCGTCGACCGCTATTTCGACACGACGACGATCGACGGCGTCACCACCTATACGCCGAGAGACGAGAAGCCCCGTGACTTCTCCTTCGCGATCTACGATGCGGAGGGCGCCCTCCGCGCGACCGCACCCAGTGCCTCCGGCCGGGCTCCGGTCTTCCCCGCGGAGTACTCCCTGTCCGACGCCCAGGCGAACGAGGACCAGGTGCTCGCCCTCGAGGACACGGACGGCCGGGTCTACCACGCCGCCGCGGCCGTCGTGCAGCAGGAGGGCGACCCGCTGAGCATCCAGATGGTGGCGCTCCCCCTCGCCGAAGCCGACCGCATCATCAGCCAGTACTTCGGGATCTACATCACCATCGCCCTCATCACGATCCTCGTCGCGGCGCTGCTCACCCGCGGCCTCGTGACGCTGACGTTCCGCCGGCTCGGGCAGGTCGAGCAGACCGCCATGTCGATCGCCGCCGGCGACTTCCGACAGCGGCTCACGGATCTGGAGCCGACCACCGAGGTCGGGCGCCTGAACGCGGCCATCAACACGATGCTCGACCGGGTGGATCGCTCCCTGGCTCAGCGCGATCGCACCGTGCAGCACATGCGACGCTTCATCGGCGACGCCAGCCACGAGCTGCGCACTCCGCTCGTCAGCGTCCGTGGGTACGCGGAGCTGTACCGCATGGGCGCGATCAAGGGCGAGGAGGACACCGCCCGGGCGATGGAGCGCATCGAGAAGGAGGCGATCCGCATGGGCGTCCTCGTGGAGGACCTGCTGGCGCTCGCTCGTCTGGATGAGGAGCGGGAGCCGCAGATCGTTCCTCTCGACCTCCGTCCCATCGCCCGCGACGCCGCCTTGGACGTGCGCGCCGCCGCCCCCGGCCGGGTGATCTCCGTGATCGACCGCACGGTCGAGAACGTGCCCACGGCCCCCATCCGCACGCCTGTGGTGCCCATCGCCCCGGAGCCCGCCCCCAAGACGCGCCCCCGGGCCACCCTGTCACGGCTGCGCCGTCGTCCGCGGACGCCGGCGCAGCCTCCGGCCATCGATTTCACCGAGGTGGCGGACATCCCGGTCCGGACGCCGCCGATCGTGCTCGGCGAGGAGAACAAGGTCCGACAGGTCGTCACGAACCTCCTGGGCAACGCCCGCCGCTTCTCCCCCGAGGACAGCCCGATCGAGATCGTCGTGGACTCCGACCGCACGGCGGGCACCGCGAGCGTCTCGATCGTCGACCATGGCGAGGGCGTGCCACCGCAGATCCGCGAGCAGATCTTCGAGCGGTTCTGGCGCGCCGACACGTCGCGGGCGCGCGAGACCGGCGGGTCCGGTCTGGGGCTCGCCATCGTCGCCTCGATCCTCAAGGCGCTCAATGGTGACATCGCGGTGTCGGAGAGCCCGGGAGGCGGCGCCACGTTCACCGTCACGCTCCCGCTCGCCCCCGCGCGCTCGACCCCGGAGCATCTCCTCGAGGACACGCAGCCGCTGGAGCGGCTCGACGACCTCCCGTAGGCACTCGCTCCTGCACCATCCACGGGCGAGGCGGGCTTCTCCCGGCTTCCGGAGCCGATGCGGGCTCGCCTCTTCGACGACGCTGCAGCCCCCGTACCGTCGGAGCTTCTTCGAAGGGAGTTCCCATGACCGTCTTCACCGTCGACACCGACGCCGTCCACGCGGCGGAAGCCGCGACCCGCGCCACCATCGAGCGCCTGCGCACCGAATCCGCCACCCTCATGTCTCAGCTCAGGCAGCTGCAGACCGCATGGGTCGGCACCGCCGCCACGGCGTTCCAAGGCTGCGCCGAAGAGTGGCAGGGCGCTCAGCAGCACGTCGAGCTCGTCCTGGACGGGATCGGGACATCGCTCGGCGCCGTGGCCACCCAGTACGCCGAAGCGGATCAGTACTCGGCGAGCCTCTTCCGCTGAGCGACGCAGAAAGCCCCCGGCCGGAGCCGGGGGCTTTCTGTGTGAGACGGGGTCTCTGAACCTCTCAGAGGATCAGAAGTCCATGCCGCCCGTGGGGTCACCCGCGGGAGCAGCAGCCTTCTCGGGCTTGTCGGCGACGACGGCCTCGGTCGTGAGGAACAGGCCGGCGATCGACGCGGCGTTCTGCAGCGCGGAACGCGTGACCTTCGCCGGGTCGATGATGCCCTGTGCGAACATGTCGCCGTACTCGCCGCTGGCGGCGTTCAGGCCCTGGCCCGCGGGGAGCTCGGAGACCTTGTTGGCGACGACACCCGGCTCGAGGCCGGCGTTCAGCGCGATCTGCTTCAGCGGAGCCTCGATCGCGACGCGCACGATGTTCGCACCGGTCGCCTCGTCGCCCTCGAGCGAGAGCGCGTCAAGCGCCTTCGTGCCGGACTGGATGAGCGCGACGCCACCACCGGGGACGATGCCCTCCTCGACGGCGGCCTTCGCGTTGCGGACGGCGTCCTCGATGCGGTGCTTGCGCTCCTTGAGCTCGACCTCGGTCGCAGCGCCCGCCTTGATGACGGCCACGCCACCGGCGAGCTTCGCCAGACGCTCCTGCAGCTTCTCGCGGTCGTAGTCGCTGTCGGTGTTCTCGATCTCGCGACGGATCTGCGTGACGCGACCCTCGATCTGGTCGGCCTCACCGGCACCCTCGACGATCGTGGTCTCGTCCTTGGTGACGATGACCTTGCGCGCACGACCCAGCAGGTCGAGCGTGGCGTTCTCGAGCTTCAGGCCCACCTCTTCGGTGATGACCTGGCCACCCGTGAGGATCGCGATGTCCTGCAGCTGCGCCTTGCGACGGTCGCCGAAGCCGGGAGCCTTGACGGCGACCGACTTGAAGATGCCCTTGAGCTTGTTCAGCACGAGGGTAGCGAGGGCCTCACCCTCGACGTCCTCGGCGATGATGACGAGTTCCTTGCCGTCCTGGATCACCTTGTCGACGATCGGCAGGAGGTCCTTGATGTTGGAGACCTTCTGGTTCGCGATGAGGATGTACGGGTCTTCGAAGACGGCTTCCTGGCGCTCCGGGTCCGTGACGAAGTACGGGTTCAGGTAGCCCTTGTCGAAGCGCATGCCCTCGGTGAGCTCGAGCTCGGTGCCGAAGGTCTGCGACTCCTCGACGGTGACGACACCCTCCTTGCCGACCTTGTCGATGGCCTCGGCGATGAGCTCGCCGATCGCGGGGTCGGCGGCGGAGATGGAGGCGGTCGCGGCGATCTGCTCCTTGGAGTCGATCTCCTTCGCCGTGCTCAGCAGCTCCTCGGTGATGGCGGCGACGGCCTTCTCGATGCCGCGCTTGAGGGAGATGGGGTCGGCACCGGCCGCGACGTTGCGCAGGCCTTCGCGGACCAGGGCCTGGGCGAGGACCGTGGCGGTCGTCGTGCCGTCACCGGCGACGTCGTCGGTCTTCTTGGCGACCTCCTTGACGAGCTCCGCGCCGATCTTCTCGTACGGGTCGTCCAGCTCGATCTCCTTGGCGATGGAGACACCGTCGTTCGTGATCGTGGGGGCGCCCCACTTCTTCTCGAGCACGACGTTGCGACCACGCGGGCCGAGGGTCACCTTGACCGCGTCGGCGAGGATGTTGAGGCCACGCTCGAGGCCGCGGCGGGCCTCCTCATCGAAGGCGATGATCTTTGCCATGAGTTTTGTCGTCCCTCCTGGACGTAGACGGTGGGTTTAGCACTCAGAGTGAGAGAGTGCTAACGCCATTCTGGCACTCGACACCATCGAGTGCAAGCCGCGTCGTCCGGGAGTCGGGCGACGGTCAGGGCGCGGGAGTCTCGGGCACCGATGCCGCCCGGTCGACGCCGATCACGATGGTGAGCTGCTTCTGCCCGTCCTCCGTCTGGCCGGCGTAGTAGTCGCTCTGCTGTACCTCGGCGCCGCCGATGACGCCGGCGAGGCCCTTCGCCGCCTCCTCGTCCTCGGCGCTGACGTAGTAGACGGTCGTGGTCTCGAAGTCGTCGCTGGCGCTGTCGCTGGCGAGCACGGTCGCCGCCGCCCACCCGGCGTTGATGAGGGTGTCGCGCATCTGTTCGTCCAGCCCGCTGTCGGGGGTCGCGTTGAGGATGAGCACCGAGTAGGTCGGGTCGATCACCCCGGTCTGCTCAGGCGTGGGAGCCGCGGACGACGTCGGCTCCGGAAAGAGGTCGATCCGTCCCATGACGACCAGAGCGCCGAAGATACCGGCGATGATGAGCACGAGAGCGGCGACGAACGACCACAGGAGCACGACCCAGCCGTTCATCCCCGGAGCTTCGGCGCGGTGTGCTCCCACACGTCCGGTGGAACGGGGAACCTCGTCGAAACGGTCACGGGGGGGCTTGGACACCCCTCGATGCTAGCGGCACGTCGCTGGCAAACCGTTCCACGACGAGCCCGACCCCGCAGGATCAGGTCATCCGGTGAACCCGGGGATCCGGGACGTGCGCCGGGCGCTTCTGGCGTCCCGCAGTCGACGCAGTCGGCGGACGAGGATCGGATCGAAGGCGAGGGCCGCCTCGGAGTCGATGAGACGGGCGAGCAGCTGATAGTAACGCGCCGCGCTCATGCCCAGTCGCGCACGGATCGCCTCCTCCTTCATACCGCCGTGGCGCGGCCAGGCGGCCTCCAGGGCGAGGATCGCGCGATCGCGTTCCGTGAGGTGGTCAGCGGGCATGCCCTCAGATTAGGTCGTGGTCGACGGATCGCCCGCGCGCCACTCCCACCGGGCGCCGAGCGGGTCGGCAGCGGCGCGCACCCGCCCGTCGAGCGCGACGACGAAGCCGGGCCAGGCCTCCGCGACGATGGGTGGGTCCCAGACCCCGAGGAGAGCAGGCGGGTCGATCGTGACCCAGCGCGCGGGCAGCGCCGCGATCGTCTCGATCAGCGCCTCCCGCTGCTCCCGGGGGATGTGTACGAGAACCCCGGGGGTCGTGATCACCAGCGTGGCATCCGCCGGAGCGGCTCCTGCCAGCTCCTCCAGATGGGCGGCTGCGTCTCCGGCGACGAGAAGCGGCGGCTCGGCGGCCGCGATGTCGAGGGCGGCGGTGATGCGCTGCTCCCTCCCCACCTCTCCCGGCCACACGAGGGCCCGCAGCCAGCGCCGATCCTCTTCGTCGGCCGCGTCCAGCGGGGCGAGGTCGATCCCGGCGCGCCACACCACCTCTGGCATGCGCAGCGGGGGGAGGTCGCCGGTGACGGTGCTCTCCAGTACCACGGTGGAGGGACCGTCGAGGGGGTCGAGCGCGCGACGAACGGACCCGCCGTCGTCGATGAAACGGTACGAGTAGCGATCGGGATAGAGGCAGAGGCCGGCGGAGGCGCCGACCTCCAGCAGCGCGATCGGGCCCTCGATCTCGGAGAGCACCGGAAGCAGTGCCGCGGTGCGGAGGGGCTCGTTGGTCTGCAGAGCCCGCCTGGTGCATTCCTCGACGAGTCGAGTGGCATTGGTCAGGACGAAACGACGCCACTCCCGGTACGGACCGTGACCGGCGCCGAGCAGGCGGGACACGGCGA
Source organism: Microbacterium sp. GbtcB4 (assembly GCF_019091465.1). Taxonomy (NCBI): domain Bacteria; kingdom Bacillati; phylum Actinomycetota; class Actinomycetes; order Micrococcales; family Microbacteriaceae; genus Microbacterium; species Microbacterium sp. GbtcB4. The sequence goes on from NZ_JAGXJJ010000003.1 coordinate 201,595, forward strand.
ACACGAGCGGAGGCTGGCGACGGGTCGCGGGGATCCGCAGCAGCACCTCGCTGATCTCGTCGTCGGCGGCGACCCCGGCCGCCCACTCCGCGTACAGCGCGCTGCGCCCAGGAGCCTCCGTCGCCGCGAATCGGGCATAGCGCTCCTGCACGGCGTCGGTCATGCGTCCATTCTGACGCGAAGCGCCATCGACGCCCCCGCACGAGGGAGAATGGAGGGGACTCAGGAGGACACGATGCCCTACAGCGTGAACAAGACCGAAGACGAATGGCGCGACGAGCTCGGCGAAGAGCAGTACGCCGTGCTGCGCCAGGCGGCGACCGAGCGGGCGTGGACCGGTGAGCTGCTCGATGAGGAGCGCGCCGGCCTCTACACCTGCGGCGCCTGCGGAGCCGAGCTGTTCAAGAGCGGCACGAAGTTCGATTCCGGCTGCGGCTGGCCGAGCTTCTACGAGTCGGTCCGGCCGGATGCGGTCGAGCTGCTCGAGGACGACAGTCTCGGCATGGTGCGCACGGAGGTCCGCTGCGCGACCTGCGGTTCGCACCTCGGCCACGTCTTCCCGGACGGCTTCGGCACCCCCACCGGTGACCGCTACTGCATGAACTCGATCGCGCTGAACTTCACGCCCGACGAGTCGTGAGCGCCCTCGACGCCGTCCGCGCACGGCAGTCCTGGTCGAAGGTCGGCGACACCGCTCCGGGGCGCGAGGAGCTGGTGACGCTCGTCGGCGCCGCCGGCCGCGTCGCCGACCATTCCTCGCTGCGTCCCTGGCGTCTGATCGAGCTCCGCGGCGCGGACCGCGAGGCGCTCGGTGCCGCGATCGCCGAGGCTCAGGGGGACGCGGAGCCGTCGACCAAGCCGCTGCGGGCTCCGCTCCTCATCGCGGTGGTCGCGAGCTACCGTCCGAGCGAGAAGGTCCCGCGCTGGGAGCAGGAGGCGGTGGCCTCCGGGGTCGCGCATGTGCTGAGCCTGCTGCTCGATGAGGCGGGGTGGGGCGTCATCTGGCGCACCGGACACTACACGCGCTCGGAGCCGGTCGCGCGCATGCACGGGCTGGGGCCGCACGAGGAGCTCCTCGGTTGGCTCTATGTCGGGGCGAAACCCGAGGGCAAGAGCCCGGGCCGCCGCAAGACCGTCGACGCCCGCGCGCTCCTGACCCGACCGCCGAAACTCTCTCCGGAGGCGCGGGCGGCTGCTGAGGCGGCCGCACAGGAGGCCGAGAAGCAGAAGGCCGAGAAGGCCGAGAAGAAGGCGCGCAAGAAGGCGAAGAAGAGGGAAAAGAAGAAAGCCAAGAAGGCCGCCAAGAAGAGCGGCTCCTAGAGCCGGCGGCGACGCCAGGGCACCGCGACGAGGACCGAGCCGACCGCGACGACCACCATCGCGACCACCTGCCACAGCGCCGGTCCCGCCTGCGCCGGCCAGAGCAGGTCGATCACGACCGACGTCACGAGCTGCCCGAGCACCGATCCCAGCCCCATGAGCAGCACGCCCGTGTGCGCGACGATGAACGCGCCGAGCAGGATGTAGCCCGCACCGAGGAAGCCGCCGAGGTAGAGCCAGGGCTCGGTCGGCAGCGCGGCCGGCCATCCCCGCACGGCGACGCTGGTGCCGGCGGCGACCGCGAGCACCAGCGTCCCGGCGATGAAGCTCATGAGTGTCGCGGCGATCGGCGACTGCACGCGCTGTGCCAGCCGCCCGTTGGTCGCCGCCTGCCAGGCGATACCGACGCCGGCGGCGAAGGGCAGCAGCAGCATCCACAGCGGGGCGGTCGCCAGCACGTCGCCCGAGAGGGAGATCCCCACCGCGGCGAGCGCGAGCACCCCGCCCATCACCCGACCGGGGGTCACGGCCACGACGCCGGCCGGCCCGAAGCCGATGCGGTCGAGGACGAGGCCGTGCAGCGTCTGCCCTGCCACGACACCCACCGTGAAGAGGGAGACGCCGAGGATGCCCGCCGTCAGCCCCTGGGTGGAGACGGTGAGAGCGCCGCAGGCGCCCCCGAGGAGCATCCAGAACGGGATGCTCCGATCGCGGATGCCGCGGCCCAGGCGCATGGCACCACGGCGCGCCGAAGGCAGGAAGGAGATGACCACGGCGAGGGCCACCAATCCCACCGCGAAGGACAGGAAGCCGGCGACGATGCCGTTGTCGACGCGCACGCCCAGGACCCCGTTGATGCGCGCCTGGATCGCGGTCATGACTCCGATCGCGACGGCTCCCCCGAGCGCCAGAGGGGCGGGGAGGCGGCGTGCGGGGGTCACCTCTCGACACTATCGGAGCCTCCGCGCGCACCTGTCCTCCACGGCACCGTCCTCCCGGAGGACGAGCGCACCGCACCAGGGAATCGTCCTGCAGGAGGACGCGCCGCGGCGCGGCGGTCCGTAGCGTGGGGACCATGATCACCGCAGAAGGCCTCACCAAGAGATTCGGGGACAAGACCGCCGTCGACGGCGTGTCCTTCACCGTGCAGCCCGGGACCGTCACCGGCTTCCTCGGACCGAACGGCGCAGGGAAGTCGACGACCATGCGCATGATCGTCGGGCTGGACCGTCCGTCGGCGGGCCGGGCGACCGTCGCCGGCCAGGAGTATCGCAAGCTCCGGGCACCCCTCACCGAGGTCGGCGTGCTCCTCGATGCCAAGGCCGTGCACACCGGTCGGACCGCGCGCGACCACCTCCGGGCCATGGCCGCCACGCACGGCATCCCGACGTCGCGCGTCGACGAGGTCATCGAGCTCGCCGGCATCGGCGCGGTCGCCCGCAAGCGCGCCGGGAAGTTCTCCCTCGGCATGGGGCAGCGCCTCGGGATCGCCTCCGCACTGCTCGGCGACCCGCACACCCTCATCCTCGACGAGCCGGTCAACGGCCTCGACCCGGAGGGCGTCCGCTGGGTGCGGCAGTTCGTCCGGCATGCCGCCTCCGAGGGCCGGACGGTCCTGCTGTCCAGTCACCTCATGAGCGAGATGGCGCAGACCGCGGACCACGTCATCGTGATGGGACGGGGCAAGGTCCTCGCCGACGCTCCGCTGGCCGAGCTGGTGCGCTCCTGGACGACCAACCGCGTGCGCGTGCGGACACCCCGCCCCACCGACCTCGTGGCCGCGGTGGGCGGTCCGGACGTGGAGATCGTCAGCGCCGCTCCCGATCTGCTCGACATCGCGGGGCTCCCGGCAGCGCGCATCGGCGACCTCGCCGCGGAGCGCGGGATCCCGCTGCACGAACTCACCCCGACCACCGGATCCCTCGAAGAGGCCTACCTCGCCCTCACCGGCGACGCCGTCGAGTACCGCACGAAGGAGCTCTCATGACCGCCGCCCCCGCCGTGACGACCCCGGCCGTCGCGCCCCCCGCCGTCGACTCGGGTCGCCGCCTCACCTTCGCACGAGCCGTGCGCGGCGAGGCGATCAAGCTCATCACCCTCCGGTCGACGTGGTGGTCCATCGCGATCGCCGCCGTGCTCACGATCGGCATCGCCGTCCTCATCGCCCAGGCGATCGATGCCCCCGGGTTCGACCCGATCCAGGCCGTCGTCATGCCGATCCAGTTCACGATGCTGCTCGCCGGCATCATCGGAGCGATCTCGGTGACCGGCGAGTACTCCACGGGCATGATCCGCTCGACGCTGACCGCCGACCCGATCCGCGGGTCCGTGCTGCTGGCGAAGTCGCTCGTGCTCGCGGGCTTCCTCTTCCTGTCGTCGCTGGTCATCTTCGGCGTCGCCGCGGTCGCCGTGTCCGCCGTGGTCGCGGGATGGGAGCAGGGCATCGACTGGTCGGACCCCGCGGCCTCCGTCCTGCCGATCGTGGTCGCCTCCCTCGCCATGGCCGTCTTCGCGCTGATCGGCGTGGCGTTCGGCTTCATCCTGCGCTCGGGTGCCGGAGCGATCGCGGCGACGGTCGGTCTGCTGTTCGTCCTGCCGATCGTCGCGAGCTTCTTCGCGATGGCGGGAGAGGCCTGGGCCTGGGTGATCGACGCCTCCGCCTACCTGCCGGTCGCCGCCGCGCAGAGCGCGATCCTGCGCGGTGACGCGGCGACACTGGATGCGCCAGTCGCCTTCCTCACCCTCGGCTGTTGGGTGGTCGGCGGTCTGCTGGCCGCGTGGGCCGTCCTCCGCACGCGCGACGCGTAGGAGACCGGGTGCCGGCGAAGCGACGCGGAACGGACACCGTCCGGGAGGACGAGGGGCTGCGGCTCCCTCGTCCTCCCGGCGTGTTCCGGCGTTTCTGGGCGCGCCATCCCGTCCTCGCCGACGTCCTGCTCACCCTGCTCTGCATCGTCCTCACGATCACACCCGCCGCGCGCATCGACGATGCCGACCGCGGCCCCGTCGGGCTCGTGCTCGCCGCCCTGCTGCCGCTCTGCGTGGTCGCCGCCTCCGCCACCCTGCTCTGGCGCCGACGGAAGCCGTGGCTCCCCGCGATCGCCGCGATCCTGCTCGAGGTCTTCCTGCTTTTCACCGCGCTGCCGGGAAGCAGCCCGCTGCTGCTTTTCGCCGGCTACTCCCTCGCCGTCTACCGCTCCACCCGTGCCGCGTGGACCGCTTTCGGCATCGGCGTCGCAGCCAGCGCCTCGGGAGCCGGGCTTCTCCTCTGGGCCGGCGTCTTCACACTCCAAGAGGCGGTCAACGCCCTGCTCGGCACGGTCGTGCTCGGCCTCATCGGCACTCTGATCGGCGCGAACGTCGGCAACCGGAAGCGCTACCTGGACGCCGTCATCGACCGCTCCCGGCAGCTCCTCGTGGAGCGCGACCAGCAGGCGCAGCTCGCCGCAGCGGCGGAGCGGGCGCGGATCGCACGCGAGATGCACGACATCGTGTCGCACTCCCTGACCGTGGTCGTGGCGCTGTCCGAGGGTGCGGCCGCCACCCCGGACCGCGAACAGGCGCGCGCGGCGGCCACCTCTGCGGCGGACACCGCCCGCAGCGCGCTCACGCAGATGCGGGCGATGCTCGGCGTGCTCCGGGACGACGACGCCCCGCTCCTCCTCGCGCCGGTCTCGCCCGCCTCTCCACAGGAGACCGTCGCGGCGGCGCAGCGGACCGGTTATCCGGTCACCCTCGCCACGACGGGGCAGGCGGATGTCTCGTCCGACGTCGCCCATGCGCTCGGACGGATCGTGCAGGAGGGGGTGACGAACGCGATGCGGCACGCGCCGACCGCGACGGCCGCGGCCGTGCGTCTGGAGTACGCGCCCGCTACCGTGGTCGTCGAGATCGTCAACGACGGCGTCGCGGGCTCTCCGGGCGAGGGAGGCTTCGGTCTCCGAGGTCTCCAGGAACGCGCTGCCCACGTGCACGGCACACTGGAGTCACGGCCGGACGGTGCGGGCCGATGGATCCTTCGCGCCGTGCTGCCGACAGAGGAGGAGAACAGATGACATCACCCATCCGTGTGCTCCTGGTCGACGACCAGGAGCTGATCCGCCTGGGGTTCCGCATGGTCCTGGAGGCGGAGCCCGACATCGTCGTGATCGGCGAAGCCGCCGACGGGAAGGCGGCGATCGCGCAGAGCGCCGCGCTCGCCCCGGACCTCGTGCTGATGGACATCCGCATGCCCGAGCTCGACGGGATCGCGGCGACGACGGCCATCGTCGGCGCCCACCCCGAGACGAAGGTGCTCGTCCTCACCACCTTCGACCTCGACGAGTACGCCTTCGGCGCGATCCGGGCCGGCGCCAGCGGGTTCCTCCTGAAAGACGCCCAGCGCCACGAGATGCTCTCCGCCGTCCGTGCCGTGCACCGCGGGGACGCCGCTTTGGCGCCGAGGATCACGCGCATGCTGATCGAGCACGTCGGCCCGCAGCTCGGCACTTCCCCCGTCGACGAGATCGAGGATGCCGGGTACCGCTCCCTGACCGAGCGCGAGCGCGAGGTGTTCCTCGCGATCGGCCAGGGGCTCACCAACGCCGAGATCGCGACGACCCTCTACGTCGGCGAGTCCACCGTCAAGACGCATGTCGGGCGGATCCTGGCGAAGCTCGGGGCGCGGGATCGGATCCATGCTGTGATCCTCGCCCACCGGCTCGGCCTCGTCGGGCGGTGAGAGCGGGTCAGTCCTGTGGCGGCGTCCAGGCCGACACGCGGTTCAGGCGCTCGACCTCCTCTGTCGACAGCTCCAGCCGCGCTCCGGCGAGCAGATCCGGAACCTGATCCACCGTCCGGGCACTCGCGATGGGCGCCACCACCGTCGGCTGCGCCCGCAGCCAGGCCAGGGCCGTCGCGGCGACGGATGCGTCGTGCGCGGCGCCGATCTCATCCAGCGCGTCGATGATCCGAAGTCCAGCCGCGGTGGCGTACTTCGCGGCGCCGGCGGCCCGCGGAGACCCCTCTCCCCCGGCATCCGTCGAACGGTACTTGCCGGTGAGGAAGCCGCTCGCCAGCGCGTAGTACGGCACGAGGCTCAGCCCGAACTCCTCAGCGACGGGGATGATGGTGTCCTCGACGTCGTTGCGGTGCACGAGGTTGTAGTGCGGCTGGACGGCGACCGGTCGCGCGACGCCGAGGCGGTCCGCGATGTCGATCCACTGCCGGATGCGGTCGGCCGTGTAGTTCGACACCGCCACGTGCCGCACGAGCCCGTCCGTGACGAGGGCGCCGAACGCCTCGACGGTCTCCTCCAGCGGCACCGACTCGTCGTCGAAGTGCGCGTAGTAGAGGTCGATCTCGTCCACTCCGAGGCGAGCGAGCGACGCTTCGGCCGCCCGACGGACGTTGCCGGCCGACAGACCGCGGAAGGCCGGGTGCTGGCTGACCTTGGTCGCGACGACGACCCCCTGGGGCCGCCGCGACGCGAGCCATGCACCGATGATCGTCTCGCTCTCGCCGCCCTCGTTGCCGGCAACCCATGCGCTGTAGGAGTCCGCCGTGTCGATGAAGTCGCCACCCCCGTCGACGAAGGCGTCGAGGACGGCGAAGGAGGCGTCACGGTCGGCGGTCCAGCCGAACACGTTGCCGCCGAGGGCGAGGGGGAAGACGTCGAGGTCACTGGAGCCGATGCGGGTCATGTCCGAGACAACCGCTGTGAGCGGCACGAACATTCCCGTGGCGGGGCGGAAAGATGCGCAGGTGGCCGGGGCGGGGTGCCGACCACCTGCACCCCAGTAACATAACACCCTCCGACGTGCTACGCGATATGCGGGCGCCCTGACATCACGGCGCACCTGTCAGAAGACCAGAGCTCAGCCACCAGGCGGCGCTCACCGTCCAGAACACGGCGAGCACGATCGCCCACATCCTCCGTCGCTGCAGTGCGAGCCGCTGCGGGATCAGCGACGGGCCGGGCTCGTCCGCGGGCTCGCTCATGCGCAGAGCCTAGCGCTGGCGCCGTGGGTGCCGGTGGAAGTGTGCAGCACTCCTCGCCGAGATGCGCGAAAGGCCCGCATTCCCCGTGTCTCCCGGGGGATGCGGGCCTTCCCGTATGAGCCGACTACGGGACTCGAACCCGTAACCCCCGTATTACAAGTACGGTGTTATTCCTACCATACCGGTAAGGTGTAATCGAAGTCATCGACTTGACAAGATCCTGCGTCGATGACATGTTTGACCCCATCGTGTCATCGACGGAGGGTCATAGTGGCGTCTGCAGTGAGAGTTGAGACTCCCGAGCGTTGGGCTGTCGTCGACGCCCGGGGGGTTCCCCTCGGGGACATCACTGCGTTCCTCCGCTACCAGCACTCGATTGAACGATCCCCGAACACGATCAAGGCATACGCCTCGGACCTGGCTCACTTCCATGGCTTCCTCGAGTCGGAGAAGACAACATGGGCCGCCGTCACCAACGAGGTGCTTGCAGGGTTCATTGCCTTTATGCGCGCTCCTTCGCCTGAGCTCGTGACGAGGGCAAACCCAGCAGGGAAGCGCGCCAAGGCGACGGTCAATCGTGCACTCTCAGCCGTCTCGTCATTCGCGCTGTTTCTCGCCGACGCGAGAGGAGACGGCGTGTACAGCCACCTCCTCCTCACTGCGCGTCGTTCGAAGAACAAGTACACAGAGGATGGCCGCCAGATCATTCGCGTCGGGCCTCGCCTCAAAGGCGCCGGAGAGGTTCGACACGTACTCTCGGACGACGAGGTCACGTCAATCATCGACGCGTGCAACCGCCTTCGTGACAAGTTCCTCTTCGCACTTCTTTACGAAACGGGAATGCGAATTGGGCAGGCGCTACTTCTTCGTCATTCCGATATTCGCATCTCACGCTCCACGATCCGCGTGCTCCCAGACGAAGATGCGACCGCCGAAACTGAGGCACGCAACAAAAGCAAGAACTTTGCCGAGGTGCCGGTCCCGGCGTACGTGATTCGCATGTACGCCGCGTACCAGCACAACGAGTACCGCGACGTCGACTCGGACTTCGTGTTCGTCAACCTGTGGGCGGGGGAGATCGGTCGGCCGATGTCGTACGGCGCCGTGGAGCGACTGGTGATTCGGCTGCGAAAGAAGTCCGGTGTTCACCGGTGGTCACCGCATACCTTCAGGCACACGTACATCACCCGGTTGCTCTCTCGCGGCGTCTCGCCGAGCACCGTCGCCTATCTCGCTACCCACTCGACTGTGATGACCACTCTCGAGACCTACAACCACGTGGACGTCGAGTCTGTCCGCAACGAAATAGAGAACGCAGGTGTCTGGACATGAAATCCGCCGAAGAACCACGTGACGATGCTCCAGATCAGATTAGGAGACTCCTAGAAGCACGCTTCCTCGAAGATCCGATCCAGGCTGACCCAGAAGGTCAATACTCGAGGAAGATCTGCGCGGTGAACGACTGCCCCAGAATCACTCGGCTCAAAGAGCGTCAACTCTGTAAGCCTCACGGCGCCGCGTTTGCCAAGAGTCACGCGACCGACTGGAGGGAATGGGCTGCTACTGCGAAGAACCTCGCAGTTCACAAGGACTCCTTTACGACCCTCGGCTACTTCGATGTGGCCGCTGCGGGGAATCAGACGGTGCGCGACGAGCTCGCCTACGGGCTCCAACAGCGAGGCCGTCGTAGGCGCATCACCAGGCCGGAGATTGTGACTCGCCTCGCTCGCGCACTGAAAGCTCGGCATGTCCGAAGCCTCGTGTCGATTCGCCACAACGGTCTCCTCATCGAGGCCATCGCGAGGGACTGCGGAGGAGAGTACACGTCCGTGCGCTCCTTTCTTCTTGACGCGCTAGACGAGGTGTGCCTCGTTCACGGACAGGAACCAACGCGACGGTACCTCGGTATTGGCTCCGTCGGACACAGCCTCTTTGTCAATCTGAACCTGGTGAGCAACGACGAGTTCCGCGACACCATCGTTCGGTGGATGAACTACAGGTTGAACGCCGAGAGCGCGACTCCCACCCACATCCATGCAATCGTGGGGTGGCTCACCGAATTTACGATATGGCTGACAGAGAGGGGCATCGAGACCTGGTCTGGCGTCTCACGGAACGTGCTGCTCGACTATCTGGCGGTGATCAATTCCATGAGAAAGAGAGATGGAACCAGGTTCTCCGCGAAGTACCGCACGAAGATCATCAGTGGCATCGGCGTCTTCCTTGAAGAAGCCGCCGTAAACGGTTGGGCCGCAATCCCTTCGGGGGCGAAGTGGCTTCGCGGAGAGACACCAAAAATCACCAAACGAGTGCCCAGGCTCATCGGGAAGATGAACGCGGCGCGTCTTCGTGATCCCGGCAACCTGCAGTTGGTTGAAGACCTCGACTGCCGCATGGCGATCCTCATCATGGCCTCAACGGGGCTGCGCCGCAAGGACGTCTGCCTGGGGATCACCGTGGACTCTGTCTTGAACCTCGGCGACGGCCGCTGGTCGCTCGTCTACCTGAACAGCAAGGCCGGCGACGAGAAGGTCATCCCTATCAGTGCGGAGCTGGCGGAGAGCATCAACGCTCATATCAAGTACAAGGTCGCAAGGTACCCCAACTCTCGGATGCTGTTCGCGCGCGATGACGCTGACAAGGTCATCATGTTGACCATTATCAACGCGGAACTCGCGAAACTCAGCCGCCTCCTCGAGCTCACCGATACCGCGGGCAACCCGGTCACAATCACTCCGCATATGTTCCGGCATCAGAACGCGACCGAATGGCTCGAAAAGGGAATGTCCCTCACCGCGATTCGAGACCTCCTCGGTCACAGTTCGACGCGAACAACCGAGATCTACGCGCACATGACAGAAGCGAAAGTCAGGGATGAGTGGGAGCAGTCCCTTGCTGTTAATAGCGACGGCGACCTTCTCTATGCTCCGGGCAGCGTGGAGATGGAGGCCGCGTGGACGCACGCCTTCATGGGCGGCGCGACGCAAGCACTTCCCAACGGGCGATGCGGGATGCCGTGCAGCGAGGAGTGTGAGCACGCGAACGCGTGTCTCTACTGTCCTCTGTTCATTACCACCCCGGAGTACTTGCCGGTACTGCGCGAGCAGCGCGACGAACACGAGACGATGATGAAGCTCGCCGAGGACGCCGGCCACCAGCGGATCGTCGAAAGAAACAGGAAGCCGTTCTTCGCTCTGTCTAAACTGATTGCGAAGCTCGAGAAGATCGAGGACCAGTCGCAAGGAGGGTAGCCGCATGACCGATGCGCTTGCAGACGCTGCGCGACGTAGATCGCTCGAGAGTCTGGCTGCTGTAACGCGCGCGGTCAATGAACTACTCCGTTCAGACGAACGTGTGACGCTACGCGCTGTAGCGGACCGCGCGGGCGTCTCGCGGAATTACATCTACACCACACCTAAAGCGAAGGACCTCGTTGACCAAGCACGCAAGAACTCGTCAACTCGTGGCCGCCACGTGCGTCCGGAGTCGCGCAGTGCGAGCGAAGCATCGCTGCAGACCAAGCTCGATGCACAAGCACTGCTAATAGACGACTTGGAGGCCGAAGTTGCCGAGTTGCGCACTAAAAATCAGGCGCTCATCCAAGAAGTGATTAGTCTCCAAAACCCTCAGCCTGAGAACGTCACGCGCATCCGAAAGCGACGTGGCTGACCACCCGAGCGTGCTCAGCAAGTACACGACGTCTTCGCCGACGTCTGGCAAGTTTCGACTCACACGCCCATATAGGCGCCTATCACTTTCTCGGCGACCTCTTCGTCTATCCCTTCGTCCCGGAGAAGGCTGTAGGTCATCGCCACGATGAAGAGCTGTGTAAGTCGGTGCGTCTCCAGATCAGGATCAGCGACTGGCGGCCGGTCAGATCCGAGCCACCTGTTATGCTCCGCGGGCGCGTAGGAACCAGCTAGAAAGCCAGTGGCGTGCGCGTATGAACTCTCCTCACGCCAGGCTCGGTAGAGCCCCGCGTTCTTAACCTCAGTCGCGTGGGCGGCTGCGGCGAACTTCTCCGCCTGATTTCTGACCTCACCATTGCTGGTGACGTTGAGCACGAACTCCCGCATCTCCGTGAGATCGACTTCACTCTCCCACCCCATCTGACGCATGTGCTCAAAGGTCTTCTCCTGGTTCTTCCGCTCCCAGTCCAGCGCTGCGTCCACCGCTCCCGGCCGCTCCGCCTTAGGCAGGTCATTCAACCAATGGAGGCGAACCGCTAGCTCGGCGAACAGACGGCGATTGGGGGCTGCTGCGCTCGCCCTGCCCTGCATCGTCAAGTCTGCGATGAGAAGCGACTGGTCGAAGGCCGCCCTGAACCAGCCGACTATGAACTGTGTAACACGCGTGAGCGCGACCTCGCGAAGGTCTAGTGCGAGCATTGCCTTGGCAGACCGCGCGGCGTACCCGCCGTTCACGATATAGAGCGGGCGACTCCGAGCCGCTTGCCGCCTTGCCTTCGCCTTGCTCCCGCTCATGAGAAAGATCGTAGAGCCTTGACCTCCGTCCTTCGGGAGGATCACATGCAGCGCTCTACCTACTCAGGGATGAGTTCGCCAACCGTGGTCTCAAGGGCACGAGCCAGCGCGATGAGCGTACGCATCTTCGGGTTCACGGGCTGACCTGGACGCCCTTCGCCCTTCTCGTACTTGCCGTACACGTAACGGCTGAGCCCCGCACGTTGCGCCACAGCCTCTTGAGACAAGGCGAGCATTTCTCTACGTTTCCGGAGGTTGGCGGCAAACAGCGCTGCAACCGCCTCCGCGGCCTCAGTATCGTTCGACCGCCGCGCACTCACTTTCCCAGCGTCGCGGGCTTCGCCGCAGAACACAGCCACACCGGTGTGGCATAATTTCCACAGCCATACGAAACATTCACTACATCGACTGACGCGGTCTCGCGTCTCGACCTGCACGTGTGCCGCTGCACATCGGCTCCGGGTCGCCTCGATGTGCAGGTCCCGTTCAGGTCGACCCCGATTGTTGAGTAGCAGTGACTGATTCCCGACCGATCTGGTGGAGTGCCACGGAGGTCGACGCTCCCGAGGCTTGGATCGAGGCGTTCAGGGCGCTCACGGATGACGAGCGAGCAGACGAGCTGGGCTTGGCCGCGGCCATCTTCATTGCACGTGTACGGCGCCGCACGAACAGGGGGCCGACGTTCTCAGAGATGTTCTCCGAGCTCTTCCCTCATGACCAACTCCACCCGGAGTGGCCTGCCGGTCTGACCTATCCCGTTCGCGCCACCATCCACCACGCGTTCCGCCTCCACGTGGCAATCCAGTGGAAACGCGGCGGATGGATCAGCTGGGATCCGGGCGTGGAGCGCAGCCTCCGCGTAGGACCTACGTTTCGTGAGCGGTCACGCGCTCGTCAGGCCGCGAGGGCGAGATGACACTCCCCCACATCAGCCAGGGAACTGGGGTTGAATCATGAGGACACCGCCGCCGCTGAAAGCTCTCGAACTCGCATCAACGGTCGACCTGCCTGACCAGCGCGTGGCTGTGGTCGGTGACATCCACGGCAACTTCCGATGGCTGGACATCATCGCTAGGGCGGTCCAGACGCTCGCACCCGACGTCACCACCATGCTGCAGCTCGGCGACTGGGCGATGGATCCCAACACCACCGACGAGGCCCTCGACGGAACAGGTATCGGACGCATCTATGTGACGCTCGGCAACCACGAGCAGTGGGACCAGCTCAGCCCTCTGCTCGATGCCCACCCTGGCGCCGCCATCCGAGTCTCCGACACCACCTGGATCTTGCCAAGACCTGCCCGTCTGACCATCAGTGGCCGCGGCGTGCTGTCGCTGGGCGGTGCCGTGTCAGTCGACAAGGCCTGGCGGCAGGAAGGCGTCAGCTGGTGGCAGGACGAGGAGATCACTCGAGAGCATGTGTCGGCAGCCATCGCCGGGGGCCCCGCGGATCTCATGCTCACGCACGAGTCTCCCGCCGGCACTCCTGTTCGCGCCGTGCGGGAGATCCTGCGAACAAATCCCTTCGGGTTCCCGGCCGACGCAATCGCGGACTCGGCCACCTCTCGCGCGCGAGTGGCGAAGGTCTGGAACATCGTCTATCCGGAGCTTCTCGTTCACGGCCACATGCACGCGCCCGGTGGCGGACAGACTGAGGACGGGCTGCGCGTGGCAAGCCTTGGTCAGGACGGGCAACAGGGCAACCTCGGCTTCCTCGATATGCAGACGCTGCGCATCGAGACGCCGACGCTTCGACAGATCCGGGAGGCGGCAGAGCGGTGACGGAAGAAGCGCGGATCAACCCCTGGGCAGCCATCATCGGCCCCTGCTACACCGCTTCTTCGTTAGCTCGAACTCTCGGATGGAATGAGGCCCTCATCGTTGAGGCCGCGGCATCTCACCATGTACTCGAGCTGGAGACCAGCGACGGGCGACTGCTCTACCCGGCGTTTCAGGTGTGGGACGGGCGCGTAGTCGACGGCCTAGGCGCCGTACTTCACGCCTTGAGCGCGGGAACGTCGTCGCGGTGGACGTGGGCGCAATGGCTGAACACCGCCACGGACGATGACTCAGGCGAAAACGCGCCGAGTGCAATCGAGCAGCTGCGCGCTGGCCAGCTGGACATTGTCCTGTGTGATGCGCGTCATGCTGCAGCGGCGTGGAGCGCCTGAAGTTTCCGGTCAACCTTGCACCGCGAGTGGTTGCCCCCGTTGTCCCGGCGAGCTCAATCCCGCTGAACTCAGTGGGGCGGTGACTGAGAAGCTCGGCGTGGCGATATGGTGTCGGCACACGCAGAGAGGCTTCGCCGTGGACTTCCAGATGAACCCCGATTTCCCCCGCCAGATGCAGGAACAGCTCAACAAACTGAAGGCTGTGCTCGATGAAGTCTCATCCGAATATGCCGGCCAAGACCTCGAGGTAGTCAAGACGGCACTGCGCAGTCGCTGGCGAGCGGTGGGCAACGGTGCGGATGTGACTGACCCAGATCTCACCAACGTGGCGACCCGTATCAGTCTGGGAAAGCGCGTGTGGATGGAGAACAACGGAAAGATCATGTCGGACGACTAGTCATGACGCATATAGCGCTGAAGAGAGAACTAGATCGGGCTAGTCTCGCCCCATGGGTTTACTCGACTGGTTCGGGCGTAGGAGTCCACCTGCCGTCAGCCCGGGCCGCGCCGGAACGCCCGTCAAGCCAGTTCTCGTCTCGCGACGCGAGACGGCTTCAGGCTTCACGGTGTCTGCCTATGTGTCTGGAGGGCCGCCCGCCGGTTACGTCTCGCCGTATCTGTCGGCGGATGAGGCTGAGGAGCTTGTACATCTGGACGAGCGTGGATTGCCCAACCTTCGCATTGTGGAGTTCAGAGGCGAGTGGTGGCTGGCAGAGACGTCGACCGGGCGGCTGGTGAATGCTGGGTCCCGGGCGCTGAGGCGTCTCGGGATCTGGAGCGTGCGCGTCCGTGGCGATGAGCACGCGCCCGGTACCCTACGAATCGGTCCGGCTAGCCTTGAGCGGGAGCCAGACAACGAGTTCGACGCGAACGCCATCGCGGTCTATCAGGATGGGATTCGTTGTGGGTACTGGAACAAGGGCGCTGCCCGATCCTTGTCGAAGCTCCTCGACAGTGGACAGCAGATGGCCGCGTATGCCATCTCCGCTCGGCCCCCGAAGGTGATTGCGACGGAGCGGCGGATTCTCACGCATCTCGTAGGACGCCTTCGACCGTAGGCGCTTGATGCACCCCCGCGGCTCCTACTCGTCTCGCAGCTGCACCGCATTGCTCCACACCCAGCACCAGAACGTCTGGTCGCCGGCTCGAAACTCGATGCCCGCAGCAAAGGGCGTGGACCGAACCAGCTTCGCGTCAACACGGATGGCCTCCGGCCCGAACCTGACCCAAGCCGATACCGCCGCGAGCGGACACGGATAGATGGTGAGCGGTTGCTCTCGCAAACCGAGTTCGCGTTGCGTCAGCGACTGCAACGGCCCCGACCGGGCTGCGGCCGGCACTGCCTGATGCTGCGCGCGCATGTCGTAGTGAGCGGCCAACCGACGGTTGGCTCGTCCACAAGAGTTACGACTAGCCGGAGGTGGACGCTCAGCGCACCGCGGTCCCTTCCAGGACTGAGTAGCCATCTGTTCGGCATCCCACGGCGATCCGAGCGGTGGGGTGTAGGAGAGGTCGAGGCCGCTCATCTGTGCTGCGAGGGTCATCTCGTGGTGTAGCGCGGTGGCGTATATGTCGACGCGCTTGGCGATCTCTGCGGATCGCTGGCCGAACAGCTGTGCGCCGAGTAGGCGACCAGATTCGCCGCCGGTGATGCGGATTCTAGTGAACGCGGTGGTGAGCAGGGTTTCCTAGTGCGTGCTCCGCCTGCTTCAGTGCCTCTTCTACGAGGTTGACGGCGTGCTCGTCGACGAGACGATAGAACACCCGGGTGCCCTCGTGACGGGTTGTGACGATGCGGGTGAGACGGAGCTTTGCGAGGTGCTGCGACACGGCCGTCGGCGACTTTCCGACTGCGGATGCGAGGTCGTTGACCGCTTGCTCGCCGCCGCGAAGGGCGAGTATCAGGCGCACACGGGTCGCATCAGCGAGCATCCCGAAGACCTCCACGGCAAGCTCGACGTAGTTGTCGGCGTGGGCGGCGCTCAGCTCGGCATCGGAATGACTCATGTCTCCAATACTGCCGCACGCAGCCATTCCGCAATGAGACACGTCGGAAGTCTTGGTCAACGTCGCAGTTCGAGCCACCGCGCGCGCATCACCCATTCGAGAGGCCCGACAGTGAAGCGCCGGCGCCACACGACCGCTGTGAGCAGGCTGACTCCCACGAGGATCACGGAGACGACAACGCCTTGGGAGAACGTGAATCCGCTCTCAGGGCGCACGATGGCGAGTACGACGAGGTGAAGGACGTACAGGCTGAGCGCAACCTGTCCCGCAAGCACGAGTGGTCGGGCGGCGCTTCCGACCGAGCTCCAGAAGTACAGCAACAGTCCAAGTGCGAGCGCGGCGCTCCCCAAGCTGCTCAGTAGCCATAGAGGCATCTGACCGTGGGGGGTCCCCGTCAGGAGAAGTCCGTACCCGGATTCGAAAGGACCGAAGAGGGCCGTGAGGATCTCGGATGCTGCGAGACCTACAACGGTGGCCACCAGGCCCACCCAGATCATCAGCTTCTGGTTCCGTTGCGCGCGAAGGTCGATCCGACCGAGCAGCATGCCGAGGATGAACGGCACGATCCACACCACGAACGGGTACGGCCTGGTGAGGAACAAGGTGTGAAGGAGATCGCGCGCCGATGCATCCCATCGCAAGTAGAAGCTCCCATCGCCTGCATGATCCATGGACTCACCGACGAAAATCACGGGACCGATAGCGACGAACGTCGCGGCGAGAACGATGAGCACCCAAGACGGCATCCAGAACAACACAAGCGCAGCCAGGAACAGCGCTCCGTACAGCGGGAGGATGACATTCACCCCGTGCGGAAGCAGTCCAAGCAAGAGCCCTCCCGCGAGCAAGATGCCCGCTCGCCAGAGGAGGATCAGCACGCGACGTGGCCCTTGTCCCGGGCGCAGGAACAGGCTCATGGAGAGTCCCGCGACGACGACGAACAGGATGGAGGCTCGTCCGTAGGGAGCCAACCAGGCGCGCTGCAGAACCGATTCGGAGGCGACCGGCCCCACGTTGACGATAATCATGCCGATGAGGGCAAGACCCCGAGCCGCGTCTATCGCAAACAGACGCCGAGCCGGCGCGGGAGCAGTCGTCTCGGTCATCACGTCAATCCTAGAGTGCCTACCTGCATACACATTCAGGTACGCACCTACTTTGTTACGCTGACAGTGTGACTACGACGCCTTCGACTCTTCGCCGCGGCGCCACAATCTTTGCCGCCGCGCTCATCCTGACCGCGTGCGCCCCAGCGGAGCAGCCCTTGGAATCCAAGACGACCGCTCCGTCTCCCCTGCCCACTCCTGTCGAGCCCGCGCTGGGTGGCGGAGCGGTCGCCGCGGGCCATCCGCTCGCTGCCGCCGCCGGAACCGCAGTTCTCGATGCTGGCGGGAACGCGGTAGACGCGGCCATCGCCGCAGCGTTCGCTGACACGGTGCTGCAGCCAGACGCCTCCAGCCTCGGCGGCGGCGGATCCGCCATCATCGCCGATTCCGATGGCATCTCCTACGTCGACTACCGCGATGAGGTGAATCTCGCTGGCGTCGTCCCGAGCGGCGGTGCGGGCATCCCGGGTTTCGTAGCGGGCATGGCGGCCCTGCATGAGCGGTACGGCTCCCTTCCTTGGGGCGACCTCGTGCAGAGCGCGCTGACGCTTGCCAGGGATGGAGCACCGGTGTCGGAGTACCTCGCGGGACAGCTTCGCTACCTTCCCACTGGGCCAGGCGCGACCCCGGCGTTCTACGGAGCCGACGGCGCTCGAGTGCCCGCTGGAACCGCACTCGTTCAGCCGGATCTCGCGGCCACCCTGCAGACGCTCGCGTCGGAGGGAGCGGCCGCGTACTACACCGGGTCGCTCGTTCCGGCACTCAGTAGCATTCCCGGGATCGACGCACCCTCCCTGGCCGCGTACGAAGTGCAGTGGTCTACGCCGCCGTCCGGCACGTTCGGTGACTACCTCGTCGTGTCAGCCTCACCCGCCTTGCCGGGGGCAGCAGTGATCCAACAGCTGCAGATCGAGGAAGCCCTGGGCATCGCTGAGACGGCCCCGAACTCGGCCGAGTTCATCGATGCGCAGACGAAGGCATGGCGGATCGCGAACAACTCGATCCAGACCCTCTTCGGCGATCCGTCATTCGTCGAAGTCCCCACCGACACGTTGACGGACCCGGAACTCAACGCCGCGCTGGCAGCCTCAGGCGGAGCGGCGGCCAGCGCCGACAGCCCCGAGGTCGACGGCAACACCACGCACATCTCCGTCGTCGACGAAGACGGCCTGACTGTGTCGATGACGAACACGGTCACCAACTTCTGGGGCTCCGGACAGTACGTCGCCGGGTTCTTCCTCAACGACTCCCTCGAACGATTCAACGACATCGGCTCCGCTGGCTTGAACGTCGTGCGCCCGGGCGCACGGTCGGTGAGCTGGAGCGCCCCGTCTCTTGTCCTCGACAAAAACGACCGACCAGTTCTCGTGGTGGGGCTACCCGGTGGACGGCAGATCCCGAGCTCGCTGGCCACGGTCATCGCACTGTGGGCACTGCACGACTACTCGGTCCAGGACGCCGTCCTCACCCCACGCTTCCAGCTCCTCCCTAATGACACTCTCCGCGTCGAGAATGGTGCGCCCGTCGATGCACTCCGCGCTCTCGGCTACCGAGTCGAAGTGTCCGACAACGCCGCCGTGTTCGGATCCGTACAGGCGCTCGAGATCGACTGGGACACGCGCACAGTTGTGGGGCATCCCGATCCGCGTCGAGCCGCTGGGGTGAGCTACACCACCGACCAACCATGACTGGTCGACCCGGTCAGACCTTCGTCGACCGCGTCCAGACCAATTGGAGACATCTCGACAGCCCGCACCGAAATCAGGGGCTCGACCTCGCCCGAGGGCTGGCAGTGCTAGGAATGCTCGCCGCTCACCTACTCGTCATCCCCGCATTCACCTGGACCGACCCGGCTTCCTGGACAGCAGTGACGCAGGGCCGCTCCTCAATCCTCTTCGCCACCCTCGCCGGAGTCTCCCTCGGGCTTGCCGCCGGAGGGCCCGCAGCTGTGCGAGGAGCGGAGCTGCACTCTCTGCAACGCCGCCTCGTGCTTCGAGCGGTCGCGATCTGGCTTCTCGGTGTCGTCGTCAGCACCCTCGGTGTACCCGTGTACGTAATCCTCCCCGCCTACGGCATCCTGTTCCTCATCGCCGTACCCGCTATCGCCGCCACCCGGACACAACTGATAGTTCTCGCCGTCCTCGCGGCGCTCCTCATGCCGGTCGTGCAGACCCTCTTAGACGGGTCACCCTGGTGGACCACAGATGCGGGTTTCCTCACGAGCTGGCTACTCGGATGGCACTACCCCTTCCTGGTGTGGAGCACGTTCATCCTCGCCGGGCTCGCTCTCGCCCGCTACGCCTTGACCACTCTCCGCACCCAAGTCGCTGTGCTTCTCGTCGGCGCGGTGCTCGCGACCCTCGGTTACACACTGGACGCCCTCACCTCTCTCCCTCCAGGATTCCTGGCGGATCTTCTCACGGCCGAGGCGCACTCCAGCGGTCTCCTCGAGGTCATGGGCTCTGGCGGCTTCGCTCTCTTCATCTTCGCGGCATGCATGCTGCTCAGCCGCACACCCGTATCCGTGGTGATGCTCCCCGTTCGTGCCGTGGGGACCATGCCGCTGACGGCGTACGTCCTGCAATTGCTCGTGTGGGCGGTCATCGCTGGTCTGACACTCGACAACCCGGGTGATCTGTCCGGGTTCCGCGCCCTCCAACCGTTCTGGCCGTTTGCCATCGGAACGATTGTCGTCTGCACGCTCTGGGCCGCCCTCTTCGGTCGCGGCCCCCTGGAGCGAGTACTTCCCCGGCTGTCGAGGCCCGCCGTCGCCTCCCCGGATGCGCTCAGCTCGGTCGAACGATGACGTCACTAACAGAACTGTGTAATAATCTGCGTATGCATGCAGATACTGGATGTACGTTCACTCCGGACAGTCGCCTCGTACAGGTCGCGGCCGAGATGTTCGCGTTGTTGTCCGACCCGACACGGTTGCAGATCATCCTCGCGTTGCGAGACGGAGAGCTGTCGGTGAACCATCTCGCGGACATCGTCGACAAGACCCCAGCGTCGGTGTCGCAGCATCTCGCCCGTCTCCGCCTGTCGAGAATGGTCGCTGCACGCCAAGACGGCACACGCGTGTTCTACCGACTGGCGAACGAGCATGCACGTCGTCTTGCCGTCGATGCGATCTTCCAAGCCGAACACAGCGTCGCCGAAACCCCTTCCCACCACCGCCACGGGGTCACCCCGTCAGACATTGCAACGAGCATCCGATGATCTCCGTCCTCCGAAACGCGTCCTACGCCAAGCTGTTCAGCGCCCAGGTCATCGCGCTCGTCGGCACGGGTCTGCTGACCGTCGCCTTGGGTCTGCTGGCCTTCGACATCGCGGGCGGGGACGCCGGAATCGTGGTGGGAACCGCGCTGACCATCAAAATGGTCGCCTACGTCGCCGTGTCGCCACTGATGATTGCCATCACCGCCCGCGTCCCCCGGAAGGTGCTGCTCATCGCCGCCGACGTGATGCGCGCGCTGGTCGCCATGTCCCTCCCGTTCGTCACGGAGGCATGGCAGATCTACGTTCTCATCTTCCTGCTGCAGTCGGCCTCGGCGACCTTCACCCCGACGTTCCAAGCGGTCATTCCCGAAATCCTTCCCGACGAACGCGAGTACACGCGAGCCCTGTCACTGTCTCGCCTCGCCTACGACCTCGAATCGCTGGTGAGCCCCGTGCTCGCCGCCGCCCTCCTCACCGTCATCAGCTACCACAACCTCTTCATCGGCACCGTCGTCGGATTCATCGGCTCTGCTCTCCTCGTCATCGCCACGAGGTTCCCGGCCATGAGGCCGTTCGAACCTGCGCCTTTCTTCGACCGTCTCACCCGTGGCGCTCGAGTGTTCCTGAGAACGACAGAACTCCGCAGCCTTCTCGCCATGAACCTGGTCGTCGGAACCTCGACAGCGATGGTCATCGTCAACACCGTCGTCCTCGTCCAGGGTGACCTCGGTCGGCCTCAGAGCGACGTCGCCCTTCTCCTCGCCGCCTACGGTGCCGGGTCAATGGTCATCGCCCTGCTCCTACCTCGCGTTCTCGACAAGCTCCCCGAGCGACCGGTCATGCTCTCCGGAGCCGTTACGCTACCGGTCGGGCTTGTCGCCGCTGTCGCGCTGACAGCGACACCTGCTGGCCCCATGACATGGCCGTTGCTCCTAGTGAACTGGCTCGTCCTAGGCGCGGCGACCTCGCTCGTCCTCACCCCGTCGGCGCGGCTGCTCCGCCGCGCATCCGACGAATCGAACCGGCCGGCGGTCTTCGCCGCGCAATTCTCCCTGTCCCACGCGTGCTTCATGATCACGTACCCGATTGCCGGAATCGTCGGCGCCACCTGGGGCCTGTGGGCCGCTGCCGCGACGCTCGCCGCTATCGGCGCTCTCGCGGCCCTCGCCGCGGTCATCGCGTGGCGACGCACGAGTGCGGCGGAACCCGAACCAGGGCCACGACGCAAGGGCATCCCGATAGCCGGGGAGCCCCGATGACGCATATGACGAGCACCAGCATCCGCATCGTCGATGCTCGTGGTGCGCAAAAGGACCGCAGCGCCGTCCGAGCGGAACTACCCCGTGCCCGCGCGGCAGAAGCAGAGGACCTCGAAAGCCGCGTCTCCGAGACCATCGCCCGAGTGCGCACGGACGGCTTCGCCGCCGTCGCGGACCTCACCCGTGAATTCGACGGCATCGACCTCACCGCGCTCCGCGTGCCTGAAAGCACGATCCGTGATGCCTCCGCGGCACTCACCCCGCAGATGCGTCGCGCTCTCGAACACGCCATCGACCGAGCTCGAGCATTCGCGAACGCGCAGATCCCGACGCCGGTCTCTGTCGACTACCCGGGAGGGGCGACCGTCTCCCTCATCTGGGAACCCGTGCAGCGCGCGGGGGTATACGTGCCGGGTGGCAAGGCCGTGTACCCGCCCTCCGTCGTGATGAACGTCGTCCCCGCACAGGCAGCGGGAGTCGGCTCCATTGCTCTCGTGAGCCCTCCGCAGCGCGCCTTCGATGGCTCACCGCACCCCAGCATCCTCGCCGCTGCCGACCTGCTCGGCATCGACGAGATCTACGCCATCGGCGGGGCACAGGCCATCGCCGCTCTCGCCTTCGGAATCGCTGAGCACGACGCAGAGCGCACGGTGCCGGCCGTCGACGTGATCACCGGTCCAGGCAATGTCTACGTCGCAGCAGCGAAACGTCTCGTCCGCGGTACCGTTGGAGTGGATGCCGAAGCCGGGGCGACCGAGGTGATGATCCTCGCCGATGGCTCCGCCGATCCCTTCCTCATCGCTATGGACATGATCTGCCAGGCCGAGCACGACGAGAACGCCGCAGCGATCCTGGTGACCCCGTCCGGCTCTCTCATCGCAGCGGTCGGCGCCGAGCTCGACCGCCGAACGCCTCACACCGCCAACCGCGAGCGAGTCCGCGCGGCACTGGGCGGTGCACAGTCCGCGCTCGTTCTCGTCGACGACATCACTCACGGCGTTGAGGTCGTCTCCGCCTACGCCCCGGAACACCTCGAGGTACATACCGAAGACGCGGCCGCGGTCGCTGGCCGGATCACGGGCGCAGGCGCGATCTTCATCGGCGCGTCCACTCCCGTGAGTCTGGGCGACTACGCCGCCGGCTCCAACCACGTCCTCCCCACCGGAGGAACCGCAACGTTCTCATCCGGCCTGTCCGTGTTCTCATTCCTACGGAACGTGCAACACATCACGTACCCGACCGCCGCTCTAGCTTCGCTCAGAGACACCATCACTACGCTCAGCAGAGCCGAAAGCCTCCCCGCCCACGGGGATGCCTTCGAAGCACGCTTCCCGCACGCCCCACCCACTCCGTGAACGCTCCCGACAACGCCCAGCAGCGCCTGATCCGACTCACCCGTGGAGTCGCCGCTGCCAGCACGGCGACGCTCACGGCACTCATCTTCCATGTGAGCAGCGGCGGACGGGTTCCGGGGTGGCTCGGGATCGTCATCCCTTTCCTGTTCGCGACCCTCTTCTGCATCTTCGTCGCCAGCGCGAAGCCTTCCGTGCCCAGACTCGTCGTCTCCGTCGCGATGAGCCAGTTCCTCTTTCACACGCTGTTCATTCTCGGCGCGGGCAACTCGGACTCCGCGACAGCACCGCTGCAGCTCAGCCATCACGGCACGACACCCATTCAGAACATCGTGACCTCGTCGACCGCCAACGCCACACCGGTGGAACCAGTTGACCTGACCATGTGGGCCGGTCATGCCGTCGCCGCGTCGCTTACCATCCTGGCGCTCTCAACGGGCGACTCCTTGCTCCGCTGTCTCCTACGCATCAGCAAGCGAATTCACTCCTGGTGGCGTGCGCATCTCCCGTATTTCCCATCCCTCAAAGTCCGATTCGCTCTCACCCGCATCGGCATCCGGCGTGAACTCCTCGAACGCCGGCAACAGCTCACGCCAGTGCGAAGACGCGGGCCACCGCACGGCGTAGCTCTCACAAGAAAACCACTTCTGACATCACGCGCGCTGCTGAACGCAGCCACGCGACATCCGCGTCATCTGACGCACTGAAAGGCAAGCAGCATGCCCGCAAGAACTCGACGGCTCTCTGTGATCTCCGCAGCCGCCGCAGCCCTGGTCCTCCTCAGCGTAGGAACCACCGCCAACCCGGCGGCCGCACACGACAACCTCGTCGCCAGCAGCCCCGCATCCGGCGAACAACTCGCCCTGCCGCCCGAGCAGGTCACTCTGCAGTTCAGCGCCTCGATCTTTACCGACGGAGCAGAAGTCGTACTCAACGACTCCGCCGGCAACAACTGGATCGAAGGGGCTCTCACCATCGACGGACCGAACGTCACCGCCAATGTCGCCGCGGGAATGCCCGCCGGTTCGTACGAAGTGATCTGGAAGGTGGTCTCGGCCGACGGTCACCCCATCAGCGAAGCCATCCCGTTCACCGTCCTCGAAGGAGCGCCCGTCGTAACCCCCACCCCGACTCCAGCACCCGTCGCGTCGGAGGAACCCGAGGAAACCTTGCCCGCTCCGACCGCGACGCCATCGGAGACCAACAGCCCTGAGGGCCCGGAAGAGTGGCAGGTCGGCCTCATCATCTCGTCGGTCGTTCTCGCCCTCGGCGGAATCGCCGTCGCCGTGATCCTCATCACACGACGGCGAAGCGTGGTCTCGTCGCAAAAAGAGTCGGACGACTAGGCGCAAGCCTGTCTCGACGGGAGCCGGTCACCTGAGGGTGACCGGCTCCCTCTCACAAGTCATAGAACCTCCCTCGTCTAGGCCACTAACTCGCAATCGACGGCTCCGTGAGAGGTCGTCAAGGCGCCGCTTCCGTTGCCGGACTCCGCCCTGCACGTCCGCAAGATGAAACGATCTGACGCTAGAGTGCGAAGACTCCTCTTCTCCCCTAGTCCGACGAGACGGAACTGTGACCGCAAACGAGAAGTTCTTCGAAGACGACAAGAAAGCCGCTGCTGTTCTAAAGCACGGGGTGCTCCGACGCTATCTGGCCAAGTTCTCGGGAGCCACGTCTTCCACTTCATCCGGCAAACGCGTCGCCTACATCGACGGGTACGCGGGCGAAGGCGAGTACGTGAATCCTCGAACTGGTGTGACTTCTGAAGGTTCACCAGCGATTGCTCTTCGGATCGCCAGCGACCAGGCCTCCGTTGGGATCACTTTGAGTTGCACATTCATCGAGAAGGATGCTGAGTCCTTCACGGCCTTGGAGTCGTTCGTCGCAAGTCACGCCGCAGGGAGCGGAAGAGCGCTTCAGGGTGACGCGCGCGAGCACCTCGCTACTGTGATGCAGAGTTGTGCAGGGATGCCGGCGCTGGTATTCATCGATCCGTTCGGGCGAGGACCCGATGTCGTCGTCACGGTGAAGACGATCCTCGGTCGTGATGACGCGCGTCCCACGGAACTGCTTCTGAACCTCTCGATCCAGGCAATCCGAAGGATTGGGGCGCGCATCTGGGAGGCCCAGGGCGCGACCGGCCGAGAAGCGACACTTGCGGGGTTGGATGAGTGGATGGGCGGCGACTGGTGGCGCGACATCTATACCAGCGACGAAATCTTGTCGACGCCGGAAGCAGACCGAGCACATGCCGCCGCCACCGCGGTGGCCGCGGCGTACGTGAGGAAGATCGCGGACGCGGCGGGCTGTGCAGCCTACGCAGTCCCGATTCGCCGCAAGCCCTCCGACAAGGAGCTCTTCTGGCTGACCCTCTTCTGCCCTCGCACACTTGCTCTGTGGCACTTCAATGAGGTTGTGAGCCTCGCTCTGAAGGAATGGCGGGGATTTCTCGCCGATGTCGAGCTCGCGGAACTCGAGCGCACCGAAACGGAGACTCCGGGCTTGTTCTCGAACGTCTCGGAGCTCCAGGGCATTCAGCAGGCCGACGAACGGCAGATCGACCGAGACGCCATAAATGACATCAAAGCGTCGGTGCGGAAGAACCTGGGCCCGAACTCGCCCCTGTCGACGCGAAGTGATCTGCAGGCAATCTTCGGCCCCGCATTAGGCATCGGCCGCGAAACCCACTTGCGCACTGCGTGGAAAGAACTGGCCGCCGAGGGATACGTACTCCCCGCTCCAACTGGAAAACTCCAGAATGTCCTGATCCACCGCGCCTGAGGTCAAGCTGTGAGAGATCGCCGCTTGGCCGATGGCATCTCATCCCAGTAGAGGCCGTCAAGTTCGCGCCCCGCCGCCTTGGGAGTGCGCCCGCCCCACTGCTTGTGGAAGAACGGCACCCCTGCTCGGGTGCACAGATCACGAATGTCTCTTACCCAAGCAGGATCCAGGGGGCGTGCTCGCGGCCCCGATTCCCCGCCAGTGATCACCCAGTCGATTCCCTCCAGATCAAGCCCGGTAAGCGGGCCAAGTAGAGGTTCACATGAGAGGAACCGGACGGCTGCCGGCACCTGGCGCAGGTGGTCGACACGGAAAAGCTGCTCCTCCGATTCGACACTGACGCCCATCCAGAGATTCTCCGGCCAGGGAAGCTGCATCATGACCTTTGGGAGGCGGGCTGACCGCTTGGTGAGGATCTGATAAGTGTGCTGCGGCGTGTTCGCGATGACCTCGAACACCTGCTTGACGAAGTCCAGGGGCACCTTCGCGTGGAAGAGGTCGCTCATGGAGTTCACGAACACCACCCGACGCCCCTTCCACGAGTACGGCTGCTCAAGCGCCGATGGATGAAGGGTCACCGCGAACCCCGGACCTGATGTTCGGGCATCACCGTCGTTCTGGTATTTCTCGGCCCCCATCGCTTTCAGTCGCTTCGCCATCGCAAGCGCGTAGCAGTTGTCGCATCCGGGTGAGATTCGGTCACATCCCGTCGTTGGGTTCCAGGTGACCTCGGTCCACTCAATCCCGGTTCGCTTCATGAGCTCACGGTACATTACGTGCTCTGCGTAATGCGTATCGCGAATCGCGATTCGCATATAATCACACGCATGACGACCGCCGACCGACTCGCCCTCCGACGGCTATCCCGGACTGTCTTCGGCCAGGATCATCGACTCGAGCTGATGTTGGCGATCCGCGACGCAGAGGATCAGATCGTCACCCTGTCCGAGCTCGCCTCGACTCTGGGGCTGCCTACGAGCAGTCTGCAGCGACCGTTTCACGCCCTCATCTCTTCAGGGCTACTAACCTTGCTCCCGGCCGAGCCATCTCGGTTCCGCTACTACCAGGCCAACCGAAGCGCCGCATGGGACTGGGCGACTGAACTCGAGGGTCTCGCCACGACAGAGCTGAGTGCCTCAGCTAACCCAACTCGGCGCCCGACATAGAGGCGCCAGCACGGCCGTCGAACCCATCGAGCAACGATAGATCGGTCCCCGTGCACACCGACTGAACATTCATCTGTGTGCACGCGAGCAACATTGGAGCCGCCTGTCGGATTCGAACCGACGACCTTCGCTTTACAAGAGCGCTGCGCTACCACTGCGCCAAGGCGGCATTTTCGATTATCTTGTTCCTATCCTAGCTGTCGATTACATGTACTCGACAGCAGCTCCGCGGAACCACGGGGATCTGACGGGCATGGTAGAGATAACGAGCGCGCTACCAATTGCGCCAAGTCGGCGGATGCCATCACAGCTTAGCGATGGCCGGGACGCGCGGCGGACTACTTCGCCGGCGCCGACGTGGCCGTGGGGCTCGGCGTCGGAGTCGCCGACTCGTAGTAGGCCTCGCTGGCGACCGACATGACGAACGTCGACAGCTCCTGCGGGTCGTCCAGCGCGCCGACGTAGGCCTCGCCGTTCACGACGATCATCGGTGCGGCCGTGAGCACGAGGTCGTCGGAGCCGGGGAGCGGCCCCTCGAGCGCGCGGGTCGTCGCCTCCTTCGCCCAGCTGACGTAGTCGCCGTCCTGGATGCAGGAGCGCACGGTCTTGCCGTTGTCCACGCCGACAGCGCCCGCGAGGTTGGCGAGCTCTTCGTCCGACATCCCGTCGCTGCCCACATCGGGCTGGTCATCGAGCAGGTCGTGGTTGAACGCGTAGAACTGGTCCGGCGAGTGCGTCGCCACACAGGCGGCCGCGGCGGCGGAACGCAGCGAGTACTTGGTGCCGTTGGAGCTGGCGGTGAGCAGAGCGACCGGGTGGTAGCTGACGGTCGCGGCGCCGTCCTCGATCCACTGCGCGAGCAGCCGGGCGTTGGCGCGCTCGAACTTGCCCGCGTCGGGCGAGAGGTAGTCGACGTAGATGTGCACCTCGACAGCACCCGCCGCGGACGGCTCGGGCGACGGCGTCTCGCTGGCGCCGGCCTCGCTGGGCTCGGGGTCCGGCGTGGCGGAAGGGGTACCGGCGATCGCGGCGGAGGCGATGTCCGTCACCACGACGCCATCCGCCTCCATGCCGCTCGGGCTGAGCTGCGGCTTGGACGTCTGCGAGGTCACGGCGAGCGTCACGGCGGTCCCGATCGCACCGACCGCGATGATCGCGACCGCACCGATGATGATCCGTCGCATGAGACGCGCCCGCGACTGCTGGGCGTGCACCTTCTGTGCCTTCTCCCGCACGGCCTCGCGCGAATTGCGAGGGGCGGGGACGTTCGGCGTTTCGTCGCTCGACATCGTTCCTCTTGAGTCTCAGGGGGTCCGGGTTGGCCCCGACCACCGTCGGGCGGTGATCGCCGCTGCGCACGGCCGGGTTCGATGCTAACCAGTGAGGCTGAGAAATACCCAGGTGCGGGCGTTCGTGCCATACTGATCCCGACCCGATGAAGGGTCACGGCGGGTCGCTCCGCCGCTTCATTCACTACGGATCGTCCGGCACGTACCTGCCGGTGAAGGAGAAACACGATGGCATCTGTGACTTTCGACGAGGCCACCCGCCTGTACCCCGGCGGCACCCGTCCGGCTGTCGACAAGCTCAACCTCGAGGTGGGAGACGGCGAGTTCCTCGTCCTGGTCGGTCCCTCCGGTTGCGGTAAGTCCACCTCCCTCCGCATGCTCGCCGGCCTCGAAGAGGTCAACTCCGGCCGCATCCTCATCGGTGACCGCGACGTCACCGACGTGCCGCCGAAGGACCGCGACATCGCGATGGTGTTCCAGAACTACGCGCTGTACCCGCACATGACCGTCGCCGAGAACATGGGCTTCGCGCTCAAGATCGCCGGCGTCGGCAAGGAGGAGCGCGCCGCGCGCGTGCTCGAGGCCGCGAAGCTCCTCGACCTGGAGCAGTACCTCACCCGCAAGCCGAAGGCCCTCTCCGGTGGTCAGCGTCAGCGTGTCGCCATGGGCCGCGCGATCGTCCGTCAGCCCCAGGTCTTCCTCATGGACGAGCCGCTGTCGAACCTCGACGCGAAGCTCCGTGTCCAGACCCGTACGCAGATCGCGTCGCTGCAGCGTCGTCTCGGCGTCACCACGGTCTACGTCACGCACGACCAGACCGAGGCACTCACCATGGGTGACCGCATCGCCGTGCTGAAGGACGGCCTGCTCCAGCAGGTCGGCTCGCCGCGCGACCTGTACGAGAAGCCGGAGAACGTCTTCGTCGCCGGCTTCATCGGCTCCCCCGCGATGAACCTGTTCTCGGCCGACCTGGCCGACGGCGGCGTGCGCTTCGGCACCGAGATCGTCCCGCTCGACCGCGACACCGTGGGCCGCGCCAACGGCTCGCAGGTCACGGTCGGCGTCCGCCCCGAGGACATCACCGTCGGCCCGGCCGACGGCCAGGGCCTGTCGGTCGTCGTCGACCTCGTCGAGGAGCTCGGCGCCGACGGCTACCTCTACGGCCACACGGAGATCAACGGCAAGCGCACCGACCTCGTCGCCCGCGTCGACGGCCGCAACCACCCGAACGCCGGCGAGACCGTCACCCTCGCCGCGAACCCGGGTCACGTGCACGCGTTCGACCTCGAGTCGGGCGACCGCCTGAACGACAAGCCGGTCGTCTCGGCCTGATCGGACACTCCACCGCGGCGCGGGCTGACTTCGGTCGCCCGCGCCGCGTCGTTTCCCCGGCACCCTCAGGAGCCCCCATGCAGGAATCCCTCCGGATCACCGCCAAGACGGTCGACCCCGGTCTGCTCGCTCTGCCCTGGTCGACGCCTCTGGAGAAGTGGCCGTCCGAGCACATCGTCTCGCTGCCCAAGGGCCTCTCCCGCCACCTCGTGCGCTTCGCGGACCTCTCCGGGCGGGTGGTGGCGGTCAAGGAGACGACGACGGAGATGGCACGCCGGGAGTACGAGATGCTCGGAAACCTGTCGCGACTCGACGTGCCGTGCGTGGAACGCGTCGCGGTCATCGCGGGGCGCACCGACGCGGCGGGGGCGCCGCTCCCCGCCGCGCTGGTCACCTCGCATCTGCGCTTCTCGATGCCGTACCGGGCGCTCTTCACCCGGGTGCTCCGTCCGGACACGGCCACGCGCCTCGTCGACGCGCTGGCGCTCCTGCTCGTGCGCCTGCACAACGTCGGCTTCTACTGGGGCGACGTCTCCCTCTCGAACACGCTGTTCCGCCGGGATGCCGGAGCCTTCGCGGCGTACCTCGTGGACGCGGAGACCGGCGAGCTGCACGAAGAGGGCCTCACCGACGGTCAGCGCGCCTACGACCTGGACCTCGCGCGCACGAACATCGCCGGCGAGATCATGGACCTCGCCGCGGGCGGCCGCCTGGAGCACGGGGTCGACGCCGTTGCCATCGCGGACGGCATCGTGTCGTCCTACCGCTCCCTCTGGGCCGAGCTCACCGCGCAGGAGTCCTTCTCCGCCGCCGAGACGTGGCGCATCACGGAACGCGTCGAGCGGCTCAACGCCCTCGGCTTCGACATCGACGAGATGTCGATGTCGACGACCGCCGACGGCACGGTCGTGGAGATCCAGCCCAAGGTCGTCGATGCCGGGCACCACCAGCGCCGGCTCATCCGCCTCACCGGTCTCGACGTCGAGGAGAACCAGGCCCGGCGGCTCCTCAACGACCTCGACGAGTTCCGTGCCCGCTCCACCAAGCAGTGGGCGGACGAGGAGATGTACGCGCACGAGTGGCTCACCCGCGTCTTCGAGCCCGTCGTCCGCGCGATCCCCTACGACCTGCGCGCCAAGCTGGAGCCGGCCGAGGTGTTCCACCAGGTGCTGGAGCACCGCTGGTACCTGTCCCAGGCACAGGGC
The DNA here is from genome assembly GCF_019091465.1 of Microbacterium sp. GbtcB4. Taxonomy (NCBI): domain Bacteria; kingdom Bacillati; phylum Actinomycetota; class Actinomycetes; order Micrococcales; family Microbacteriaceae; genus Microbacterium; species Microbacterium sp. GbtcB4. The sequence goes on from NZ_JAGXJJ010000003.1 coordinate 232,267, forward strand.
CGCTCGGTCGCCCTCGCGGAGGTGCTGACGAGCTACATCAACGACGTGCTCCGCCACCGGCGCGACGAGGCCACCATCATGGGGCCGCCGACCGAGACGATGGGCCTCCCCGTCGTCACCGGCACGCTGGCGCTCGGCGACGACGACGAGGTGGACTGGCGCGACCTCGTCTGAGACCGTGCCCGCCCGTCGGCGCCGCGCCGGACGGTGTCAGTAGCCGACGGTGAACCGCTCGCGGTGGTGGTTGCCCTGCTCGATCTCGTCGACGATCGCGACGGCGAAGTCCGCCCCGGAGATGTACGACTTCCCGTCCTCGTCGCGGACGAGCACGTCACCGCCGTCCCGGTAGTGTCCGGTGCGCTCCCCCTCGGCCCACGGCCCGAAGACCTCGGCCGGGTGCACGAAGAACCAGTCCAGGCTCTCGGCCGTGCGCTCCAGGAGCGCGAGAGAGTCGATGCCGACCTGCGCCTCGTGCTTGTACTCCTCGGGGAACCCCTGATCGAACAGTCGGGGGCCACCGGGCGCGACGAGGCTGCCGCCCGCGCCGCCCACGACCCCGAGCCGGGTCTCGGTGCCGTCGAGCAGCGCGACCACGTTCGTCAGCGCCTCGAGGACACGGTCCTCCATGTCGCCACGCGGCGAGAGCGCGGAGACCACGGCATCGGCACCCGCGAACGCCTCGGTCAGCGTCGCAGGGTCGAGCGCGGACCCCTGCACGTACGCCGCACCCGCGACCGGATCCGCGGGGGTCGAGCGCGAGATGGCGACGACCGCGTGATCGCGGCTCACCGCCTCCGCGACGATGTGGCGTCCGGCGTAGCCGGTTCCTCCCAGGACGATGATGCGGGCCATGCGTGTTCCTCTCGGTCAGTCCGCGGCGCGGACGGTCGCGACCTGGTACAGCGCGACCGAGGCCGCGATGCCGGCGTTCAGCGATTCGGTCGCCGCGGAGATGGGGATGGAGACGATCTGGTCGCAGGTCTCGGTCACGAGGCGGGACAGGCCCTTGCCCTCCGAGCCCACGACGATGACGACGGGACGGTCCGCCAGCTCCAGCGCGGGCAGCGAGACGTCGCCGTCGCCGTCGAGCCCGAGCACGAACACGCCCTGCTTCTTGAAATCCTTGAGCTGCGTGGTGAGGTTCGACGCCAGCGCCACCGGGATGCGGGCGGCCGCGCCCGCACTGGTCTTCCACGCTGCGGAGTTCACACCGGCGGAACGACGCTGCGGCAGGATGATGCCGTGGCCGCCGAACGCCGCCGTCGAGCGGATGATCGCTCCGAGGTTGCGAGGGTCGGTGATCCCGTCGAGGGCGACGAACAGGGGCGTCTCGCCGCGATCGATGACCTCTTCCAGGAGGTCCTGCGGGTGGGCGTACTCGTACGGCGGCACCTTGAGGGCGACTCCCTGATGCACGCCGTCGAAGCCGGCCATGCGGTCGAGCTCCTGGCGGGTGACCTCGAGCACGGGGATGTCGCGGTGGGTCGCGATCGACAGCATCTCCTTGACGCGGTCGTCCATCTCGACGCGCTGCGCGATGTACATCGCGGTCGCCGGGATCTTTGCCCGCAGCGCCTCGAGCACCGAGTTGCGGCCGGTGACCGTCTCGGTGTCGTTGGTGTTGTCCTTCGACCTGGCGTTGCGGTTCGGGTTGCCCCCGGAGGCGGGACGCCCTCCGGGCTTGCCCTTGCCGCCCGCAGCCGCGTAGCGCTCAGCCGCAGCCTTGCGCTTGCCGGCGGGGTGCCACGCGCGGTCCTCCGCCTTCGGCGTGGGGCCACGCCCTTCGAGCGCCTTGCGCCCGAGACCGCCCGTGCCCTTGGTCGGGCCCTTCTTGTTTCCCTTGCTCGCGCCGGGGCGCCCTGGCTTAGCCATCGATACTCCAATGAGTTCCGGCCGGAGTGTCCTCCAGCGTGATTCCTGCGGCGGCGATCGCGTCTCGGATGCGATCCGCCGCCGCCCAGTCCTTCTCCGCGCGCGCGGTGGCGCGCTGCGCGATCATCTCCTGCACCAGCGCGTCCAGCGTCGCTGCCTGCGCATCCCCGGCGGCGCCGGATCCCGTGCGCGGGTTCAGACCGAGGATCCCGGTCATGGCGAGCACCGCCCGCGCCGCGTCCAGGGCCGTGTCGGTGTCGCCCGCGTCCAGCGCCGAGTTCCCGGCCCGCACGCTCTCGTGCACGACGGCCAGCGCCTGCGGCACGCCGAGGTCGTCGTCCATCGCCTCGACGAAGGCGTCGGGCATGCTCCGCGCGTCCTCGGCACCGATCTCCTCGCCGGCCGCGCGGACTGCGCGATCAAGGAAGGAGCGGATACGGCCGAGCGCCGCGTCCGCCTCCGCCCAGGACGATTCCGAGAGGTCGAGGCTCGATCGGTAGTGCGCGGCGGCGAGGGCATAGCGCACGACCAGCGGGTCCCGCTCCGCGAGAACGTCCCGCGCGAGGGTGAAGTTGCCGAGGGATTTCGACATCTTCTGGCCGTCGACGGTCACGAGACCGTTGTGCACCCAGTAGCGGGCGAAGCCGTCACCCGCGGCCGTCGACTGCGCGAGCTCGTTCTCGTGATGAGGGAACCGCAGGTCGAGGCCGCCGCCGTGGATGTCGAACTCCGCACCGAGGTACCGCTTCGCCATGGCCGAGCACTCGATGTGCCAGCCAGGACGCCCCGGCCCCCACGGCGACGCCCAGGTCGCATCGGCGGGCTCGTCGGGCTTGGCGCCCTTCCACAGGGCGAAGTCCTGGGGGTTGCGCTTGCCCCGCGGGTCGGCGTCCTGCGCGGCCTCCATCGCGTCCACCGACTGATGGGTGAGATCGCCGTAGGACGGCCAGGAGCGCACATCGAAGTACACGTCGCCCGACCCGTCGGGAGCGGGATACGCGTGGCCCCGGTCGATGAGCAGCGCGATGAGCTCCTGCATCTGCGGGACGGAGGCCGTCGCCCGCGGCTCGTACGTGGGCGGCAGGATGCCGATGCCGGCGTAGGCCGCGGCGAACTCCTGCTCCATCCGGTAGGCGAGCGCCCACCACGGCTCGGCGTCCGTGGCGTTGGCGAGCACCTTGTCGTCGATGTCGGTGACGTTGCGCACGAAGGTCACTCGGCCGTGGCGGTGCGTCAGCCAGCGGCGCAGGAGATCGAAGCTCAGGGCCGCCCGGACGTGGCCGATGTGCGGGCCGGACTGCACGGTGGGTCCGCACACGTACATCGTGATGTTCTCGGGATCGAGAGGCACGAAGTCGCGCAGCAGCTGTGCGCGGGTGTCGTAGAGGCGGAGAGTCACCGCTCAAGCCTACTCGGCGGGCGCTGAGAGACCCTGCTCCGGTCGCGGGATGACGATCGCGACGGCCGTGACCGCGATCCCCTCGCCCCGTCCGGGGAAGCCGAGGCCGTCGGTCGTCGTGGCCGTCACGGCCACCGGAGCACCCCCGAGCGCCGCCGACAGCACCGCCTCGGCCTCCCCGCGTCGTCCGCTGAACCGCGGACGATTGCCCTGGAACTGGACGGAAACGTTGCCGATCATGAACCCCGCCGCCGCCAGGAGCTCCGCGGTGCGGGAGAGGAAGACGTCGGCGTGCGCACCCGCATACTCCGGGTGAGCTGTACCGAAGTGCTCGCCGATGTCACCGAGCCCGGCGGCGCCGAGCAGGGCGTCGACGATCGCGTGGGCGACCGCGTCCCCGTCCGAATGCCCGGAGAGCGCGGGCTCCCCCGGCCATTCCAGCCCGGCCAGCCACAGCGCCCCGTCGCCGCCGAACCCATGCACGTCCGTGCCGATGCCCACGCGCGGCCCGAGCCCGGCGACAGCCGACGCGCGAGGCACGGGAGACGAGACGGGCGCGGGCGCGACGAGGAGGCGGGCGCGCTCGAGATCGGCAGGGGTGGTGATCTTGAACGAACGCTCGGAGCCGGGCACCAGCCGCACCGCGTGCCCCGCCGCGGCGAAGAGCGCCGCGTCATCCGTGTACTCGACACCCTGGGCCGTCGCCTCCGCGTAAGCCGCTTCCAGCGGGCCACGCGGGAAACCCTGCGGCGTCTGCGCGGCCGCGAGTTCCGCACGATCCACGGTGCCCACGACGAGACCGTCCGCGATCCGCTTGAGTGTGTCCACGACCGGCAGGCTCGGTACGGCACCGGCGTCGCCGATCACGGCCGCCGCCACGGCGTCGATCACCTCGGGCGGGGTCAGCGCGCGCGCGGCGTCGTGCACGAGCACCGTGCTCACGTCCCCCCACAGCGCCGCGAGTCCGGCCGCGACGGACTCCTGCCGTGTCGCCCCTCCGGTGACCACGCGGGCCAGGTCGGCACGATCGCCGGCAGCCGCGAGCAGCTCGGTCTGCGCGTCGCCCTCGTATCCCGCGGGGGCGACGACGATGACCTGCATGGGAGCCGCAGCGAACACGCCGTCGAGGGCGTGCCGCAGGATGGTCCGTCCGTCGATGCCGACGAAGGCCTTGGGCGCCCCCGCCTCGAGACGGGTGCCGGAACCGGCGGCGACGACGATGATCGCGATGTGCGGGACGGGGAGGATGCTCACAGCTTCACGTTACCCGCGGGAACGACGAAAGGCGGGTGCCGAAGCACCCGCCTTCCGTGAAGGACGTCTCAGGACGCGAGGACCTCGTCGAGCAGCGCGCCCGCCTTGTCCTCGTCGATCTTCTCGGCCAGTGCCAGCTCCGAGATGAGGATCTGCCGGGCCTTGGCCAGCATCCGCTTCTCGCCCGCGGACAGGCCGCGGTCCTGGTCGCGACGCCAGAGGTCGCGCACGACCTCGCTCACCTTGATGACATCGCCGGACGCGAGCTTCTCCAGGTTCGCCTTGTACCGGCGCGACCAGTTGGTGGGCTCCTCGGTGAACGGCGCACGCAGCACCTCGAACACGTGGTCGAGGCCCTCCTTGCCGATCACGTCGCGAACGCCGACGAGGTCGACGTTCTCGGCCGGAACCTCGATGATGAGATCACCCTGCGTGACGTTGAGCTTCAGGTACTTCTTCGCCTCGCCCTTGATGATGCGCTCCTTGACCTCGATGATGGTCGCAGCGCCATGGTGCGGATAGACGACGGTCTCGCCAACCTCAAAAAGCATAAAAACATGTCCTTTCGGCAACCTCAAGGATACCACAGGGGATATGCGCTAAGGTTCGCGCTCCCTGTTCCCTGCGAGCTCCCGACTTACCCATAGAATGGGAGGGATATCCCGTCGGACCTCAGGAGGACCCGTGAAATCGCGCCTTGTCGCGTCTGCCGCCATCAGCGCCCTCGTTCTGCTCGGCGCGACCGGGTGCACGTTCATCACGCCGCAGTCGACGAAGATCGAGTACGCGGCCTCCGACGGCGTGAACGTCTCCGATCAGGACGGCCCCATCGCCGTGCGTAACGCCCTGATCATCGCGAACGAGGACGGCACGGTCGGCAACTTCGTCGGCGCCGTGGTCAACCCGTCGCAGGACCGCGCCACCCTGACGGTGTCGCTGGAGGGCGGCGATCCCTTCAAGATCACGGTGCCCGCCGGCGGAAGGATCAGCTTCGGCGCCGACGAGGAGCCCGTGGAGATCACGGGACTCGACACCATGCCCGGCGCGACCGTCGCGATGCACTTCCAGTCCGGCGACTCCGCCGGTGTGACGACCGAGATCCCGGTCCTCGACGGCACCCTGCCGTACTACTCGGACCTCGCTCCCCAGGACTGAGTCCCCAGAGACGAGGAGAGGCCGGCACCCGTGGGTGCCGGCCT